>CAITNO010000159.1 GCA_903893795.1 Candidatus Hydrogenedentota bacterium | reverse complement strand
GGCGCTCCCAGTATCGCGACAATAGACGGGGAACTGTGCTACATTTCACGGGGCGTACAACGAAACAGCCTCTAAGGATTTTCGACATGAAAATGATCAGCTCTGTGGGCTTCGCCGCAATGGCCGCGTTTATTGCCTTGACTTCCATCACGCCGGCCCGTGGGGCGGAGTCCTGCTGCGCAGGCAGCTCCTGCTGTTCCCAGAGCATCCTTCACTACGATTTTGAAAGCGGCGACCTCCAGGGGTGGGTCCTGGGCGATGGCAGGTTCGGCAAGCTGGTCAGCGACCGGGAAATGTCTCGAAATGCGCCGAACAAGCCCTACCCAAAACAGGGCAAGTATTACCTCAGCACGACCGAGTTGCCCGACTGCGGATATGACGATGCCATGACCGGCGTGGTGGTTTCGCCCATGTTCCGCCTTTGCGGATCCAAGCTCACCCTGATGGTGGGGGGAGGCTCCGGCCCGGACACCTATGTTTCCCTGTGCGCGCCCGATGGGCATGAACTGCGCACGGCTTCCGGCACCAACGCCGAAGCCATGACCCCTATCGAATGGGATGTAACCGAGTATGGGGGCAAAACGGCCTATTTGGTCCTTGTCGATGCGGCCAAGGGTTCCTGGGGGAATATCTCCCTCGATGAGATCAATATTCCCGGGGAACTGGTTCTTTCCCCCGTTCCGACCGAATCACTGGACAAGCGCGCGAAGATGCGGGAAGACCGGCTTGCCCGCGAAAAGCAGGTACACCAGGAATACGAAGTGAAACGTCGGGCCGAACTTTTGTCGGAAGACACTCTCTACGCGCTGGGCGAGAGCAAGGTCTATTCCGATGAATATCTTGGAGCCATCAGCCTGCCCGTGGGTGGCATTGCTGCCGGGTGCATCCAGATGGATGGCAAAGCCCGTCCCGCCATCTGGCAGATTTTCAACAACCACCAAGAAGTGGCGCTGCCCGACACTTTTTTTGCCCTTCGAGTGAAGCAGGAAGGTGAGCCCGTCGTGCGCGCCTTGCAGACGGAGGCCGTCGCTTCCTTCGCTCCCATGCAGTCGCTCAGCTTCCGAGGCGAGTACCCCTTCGGTTGGTACGACTTTTCTGACGAGCTTGTCCCTGTCAAGGCAAGCATGGAGGTCTTTTCCCCGCTGATTCCCATGGACCTGCGCGATTCAGCCATTCCCTGTGCCGTCTTTAGCATTACCGTGCTAAACAGCAGCGACCATCCGGCCGAACTGTCCCTGCTCGCCAGCGCGCGCAATGCCGTTGGCATCTCAGGCCGGACCGGCAAGGAGCCCGGCATAGATGAGCACTATGAAGGCAATTCCAACACCATCTTTCAGGAGGACGGTTCAACCTACTTGGAAATGACCTCGTCCCTTCCCAAAGACGCGCCAGGATATGGTTCCATGACCCTCGCGGGTGTGGGCGTTGAAATGGGCGGGATGGCCGCTTGGGAATCGTCAACCGCGTTACAGGCGGAGTTCAGCGCCTTGGGTGCCCTGTCCGGTCCCGTGGAGGCAAAGGCTGCCGAGAAGGGAAAGACGATCAACGGCGCCCTTGCGGCACCCTTCACGCTCAAGCCCGGTGAGAAGCGCACGGTCAGCTTTGTGCTGACTTGGAACTTCCCCAACGTGACCAACGGCATGCCCGGTTGGGGAGGGGAGGGCAATCACTACGCCGTGATTTGGCCCACCGCGATGGACACGGCCCGTGAACTTTGCACGCGCCTGACCGAACTCACGGAAAAGACCCGGCGCTACCATGACGCGCTTTACGACTCCAATTTGCCGCACTGGCTTATCGACCGCGTTTCCTCGCAGGTGGCCATCCTCCGCGCGCGCACCTGTTTCTGGGCCCGGGACGGCTATTTCGGCGGCTTCGAGGGCTGCGGCGGCAAGAGGGGCTGCTGCGAGGGGAACTGCACCCACGTTTGGCACTATGCGCAGGCCCATGCGCGCCTTTTCCCCGAGTTGGGCCGCCTGATGCGTGAGGAAGATTTCCAACACCAGTATGCCGATGGCGGCGTGCCCCATCGGCACATCCCCAAGACCTTCCCCGCCACGGACGGGCAGTTTGGCACCATCCTCAATGCCTGGCGCGAATATCAAACCAGTGCGGACCGCAAATGGATGGACGGAAATTGGCCCGGGATTAAACGTGCCATGGAGTACGCGATAAACGCCTGGGATGCCGATGAAGACGGTGTGTTGGCCGGTCGCCAGTGGAACACGCTTGATGACGCGCTCGGCGGTAGCACCACGTGGATGGGCTCCCTCTACCTTGCCTCACTCAACGCCTGCGCCGAATTGGCCCGTCTCGAAGGGGAGAATGATTTGGCCGCGCGCTACGATAAAATTCGCGGCTCCGGCGCCAAATTGCAGGACGAGACGCTCTTCAATGGCGAATACTACATTCAAAAGCCCGATACTGAAGCGCGCAAGGACTACAACGACGGCTGCGCCATCGACCAGTTGATTGGCCAGTGGTGGGCGTGCCAGACCGGGCTGGACCGATACTATCCTGAAGACCATATACGGTCCGCCATGAACGCGCTCTTCCAGCACAACTTCCGCGCCTCGTTCTACGGCGTTCCGCAGTTGCCCCGAAAGTTTGCCGACGACCCCGACGCGGGATTGCAGATGATATGCTGGCCCAAGGGGGGAAGACCGGCGGACGACCACCGCATTTTCTACGGCGATGAGGTTATGACGGGCTTCGAGTATTCCGCCGCCGCGATGATGATCCATGCCGGGCTCCTGCAGGAGGGCCTCGCCGTCGCCCGCGCCGTGTACGAGCGCTACGACGGCCGCCGCCGGAGCGGCCTCACCGAAGGAGACACGGCATCCTGGGGCTACAGCGGCAATCCCTTCGGCGACGATGAATGCGGCAAGTTCTACGCCCGCGCCATGAGTTCCTGGTCGTTGCTCACCGCCTGCCAGGGTTTCGGGTACAACGGCCCTGATGGAAACATCACGTTCAAGCCGAACTGGAAGCCCGATGACCACCGCAGTTTCTTCACAACGGCCGAGGGCTGGGGTGTGTTCTCCCAAAAGCGGAGCGAAGGCAAGGTTCAGGCAACCATCGACCTGCGTTATGGAATACTTACCCTGAACACCATCAACCTTTCCGCGGGTAGCGACTGGCCGGGTGTCACGGTCCGCGTGGGTGACCACAGCATTCCAGCAAGAGCAGTCATGACCGGCTCCAATATTTGTATTTCGCTGCCCGAACCCCTGCGCCGGAAAGAAGGAACAAAGCTCGAAATAGAAGCCACCGCTGAGAAATAAGCATTGCGTTCGTAGGGTGCGCGGAGTTTTGCGAAGCAAAACGCAACGCACCATTTCCCACAGACAAGGTTGCCATCTGTCCCCCTCAGAACAGCATCATATTTCGCGGCGGTTCCTGCGGCTTCCTGTGCAACGCCTCCACCATGCCCGACGAGTCAAGCTTCCCCGCCTTGATAATGGGCCGCACGGAAGCCCGCAACCCCGACGGCAGCGCGGAAGCGGGGGAGAGGAACACGGGCTTGTGCTGGGCAATGCCGTGGCGGGCGGTGGCGATACTGCCCCCCATCTTTCGCGGCTCAAGCACGCAGATCATCCGTGCCAACGCTGCAATGAGCCGGTTCCGGCCCACAGCGGCAAAAGTGCGCCAGGGTTGGAAGGGATGGACTTCGGACAAGAGAAGTGCCGAACCGTTGCGTATTGCCTCGGCCCATGCGGGAGGCGTGGTATGGTGCAGAATCCCCTCCGGCAGCACAATTACCGTCCGCCCAAACTGAGCGAGTGTTTCATCATGCGCCGCCGTGTCCACGCCCTGTGCCCCGCCGCTCACCACCACGGCATTCTCTGCCGTGAGAAGGCCGGCGCATTTCTGCGCCAGTGCAATACCGTGCGTGGTGGGGGTGCGCGTTCCCACCACGGCCCCGGCGTGATACAGCAGGAGGGATGAGTCTCCGAGCAGAAACATCACCGGGGGAGCCTCGTCCTCCAAATAATGTCCCAAAGCATCCGGGTATCCCTCCTCACCTCGTGCAATAATGCCAACCTCGTGCTCCACGCAGGTGCGGACCAGTTCCCGCGCCGTTGAGACGTGTTCCCGGCCGCACGCCCCAACAAGTTCAGCGAGGCGCGGGTCGAAAGGATGGGGATGAACTGGGGTGCCCAGCGCGGCGGCCAGGTCAAGCCCCGTCTCTCGCGCGGACGTCAGCAGCCGGTTCAGCGTTTTTACACCGGTCCCCGGCGTTTGCTGAAGGGCGAGCAACGCCACGGCAAGGTCGCTAACTGCTTGAGCTTTGAAAGAGAATCCCATCCGTTCCGTCCTGAGCTTCAGTAACCAAAGGTAATTTTCAGGATCACAGGGCAGCCATGCTAACATAGCTTTGTGAAAAGCCTCCAACCGCTCGGTATGGAGGTCAGGTGTTTTGATTATCGGTGCGCAGGCAAGGTGATGAACGGTACTACCCGCAAGCTGTTGATAGGCGCTGCATTGCCAGACAATTGTCTGGAGGTCGGAAAGTCCGCCCCCCATATCGAGGCCATGCGAGAACTCGGCCATGGCGCGGCTCTCGTCACGCTCCCTTGGGCAACCATCGAATACCAGGCCGGGCAGTTCGACTCCAATGCGTTGACACGCTGCCGAAGTGTGTTGGAAGCCTTGCAGACTGCGGGCATGGAACCTGTCTGTGTCCTCTCGGACGGGACTATCCCGCGCTGGTTCGAGTCACAGGGCGGCTGGGCCTCTTCTAAGGCGGCAGAGCAGTTCACTGCCTATGCCGTCCAAGTGGCCGACATCCTCGCACCCTTCTGCCAATGGTGGGTTCCCATCTCTGAACCGGAATACGGCCTGACACGGACCTACCATGAGAAGGGTCTTACCGGCTACAGAAACGCTTCTACCCAGATGGTCTGCGCCCATCGGGACTCCTCCGCAGCCCTGCGTTCCGCCCGATCCGATGCCAATGTCGGCCTTTCGGTGCGTGTCTTTTCAGCAGAGCCTGCCGACATCGACAGTCCCTGGGACCTGCGCGCCGCGCGCCGCCTGGAACACCGTCTTAGCCACCGCATGGCCGACCGTCTTCGTGACCTGTGCGGCAGGGAGGCTTTTGATTTTGCCCTCGCCTCTTGGGGCGGTGTGGTGACGGCGGGTTTCTCTCCCGGACAATGGATCCGCGAGTGGGTCACCACGCTGGACGAACAGGGTACGCGCATTTCACTGAGAAGCGCCCACAGAAATGCCGCACGTTTTGACGAGGCCATGTCCGCACTCCTTGGTTACCAGACCCCCCTCCTGGTCTTGGGTGAATCGGAGCAGCCTTCGACGCTCCACAGCCAAGTAAGCATTGTCGCACGGCGCTGCGCCGAAGAGGGGGGGGAGCGTGTTGCCGGTTTCCTTTTCCGCGGCCATGTTGACAGGGAAGAATGGCAACGTAACATTCCTCTACTGCAAATCAAATGCGCTGAGCCGGAACCCAAACCCGAGCCCAAGCCGGAACCCCCGGAAAGCCCATTTGAGCTATGAGGAGCATATAGTATGATAGTCGCCATGGAGGGCGGTGCCACCCACACGCGGGCCGGTCTGTATGCCGACGACGGCACCTTGCTCGCCGAGGCGGAGTCAGGGCCCAGCAACCCCGTGGCATCCAGTCCCGAAACGGCCGCACTGACACTTGTGGAACTTGCACGACGAGTTCTGGCCGGGCAGGAGAGTGGTCCGGTGCAGCTATGGGCGGGCCTGGCCGGCGCCGGTTCGCCGACAGTGCAGGCTTCCATGGCGGAAAGCGTTGGCCATGCTTTGGGTGCGGCCAGCGTCCACGTAACCACGGACTTGCATCCCATTCTCTTTGCGAACGCCGGTCCAGGCAGCGGCGTGCTGGTAATCGCCGGAACCGGTTCTTCCGTGATAGCGAAGAACCGCCAAGCCAAAGTGTTGCGCATTGGCGGGCGCGGTGCCCTCTTTGGCGACGACGGCAGCGCTTACCGGGTGGCTGTGGAAGCCCTGCGCGCCTGCGCCGCGATGGTGGATGGGCTCGGGCCCGATACCGGGTTGCTTGAACAATTGCCACCGGCGGCCGGACTGAACAGTTTCGAGGAATTCGTGCTCTGGTCCGGTTCGGCAGACAAGCGTGCCGTGGCGGCTTTGGCCCGTACGGTTGCCGCCGTGGCCGATGCCGGAGATTTCGTCGCCCGCGCCTGTCTGGACGATCAGGCCAGAAGGCTCGCTGCACAGGCTGTGGCGGCCGTTGAACGGCTCCAACTGGGCGAAGGGGCACGGTTGTTCCTCCATGGTTCCCTCCTAACCGAGTGCGAGCACTTCCGGGCCGCTTTCCGTGAATCTGTGGACCAGTATATCGAGGCCCAATTCGTGGAATGCAGACAGGTGGGCCACCAAGCGGTGTACGCGGCTTTCTCTGAAGCCCCTCCCAAGGTTGACTGGGCTTACATTTGGGAACCAGCCGCTGAAGGGTTCTCGAGAGCACTCTCGTCGCCCACAGAAACGAAACTTGCTGTTACGCAGACCCTGGACCAACTGGATGCCCTCGGAATTGTTCGCCTGATGAACCGGCTGGATGCCTCGCTGCCCGCCGTATTGGCCGCTCAGGAATCTGTCATCAGCCAGGCGGTGAACGCGGCAGCAAAGGCCATCTCGAATGGTGGACGCATAGTCTATCTGGGTGCCGGAACCAGCGGACGCCTAGGCGTGCTTGATGCCTCTGAATGTCCGCCGACCTTTGGCGTTCCGCCCGACCGGGTTATAGGGCTCATCGCAGGAGGCGAAACCGCCCTTCGACAGAGCATTGAGGGTGAAGAGGACAATTGTGCGGCCGGTGTGGCCGATTTGGATGCACTTCAGCCGACCCCCAAGGACTTCATTGTCGGGATTGCGGCGTCCGGTTCCACGCCCTATGTCGGCGCCGCCTTGGAACGTGCCAAGGAATGCGGTTCCACCACCGCCTTCGTGTGTTGCAATCCATCGCCTTCCGCAAGGGCCGATATCATGATCTGCCTTGCCACCGGCCCGGAAGCGCTGACCGGTTCGACACGTCTTCGAGCGGGCACGGCCACAAAAATGGTGCTGAACATCATTTCCACCGGCGCCATGGCCTTGTCAGGCTATGTTTATCAGGGCCTGATGGTGGAAATGAAACCTTCGAACGCCAAACTGCGGCTTCGGGCTGCCAGAATTGTGGACTCCATAGCGGGAACTGGACAGGAAAAAGCCGGGGCGCTATTGGCTTCAGCCGACTGGTCCATTCCCACGGCCATAGTTATGGCGTTACGGCAGGTTGATGCCTGCGCAGCCAGGAAACTGCTGGAGGAGGGCGGTGGCCGACTTAAGTCGGTTATTTTCGCCTGTACATAACTCTAATAACACACATATAACGCCGTAAGCGCACTTATACTTTTGTCTCGCATGGGCAGTGCGTCACTATTCTGAACTTTGCGTAAATGTCCATGCCCCACTTAGTATGAGTTCAGTGCCAATAGTTTCGGTGTATGAACCTCCAACTTTGGGGAATGCAGCAGAGGTTGGGCAAAAGCCATTTGCTAAAAATAAGTTGACAAAACGTCAAACTGACAAGATAATAGAGTAAAGTTAGAATATTGGTGGATTCACATCTTTCTAATTCGAGGCACACGGTGTGGGCAATCCTAAATTGATGCCGATTCCAGAAATTCACGCTTGGATTGTTGCCGATTTCTCGCGGAATTGGCGGATCACCCACTGCAATGTTTATAATCAACTTGGAAGATGACGACAGTAACGCGGCTGTTTGCGCCCTTTGCTACGTTGACGGCGGGTGCGGTAAGGTTTCTTGCCGTCAGGGCACCCGGCTAATGGCCGAACGCGGTTTGGCTTATCCGACAATGGTTGCGCACCATGCTGCGGGGGTTGAACTGGAGAAGTTATCTATATGAACCTTGATGAAATACAAAACAGGCGGGTGCGCTATGGCATTGGCCTGATGTCCGGCACTTCATGCGACGGGATCGATGCGGCATTGGTGCGGATTAAGGGCACCGGCCCCGGCTTGGCCATGAAACTCATTGCGCACCAGACCTTTCCCTATGAGCAGGAACTGCGGAACCGTCTTCTTACGGAGCATATGTCGTCCAAGGAAGTGTGCCTGTTGAACTTTGAATTGGGCGACCGCATGGCTGAGGCAGTGCTGACCATGGTCGACATCGCCCAGGACGAACAGGTTACAGTGGACTATGTGGCCATTCACGGCCACACTATCGGCCATTACCCCCCCGGATGCGGCACGGATAGATTTGGCACGCTGCAAATTGGCGAACCTGCCGTGATTGCGCACCGATCCGGTATTCCCGTGGTTTCCGATTTTCGTGTGCGCGACATGGCGGCAGGCGGGCAGGGTGCCCCGCTCGTGCCCTATGCCGACTGGCTCCTGTTTCGTCGTGAAGACCGTACGATGGTTTGCCTCAATATCGGGGGTATAGCCAACCTCACCGTGGCCACCCCCGAGTTTCAGGATATCGTTGCCTTTGACACCGGCCCGGGCAACATGGTCATCGACGGCACCGTGCGCCAGCTTTCCCGCGGTTTGCGGATGTTTGATGAAAACGGTGAGGCGGCCCTTCGGGGCAAGGTCATAGAGGAGTTCCTTGAATATCTCCTGAGTGATCCCTACTTCGCCAAGGACCCGCCCAAGAGCACCGGTCGGGAACGATTCGGCGTGGATGTGTACCTGCGTGACGCGCTGGCCAACCGCCGCGACCATCCCTACGAGGATCTCGTCGCCACGGTCACACAGGCGGTCGTGCAGAGCATCTCCGATGCGTACAAACGCTATGTGACCCCAAAGTACGACGTGGCCCACATGATCGTGGGCGGTGGCGGTGCGATGAACAATGCCGTCATGCTGGGGCTGCGCCGGGCGCTACCCGATGTGAAGATATTCATCAGCGACCGCGTCGGCATTTCCTATGATGCGCGCGAGGCTATCGCTTTCGCCATCCTGGGCAACGAAACCCTCTGCGGTACGCCAGCAAATGTGCCGCAAGTCACGGGCGCCAGCGGCCGGGTATTGCTTGGAAAGATCACACCGGCCTGACCGGCCAAAACATAACTCGAAGGGCCTCCGCTTCCATGATTTCACAGGAACTGCTCGAAATTCTCGTCTGTCCAGAGAACCGGACACCGGTCCATCCCGCGGATGATGCACTCTTGGCACGTGTAAACGCCGCCATAGACGCAGGAACGGTCAAGAACCGGGGCGGAGAATCCGTCACCGACCGGGCCGACAGCGGCTTGGTCCGTGAGGACGGCGCATACTTTTACATCGTGCGGGATGACATTCCGGTCATGCTCAAGGATGAGGCCATACCCCTCGACCAGTTGAAGTAGGCCCCATACCCCTCATGTCCGCCCTGTGCGCGCCGTTGGTCCGCTTCGGCGCGCAGGATTATCTTCATGCTTCGTATTAGCGACATTGCCCTTCCTTTCGACCATCCCGACGCGGCACTCCGTGCCCGGGTTGCGTACATCCTTCGGACGACCCCTGAAGACCTGCGGGAGTGCCGTGTGGTGCGCCGGTCCGTGGATGCCCGCAAGCGCAATGCGATCGCCCTCATCTACACCGTGGATGTTACCCTGGCCGATGAGCCCGCGGTCCCCCTCGGCGGCAAAGTGGCTGCCGCCCCGGACAGCCTCTACCGCTTCACCATGCAACCGCCGAAACCGTTGACCCACCGCCCGGTGGTCATCGGGGCCGGACCCTGCGGACTGCTGGGTGCCTTGCTGCTGGCCCAAAACGGTTTTGAACCCATCCTTCTTGAACGCGGCAAGTGCGCCAAAGAGCGCGCCGCCGATGTCCATGCTTTCTGGCGCTCAGGCGTGCTTAATCCTGCCTCCAACGCCCTTTTTGGCGAAGGCGGAGCCGGGGCCTTCTCCGACGGAAAACTCACCACCCAGATTAAGGAACGCGAGAACCGCTGCGCCAAAGTGTTGCAGGAACTTGTGGCCGCAGGCGCCCCCGAGGAGATTCTCTGGCTGCACAAGCCCCACATCGGCACCGACAATCTTGTGCGCGTGGTGGAGCATTTGAGGGCGGCGATTGTCCGCCATGGCGGGGAAGTCCGGTTCAACGCCAAAGTGCAGGATATTCTGGTGGAGTCCGGAACGGTTTCCGGGGTTCAATTGGAGGATGGTGCTGAAATTCTCTCACGGCATGTGCTCCTCGCCATCGGCCACAGCGCGCGCGACACCTTTGACATGTTGCATCGGCGCGGTGCCGCCATGGTCCAGAAAGCCTTTTCCATAGGGGCGCGCATAGAGCACCCGCAGCGCAAGGTGGATTATGCCCAGTACGGCAAAGCCGCACGCCACCCACGGCTCGGCGCCTCCGACTACAGACTTGTGCAACACTGCGGAAACGGCCGATCGGTGTACACCTTCTGCATGTGCCCGGGAGGCGAGGTGATTGGCACAAGCTCAGAACCGGGACAGGTCGTAACCAACGGAATGAGCCAGTTCGCGCGCAATGCGGCCAATGCCAACAGCGGTTTGCTTGTGGGCGTGACGCCGGAAGATTTCGGCGACAGCCACCCCCTCGCAGGCATTGCTTTCCAACGCCGATGGGAAGAACTGGCTTTCGCCGTAGGCGGTGGCAACTACGCTGCACCGGCGCAAACGGTGGGTGACCTCCTGGCGCGCCGTGCGTCGTCCCGCTTTGGAAGCGTGAAACCGTCCTACAGGCCTGGTGTGACGCCCGCCGATTTGTCTGAGTGTCTGCCCTCATACGTCATCGCCGCCTTTCGCGAGGCACTGCCGCAGTTGGGCAAGAAACTGTCGGTCTTTGCCCTCGCGGACGCCGTCCTCACCGGCGTGGAGACGCGCAGCTCCTCTCCCGTGCGTTTGTCGCGCACAGAAACCTGTGAAAGCGAGACCCTGCGCGGGCTTTACCCGGCCGGGGAGGGCGCGGGCTATGCCGGCGGCATCATGAGTGCCGCCGTGGACGGTGTGCGCGTGGCCGAGGCGATTATGCAGGCCATGGCCTCCGCGCGCTGAGGACACAAGGTAGAAAGCCGCATGTCAAAATCAAAACGAAAGAATCAGAGCCGGTTTCTGGCGGGACACCAGCGCAGTTGGCTTTGGGGCCGTCATCCCGTGTTGGAAGTGATTGAGGCGGGCCGATGGTCCGTCATGGAATTGTACCTGGCCGATAGCCTCCCCGAGGAGGTTCTTCAGCACGCGAGTGCATTGGCCCAAGCCCAGGGGGCCGAGGTCGCCGTGGCTTCCTCCGAGCGCCTGCGCGAGCTGGGCCATGTCGATGACCACCAAGGCCTGCTGGCCCGAATGGGTCCTTTTCCTTATGCCTCCCTGGAAGACACCCTTCGTGGCGGCGAAGATGCGGAAAGGGACGACGGAACGCCCGCGCTGTGGCTCGTGCTTGATGCGATTCAGGACACCTTCAATTTCGGTGCGATCGTCCGTTCCGCAGAGGCCATGGGCGCGAGGGGCATCTTCGTGGGAACCACGGCCCAGGCAGGGGTGAACAGCATGGTGGCCCGTGCCTCTGCAGGAGCCGTCAACCGCATTCCCATTGCCGAGGCGGAAGACCTTCTGTCCGTCCTCGATGCTTTGCGTGAGGCAGGCGCGCAGATCATTGCCGCCGATGAAAAGGGGAGTTCCCCCTGCACCGGGTGCAATTTCACCGACCCGACCGCGCTCGTGCTGGGCAATGAAGGCCGCGGTGTCCATCCCGACCTTCTCGCCAAGTGCGACGGCCGGGTCTGCATCCCCATGACCGGGGCTATTGCATCCTTGAATGTCGCCGCCGCCGCCGCTGTGCTACTCTATGAGGCGTGGCGGCAAAAGCACAGCCTTTCAGATGAAGTCCGCTAGACGGTTCTTTTTTTGTCCACTCAACGTAATAGGAAAACATTCCGTGCGAAAACTTGCTGTTATTGTCCCGCTGTTTACCGCGCTCATTGTCCTGTTGGCCTGTTCCTTCACCGCCACGGCCACGCCGCTCGATGACTACGTGGCCGCCCCAGACACCGCATTTCAGTACAAGCTCGTGAATCAGGCCGAGAAGGCCGACACAACCACCTACGTCTATCACATGGTGTCGCAGACCTGGTTGGACGCGACCAAGGTGGACCGTCCGCTTTGGGAGCACACGGTGCTGGTCACGGTCCCCAAGGACCTGCAATTCACCAAAGCCATGATGTTCATCGGTGGCGGGGGCAACCCCGTTGACGAGAAGCCGGACTCGGACAACGGCCCCATGGAAAAAATCGCGAGCGTCACCAAGTCAATTGTCGCGCAAATCAAGCAAATCCCCAATCAGCCGCTCAAATTCCCCGATGAGACAGACTCTCAATACAAGGAGTCGGGGCGCAGCGAAGACGCCATGATTACTTTTGGCTGGGACAAGTACCTGACGAGCGGCGATCCCCTCTGGCTTGCCCGCCTTCCCATGACCAAGGCCGTCGTGCGCGCCATGGACCTGGTGCAAAAAGAGTACCCTAAGACAGACGGCTTCTTCGTGGCGGGCGGTTCGAAGCGCGGATGGACCACGTGGACCGTGGGTGCCGTGGACAAGCGGGTCATCGGTATTGGTCCTGCGGTTATTGACGTGCTGAATTTTGTCCCCTCGCTGGACAATCACCACGCCAGTTACGGGTTCTGGGCACCGGCGGTCAAGGACTATGTGGACGAGAAGATTGTGGACCGCCTCCACACACCCCAAATGTTGAATCTGCTGAGCGTAGTCGATCCCTACACCTACCGTGACCGGCTGACCATGCCCAAGTACATCCTCAACTCAGCCGGAGACCAGTTTTTTCCGGCCGATTCCTGGAGATTTTACTTCGAAGGACTCAAGGAGGAAAAGTACCTCTGTTACTTCCCCAACACCGACCACGGGCTGAACGCCGATGCCTATTTCCGCCTGGCCAGTTTCTATCATTCCCTGCTGGCAGATGTGCCCCGGCCCAAGTTCACCTGGGGCAGAACAGCCGACGGCGTCTTGAATGTGCGTTGTGAGACAAAGCCGACCAAGGTGCAGTTGTGGAAGGCGGTCAATCCCAATGCGCGGGACTTCCGCCTCGAAACCCTGGGCCGCAAATATGAAAACAGTCCCGTGCCCCTGAGTGATGACGGGGTCTACGTGGCCGACGTGAAACCCGGTGAACAGGGCTGGACGGCATTCTTCCTGGAAATGGAGTTCCCCAATGGCGACTTTCCCCTGCCCCTGGTCTTCACCACGGGCGTGAGTATCGTTCCCAACACCTATCCGGTAAAATAGTCTTTCAACGCAGCGTGACTTGAATCCAGGCAATCTCGGAAAAGGCGAAGGCGCTGGCTAACACAACGGACAAACGAAAGGAGTACCTGGCGTCTGTGGAGGCGCAGGTGTCCCGTGCCTATGACCGGTTGGCCCCGGAGTACCGGCGCAGTCTGGAACGGCACCCCTACTACTATTCGCGAAAATCCGGCATGATGCGCAATGTCTTTCCCGAACCGGGCGATGTGTTGGAAATTGGCTGTGGCCTGGGCCAAAACCTGTCCGCCCTGCGGCCGCGCTATGGACTCGGAATTGACTGTTCCCAGGAAATGGTGAATCAGGCCCGGGCGCTCCATCCCGCTGAATCCAACCCAAACTTGGAGTTCAGGTGCATGTCCGCCCTCGATCTCCACACGCTCAACCGCACCTTTGACACCATCCTGCTTGTAAATGTCGTAACCGAGGTGCCGGATATTCTTGCCCTTTTCAAGAGTATCCGCAGCCTGTGCACTCCCCAGACACGGGTGATGGTGCTGGTGCACAACTATGTCCTCGGTCCGGCCATAAAACTCGGCGGACTCATGGGGTTGTGGCCGCAATTTCCACAGCAGAACTGGCTGACCAAGTTTGATCTCGGCAATTTCGCCGACCTTGCCGGGTTCACCAAGGTGCGGGACGGCTATGACGTCCTGTTGCCCCTGGGGCCGACAGCAGTCAGTGACCTTGTCAACCGCTATGCCCCGCTTCTGCCCGGCGTAAAGTATCTTTGCGGACTCTACTACACCGTGCTGCGTCAGCAAGCGCTGCCCATAAATGCAGACCAAGTGTCCGTCAGCGTCTGCGTTCCTTGCAAGGACGAAGAAAACAATATCGCGGGCTTAATGGAGCGCATCCCGGACATGGGCCGCGAGACCGAGATTCTCTTCGTCGATGACTGCTCGTCTGACGGCACCGCCCAACGCATCCGCGAGGCCATGGCCCAGCATCCCGAGCGCAAAGTGCGACTCATCCAGGGACCCGGTCAGGGCAAAGGTGCAGCCTGCCGCGCCGGGTTTGCCGAGGCCAGAAACGACGTTCTCCTTATTCTTGACGCCGACATGACCGTCATGCCAGAAGACCTGCCCTCCTTCGTGGAGGTGCTCACTTCCGGCAGGGGGGAGATGGTCAATGGTTCCCGTCTGGTCTACCCGACAGAATCAGGCGCCATGAATTTCGCCAATATCATCGGCAACAAACTCTTCGCCATGCTTTTCACCTTCCTGCTTTCACAGCGCATGAAAGACACGCTGTGCGGAACGAAAGCCATTTGGCGCAGAGACTACCCCAAGATCATCGAGTCCCGCGCCCACTTCGGCGACGTGGACCGTTGGGGCGATTACGATTGGATTTTCGGGGCGGCCCGCCATAACCTGCACATTGTAGAGTTGCCCGTGCACTATCATCCGCGCACGGCCGGGGAAACCAAGATGACCCGCCGACTCGGCAATGCCCTGATCATGCTCCGCATGTGCGGTGTGGCCCTGCGCAAGGTCAAGCTGCTATGAGGCGAAATGCGGATCATGGAGTCCCGGATCCTAGGGTGCCCAAAGCGAAGCGGAGCGCACCATCTTCATCTGGTATCCAAACTGGGAAACGGTTTCCTTCGCTTCGCTTCAGACACCCTACAGTTCTGGTTTGCATCGGCCTCGTGCTGCTCTGTGCGCTGGTCTTCGGCAGGGTGGTTGGCCACGGGTTTATCAATTACGATGATGACCGTTTTGTGTTGGACAACGCGCAGGTGCAGTCCGGGCTTTCCTGGGCAACCCTCACCTGGGCCTTCACCAACCACGTCGAGAGCTATTTTATGCCGCTCTCCTGGCTCTCCCAAGCGCTTGATTGCCAACTCTTTGGAATGTGGGGGGGAGGGCACCATCTCACCAGCCTCCTCATTCATGCGGCCAATGCGGTGCTCCTTTTCTGGGTGATCTTCCGCCTAACCGGCGCAAGGGGCGCCAGTGCCCTGGTGGCGGCCTTGTTCGCCCTCCATCCCCTGCACGTCGAATCGGTGGTCTGGGCTTCAGAGCGAAAGGATGTCCTCAGCACCCTTTTCTGGTGCCTCACCCTGCTCGCCTACAACCGCTATGCGGCCAGGCCACAATTCCGCCGCTATCTTATGGTGGCCCTGTTGTTCGCTTTGGCGTTGTTGTCCAAGCCGATGGTCATCACGCTGCCCTGCCTGCTGCTGCTACTCGACTATTGGCCCCTCAACCGAATTAGCTTCGGGGCGCCCCTCCCCAGCATTTTTCGGACCGGCACGTGGCTTGTCTTGGAGAAAGTGCCCCTATTTCTACTGGCCGCCGCAGACGGCGCAGCAACATTCTTCCTTCAAGGGGCCGCACATGCCCCGGTCGTGTTTGACGACCGATCCCTCAGTATGCGTTTGGCCAATGCTGTCGTGTCTTATGCTTTCTTCGTCTGTAAGTCCATGCTTCCCACAAGTCTTTCGCCCATCTATCCATGGCCCGTCGCCTCCTTTCCTGCAACACAGATGGCCGGTGCCGCGGCGCTGCTGCTGCTAATTACCGCTCTTGCGATGGCCCTATTCAAGAAACGCCCCTATCTAATCGTCGGTTGGCTCTGGTATTTGGGGCTGATGGCGCCGGTAATGCAGGTGATGCAGCGCCACACCTTCTCCTACGCCCGGGCCGACCGCTACACCTACTGCGCGCTCATCGGCTTGACTATCATGGTCGTTTGGACGGGACGCGACCTGCTCGCCCTGGTCTCCGCCCGTCCCACAAAGGACAAACAGCGGCCTGTCTCAGGACTCTCGAATGCGGTCGGCGGCATGCTGGGCGCGTTGGCTGTACTGGCCTGCGCGGCCCTTTCCTTTGTTCAGACCGGCTATTGGAAGGACAGTGTCACTCTCTTTCAGCATGCACTGGAAGTTACTTCGGACAACTTTTCCGCCCAAGTGACTCTCGGTCGTGCCCTGCAAAACCAGAGCCGTTTCGGAGAGGCCGAAGCCCATTTCCGAAAAGCCCTTGAACTGAAACCCCAGGATGGGGACGTGCTCAATAATCTGGCGCTGGCCGTTCAGGCCCAGGGGCGACCTGGTGATGCCCAAAACCTCCTTGACCGGGCTTTGAAGCTGAACCCAAAGGATGCGGACGCCCTTGCCAACCTTGGCGCCATTCTAAAGTCGCAGGGCAAGTACGCCGAGGCTGATGCGAAGCTCCGGAAGGCGTTGCAGTTTTCGCCCCTTCACCTGCTAGCCCTCACCAATCTAAGCGCCGTCCTGCAGGCGGAGGGTAAATTTCCCGAAGGCGAATCATACGCACGGCAGGCCCTCGAACTCGCGCCCGGCAAAACAGACACCCAATTCAATCTCGGTTCGATCTTGCAGGCAGAGGCGCATTATGACGAGGCGGAGCCGCTCTTCAGGAATGTGGTGGAACAGGACCCGGGCAATGTCCCCGCATGGAGCAATCTGGGTGCGGCTCTGCTTTCGCTTAAGCGATACGACGAAGCGGCATCGGCGCTCTCGAAGGCACTCAAACTAGAGCCGGATCATATTACCGCATTGGTCAACATGGGCATGGTCCGCCAGGCACAGGGGGCCTGCAAGGAAGCCAAAGAGCACTTTCAGCGGGTCTTGACCCTTAAGCCAGATACGATTGCCGCGCTCAACGGTTTTGCCTGGGCCTGCGCAACCGGTTCGGACGATGGGTGCCACGATGGAAAGAAGGCGGTCGAATGCGCACAGCGGGTGGTCGCCATGGTGGGACTGGCTTCCGATGAGCCACATGCAAAGACCCTGGATATTCTCGCCGCAGCCTATGCCCGCGACGGCCAGTATGACAAGGCTGTTGAAGCAGAGCAGAAGGCCTTGGAACTGCTTCACGCTGCCGCCGCCACGCCTGAGACGCACAGGCAGGAATTGACCTCCGCCTTCCAGCAGCGCCTGCGCCTCTATGGTGCCAATACAGCCTATGTGGAAGCGTCGGCGCAACTCAGACCATGATTATTTGAAGCTCTTCCATTGCTCCTGCCTGAGAGGGTCCTATCGGCATTGCGCCCCGCCTCGCAGACGATTACAATGGTAACATCTTTGTCTGAACACGGGTCGGTTTATCCATGAAACGCTTCTTGAAATGGGCCGCGCTGGGTCTGGGTGTACTGCTCCTGCTTCCCGTCCTCACAGTGCTCTTTGTGCTTGGCTTCTACCATACGGTTGTCACCCCGGAACCGCGCACACGCATCGTCCGGGAAGCCCTTGCATCCAAGGGTTCGCTCATCTCCATGGTCAATCCCTTCATTGGCACGGGCGGTGTGCCCTTTATGCAGGCATACAACCCGCCTGCCGCCACCACCCCCTTCAGCATGGTGCGCCTTGGGCCCGACACCTCCTCCATCATCACCGGTTGGCAGGCCATGAACCGCTCCGGATATTACTATGGGGACAACAAGATCCTAGGATTCAGCCACACCCGTCTGGTGGGCGCCGATTCCATGGAGGGAGGCGTCTTCCGCGTCTTCCCCACCGTGGAATCACGGGTGGAGCAAATGATTGTGCGAAAAACCCGTTTCGCGCGCTTCTCTCACGCTGACGAGCAGGCCTATCCCGGCTACTATTCCGTTCACCTGCCCAAGGACGACGTGCTCGCTGAACTGACCGTAACGCCGCGCACCGGTTTGCACCGATACAGTTTCCGCAAGGACGAAACACCCCATATCCTCATAGACATCACCAGTTCCATCGGCAACAAGCGCACCGAAAACGCCATGGCTGTGGTGCGCCCCGAAAAGCACGAAGTGGAGGGGACGGTCCGCCTTTATGGCTCCTTCTCCGGCCGTTATGACGGCCTGGACGTCTTCTTTGTCGCCCGTTTCAGCCAGCCCTTCGCTAAGTTCGGAACTTGGAGCAACGGCAGCCTGACGCCCAACAACGCCAACGTGGCAGGCATGGATATTGGCGTTGACGTGGCCTTTGGAAAGCAGCCTCAAGAGACGGTCGTGGAAATGCAGTTGGCGCTCTCCTATGTGAGCATCGCCAACGCACGGCTCAACCTTGATACGGAGGCGGCCACGAAGGGCTTCGATGCCGCCGTCGCTGATGCCGGTGCCGAGTGGGAAAAGAAGCTGTCCCGTGGCTTCGTGGAGGGGGGCAAGTCTGCACAGCAGCACATTTTCTATACGGCCCTGTACCGCACCTTCCAGATGCCGACGATTTTCAACGATGTCAATGGCGAATATATAGGCTTCGACCGCGCCATCCGCAAGGCCGACGGCTTTCAGTATTACACCGACATGTCTCTCTGGGATACGGTGCGCACCGTTCACCCGCTCTACAACCTCATTGCCCGCAGTGAGCAGCGCGATATGATGTGCTCCCTGGTGGAGATGGTCAAGGCGGGTGGTTGCCTGCCGCGCTGGCCTTCCGGTTGCGGTTATACGAACTGCATGTTTGGCACGCCAGCCGACCTCGCCGTGTCAGAGGCCTACCAGAAAGGCGTACGCGATTTCGATGTGCAAACCGCGTACCGCGCCATGCGCCAGGTGGCGCTGAAAGGCGTGCCCGAGGGCTCGCGTTTCGGCGGACGTGATGATGTTGGAACCTACAACTCCTTGGGCTACCAGCCGGACGACAAGGTGGACAAGTCGGTTGCCAAGACCCTGGAGACCTGCTGGGAAGACTATGGAATCAGCCGGCTTGCCGATGCACTGGGTTATAAAGAGGACGCCGACCTTTTCGCCAGGCACGCCCAATTCTATCGAAATATATGGAATCCCGCCACAAAATATTTCCAGGGGCGCGAATCCAACGGGGTATTCTTCAAGGATTTCAAACCCCTGTTGCTGACCTACATCGACACGAACTATAAACACACAAAAGCCTATTGCGAGGGCAGCGCCGAGCAGTGGCGCTGGACGGTTCCTTTTGATCCCGACGGTCTGATAGCCCTCTTCGGCGGGCCCGAACCCTTCGTCACGGCCCTCACGACCTTCTTTGAACACATGAACACTACCGTGGGGGGATTGAATCCCGGTCCCTACTACTGGCACGGCAACGAACCCGACATTTTCTCCGCCTACCTGTTCAATTCCGCCGGTCGTCCCGACCTGACCCAGAAGTGGGTCCGCCGTATTCTGGATACGCAATACGCCGACACCTATTACGGACTCGGCGGCAACGATGACGGCGGCACCCTTTCTGCCTGGTACGTGTTCAGTGCCTTGGGTTTCTACCCCGTGGCCGGCACGACCAAGTACCAGATCGGATCACCCCTGTTTGACAAGGCGACAGTGCAGTTGGGGGAGGGCAAGGTGCTTACTGTCATCGCGGAGAACAATTCGCCCACCAATGTCTATGTGCAGCAGTTGAGCCTTAATGGCACGGCGCTCAACAAGACCTGGTTTGATCATGCCGACATCGCCAACGGCGGCGAGCTTCATTTTGTGATGGGAGACAAACCCAAGGGCCGTTAACGCTGCTTCAATAGTCACAATCTGCCACCCTAAAGGGCGGCTTTGACAAAACAGCCAACAACACAGGAGAAACACCATGTCAACGACAGACAATCTCAAAGAAGCCTTCGCTGGCGAGAGCCAGGCCAACCGCAAGTATTTGGCCTTTTCCAAGAAGGCCGACAAGGAGGGGCTGCCCCAGGTGGCGAAACTCTTCCGCGCCGCGGCGGAAGCCGAGACGGTCCATGCCCTCTCGCATTTTCGCGTGCTCGGCGGCGTGAAGAGCACCGCGGAGAATCTTGAAGCCGCCATTGCGGGAGAAGCTTTCGAGTTTGAAACGATGTATCCCAAATTCGTGGCCGAGGCCCAGGCCGAGGGCAATAAAGCCGCGGAAACCGTATGCGCCGGCGCGATGGCGGTGGAGAAGGTGCACCATGACCTCTATGAGGGCGCGTTGGAGGCCGTGAAGGCCGGTGCCGATCTGCCCGCCGCCGCCATTTATGTCTGCGACGTGTGCGGCAACACTGTTGTTGGCGAAGCCCCCGACGAGTGCCCCGTTTGCAGAGCGAAGAAAGAGCGCTTCTTCGAGGTTAAGTAACGCAACATCCCATCCTTTCAACACGGAGTAAACGACCATGTGCCGCCAATGTATGAACCGACGTGAGTTTATGGGCGCCAGCGGGGGAATCCTGCTTGCCGCCAGCCTTGCCGGAACCTCCATGGCGGCCATGGCCGCTGCTCCGGGGTGGAGCCGTGACCTTTGGGATCCCAAGCGAGCCTTTGCCATGACGGGAAAATCCCTCGTGGTGCAGCCCGTCCTGATGTACAGCATTCCGGAGCGCCGGGAGGCGACCTCCTGGAAATCCTGGGGCGACATCAAGAGTAAAGAGGCCGTGGACGAGGAATGCGCCCGCATTACGGGCGAACTTGATGCTCTGGTCAAGAAAGCGGGCTTCGGTATCCAGGTGCGGCCTGTCATCCGCATTGATGGAGACGGCGACGCTGTCCACGCGGGGAAGTCTGACGCCGATGTCGTCATTCTTTATCCCTCGGGCGGTGATGGCGAAACGCTCCGCGCCTGCCTGCCGAAAGACCGTGGCCTCATTTTTCTTCGCCACCGTTCGGGACCGCTCTATTACTGGTATGAGGCGCTAAGCACCAAGTATCTCCGCACTGACACCGTCAATCCCGCCGAGAGCAAGCAGCAGAACAAGGTGGTCGGCGTCGATGATGTTGTGGTTGACGACACCGATGAACTCCTCTGGCGCCTGCGCGCCCGTTATGCCATGAAGAACTTCACGGGTACCCGTGTCGTGGCGCTGGGCGGTCCCCAGGGCAAGTATGCGCAGAATGCGCCGAAGTTCGACCACGAGAAGTACGGCCTCGAAATCATCGATGAGAGTTACGATGATTTTGCAAAGCGAATCAGTGGCGCACTGGCGGACAAAGAACGCATGGAACTCGCCGAAAAGTGGACGGACGAGTATCTCGCCCTGCCGGCAACCACCGTGGCGACGGAGCGTCCCTTCATCGTGAACTCATTCATCCTCTATGGGCTCTTCAAGGAATTGATGACCGAGCACAACGCCCCGGCCTTCACCATCAACAGCTGCATGAACCTCATCATGCCCATGTCGAAGACGACAGCCTGCCTCGCGCTGAGTCTTTTGAACGATGAAGGGCTGCTCGCCTTTTGCGAGTCGGACTTTGTGATCATTCCCGCCGGAATCCTCATGTATCATCTGGCCCAGACCCCCGTGTTTCTGCACAATTCGACCTTCCCTCACAAGGCGATGGTGACCTGCGCCCACTGCACCTCTCCCCGCCGTCTGGACGGTGTGAACTATGCCCCGGCGCTCATCACCACCCATTACGAGTCCGAGTATGGCGCTTCGCCTAAGATTGACATGCCCATCGGACAGGTCGTTTCCTTCATCGACCCGGAATACGACACCGGTCGCTGGGTGGGCATGCGCGGCACCATCGAGGACAACCCTTCGCTGGCCATCTGCCGTTCCCAGCAGGAAGTGAAGATTGAAGGCAACTGGCGCCAGTTGCAGAAAGAGGTTCGCGACTCCCACTGGATCATGGCCTACGGCGACCACCTCCGGGAAATAGGCTATGCCGCGCCCCGCTTGGGCGTGACCTGGGACAACATCTCCGATCAGGCGTGACCACCGGTTGTGTTGTTTGTGCCGATGAGAAAAGGCGTTTCCTGGCCCTATTATTGATTTCCTCCTGAGGAAGTGATTCTGTCGGCCTGTGCGGCTATGGTTGTGCCCCCCCGGACGGCGCGCAGGGACTGGGTGTCTTGCCTGTACGCATCTGGTGGGAGGGGCGTCCCCTCGGGCAAGTTGTGCAGGACCTTGTGCGCGTGCGGTAAATCGGTTCACTTTATGGCACAATGTCTCTCGTTTGTGGTTCCAGAAATCAACCTGTGGAGTATCCCCATGTTTTCAATACTGCTCCGGAATATCCGGCGTTTTTCCGTCCCTGCGGTCTTTGTCACAATCTTTTGTGCCGCCCTCGGGGCGCAGGCCGTCGCACCGGCCTTCGGCGAACGCTATCCGTTGGAAGTGTTTCCCACTGAAGCAAAACGCATGGTGGACGACCAGACCGGCGCTGAACTCCTCTTTCTTACCAGCGGACCCACCAAGAACCAGAACCTCTATTTCCACCAACGGTCATGGCTTTCGGACAACTCCATGATCCTGTTTGCTTCCCAACGGGAGCACGGGGGGCTCATGGGCTACCTCACCGCCACGGGCGAACTTGTGCGCATTACCGCGTCAGATGGCGCGCCCACCGGCGGCGCGACTGCCGCCGTGAACCATCCTGCCGTCTACACCATGGCCGGGCCAAGGGTTCTTGAAATATCCTTTGAGATAGAGGCTTCGAAAGAGCCGGAGAGGACCCCCTCCAAAGTCTGGGCGCGCCAGCGTTTGCTTTGCGAAATGAACAGCACCATCGGACAGCTCAACGAAAACTGTGACGGCCACTTCCTGGCCACCGGCGGGGCTGACCCGCAGAATGCCAAGTCAACGGCAGTCTTCACCATCAGCACCGACGATGGCACGGTCAAGCGCGTCTGCGGAATGCCCCCGGGAACGACCCTCGGCGTCAGTCATGTGCAGTGGAGTGTCACCAACCCCAACTGGATCAGTTTTGCCAACGCACCCATCCGGCTCTGGGTGGTTGATATTCGTGACGGAAAGCCCTGGGCACCCTACGTGGAGCGCGACGGCGAGTTGGTCACCCATGAGTCCTGGTGGGTCAACGACCTCATGCTCTTCTGCGGCGGCGTCCACGCCAAGCCCACCGAGGATTCTCATGTAAAAACGCTCAACGTGCGCACAGGAGAGGTTCGCATCGTTGGCGAGGGGGCCTGGTTTCCCAACCTCGATAATGCGACTATTTCCAAGCGCAACTGGTGGCATGCTTCTGGAAGCCCCGATGGACGCTGGGCCGCGGGAGATAACTGGCACGGCGACATCATGCTCTTCGAAGGCCTGACAGCCCGGCCGCACCTGCTCACGGCGGGACACCGCACCTACGGCAGCGGTGCCCATCCCGA
The DNA here is from genome assembly GCA_903893795.1 of Candidatus Hydrogenedentota bacterium. Lineage (GTDB taxonomy): Bacteria > Hydrogenedentota > Hydrogenedentia > Hydrogenedentales > CAITNO01 > CAITNO01. The sequence continues at coordinate 33,102 of CAITNO010000159.1, read as the reverse complement.
AGTCGGTTGGAGCCGCAAGAGCGACCAGGTGGTTTTCGGTGGGTCGTACAAAATCGGCGAAGGCGCCCACGTCTGTGTTGCCACGATTCCGGCCGCGTGGCAGGAACAGGCTGCACAGTTGGGACGCCGAGTGGAAGCGGTCGAGCCCGGCATGGGCAACAACACCACCTCACCCACCAGCCCCTCTGTTCCGAAGAGTGAATAAGCCGCTTTCACGTCACGCCTGAAAGGGTGTGCCCCACTGGTCTTGAAAGACAATTTTGCGCAAGGGTTTGCGTGTTCGCTTGGGAGCGGCTTTTTCCGTCGAATAGCCCACCGCGATGAGCGCCATCACCTTCACGTGCTTGGGTATGCCCAGAATAGCGCGGAGTTTGTCCTCATTAATCCAACCGACCCAACAGGTCCCCAAGCCCAGTTCCGTGGCCTTGAGAACCAGGTGCTCCAGCGCAATCCCCATGTCCAGTTGGTAATACTCGATGCCCGTAATCTTCGTGCCTATCTTGTTCGCCACGATATCCAGCTCCGCGCAACCCACAATGATCAACGGCGCGTCGCGCATGAATTTATTGCGCAGAATTGGCCCCATGCCCTCCAGGCAAACCTGGCGCCGCATGCCGGGGTCTGTTATGGCAATGAATCGCCACTCCTGCGCGTTGCACGCCGAGGGCGCAAAACGTGCGGCCTCGCACATTGCCGCGATATCTTCCGGCGCCACAGGCCGTGACGGATCAAAGGCACGAACGGAATACCGGTTGGACACAATCTCATCAAAGGTCATAGGGGAAACACTCCTTTAACGTGTGCTATTCGACTGCGCCCAAGAGTGTATCACGGAACCGGAATAGGACTGGATTACCGGCCCCTATCGCACCCGCCCCGGTCGCACATCGGCGCGGTTCCCGCGTTCCGTCCCGCTCGACCCGCAATTGAAACACGCCACGGACATCGCTTAGTCTTTCGTTCAGTCACATTCAAAGGAGACCAAGCCATGCGGCTCACCGTGCTGTTCTTGCTCTGTTTCACCCTTACCGCCGCAGCCGAACTGCGCGCGGGCGTGGCCCGTGAAAGCATCACTCCCATGGAGGCCAAGATTCCCACCCAACTGGGCGGCTACGGCGCCCGCGAGGGCAAACCGGCCGAGGGCGTTCTCGACACCATCTACGGCAAGGTCCTGGTGCTGGAGTTCAACGGCGAGAAGTCGGCCCTCATCACCCTGGACATATGCAGCGTGCCCGTTGGCCTGGTGGAGGAAACGCTCGCCAAGGCGCACATTGACGGACTGACCATCGCCCGCACCATGGCCTGCGCCAGCCACAGTCACACCGGGCTGGAAGGCTTCGCGCTGGACCGGCGCAATATCGCCGACAACCCCACTGTCGGCATATTCTCCGAACCCATGCTCACTTTCGTCTCTGACCGGCTTGCCAAGGCACTCGTGGCCGCCAACGCCGCCCTGCAGCCGGTCACGGCCGGGTCGGGCGCTGTCCCCCTGCCCAATATGAACCACAACCGGCGTGGCGCATCCTGCACCGATGACCAGTTGACCGCTCTGCGGCTCGACAAGGCGGACGGCAAACCGCTGGTCCTGTTTGTAAACTACACCGCGCACGGCACCTTTGTGGAGGAGAGCGAAATGCTCGTGTCCGGCGAGTGGGCAGGCAGCATGCAGCGGACGGTGGAGGATCTGATGGGGGATGGGGCAACCTGCATGTACGCAAACGGCGCTGAGGGCGACATCGCACCGACCGGCAAGGCCGCCGGAAGTCCCTATGAAAAGGCCTGGAACTACGGGCGCGAAGTGGGCATAGCCGCCTGGCGTCTGGCCGACCACATCGAGACCAGACCGGTGTCGCATTTCGCCGTGACGTCCAAGTGGGTCACCCTTCCTGAGCGCAGGAGCGCACCCGATTTCATCAAGATTGCAGGCGACGAGTACAAAGTCACCCAGGACCAGATCGACCTGCTCTTAAAAGTGATGTTTCCCGACCAGGCACCTATCTTCGCGTTTCGGCTGAATGATTTCCAGATGATGACCTTCCCCGGCGAACCCATATGCGCCATCGGCACCGCTGTAAAGGATGCCCTGCGGAAAGAGGGAATCAGCCATCCCTGCGTGGCCGCCCTGACCACGGACCATATCGGCTACATCCTGACTACTGACGAGTATCACAAGAGCGGCTACGAGGCCACGGCGTCTTTCTACGGCGATGGGCTCGGAGCGCTGTTGCAGAATGAAGCGATGGCACTGGGTGCCACAGTGGCGGCCGGCAAATGAGCAGGCCAACATGCGAAGGGGTCCGGCGTTTTCTCTTTGAACCCCGCGAGACTGACCGGCCTCTCCATCTTCTGCGCAGGCTGACATGGCTGGCTGCGGGCGGCGTTGCCCTGCTCCTGGCCGAGATCCTTTCTCATTTTCCCGGCTTCGTCGAGACGGTCTACACCGAACATATCGGCCAGTGGATAGGCCGCAGCCTGGCCGCCCTCACGCGATGGTATCCATGGTCTGTCATGGAAGTGGTCGTTGCCCTGCTGGCCCTGTGGCTCCTCCAGTCGGCATTGCGCGCACTGTTTCAGGTCTTGCGGGGCCGTCGGCGCATCCTCAATGCGCTGGGATGTGGCATTCTGAGGACCGGTGCCCTTGTTGGATTCGTCCTGGTCAGCTTCTATGCCATCTGGGGTTTCAACTATGACCGCGCCGACCTGATTACCCGCATGCACTGGCAGGAATGGGCCAGGGTTCCCGACGGCGACGCAGGCACCGCCGAACTGGAGAAGGTCTGCCGGGAACTGGTGGCCGCCACCAACCAAGAATATGAACGGGCCTTCGATTCGAAAGATCTCGGGCACCCTAGCCATTTGCCCATGTCTGTGGCAGCACTGGACCGCGACATTGACGCAGCCTACCTGCGTGTCGCCGATTCTCTGCACCTCGCACCTTCCTTCGCCGCATCACGCGGCCCGGCAAAACCGGTGCTTGCCTCCTTTATCATGAGCGCAGAGCTTATTTCCGGCGAATACACGCCCTGGACGGGCGAGGCCAACTACAACCGTGATATCCCCTTCTGCAACATGCCCGAGGTGATAGGCCATGAAAAGGCCCACCAGCGGGGTGTCACCAGCGAGGACGAGGCCAACTTCTTCGGCTTTCTGGTCTGTGCCTTCAGCGACAACCCCTACGCCAGATACTCCGCCTATTTCATGGCACAGCGCCAACTGCTCGGAGAGCTGGCCAAGCGCAATGCTGATTTGGCCAAGACGATCGCCAAGGAGCGTTGTCCCGGAATCAAACACGACTTGGACGCCATGAACACCTACTACCGCGCCCACGTGGGCAGGATTAGTGAAATACAAAACAAAGTCAACGACATGTATCTCAAGGCCAACCGCGTCAAAGGCGGTGTGCAGGCTTACGGCCGCAGCGCGGCGCTCATCATGGCCTTTGCCCGCAGCAACAACGGCTCATGCGTGGTATCCCAACCGTAGCCCGTAGGGTGTGTGAAGCCCGTAGGGTGCGTGAAGTTTTGCAAGGCAAAACGAAACGCACCGGTCCAGGTCTCTTCGGCATTGGCTGCCTATCATCCTCCTTTGCAGGGATTCACGCCTTTTGCAAGCGTGACCACATCGCCCTGGGCGGGAAACAGCGTAAACATGCCATATGCCGTGAGTGCGTCCGCCGGTTGCGGTATCTTGTAATGGTTGCGGTCGGTCAGCCCGCCGATGTTCACCGGCGCCCCCAGCGTGCCGCCCGTCTGCGACAGCATCGTGAACCCCTCCCCGTAATATCCTGTCTCCGGCGGATAGTCATGCGCCACCCGCACCAGCACAATCTCGTTCACCCGAACGGTTTCCTTGCCCCTGTTGGAAAGGGTCGACCGGCATACGTTGTCGTCCCAAGACCGTTTCAGTTCCAAGCCCTTCGCTGAGAAACCCTCGGTCGGCACCAATTCGAAGGCTGCCTTCTTTTATGCCTCCGCGGTCAGGCCTTCATTGTTTGCGGCCAACGCCTGCACGCGGCCGCCCAATAACAACCCCAACACCGCCATACAGGCAGACAATCTCATTATCCAGTCCTCTCAAAGTAAACGAAATCTGAATTCAGTGCAGCCGAAACAGGCTACATGCTCAACGCCGTGACGTTCCATTCGTTTGAAAACCGATCCGCTGCCTGATAGGCTTCTCCCAACCCAATGGAGGCGTCGAAACCACATGCTGACGGCCTGCGCACTTGCCTTGATCATTCCCCTTCATCAAGCGGCAACTCCCGACGCTGTCTCACCCGCAGCCATGCTGGCGGGCCGTGTTCTGGGGGACCGCGCCAAGGAGTTCCGCTTTGAGTCCATCCCATTGGACAACGGCCAGGACCTCTTTGAATTCGAGTCTTCCGCCGGCACCGCCACCGTGCGCGGTTCCTCCGGCGTGGCCATGGCCACCGGCCTCAACTGGTATCTGCGCTACTGCTGCAACGCCAATATTTCCTGGTGCGGCGACCAGTTGCACCTGCCCAAGCCGCTTCCAGACGCGACAAAGACGCGGCAAGTGTCCCCTTACCGTCACCGCTACAATTTCAACTACTGCACCTTCAGCTACACTATGGCCTTCTGGGACTGGGACCGCTGGCAGCGTGAAATCGACTGGATGGCGCTGAACGGCATCAACATGCCCCTTTCTGTCACCGGCCAGGAGGCGCTCTGGCAGAAAGTCTACACCGATCTCGGCCTGAGCCCGGAATCCATCCAGCAGTTCTTCGTCGGTCCCGCCTATCTTCCCTTTGGCTGGATGGGTTGCATGGACGGCTGGGGCGGCCCCCTGACCCAGGACTGGATCGACCGGCACCATGACCTCGAACTGAAGATTCTTGCGCGCGAAAGGGAACTGGGCATGACGCCCGTGCTCCAGGGGTTCACCGGCCATGTGCCCCCGGCCATCAAGGAACGTTTTCCCGACGCCAAGCTTCGGCAACTCCCCAAATGGTGCGGCTTCCCCGGCACCACCGTGCTCGACCCTGCTGACCCGCTCTTCGTAACCATTGGCAAGGCGTTCATCGAAGAGCAAAGTCGGCAGTTCGGCACGGACCACTTTTACGCTTCCGACACCTTCATCGAGATGAGCCCGCCCAGCAATGATCCCGAGTTCCTTTCCGGCATGGGCAAATCAATCTACGCCTCCATGAGCGCGGCTGACCCTGAGGCCGTCTGGGTCATGCAGGGCTGGATCTTCTTCAACAATCCCAGCTTCTGGAAACCTGCCCAATCCAAAGCGCTTCTGGGGGCCGTGCCCGACGACCGCATGCTCCTCCTTGATTTGTTCTGCGACAAGAACCCCGTCTGGAAGCTCACCGAGTCCTTCTACGGCAAACCCTGGGCATGGTGCATCGTTCACAACTTTGGCGGCACCCCAGCCATGTTTGGCAAACTGGAAACTATCGCACAGGGCATGCCCGCCGCCCTGGCCGATGCGAAGAAAGGCCGCCTGTCCGGCATGGGGATGATGATGGAGGGCATCGAGAACAACCCCGTCGTATACGAACTCACCGCAGAAATGGGTTGGCGCGCCGAAGCGCCAGACGTGGGGGAGTGGGTTCGCGACTATGCACGCCGCCGCTATGGCAAAGCGGACGCCAATACCGAAGGCGCATGGCAGGGTTTCCTGAAAACGGTGTACCAGTCCAGCGCCTCCCCCAAGTCGCTCCTTTGCGCGCGGCCAGACATGGATAATCTCCCCACTTGGGACGGCGACGAGTCATCCTATAACACCGTCACCTTGTTGAACGCATGCGGGAGGCTGTTGACCGCCGCCAACAACCTCGGCACAGAGGACACCTATCAATACGACCTGGTGAACGCCGTGAGGCAAGTCCTGTCCAATCTGGCCCATCCGCTTTATCAGGAATGTGTCCAAGCCTACAAGGCGAAAGACGCAGCCACGCTCAAGGCTGCCTCCGATGCCTATCTTTCCCTGTTACAGGACGTGGATACACTGTTGGCGACCCGACATGAATTCCTGCTAGGCCGCTGGCTCGGCGCGGCGAAACGCTGGGCTGCCAACGCCGACGACGCCCGGCATCTCGAATGGAATGCGCGCAACCAAGTTACCCTCTGGGGGCCGAAGGACTCCGGGTTGCACGAGTATGCGCACAAGCACTGGAGCGGACTGGTCAGCGGTTTCTATCTGCCGCGCTGGACCCAGTTTTTCGGACGCTTGCAGCTATCCCTGTCCGAGAACAAAGCCTTCGATAACAAACAATGGCAGCAGGATGTCATGGACTGGGAAGAGGCATGGACCCATCAGACCGACAGTTTCCCTGAAACACCCACCGGAAACGCAGTGGACGCGTCAAGGACCATGCTGGAGAAGTATGGGCCCGTGGTCCGACGGCATTTTGCCGCTGACACCAAGAGTGGCTGACGACAGAGCTGCTCTCCTGACCGCCTAATCTGACTCTTCATAACTTATAACGGAGACCTTGGAATGTTAACCGCGTGCATGGCCATGGCAGCGCTGATAACGCTCTGCGCCCCCGACAGCATCCCTCCCGCAGCGTGGGATCTTTACAGCGACACCTGGGAGGCCGTGGACATGCTCGGTCGAGCCGTGGTCACCGGGGAAAGCGCACCGGCGCCAAGGCCGGAGCGCTTCGTCGGAATGTTCTATTTTCTCTGGCAGGGACAGCACGGCCAATCCGGACCGCATGACAACAGCAAGATCCTGGCCGCCCATCCAGAGGCTCTGCAGGATGCGGACAATCCTGCCTGGGGGCCCATGAGCGCCTTTCACCACTGGGGTGAACCCCTCTTCGGCTATTACCTCTCCGAAGACGGCTGGGTCTTGCGGCGCCATGCACAAATGCTCGCCGACGCGCAGGTGGATGTGGTGATCTTTGACGTGACCAACCACTCCACCTATCCCGCCTGCTACACCGCCCTCTGCGAGGCGTTCATGGATATCCGCTCCCGGGGAGAGCGCACCCCGCAGATTGCCTTTCTCTGCCCCTTCGGCGACCCTGCCGGCACCGTGAGCGAACTCTTCGACGCACTGTACAAGCCGGGCCGGTATCCGGAACTGTGGTTTCAGTGGGAAGGCAAACCGCTCATCATGGCAGACCCTGCCAAAGTGAACGAAGAGCAACGCGCCTTCTTTACGTTCCGCAAGCCTGTCCCATCCTATTTTACGGGACCCGACAAAGCAGACGAATGGGGCTGGTTGGAGGTCTTCCCCCAGCATGTCTTCAAGAACAGCAGGGGAGAGGCCGAACAAATGACGGTGGGCGTGGCGCAGAACGCCGTGGAAGGCCGCCTCGGTTCCCTGTCCGAGGATGGCGCCCTCGGACGCAGCTATCATAACGGCACTTGGGACAAACGGCCCAACGCGTCTTTCTATGGATTCAACTTCGCCGAACAATGGGACCGCGCGCTGAAAGAGGACCCCCGGTTCGTTTTTGTCACCGGGTGGAACGAGTGGATAGCGATGCGCTTCAAGGAGTTCAACGGCGTGAAACGGCCCGTCATGTTTGTCGACCAGTTCAACGAAGAAAATAGCCGCGACATCGAACCCATGCGCGGCGGTCACTGGGATTCCTACTACTATCAACTGGTCGACTACGTGCGCCGATACAAGGGCGCGCGGCCTCAGCCCAAGGCGGGCGATCCGAAGTCTATCGACATTCCTGGCGGCTTTGGGCAGTGGGAGGGGGTCACCCCAGAATTCCGCAACCACCGGGGCAGCTTCCACCGTGACCATCCCGGATGGGGCTCTGCAGGTCGCTACACCAACACCACCGCCCGAAACAACATTCTCCGCTGCAAAGTGTCCCGTGACAGCGAGAGCCTCTATTTCTATAGCGAAACCGCGGCTCCCCTGACATCAAGTACAGATCCGTCCTGGATGCGCCTTTTCATAAACGCCGACCACCGCGCCGACACGGGCTGGGAGGGGTATGACTTTGCAGTCAACCGGGTCACCCCTGAGGATGGAAAGGCCGTGTTGGAGCACAGCATCGGAGGATGGAATTGGGAGCGTGTCGCAACGCTCCCTCTGCGCGTGGAGGGCAACCAACTGCAGCTCGCCATCCCGCGTGCCCTGCTGGGTCTCAACGCCGAAGTTAAGATCGACCTGAGCTTCAAGTGGGCCGACAACAACTGCGCCAACGGGGATATTATGGATTTAACCGCCAACGGTGACGCGGCCCCTCCGGGAAGATTCGCATACCGCTACCAGGAATAGAGTGCGTGAGAGTAGGGTGCGTGAAGTCTTGCGCAGCAAGACACAACGCACCATCTCAGTGATCCTGGATTCCCAACACCACAACCTGTCAGGTCAAGCACGCCTATCCCTATTGCTTGATTGCTTGGCCAAGTGCGAGTTCCCGTGAGCTTGCCGCGAGTGGCCCACTTTGCTTTGCGACACGCCTGACAGCCAAGACAAATGTGATACACTAGCCATTTACCAAGGTACTTAACAGCAAGCATTATTACGTCATGCCGAAAACTCAAACCCCATCTTGCAGCAGTCAATTATGGCTGCCCGAACAATCCGTCACAGTTGGGCAAGCCCCCATGACGACCGAGGAGTCTTTGCGCACCCTTTCCCATCCTCTTTACGGCGTACAAAATCAGGAACGATTGGAGTTTGCCACCTCCGGCTGCCTCTGCGCGTACCCGGAAGTTATTCCGAAAGACGCCTTACCCCTCCTGGGCTTTGCCCCTCCTCTAGACCCCGCAAAACTCGGCGACACCTCGTTCTGTGAGGATCATGGACTTTTCCTGCCGCTCTATGCCGGCTCCATGGCGCATGGCATATCCTCACACGACTTGGTTCTCGCCATGGGCCGGGCGGGGATGCTTGCCTTCTATGGTGCGGCCGGGGAATCACCGGAAACAATTGAAGCGGCCTTGCTTCGTCTCCAGGAGACTGACCCGGCGATACCCTTTGGATTTAACCTCATTAACAGTCCCAATGACCCCGCATGGGAAATGGCCGTTGCCAACGTCTACGTCCGCCATGGCTTGCACCTCGTGGAGGCGTCCGCCTACCTCTTTCCCACGCCTGCCCTGGTCAAATATCGCGTGACAGGACTGCACCGCGGTCCAAACGGCGCCGTTGTCGCCCCAAACCGCGTCATTGCCAAGGCTTCCAGGGTGGAGATAGCCGCCCGATTCTTCGCGCCGCCGCCCGAAAAGCTTCTGCGTCGCCTGGTGGAATCCGGTGATATCACGCCCGACGAAGCCCTGCTTGCCTCCGAAATCCCCCTGGCCCAGGATTTGACCGGGGAGGCCGATTCCGGTGGGCATACCGACCACCGCGCTGCGCTCGCCATGCTCCCGAGTCTGCTTCAACTGCGCGATGAATGTGCCGAACGCTATGGCTATGCCCTACCCCTGAGGGTCGGTCTGGCCGGCGGTATTGCCACACCCCAGTCCGTTGCCGCCGCTTTTTCCATGGGCGCCGCCTGGGTGGTCACCGGGTCCGTCAATCAGGCCTGCATCGAGTCGGGCACTTCCGAAGCGGTGCGCGCCCTCTTGGCCAATGCCTCCCAGACCGACGTTGCCAATGTTCCCTCCGCCGACATGTTTGAGATGGGAGTGTCCGTCCAGGTCCTCAAGAAGGGCGTTCGATTTGCCGAACGCGCGTCAAGATTGCTCGAACTGTACAAACAATACGAATCCATCGACGCGATTCCGGAAAAGGACCGACGCAAACTGGAGGAAACCGTCTTTCGCATGCCACTGGAGGAGGTCTGGGACCATACGCGGCGCTTCTTTGAAACACGCGATCCGCGCCAACTCGAAAAGGCTGCCGCCAGTCCACGTCACAAAATGGCCCTCCTTTTCCGTTGGTATTTGGGCCAATCCTCCCACTGGGCCACCCGGGGCATCCCCGACAGGGTGGAGGACTACCAGATTTGGTGCGGACCCGCCATGGGCGCCTTCAACGACTGGGCGCGTGGCTCCTTTCTTGAGCAACCGGAGCACCGCATTGCGCCTCTCGTGGCGCGTAATCTGCTCTTTCATGCCGTAGTGCTACTGCGCGCCGCAACCCTGCGCGGCCAAGGGGTTATACTCTCCTCAAAAGACCTGCGCTGCGCCCCCTTGCGCGATGATGAGATCTCCAAGTATTGGGCTTTTGAACATTGGAATCTGCCTACATGAAGAAATACGGCCATTTATTTCTAGCAGCCGCCATCCTCGTGGTGCTTATCGCCCTGGATCACGCCACAAAATGGGTTGCCATTTGCTACCTGCGCGACGCCGGGTTCTCCTGGCGCTCCTGGGGTGACCTGATTCGCATCCAGTATGCCGAGAATACCGGCGCGTTCCTCAGTCTGGGCGCCACCCTCTCCCCAACGATTCGATCATGGGTTATGATGGGCCTCAACAGCGTCATCCTCACCGCCGTGGCCGTCTGGCTCATTTTCGGCCGGTCCAGGCCGCTCATCGTGCCCATTTCACTCGCCATGATTCTTTCCGGAGGCCTGGGCAACCTTATTGACCGCATCTTTCGCAACGGGCGGGTTGTGGATTTCATGAACATAGGTATAAACTTCGGCGATTCCAGCCTGCGCTCGGGGATCTTCAATGTCGCTGACCTGGCCATCGTGGGAGGGCTGCTCTTGCTGCTCTATCACGAATTCCGCCACCCAAGGGTATTGGAACGGGAACCCGGCATCCTAAAGCCGGAAAAGCCGATATTCAGGGAAGTCAATAAAGAAGATTGAAACAAGGATGCCGCACCGCTACAATAGTGGACAGTAACTTTGTGAGGATATGCAATGGCAAAAACGGCGCTGGTCTACTGCGAGCAGACGCTCGCCCATGACACGGGGGAGAATCACCCCGAGTGTCCTTCACGCCTGAAGTCCGTGCTTGCTGCCATAGAAGCCGCCGGAATCACGCCCCCCCTGCTCACCCCCGAACCCGCCACCCGCGAGGATCTATTGCGTGTCCATACAGCGGAGCATATCGACACCGTCAAACGTTGCTGTCTTGAGGGGGAAGATTATCCCGACCCGGATACCGTCATGATGGACAAGACATGGGACGCAGCCCTCCTTTCCGCAGGTGCAGGCATCACCGCCTGCAAGGCGGTGATTGCGGGAGAATGCGACAATGCCTTTGTGGTCATGCGCCCCCCGGGCCACCACGCCGAAGCCGACTTTGCCATGGGTTTCTGCGTCTTCAACAACGTCGCCGTTGCGGCCCGCTGGCTCCGCGATGTCGCCGGACTGCACCGGGTGGCCATTTTCGACTTCGACGTCCACCACGGCAACGGTACCCAGCACATCTTCTACGAGGACGAGTCGGTCTTCTTTGTCAGTCTGCACGAGTATCCCCAGTTCCCCGGCACCGGCTTTCCCTTCGAGCGCGGCAAGGCCAATACCACCCTTAACTTCCAGATGCCACCCGGATGCAGTCCAGACCAGTGGATAAACACGGTCCGGGGCGTTGTGGTTCCCCAATTGCAGTTGTTTGCCCCGGAATTCCTTCTTATCTCCGCGGGTTTTGACGCCCACCGCCTGGACCCCCTTGGCAATCAATTGCTCGAGGCCGAGCATTTCGCCGAAATGACCCGCTTGGTCCGCAATGTGGCCCAGGGCCGCGTCGTGTCTTTCCTGGAAGGCGGCTACCATCCCACCGCAGTCGGACTCTGTGCCGTCACCCACCTGCAGGCACTCATGGCCTGAAGTCTGCCTCCTGTCCCCATCCATCCTCAGCTAAGGAATTTCGCAGTCAAGATTCGGGGAATGCCTGACCACGCCCAGCCTCTGGGCGGAGTACAATCCCGATGATAAAGAGGGTTACTCAGACTGTGATATTCAACGAGGCGGCAGACCATCGTGCTGCGCGGATTTGGGGTGTCACACATCGCTTCGGCGATGGGCACCACTTTCGCGCAGTGCTGCTGAACGCCCACGACAAGGGGTTGCACCCAATGATGGACCAGGGCGTCCGTAGCATGGCTTCTTCGAGTCTGTCAGAACTGGGCAATCGGGTGCTTCTTCCGTCATGACAATCAAGGCGCGGCTCACACTCTTCTCGCTGTCCACCACGCTGCTTGTTGGGGGAATCTTTGTCTGGTGGACCGTAGCGTCTTCGCTGAGAGAGATGCGTTCCGAGTTGCTTCAGGAGGCCCAACTCCTGGCCCAGGTGATGACAGAAGAGAGCGACTGCATAGGCATCCTGTCGAAAATGCCCGCCGAGTCCTTGAATCCCTACTATCTTCGGCTGAACAGGCAACTGGCCGCCCTCCGCTCGGAATACCAGGAATGCCGGTCTATCCATCTCCTGGGACGGCATGATGACGGGGTCTACTACTGCATGGCCGACGGTCTGCAGCAGGGGGATGCCAATTTTTCCCCTCCGGGGCGGATATGCGATGAGGCCCTACCCGAGTACGGCCGTGCTTTAGATTCAAAACTCGTCTCAGTTTTAGGATTAAGGATACTTCATCAGGAAATTCTAGTCACAACCATCGCCCCCGTCTTGAGTCCTTCTGGCGGAGCTGTTGTTGCCGCGCTTTCCTTTGAAAATGCCGCCGGCAAGCGCCTTTGGCATCTCGCCCGAATCATACTTATTCCTGTCCTTTTCACCCTAACCCTTGCCGGGGTGGTGCTCATCTTTGGCTTTTTGCAGTCCCAACCCAGGAGGTGGCCGCATCAGGAAGCCGTGGCCATTGCCACATTCGGACTTATCCTTACCCTCTTCGTGGCCACGCTGGCCCGAAGTGAAGAGCAACGCCGCCTAAGCAGCGCCTTTTTGCAGCTTGCCCAGTCCCAGGCGGCACGCATCGCCGGCACCCTGGACACCCTGCATGACAGGGAACTGGAATCATTGGCACGTTTTGCCGAAGGCCGAACACATGTTTCTGCCGATGACTTTGGACAGTTTGCCTCCTTTCTTTCAAAGAACACGGCTGTTCAGGCTTGGGAGTGGATTCCCGCAATCACCAGCGGGGATAGGCCTCTGTTCGAGCAGAATCTCCGGGATACCGGAACACCCAATTTTGAGATATGGCAAAAGGACCAGCTTGGCAATCGCGTTCCAGCCTCCGGAAGACCGGTTTTCTATCCCGTGCTCTATGTGGAACCCGTTGATGGAAACATGCCCGCCCTGTGTTACGACCTTGGTTCGGAACCGCTCCGGCAGGCAGCCCTCGAAGAAGCGCGGGACACCGGCCTTGTTACCGCAACCGAACCTGTAACGCTCGTCCAGGAGAAGGAGCGGCAGCAGGGCATGCTGATCTTTCACCCCGTATTCGACCGTGGCGATACCGGGCAGTTTCGGGGGTTCGTGCTGTCCGTCCTGCGCATGCAAACGCTGCTGACCGCGGCAACCGGCGGCGATGACACCACAAATCCTGTCTGCATGAAACTGAAACACTTCTGCGCGGGCAAACCCGCTGAAGCTGTTGCATCCACGCGGAATTCCGGCATGACAGGGCCAAGGTCTGACGGTTTGCTCGCTGTCTTTCCAATACTGTTTGCCGGGAAGACCTACAACCTCATAGCCACCCCCTCGGCGCTGTTCCAAGGCCCCACCTCGCTCCTTACAGGATGGATTGTTCTGGTCATGGGGCTCGCGCTGACAGTCGTCACCGCCAGTTGGGTGGGGGTCGTGTTTGCGCGAAGAAAGCAACTGGTGCATTTGGTCGAGGAACGGACCGCCTCGCTGCTCGAATCCAACCTGCGTTACGAACTTGTCATGGAAGGTGCTTCAGGGGGGCTGTTCGACTGGGACACCGTGAATGACCGCGTCTATCTTTCAGGCGGATGGAAAAGCATGCGCGGTTACGACCCGCACAGGACAGACGATGAGGACATCGATTGGAAGGCGACCATACACCCCGACGACGCCCCCCGGTTCTGGGCAACCATGGACGCCCACTTCGACGGAGAAACTCCCGTCTTTGAGGAAAAGTACCGCATATGCTGCCGCGACGGCGCACCAAAACATGTGATCGGCCGCGGAAACTCCGTTCGCGACGCCGAAGGGCGCGTCACACGCATGGCGATCTCGGAAGTGGACATCACCGCGCACAGAAAAATGGGGGAGACCCTGGACCGGGAGCGCGAGCGGCTAAAGAACATCATCAGCAGCAGCGATGTCGGCACCTGGGAATGGAACATGGAGACTGGAGAGACTGTCATTAATACCCGGTGGGCTGAAATTGCCGGTTACACCCTCGAGGAACTCTCTCCCGTTTCATTTGACACCTGGACACGTCTTGCCCATCCCGATGACCTGCTCCTCAGCAACGAATTGGCCGGAAGGCATTTCAGCGGTGAATTGGACCATTACAGCTGTGAAGTGCGCATGCGACACAAGAATGGCGACTGGATATGGGTGATGGACCGGGGCAAGGTCACCCGCTGGAACTCCGACGGCAAACCCCTCATGATGTTCGGCACCCACCATGACATTACCGTCCGCAAGCGGGCTGAGGAAAAACTCCAGGAGAACGAAACCAATTTTCGCATGTTCTTCAGCACCATGACCGATTTGACCATGGTCTGCTCCCCCGAGGGAGGGCTCCTGTTTGTCAACGACGCGGTCCAAACCAGGCTTGGTTACAGCTCTGAAGAACTGAGTGCCCTGACAGTGCTCGACCTTCATCCCGATGAGCATAGAGTTGAAGCCCAGGCCATCTTTGCCGCCATGCTCAGGGGCGAGAGGGAGTGCTGCCCGCTCCCGCTGGCGGCAAAGGACGGGTCCTACGTCCCTGTTGAGACCCGCGTATGGGTCGGCAAATGGAATGGCCGGGGGTGCATTTTCGGCATGTCCAAGGACCTGTCCAAGGAGCAGGAAGCCCAACAGCGCTTTGAGCGCCTCTTCCGAAACAACCCTGCCCTGATGGCCCTCTCGTCCACCGAAGACAGACGGCTGACTGATGTCAACGACTCCTTCCTTGCCGCCACAGGTTACACCAGGGAGCAGGTCATCGGAAAGACCACCGCCGAACTTGGCTTTTTCATCAACCCGGAGCGCCATGCTGACGCCATGAGCACACTGTTCGCCACGGGGCATATGAGCAACGTGGAATTGGAGGTCCGCTGCAAGGGGGGGGAACGCCTCCATGGGCTCTTCTCGGCCGAGCTGATTATCAGCCAGGGGCGGGGGCACATACTCAGTGTGATGATAGACATCACCCGGCGCAAGAGGACCGAGGAGCGGCTGCGCGAAAGCGAGGAGATTTATCGCAACCAGTTTGCCCGAAACACGGCCGTCATGCTCCTTGTCGATCCCTCCGACGGCACGGTCATTGACGCCAATCCCGCCGCGCAGGAGTTTTACGGCTATTCGCAGGAGCGCCTGCGCGCGATGAACATCTCCGATATAAACACCCTTCCTGAAGCGGATCTTCGCAAGGCGATGGCTACCGTGCCGAGCAAGAAGGGTGCGCTCTTTAACTTTCAGCACCGGCTCGCCGACGGTTCCATTCGTGATGTGGAGGTGTCTTCAAGCAGCATTCCCTTTTCCGGGCGCACAGTCCTGCATTCCATCATTCACGACGTGACGCAGCGCATCCAGACAGAACACGCCCTGCGGCAGACGAGCGCTAGGCTTTCTTTGGCTGCAAAGGCGGGCGGCGTCGGCATCTGGGACTACTATGTCGTTCAAAACAAACTCGTCTGGGATGACCAGATGTACCGCCTGTACGGAATTACAGAAGACCAGTTCAGCGGGGCCTATGATGCGTGGCAGGCAGGACTCCACCCGGACGACAGGGAACGGGGCGATGAGGAGATTCAGAGCGCACTCCGGGGTGAAAAGGACTTTGACACCGAATTCCGCGTCATCTGGCCCGACGGCAGCATTCACAGCATCCGCGCCCTGGCCCTTGTGTACCGTGACACTTCCGGCAAGCCCCTCCGTCTGATCGGCACCAACTGGGATATAACCGACCGAAAGCACGCTGAGATGGAGATTCAGCGTCAGGCCAGTCTCATCACCTCGCTGCTCGATTCCATCCCCGATATCATTTTCTTCAAGGATGTGGACGGCGTCTACCTGGGATGCAACCCGCCCTTTTCCGAGTTTTCTGGCCGCTCCCGGGATGAGATCATCGGCAACACTGACTATGACCTTTTCGACAAAGAAATCGCTGATTTCTTCAGGGTCAAAGACAGGGAGATGCTGGAACTCCTGAAACCGAGCCACAACGAGGAGTCCATCACCTATCCTGATGGTCGAACCATGCAGATAGACACGCTTAAAACCCCCTATTGGGCGGCCGATGGGACCCTCATTGGGGTGCTCGGCATCAGCCGGGACATCACCGTCCGCAAGCAGGCCGAAGAGGAAATTCGCCGCCAGGCGAGCCTCATACGGTCCCTGCTTGATTCGATCCCCGACCTCATCTTTTACAAGGACCTCAACGGGGTCTATCTGGGGTGCAACCCGCCCTGTGCCGAATTCATGGGCCTTTCAAGGGATGATGTCGTCGGAAGGACAGACTATGACCTGTTCGGCGGCGAGGTCGCTGATATCCTGCACGAGCAGGACCTCCAGGTCATTGAATCCCGCCGATCCATCCACAACGAAGATTGGTTTCCCCGCGTTGATGGCACGGGCGTCCTTTTTGAAACGCTCAAGACCCCATACTTGGCCGCCGATGGTTCCCTCGTTGGTGTTCTGGGCGTCAGCCGGGACATTACACGGCGAAAACAGGCAGAGGACGCGCTTCGCAACTTCAACGACAGCATCGCGCTTCAGGTGAGGAAGCAGGTGGCCGACAACATGGCGCTGGAGCGGGCCCTCATTCACCAGTCCCGTTTGGCCGCCGTGGGGGAAATGCTGAACAATATCGCTCATCAGTGGCGCCAACCGCTCAACGCACTGGGCATCGGGCTTGCCAACCTTCACGATGCACACAGGCACCATGAGCTTGACGACCAACTTATGGCCCAGTCGGTGGAAACGGCCAACCGCCTCATTCAAAAAATGTCCACGACCATCAATGATTTCCGCACCTTCTTTCAACCCAACAAGGAACTGGTCGCATTTTCCCTCCGGGAACAGATTGACGCGGCCGTCGCACTGGTTGAACCCAATTTCAAAAGCGATAAGATTGCCATCCATTACATCGGCGATGAGGACTTTATCTGCTTCGGCATACCCAACGAGTACTCCCAAGTGCTGCTCAATCTTCTCCTTAACGCCAGGGAAGCCATCGTTGCCCATGCGCAGCCGCAGGGACTGGTTGAAATAGAGGTTCTGGGCACAGGCGCAGACGCCTGCGTAAGTGTGCGGGACAACGGCGGGGGGATTCCGCCGGACGTGCTCGACCGAATCTTTGAACCCTATTTCACCACCAAACCGCAGGGAAGCGGAATCGGGCTCTACATGTCCGAAATGATTGTTGGAAGAAGGATGAACGGCGCCATCAAGGTCCGCAACGTTCCCGGCGGCGCCGAGTTCACCATCGTCACCCCGCTTCAGAACCGGGACGACAAAAATGCAAAGGAAACACAGCCATGAAGGATATCCGACAGGACGAGGCATTCCTCAAGACGCTCACTGTCCTGTATGTGGAGGACGACGAGGATACGGCCGAGCAGTTGGGGATGTTTCTCTCCCGCCGCGTCGGCACGCTGGTCACCGCAAACGACGGCGCCTCCGGCTTGGAGAAATTCAGAGGCATTCGTCCGCAGATGGTCGTCACGGACATACAGATGCCCGAGATGGACGGTCTCGCAATGGCAAAGGAGATTCACCTGCTCGACCCCGGCGTGCCGATTATCGTTACGACCGCCTTTGAGGAAACGGGCTACCTCAAGCAGGCCATCGAGGTCGGTATAGAAAAATACGTCGCCAAGCCCATCGATGTGGACAAGCTGCTGACCGCCATGCTGCAGTCGGCCAGGCAATTGCGGGCCGAACGGATAATGAGGCAGCTCTCCGCCTTTGACCAGCAGTCCCTGCGCCTCGAGGCGCTCGAAACCGTGACGGCCGGCATGGCCCATGACTTTGAAATCATGTCCATCAGCCTCGGCCAGGCGCTGGCGGGCTGCGGTGAAGATTCTGAACTTCGCAGGCATATTGAACTTGCCCTGAACAGTTGCGACAGGGCCGCCAGCCTGGGAAGAACCCTCCAGGGTGTGGCCAGGGACACCCGGCCCATGGACTGCGCAGGTTCCTTGTCCGCCCTCGTCCGCAAGGCGGTCGAGACGGCGCTTTCGGGTTCGGCCATTTCCCTTCGCTGCGATTTTGAGGCCGGCCTTCCTGCAGTGGTCTACAACACCGCTCAGATGCGCATGGTCTTCGCCGAACTCGCCTCCAACGCCCGCAAAGCGATGCCTTCGGGCGGAACCCTGTGCGTCACCGCCGGAGACTGCCGCGTCACCCCTTCCGATGCCCTGCCCCTTCCCGAGGGACGCTATCTCCACGTGTGCGTAAGCGACAAAGGAACGGGAATCGCACCGCAGGACCTTCCCCGCATATTTGATCCCTACTGGTCCCGGGACCCCATGGGAACCCGGAAAAGCATGGGGCTCGGTTTAACGCTCTGCTACACCATCCTCAAGCGGCACAATGGCTTCATTGTTGCCGAATCGAAACCGGATGCCGGGGCATCCTTTCACCTTTACCTTCCTGCGGCACCGCAGGCATGCCCCGCCCCCGAAATTGAATCTGCGCCTGTCATGGCGGGGCGCTAACATGTTGAGCCCATGAGGGTTTCACACCCACAACACAATCGCGAGAGGCGGACATTATGAACGATTTTCAACCCGATGAAGATTTCCTGAGGACACTCACGGTCTTGTATGTTGAGGACGATGACGAGACCCGCGAACAACTCACCCAGATCCTGCACCGCCGTGTGGGCAGGCTCCTGACGGCGGAGAACGGCCTAGCGGGATTGGAGGCCTTTCAGTCGGGCTCGGTCCGCATGGTCATCACGGACATTCAAATGCCGGCGATGGATGGACTCTCCATGGCGCAGGAAATACGAAAACTTGACCCTGACGTGCCCATCATCGTGACAACGGCGTTTGAAATGACAGAGTATCTGCTGCGTTCCATTGATATCGGCGTTGACAAGTACGTGACGAAGCCGATAGTGCCGGAACGCTTGCATGCGGCAATGCAGCAATTGTCCAGGCACCTGCAGGCCGACGAACTGGCCGCCCGCCGCGCAGCCCACCTTGAGGAGTTCCAGAGGCTCCAGGTCCTGGGCGGCATGGCCGCCGGCATAGCCCACGATTTCAACAACCTCCTTCAGGTAATCCTGGGGAATGTGGAAAATGTGGTGGCGAACGGACTTCCCCACACCGACAATTACCGCAGTCTCCACCGCGCATTGGCGGCTTGTGAAAGCGCGAAAGGACTGGGAGAGGTGCTGCTGCACATGGCGAACATTAAGGCTTATCATGACAGCCGCAAATCTATCGCTTCGCTTGTCTATCGAAGCGTTCAGGATGCCCTGGTTGACTCTCAAGTAATCCTCGAAAGACACCTGCCAGACTCCCTCCCCGACGTGGCTTTCAACTCGGAGCAGATGCGCATCGTGTTCAACCAGCTTGCAAGGAATGCACGCACCGCAATGCCCGCGGGGGGCACCCTGCATATTTCCGGAGAACCATGCGCCGTGTTCGAGGGAAACGCCCTGGCCCTTGCGCCCGGCAACTACGTGCGCATCACCCTGCGCGACACGGGGTCCGGGATCTTGGCCAGTCACCTTCCCAAGGTCTTCTACCCCTACTGGTCAACGCAGCCGATGGGCAGTCAAAAAGGTCTCGGACTGGGCTTAACCGTCTGCTATTCCCTTCTCCGGGGGCATGGAGGCCTCATAGAGGCGGAGTCGATACCCGGTCACGGGGCATCGTTTCATGTGTATCTGCCCGTGGCCTCCCGTCACGGAGACACCCTTAATTAGATTTCACCCGGCATTGCTGCCCCCGAAGGGCAGGGGTGTATAATTGGAAAAGTCATTAGGGCATTAGATGGAGATGATCCAGTGAACAATTTCATTCCTGACGAGGACTTTCTCAAAACGCTTACCGTCCTGTACGTCGAGGACGATCGCGATACCCGCGACCAGCTCGCGCAGTATCTCAGCCGCCGCGTGGGAACGCTGATGACGGCCGAAAACGGGCTCGCCGGGGTCGGCGTCTTCCGCTCGCACCGCTCCGACATGGTGGTGACCGACATTCAGATGTCCGAGATGGACGGGCTCGCCATGGCCCAGGAAATCCGCACACTCGACCGCGACGTGCCCATCATTGTCACCACCGCCTTCGAGCAGACCGACTATCTCGCCCGGTCCATAGAGGCCGGGGTCGATAAATATGTCACCAAACCCATCGAGCCCGAGCGCCTGTATGCGACAATGCTTCAGCTCGCCCACCGCCTTCAGGAGGAGGTCGTGTCCCAGCGCATGGCCAAGCTTCTCCATCAGTCGCAGCTTCAGTCCATGGCGTCTGAGCTCGCCCTCACCGAGGAGCGCGAACGCGTCCGCATCGCCGACGGCCTGCACGACCACGTCGTCCAGAATCTCGCCGTGGCCACCTTCACCCTCGACTCCCTGATCCAGTCCCTGCCGCAGACCGCCGACAGGGAAGTGGTCCAGACCGTTCGTGACGTCATTGGTTCCGCCATCAAGGACCTGCGCTCTCTCACCTTCGACCTCAGCCCGCCCGTGCTCTTTGACGACGGACTGGTGGCGGCCATCAAATATCTTGCCGAAAAGGTCGAATTCGACCATGGCATTCCCGTGCAGTGTTTCGATGACGGTTCCGACAAACCCCTCGAAAACGACCTGCTCATCATGCTCTACAGGTCCGTCCGTGAACTGGTCATAAACGTCGTCAAGCACGCCCATGCCACAAACGTGAGGCTTTCCACGGCCCGCGTCGGCAACGAAATCCGCGTCGAGGTGGAGGACAATGGACAGGGCTTCAACGCCGCCGTGGCCACCCTGCGGCCCTCCACGGCCGGCGGCTACGGCCTCAGCAGCATCCGGCAGCGCTTCAAAGCCCTCGGCGGAAACACGATCATAGAGTCCCAGCCTGGCAAGGGCAGCCGGGTCACCCTCGTGGCGCCTTTCGAAAAGAAATCCGTCCAGTAACTGCTGTCCCATCCGACCTCCGCCTGCCCGGACCCTATTGCGGGGATGCTGTAAACAGGTTATACTATTCCCATGATGAAGACGCTTCCTGAAGCGTCCCGTCCGTTCGTGCAAGCCGGGGCGGCCGAGAAAAGAAAAGAGGGAGAAATGAAAAATGGGGGAAGCGTCCCCCGGTTCCCCCCCCCAGTAACTAAAAGTTGACTGTCCCTTGTTAATCTGGCGGGGATTGACCTTCTGCCCCGCCCGTGCTATCCTTCGTGTAGATCTGCTGTGAGGGCTTTGCCCCGTCTGTAGCTGACAGGTCTGGCGTTGGGGTCTGCAAAGAGCCCCTTTGACCGTTTACCGATTCCCAGATCACCGGAAAGTCGAGTCTTCGGCCTCCATGTGTATCTGGGAATTGTGTTTTCAGCCGGGAATCGTACACTTCCTGTCCGATCGTCGCGCCTTTCGGGTCCACAACGACGGCATGGGAAACCGGAGACGCTTCCCTATTAGGGAAACCGGGGACGCTTCCCTATTAAGTAAGAATAATGCTTTTATAGGAACCGTACAGTCCGGTCCATATGCCCCGCCGACGAAAGACCCTGCTCCACTCTAACGGAATTCAGGGGGAAATGGTGACGTGTATGAAGGGCTATTGCCTAACGAAAACGCTTTTGTTGCGCGCTTTCAGCGCTTCTCTTTCGCTGTACTCCCTTTTCCCGGGGCATTGCCCCGGGCTGTCTTCTTGTGCGCCTTTGGCGCGTGGGTTGCAATGGGCATGCACCTTGAACGCCTTCGTGTGTGGGCAATAGCGGCCCTCCCAACGTTGCGTCCGTGTCGCTGCTCTTGTCCCGTGCAGGATTCCGCTGTGGCGCGGGCTCGGTTTTGGAGGATGCCCTGCCGCGACGACAGTTTCCTAAGGACCGGGCTTCGCGCTATGATGAGGGCTTACTCAACAAAGGATAGGGCCATGCCACCAACCCGACTACTGGTCTCCCTCGCCGCGCTGCTGCTTCTTGCCATGTGCCGTCCTGCCAGTGCGGCACCACCCGCCCCGGGCACGGTGATTGTCTGTCCGGCCGAGGCAACGCCACTGACCCAGTTTGCCGCACGGGAAGTGCGGCACTATGTCTATTTGCGAACGGACACCCTGCTTCCCATCAGTCTCGGTCCCCGCCTTCGCGGGGAAGACGGGAAGGGGATGGGGAAGGGGCTGGCCATCATCCTTTCGGTGAAGGACGACGCCCTGCTGCGCGTCGAGGAGGGCCTTCGCAGCGCGGCCATCGCCCTGGGTCCGCAGGACTACCTGCTGCGCACCGTCCCAGAGCGTGGCCTCTTCCTCGTGGGCGGCAGCGACACGGCCGTGCTGTATGCCGCCTACCGTTTTGCCGAGCATTTGGGGGTGCGCTTCTACCTGCACGGCGATGTGATTCCGGACCGGAAGATTCCCTTCGCACTGCCGACCCTTGACGAAACCCGGAGGCCGCTCTTTGCATTGCGCGGCATCCAGCCCTTCCACGATTTCCCGGAAGGCCCTGATTGGTGGAATCTGGAAAACTACCAGGCCGTGGTCGGCCAGTTGCCCAAAATGGGCATGAACTTCCTGGGTCTCCACACCT
Source organism: Candidatus Hydrogenedentota bacterium (assembly GCA_903893795.1). Taxonomy (GTDB): domain Bacteria; phylum Hydrogenedentota; class Hydrogenedentia; order Hydrogenedentales; family CAITNO01; genus CAITNO01. Next base: position 10,441 of record CAITNO010000159.1, on the reverse strand, counting down.
ATCCGCTGTCCGAACCGACCGTGTGGGTGGGGGAGAAAGGCGACGTCAATAACGACGGCACGGTCAAGCGCGCCTATGCCACGCAGTATTTCAACACGGCCCAGAATTCCGGCTGGGGCTACCATGCCACAAAGACCGCCGATTTCGCCTGTGGCGCGTCTCAACTCTTCGAGGGCGACACTTTCGGCGCGGACTTTCTGAAAGACTTTACCCCGGCGCCCGGCACGCCCGATCAGTGCGCCGAAGTCTTCAACCGGACGGGGGCCCTTTTCCACGATGCTTTCTCGCTGGCCCGGAGCTTGGGCATCAAGACCTGCATCGGCACCGAAACACCCCTGCGCATCCCGCCCTATATCCTCGAAAAGTCCGTTTCCCCCGATGCCTCCGTCCAGGCCGTGGGTGGCCAGAATGCAAACTATGCGGGCAGTCCCATTGATGACACCGACGATGACCCGCTCTACCAGTCTGTCCGCTACAATCTCGACGCATACCGCTTCAAGGTGCCCAACGGCAGCTACAAAGTCACCCTGAAGTTCGCCGAGGTCGCCTATGACAACCCCGGAGCGCGCGTGTTTGACGTGTCCGTGCAGGGAAACAAGGTCATCGAGAAGCTCGACCTCTTCGCCAAAGTGGGCAAGAACAAAGTCTATGACGTCGTGCTCCCGGACATCGTAGTAACGGACGGTACGCTCAATATCGACTTTGGCAAAGTGGTGGAACTGCCCGCCATCGCGGCCATTGCCATCGAGGGCGGCGGAGCCACCATCAAGGTCAACTGCGGCGGCGACACCTACAAGGACTACCTGGCCGACCTCGGCATCGCTCCGGACCCGGAAACCATCCGGGCGGCCTATGAGGGCATCTTCACCCGCATCCAGAAGACCCACCCGCTCGACTACTACTGGTTCTGGACGCCCGAAGGCTGGACCTGGAGCGGCACCAACGAGGGCGAGGTCAACCGCACCATCAACGACGTGCTAGCGGCCCACGACGCCCTCAAGAACACCGGCGCCCCCTTCCAACTCGCCACCTGCGGGTGGGTGCTAGGTCCCCAGTTCGACCGTGCGCTCATGGACAATAAACTCCCCAAGGACATATCCATGAGCTGCATTAACCGCGATCTGGGCTTCGAACCGGTCGATGAGGGTTTCAAGAAAGTCGATGGCCGGGGCAAATGGGCCATCCCCTGGGTGGAGGATGACCCCGCCATGTCCATCCCGCAATTCTGGGCGCGGCGCATGCGCCGCGATGCGCAGACCGCCTACCAGTACGGGTGCAACGGCCTCATGGGCATTTTTTGGCGCACCCGCGTGATTGCCCCCACGCTGGCATCCCTCGCCAAGGCAGGTTGGGACCAGCAGTGGCCCGAGACAGTTCCGCCAGCAGGCTCCTACCGCGTCCGCGATATCCGCGCGGGATTCCCCATCACCACCCTCTACGTTGATGGAAAGATTCGGGGCACCGACGATGCCCCCGTTTATCAAACCTGCCGCATCGACGCTAGGCGCTATTCCATCGCCGTCCCCGAGGGTGAATACAAAGTCACGCTCTGCTTCTGCGAACCCCAGCACGGCCAGAAGGGCAAACGCGTGTTCGATGTGCTCCTGCAAGGAATGACGGTCTTGGCCGACTTCGACATCAGCAAAGAGGCTGGCGGTGCCTGCCGCGTCTGGGACAAGTCTTTTGAAGGCATAACGGCCAAGAACGGAAGAATCGAAATAGCCTTCGAAAAGAAAGAGGATTGGCCTTGCATCTCAGCAATCAAGGTGGAAGGACCAGCGGCTTCCGTGAAGATAAACTGCGGCGGCGGGGCCTGGGGCGAATATGCCGCCGACGCACAGCCCGTTTCCGAAAATCCTTCCGGCGCGGACTTCTATGCCGACTGGGCCTTGCACGAGTTCGGCCCGGAAATCGCCGCCGAGGCAGGGGAAATCTTCGCCTCCCTGGACAGCGTCACCCCGAGACCCGCCACCTGGACCACCGGTCCCGGTGCCTTCTTCCCCGACCCGCGCCCCTGGGAACTCGCCAAGGACGATTACGCTTTTGTGGACCGCTTCGCCGACCTCGGCGACCGCGTGAAGGGAGCGGGGGAGAGGGACCGCTACCAATACTGGCTCAACAATCTACAGTATCTGCGGGCCGCAGGCCGCATGGATTGTGCATGGGCCGCTTCGGATAAAGCATTGCATGAGGCCAGCAAAATGAAAGATGAGTCCGCAAAACGCGAGGCGGCCCGTGCCAAGGCTTTGCCCGCCCGCGTGGAGTTAATCAAGGCCACCACGGAGGTCTGTCGTCACCTCCTTGCGACAGCGTCCTCCCCCGGGGAATTCGGCAATATCGCCAATTTGGAAGGGCACACCTTTCCAAAGATGCTCGGAAAGCCGGGGGAGGAGTTGGCGCCCCTCCTGGGCGAAGCGCTGCCCCCCGAGGCCCAAATGCCGATGAACTACGCGGGGCCAACCCGTCTCTTCGTGCCCGCCGCACCCGGTTGCCGTCGTCCCGGGGACGCCCTCACCGTGTGCGCAGTCGTCCTCTCCGAAGCAGAAACAGCCCAAGTCACCTTGCATTGGCGGGTGATGGGCAAGGGCGCCTTTGGAGCGGTGCCCATGACACACGCCGGACGCGGCGTCTGGACCGCGACACTGCCCGGTGAAGTCCTGGGCCGCGAAGATATCGAGTGCTACGTGCAGACCGGAACCGGTGATGCCGGCGGCACTGTGTGGCCTGCCACCGCACCGAATATCAACCACGTTGTGGTGTGGCTCGATTCCAAGCTGTAAAACGCAGGGTGTTTGGCCATCAAGGAAGAAGAAGCCCCCGTTCGGCGCGTACCGACGGGGGCTTCATCAATCGAGTCTGGCGTCTGACTATTTTATGGACACCACGTTGCCCCAAGGCAGCACTTGGTGCCGCAGGTGGTGCAGCACCCTCCCGTGCTGCTCGCACAGGTTCTGGTAACCCTGTCGCAACAATGGGAAACACCCTTCGCCTGCACGGCGTTCGGGGGATCGGTCCGGATCAGACGCACGTCATTGATGGCATAGAGAAGGAGATCCATGTCCGTGTCGGAGTACTCTGCCGATGCGTTGGTGCCATAAAGAGACTCATGGGTCAGGGCCGACAAGCGGGGATTGGCCAGAATGTTCATCATGGCCGTCACCAGCGCCTGCGGCGCCGGGTCCGTCTCCGCGCGGTTCATAAAGGAAAGGCAGGTTAGCCCGTCCGCCTTGAGTGTCGCAAAAGCCGACCGGATCTGTTGCTTGCCTGACTCCGTTCCTGGAAGCTCGGCCCACTTTCTCACCAAAAGGTCCTGGGCCGTCCAGTTGATGCTGGCGTCCGCCGCGAACGCTTGGACGAGGGCGTCAAGCGTGGTCTTTATTTCGGCCGCCTTCCGCGCCGCCACCGGCGTGGCCTCAAAGTTGGCTTTCCATTGGGCCACCAACTGAGAAACAAGGACATTGTTGGAGAACAGTTTCTCCAGCGTCTGGTCGCGGGTGAGCACACAAGTCACCAGCACATTGTCACCCCAGGGTCCCAGAGAGGTCTGGAGACGATAGGTTTGGTCCCCCTCCCCGAAAGCCACCCCCGAAAGCGCCAACACAACAAGCACAGCCGCCAAACTTCGCATCATGGGATTCATAACCGGGCCTCCTTCCTCTGCCCACCTCGGGCAAAGTGACGTAACAATTACGCATCTGTCTCTAAGAGACGATTCAAACTCTACTCCACGCATTGCCTGCGGCCATCAATCGCCACAGCAAGATTATATTCAGCTTTCGCAGTTTCGTCCATAACTTTCTATGCCGAGACTTCAAGGTTCTCCTGCCAGAACGCTCATCCACCCTCCACCACGAAGGAGCGCACCGATTCCCGGTACGACCCTTCCCGGAAGGTCTGGGAGAACTGGACAGCACCGCCCGCTTCGATGCGCTGCTTGAGACCTATCAGGCCCTGGCGCAGGCTCCCGATACTGTTCACCGCCGCTCCGTCGGGAACGGTCAACACCATGAGCCGCGTCAGATGCGCCTTTGCCACGCCCTCCTCCTCGGGAAGGGGGGCCAGGGAAACCCAGGCAGTCTCCGGTTCCGTGTCCATCTGCACCGTGCTCCGGTCAATTTCAAACTGCACCAGCGACAACGCCTCTTTGCGCCCAAGCGTTACCTTTGCCTCGCCGCGCTTTAGCGGCAACGCGCAGTAGGACTGCCTTCGCTCAACCCCGTTGCGCGACAGGAGCAACGAGACCCCGGCCTGCCCATTTTGCCGCAGTCGCGCTGCGCAGTTTGCCAGGGCCTTCTCCGCTGTGGCAGCATCGGCAACCGCTGCGTCGTCCACCGCAAGGATAGTGTCCCCCGCTTTCAACTCCATGGCCGATGAATCTTGGGTCTGCGTTTCCGCCTCAACACGGAATGGTGCGGGCTGAGGCTGTTTGACAGCATTCGCGCCCTGCACCAACCCGTTAATCCCCCGCAACAGATCCTCCGTGCCGATAAATATCTGTCTGGGACAGGGTTCACCGGAGCCGCCAACAGCATTGCCCGAAGCCCAAGTGGCCTGGTATTGGCCGAACTCAGCCCTGGTCAGCGCGGTACCGGCGGTGGTTCCGGGCATGCGCGTCAGGCGCACATTGCCTTCCCGGTCGGCAGAGGCCAGGCACTCGCCGTCCTGCAAGGGCAAAACCCGTTCACCGGTGGGGAAGAACAGGAGCGGAGTCATCGCGGTGGCATCCCACAGCAGGCTTCCTTCTCCCGGATACTGTGTCAGAAAACGGTTGCCGCCGGGCCAGAAAGAAGCCTCCACCGAGGACCATGAATTGTTGGCAATGGCGATGGACCGGCCGCTTGTCGCCTTGCCAAGGGACTTTCCACTGCCGGCATCCCACATTTCGACGCTTCCGGCCACATCCACCGTGAGCACCCGCGTTTCGTCCCCGTTGAACGACGCGCAAACGACCCCTTTGGCCTGGTGTTCAAGGGATTGAAATTTCTGCCCCGTTTCACATGACCAGATGACCGTCTCGCCGTCCAATCCACAGGAAAGCAGCCGCTCTCCGTCTCTGCTGAACTGCAAGCGGGTCACGCTCCCCTCATGGGCCTTCCATTGACGGACCGTCTGTGCTGATTCGGTGTTCCATAAGAATACTTGTCCGGCTTCGTCCCCGCTGGCCGCAAGCTTTCCATCCGCCTTCAGCGCAAGCGCCGACAAAGGCGCCGAATGCCCGGTGAAAAGGACCGACTCTGGTTTTGGTGACGCGGGATTGGAAATCACGGCAGCCACGAAGCCATCCGCCACCATGGCGAAGCGCGAACCGTCCTCGCTGAGCGCAGGCAGGTCAGGAAAGCAGTCGTAACTCGCAGAGAAAGAGTACATAGCCTTCTTCTGGTCTGTGTCCAAAAGCCACACAGACTCGGGGTTAAGTGTGCGAAACAGGCCAACAAGACTGCCCGATAGGGAAGAAGTGATGCTCCGGGACATGCTTTCATTGGAACCCAATGCACCGATCACGGCTTCAACACCGGTTGATGCCAGCGGGTTCAGCACCTGGAAAGCATGGCTGGCCGAAGCAATTGCCAGCAGCGTTCCGCCCGGTTGCAGGTCGGCAATGCTCAGGGTCGCTCCGCGCCCCTGCGTTTGCGAAATCCTGCTTCCAGTATGCGCGTCAAGTAGAACGAACTCATTGTCGGCCGAACTGGCCAGCACATACCTTTCTCCGCTCAGGAAGAAGGCATGAATGGCGGGGGACTTGGCCGGCAGGGCATAGGTTTGCAAGGGTTTCGAGGACACCACGTCCCACAACACAACCGTTCCGTCCTGCGACGCAGAAAGTAGCCGCTTTCCGTCACCACTGAAGCGAAGCTCCCAGACGCGCTGGGTATGTCCCTTGAGCCGGGCGCTTTCGGCCCCCGACTCGGCGTCCAGAACAACGATGTCCATTCCCTGCAGCGCCGCTATGCGCGCACCGTCAGGGCTGAACACGGGGAAGGCAGCGGTGAAAGAGAAGAGCGGAGCTTTCGTGGCCAAGTCCCACAGTTTCCCCGTTCCTTCCGGGGTGGTAGCCAGCATTCGCTCTTTCGTGGGACTTGTGGCCACCGTGATAACCGCCCCGGCTTCCATGTCGAGTTCATAAACAGCGCTCCCCTGCTTAAGGTCGAGGACATGGACCTTATGGTCCCCCGCGCCTATGAAAAGAAGATTACCGGAGGCGTTAAAAGCCGCACTGTACCCTTGGGCCTTCAGGGGAAAGCGGTGCAGTCGTTTTCCGGACACCGCGTCCCAAACATTTACCGCGCCCTCTGAACTGACGCCCATATAAAGGGTGCCGTCTGGAGAGAAAGCCGTCTGGCTGTACGTCTCCCCGGTACCCTCCAGCGTTGCAAGTTTCTTGCCGGAAAGGGCGTCATATATCTGCGGCGCTTCCGGATGGGTGTTGGTGCCAATGCGCGTGCCGTCGGGGCTGAACACCGCGGCAAACACATTGGAATCGGGAACCTCAACGGTATAGAACTCGGGATTCGCGCTGGTCAGCAGGTAGCGCCATTCCCACCCCCGCAGCTTTTCTGCGGTCCCCCAGAGCAGTTCGCCGGCGCGTCCCGTCTCCTTCTCCCGGATATGGGCCTGGGCAAGATGTATCTGCGACTCATAGGCCTTGCGCTCCGCATCGGCGCGCGCATTGCTCTCGTTGCGCCGGGCGATGCTTTCGCTGTTCCGCGCGGCCTCCGCCAGCACGCGTTGCTCATGTTCCCGGTTCCGGGCATGGAGGATGCTGATATATGACCCGATACCCATGGCAAGCAGCAGAACAACGGTCACCACTGCCGTGTTTATGAGCTGACGGTGTCGGCCGTAGTAATGCGCCACAATTTGGCGCAGGGAATAGCGGTATGCGCGCACCAGACTGCCCTGCACATATCTCTCCACCTCCTCCGCCAGTTCTGTCGCCGATTGATAACGGTCGGAAGGATCCCTGGCAACGGCTTTCTCGCAAATGACGGCCAGTTCCGGCGGGGCATCCGGAACAACTGCCAGCACCGGAGCCGATGCCTCATGAAGGACTCTGTTGAGGATGTCACGGGTGCTCTTCCCTGAATGGGGTGTCTTTCCCGTGAGAATCTCGTAAAGAACGGCCCCCAGCGAGTACACATCCGACCGTTCGTCAATGGCTTCTATGTTGCCGGCGGCCTGTTCCGGAGGCATATAGTGCGGCGTGCCCAGCGCCATGCCCTGCACGGTCATGGGTTGCGCACACTCCCCGTCAAGTCCGAACGAGTTGAGCGTATCCCTGATGTCATCGACATGAATGTCTTCGGCGCCGTGCACTTTGGCAAGACCCCAATCCAATACGACCGTTTCCCCACAGGGCCCAAGCATGACATTTGCCGGCTTGATGTCCCGGTGAATGATCCGGTGGCTGTGCGCATAGGCAATGGCCTGGCAAAGACTCACGAAGTTCGACAGTAGATACAGGCGCTCATCCAACCCCTTGCATTCGCGCAACGCGGCGGCAAAGGTCTTTCCCCGGACGAGTCGCATGGTGTAGTACAGCGTGCCATCCTCGCGGCGTCCCAATTCGTAGACCGGAACGATGGCGGGGTGTTCAAGCTGGCTGGTGATCCGCGCCTCCTGCAAGAAACGGGCAATCAGCGAGGCCGACTGCCGCATGGGAGTCGGATTCTCCGTGTCCTCTCCGCCACACCCCATCAATTCCTTCAGGGCAATATTTCGTCCAAGATGTTCATCGTGGACGATAAGCACCTGCCCCATGCCGCCCCGCGCGTGCTGGGAAACGAGCGTGTATCGTCCCGGTGTCTCGCTGACGCCTGAACTCTTCAGACCGCTGCCCAGCGAATCCTGCCCTCCCATCATGGGCACCGTGTCCATCTGCCGCAGATAGGAGGAGGTGGCCCCGCCAAAGAATACTTTCCCCACCTGCTCCTCACCGCCAAACAGCGCCAGCAACTGGCTCGAATCACCCCCGTGGGCCTCAACCGCCTCATCCACAAGTTTTTCGAGCGCGGTTTTATCTTCTCCGCTAAGAAGATTCTTCTCCACAAGGCGCTCTGCCAGAGAAACGGCAGGGTCAGAAATCCAGGCGGAGGACACGCCCGCCAGTTGCTCCGGGAGCAGGCCCCGAAGCTGCACGGCGAAAATCCCAAACAGCAGGTTCCTGCCCCGGCCTATATCCATAACCGAATGACCTCCTGCAACCCTCGCGTTCTCATCCGCCTCGCCTCCTTCACGATCACTTACTGGCTGGTTCCAACGCTTCGCACCGAAAAAGCTCTCCCGTCCATACACCGGCACCACACAAATCCCTAGGTTCCCGGTAGAGATGACTATATAGCCAAAAGACCTCTACGTCAAGATATTTGGGAGGCAAGGGCTGATAGCGGGTGAGGTGGATGGGGCGCGCCGCCTGAAATGTGTGCTCCCGAAATCATTCATGGCTGCTTGCAGGGGGAAATGGCAAGGCGATTCAAGAACTGCAAAACTTCCTCCGTAATGGCCTCGCGTTCATAGTCCCAGAACAGAATATGGTTGGAGTTGTCGTACAGCACGATGCGCTTGTTGTCCGAGGCCATGCCGTTAACCACACGCACGGAAGCATCGGGAGAGGTGACCCCGTCCCAACGCCCGTGGAGCAACAGCACGGGCTGCGCGATTCTGGCTCCAATTTCCCATCGGGAGGATTGGGCGGCAACACCCATTGCCGTCACCGCGGCTTTTGTGGGGATCCACGCATAGGAAACAATGCTGGTGCTAATTTCGCGTCGAAACACCGCCTGGCGGTCAGCAGGGGAATGGATCCACCTCGTCAAGCGCGGGCCCAGGCGCATCCACGTTTCAGGCGCGCAGCCATAGAACCAGCGGGGGGTGATGGCAAAATAGGGGGCGCCAAGAACCAGTCCGGAAAGCTCGGGCAACTGCGCCGCGACGAGCGTGGCGAGTGCCCCGCCCAGGGAGTGACCAATCAACACGACCTTGTCGTGTCCTGCAAGCAACGCACGTGTTTCATCTAGAACTGCATTGAGCAAGTCATCGGCCGAAACCTGCTCATAGCTTGCCGGATAGGTGCCATGTCCGGGCAGCAGCATAACGCAGGCGTGCCATCCCGCCGCGGCCACCCGCTGGGGCAGTTCTTCGAAATTGTTTCCGCAACCCGTGAAACCATGGATAAACAGTGCCGCATTGGGTGCCTCTGCCGGTCCGAAATCGCCCGGCTCCGCCCCAAGCATGATGCCCGTGTGCGGGTCCCTCAAGACACTTGCATCATGCCTGGCGACGATTGCGTCTGCGATGAAGTTCGGGAAGAGCAGACCCATGGGAAGGGTTTCCGGTTACTCGCCCGCGTCCAGCGCAAGCGCCATTTTCTTGGCCTGCTTCAAGTCCATCTTTCCGGTCCCGAGTACGGGAATCGCATCGATGCGGTGGAATGCGGTGGACCGGGGCCGCCAAAGGTTGGGCAACTCCGATTCCGCTATTTTCCCCAACAGTTCGGACAACTGCTCATCGTTTAGCGTGTGCAGCACGATGAGCCGTTCGCCCTTGCTTTCGTCGGGCACACTGGCCACCACAAGGGCCTGCTCTGTAAGCCCGAGCAAATCGTGCAGAACCTCCTCAATCTTGGTGTGCGGCACCATTTCTCCGCCGATCTTGCTGAACCGGGCCAAACGGTCCGTGATGGTGATGAATCCGTCCTCGTCCAGCGCGGCAATGTCCCCGGTGGAATACCATCCGTCATGGAGCACAGACGCGGTCTTCTTGGGATCGCTCAAGTATCCCATCATCACGTTCGGCCCCTTCACCAGGAGCAGACCGCCCTCTCCTGTGGGGAGTTCTGCGCCCGTGTCCGGGTCAACCACGCGCACGGTCTGCCCCGTCATGGGGCGACCGATGCTGCCATACTTGAGGCCATGGCTGTAGAAGCCCGGCGATTCGCAATTGGGCACGTTCAGCGATACCGCAGGGGCACACTCCGTGGTGCCATAGCCCTCGACCGGTTCGCTGCCGAATTTCTCCTTGAAGGCAATTCTCACCCGCTCCGGAAGTTTCTCGGCGCCGCCCACCACGTAATCGAGGCTCTTCAACTGTTCCGGTTCACAGCGCCGGATAAAGCTTTGCAGGAAAGTCGGTGTGCAAATCATGATCGAGCCGCCGAATTTCTGAATCAGATTTCCTATGAGCTTGGGTTCCAATGGATTGGGGTGATAGATGCCCCGAATACCGACGATTAGGGGAACCCAAAGGCACACGGCAAACCCAAAGGAATGAAACAACGGCAGAAAGCCCACAATGCAGGACTCGCGGGTGTGGGGAAACATCTCCTGCGCCGATTCGATAATGGTCATGATATTGCGGTGCGAAAGCATGACCCCCTTCGGCTCACCCTCGCTGCCACTGGAGAATATAACCGTCGCCAGGTCACTGTCCTTGGCCTTGGGCGCGC
>CAITNO010000158.1 GCA_903893795.1 Candidatus Hydrogenedentota bacterium | reverse complement strand
TACAGCCCCGACCTCAACCCCATCGAGAAGATGTGGAGCAAGGTGAAGGCGTTCCTGCGCGACGCCAAGGCGCGAACTCAAGGCGAACTCTACGATGCCATTGCTGCGGCTTTGGAAACGGTCACACAACAAGACGCCGAAAGCTGGATTTCGTCGTGCGGCTATACCGCATCTCAACCTTAAAGTGCTCTAAGACAAGGAACGGTGGTTGGTTGGGGCGATGTCCTCTGTGGAGTGCGGCGGCAACGACGCCGCTTTGGATTGGGGGAACAACGCACCCGCCGTGCCCGGACATCGCGTCCAGAAGGAAAAGCGGCGTCAGATGCAGCCGCACTCCAAAATCTGCGTCGCCAGGTTCCCTCAGGAGCAGAAAGCTTTACCTACTTCCAGCGGGGATGGATGCTTTCCCAGTAGCCGACGGGGGTTTCCGTGTCGGTCACCTCGAGCTTGATGCCCAGGTTGTCGAGCAGGGTGCCTTCGGCAATTTGGAGATCCACGAGCGACTTCTCGTAGGAGATGAGCGACTGGAGCTGCTGCAACTGCGCGCTGGTCAGGTCCTGCTGCACGCGCAACACCTGGAAACTGGTGGTCACGCCCAGACGCAGGCGTTTCTCTTCGGCCGTCACATTGGCCTCTTGCAGGCGGACCGCCTGCCGGGTGCTTTCCGCAAGGATCTGATTGGCTTTCACGTTGCGCGCGGCGACGTGCACCGCCGTTTGCAGCGCGATTTCGGTCTGTTTGCGGCGTTCTTCCGACTGGCGCTCCGTGATCCGCGCGCGCGTGTTGGCGCCGCGGGCGGCGCGGTTGTTGATGGCCACGGCGCCCTGCACGCCGATGCTGTAGCTGAAATTCTGCTTGCTCCAGATGCCCTGGAGCGCTTTGCCCAGCGTGTCGTCGCGGCCGCCCTGGCCGTAGGCGCCCACGACATCAAACTGCGGCAGCATGTCACCGCGCGACTTATAGACCTCCAATTGGGCGTTGGCCAGTTCCATGTCAGACATGGAGATTTCAGGCCGGTTGGCCAGCGAGCGTTTCACGCTCGCGTCGAGGCTGGCGTCGAAATCGGTGAAATCGAAGAGGCCCGCGTTGCTGGGGTTGGGGCGGTCGGTGGGCACGATGACGGCCTTGGAGAACAGGTCGCCGTCGCGCATGAGCAGCACCTGCTTGAGCATGTCGCCGGCGTCGGTGGACTGGGTGGTGGCGGAAATCAGTTCGGACTGGCGCACCGCGACGCCCGCCTTGGCCTGCAGGACCTCAATGTCCGCGGCGGTGCCGATCCTGCGGCGGGTCTCGTTGATTTGGAGGAGCCGCTCGGCGTTGCGCAGGGACTCCTGCGTGACCTTCACGCCCTCCACGGTGTAGACGAGGTTCCAATAGGACTTGATCACCTCGCCCACGGTCTTGAGCATGGCCAGCTTGACCTGTGCGGCGCTCATGGTGCGCATGTTGCGGGCTTCCTGGATGCGCACCGTGTTGTACTTTTTGCCGAAGCCGCGCAGCACCGGCTGGGTCAGCGTCAGGCCGAGCATGGAGCTGTACTGCCTGCCCACGCGCCCGTAGGAACTTTCCTCGTCGCCCCAGCTTTCCTGCAGGGCATACTGTGTGCCGTAGACGAGCTTGCCGCCAATGCCAACCGCCCGTTCGTCGGTGGTGGTTCCAATGGTGCTCACTCCGGTGATGGCCTGGATCTGCGCATTGGTGCCGACCAGCGCGCGGGAGCGTTTGAGCGAGAACTGCACGGCGGGGTCAAAAAGACCGCCTGCGGTGTAAATGTCTGCGTCGGCCTTACCCGGTTCCATCGAGGCGATGATGATGTCCGGGTTCTGCTTGAGCGCCATCTGCACCACGTCGTCCAGGCTCATCCGCACCTGGGTGCGGTTCAACTGGTCTTCCGCGGCCTTTTGCAGGGCGCTCAGGTCAATGAGGTTGGCGGAAATCTGCTCTTTGAGGCTGGCGGTCTGTGCGGCTTCGGCCGAATCGGTGGCCATGGGAGGGGCTTCGGCAACGGCGGTGGCGGGCGCCGGGGCGGGGTCATCGGCGGCAAATGCCGCGCTGGACATGCCCGCAAGGACGATGCCCGCGGCCAGGGTCCGGAACAGTTTGCGTGAACTCATGAATCATTTCTCCCAGTAACCGGGGTCCAATGCCGCCGGGGAACACGGAAAGATACGAAAATCCCTTGGCACACAAGTACGGAATGAGTCTACCCCATGGGCCGTAACCAGTCAATTATACGCCCCGCCGGGGCACGTGTTACGGGGTGCGGAGATTGTTGGGGTCGATGCCGGCCTGGCGCATGGCCTGCTCTTCGAACTGGCGCACGCGGGCCACGAAGAGGCGCTGCAATTCCGCCAGCGTACCGTCCAAAGCGGCCTGTTCCTCGGGGGTGAGGTTGCCTGCGGTCTTTTCATGCAGCATCGCCATGATGTCGATGCTGAACTTGGCCTGGTCAAGGTTGACCATCACCTGTCCGCCGCCGGGCTGCGGGATGATGCCCAGTGCGAACATGGTCTGGGTGGCGAGACTGCTGAGCAGCGCGTCGAAGTTGGCCTCGTAGGGCTCTTCGCCCTCGATTTCCTCCCCGCCCAGGCCCGTGTCATCGGGGCCCAGTTCCGACGGCAATTCACCCTCCGCCAGGGCGGAAGGTGAATCAGGAGCGGACGGCACAACGGGCGCCGCAGTGCGCGCGGCGGCTTCCGCCTCTGCGCGCTTCTGCAACTCCTCTTTTTCCCGCTGGGCGCGGGCCTTCCAGTCTTCGTCAATGAAGATCTTGGGTTCGTCGGCCATGGTCGCTGCTCCTTGGGGGTACACTGCAAACATTCCCGCCGGCCCCCCGTCCGTTCCTCATCAGTAAAGATGCAGAACCGCGACCCGGGGGCACAGCGGAAAAACGTCGCCCGGAAATCCGACTACTTGTTCTTGTGCCGGTTCGCGCGTGCGCGTTTTTTGCGTTTGTGCTTGTTGATCTTCGCTTTGCGAACTTTTCTTCCGCCTGCCACCGAATGTCTCCTCAAGTTGATTTCATCGGTCCTGGAACCTGCCTGCGTTCATCCCGCGCGGGGATTTGCGCGCTAGCGCCGCCACTCCTCGAAGGGCAGCGTGTAGTCGAGCAGTTCTTCGGGCCGAAAATACAGTGCAATCTCACGGACGGCCGTTTCCGGCGCATCCGACGCGTGAATCAAATTCTTCTGCTGGCTCAGGCCAAAATCGCCGCGAATGGTGCCCACGTCCGCGTTCGCGCAGTTCGTGGCGCCGTTCATCTTGCGCACCTGCGCCACGGCATCCTTGCCCTGCCACACCATCTGGACCGTCGGCCCCGAAGTGACGAAGGCCACCAGATCTCCAAAAAAGCTCTTGCCTGTGTGCTCTTCGTAATGCTTTTCGGCCACGGCACGGGGCAGCACCTGCATCTTCAGGCCGACCAGCTTGAGACCGCGCCGCTCAAAGCGCGCGATGCACTCGCCAACCAGACCGCGCCCGACCCCGTCGGGCTTTATCATGACAAAGGTGCGTTCCACAGTGCGTAAAGCCTTTATTCCACCGACCCCGGCATAGCAAAACCCACTCCCGTAAACGGACGCAACTTTTGCTCCGGCAACGGGTTGGATGCGGGTTCCCATGAACCCGCCAGTCATCTCCGGGGATGCGGCCTGCTAGCATAGCAAATTCCGGCCTCCCACCGCAACCGAAACCCGAAGCTTTGTGTTGGCACACCCCTGTCTAGGCTGTCTAGGCACGACGTATGGGGCCTGCGGATGACCGTGGAGCCGTTTTCGTGGCATGGGCATCTTGCCCATGTTTCGCCCAACATGGGCAAGATGCCCATGCCACAGTCGGGAAGTTGAACCTTTCAGGCGCTTCCTGTTAGAACGGGGCGCGAACATGCCCGTACGGGCAGGAGGACTTTGACGATGTTTGACGGTCTGAACATGTCGCTGGGCAGTCTTTCGCTGTTGTCACGGGCGCAAACCCGGTCCATCTCGCCGGAGAATTTTGACGGGGCCAAGGGTGCCGGGGGCATGGCCACGGACGGCACGGGCGCGGAATGCGCGCGCGACCTGGGCCGGGGGTGGAAAATATCGCCCTCGGTGCGGATTGAGGCGGGGCAGACCTTTGAACTGGCCAATATCGCCGGGCCGGGCGCGATTCAGCAGATTTGGATGACGCCCACGGGTGTGTGGCGGCAGACCGTGCTCCGTTTCTATTGGGACGGCGAGCAGACGCCCAGCGTGGAGTGTCCCGTTGGCGACTTTTTCGGGATGGGCTGGGGCGAGTATGCTCCCCTCAACTCCCTGCCAGTGTGCGTCAATCCGGGCAGCGCCTTTAACTGTTACTGGGAGATGCCCTTCCGTAAGCACTGCCGCATCACGGTGGAGAATCTCGCCGCCGAGTCGATGGTGCTCTATTATCAGGTCAACTACACCCTGACCGAGGTGCCGAACGATGCGGCCTATTTCCACGCGCAGTGGCGGCGCAGCAACCCCCTGAAAGCCGGGGAGGTGCACACGCTGCTCGACGGGGTGCAGGGCCTGGGGCATTATGTGGGCACCTATCTGGCGTGGCAGGTGAACAACACCGGCTGGTGGGGCGAGGGCGAGATTAAGTTTTACCTGGACGGTGACGAATGGCCCACGATCTGCGGCACGGGCACTGAGGATTACTTCTGCGGTTCCTACAACTTTGACCGCGACGGACAGTACGCCGTGTTCAGCACGGCCTACGCGGGGCTGCACCAGGTCATCAAGCCCGACGGCGCCTACCGGTCGCAGCAGCGTTTCGGCATGTACCGCTGGCATATAATGGACCCGGTGCGTTTCCGGCAGGACCTGCGGGTGACCATTCAGGCGCTTGGCTGGCGCAGCGGCGGCCGCTATCTGCCGCTGCAGGAAGACATCGCCTCGACGTCGTTCTGGTACCAGCGGGAACCCCATGGCGAGTATCCCGCACTGCCGGGGCGGGACGGATTGGAGATTGTTTAAGGGCCTGGATTCCCGCCTGCGCGGGAATGACGGGGGGCGGCGGGAGTGACGGAGGGCAAGGGAATGGCGGGGCCAGAACTCATGACTCTATTCTTTCAGGATGGGCGACCGGCATGAAAAAGGACCAAAAAGGAAAGACAAAGGCCGCGGCCGTTGCCACAACGCGGATGGTGCCGCGGCGTGATTTCATGGTCGCGGCGGCGCTGGCGGTGCTGGTCGCGATTGTCTTCTGCCAGGTGCTGGGCTTTCAGTTTCTCAACTATGACGACGACCGCATGGTCACCGGAAACGTGCAGGTGCAAAAGGGGCTGTCGGCCGACGGGCTCCGGTGGGCGGCCACCGGGTTCAACTACGGCATTTGGATGCCCATCACCAACCTGACGCACCTGACCGACGTGACCCTCTTCGGAAAGAACGCCTCGGGACACCACGCCGACAACCTGCTCTGGCACGCGCTGGCCGTGGCCGTCTGGTATCTCGCGTTGGTTGCCCTCACGGGACGTCCTTGGGAAAGCGCACTGGCCGTGCTGCTCTTCGCGCTCCACCCCATGCGGGCGGGCGTGGTGGCCTTTGTGTCCAGCCGCAAGGAGCTTACCTGCGCCTTCTTCTTCGCGCTGACGGTCCTGCTCTACGCACGCTACGCGGCGCGTCCGTCGGTGCTGCGGATGATGGCGGTGACCGCCGCGGGGGGGCTGGCCATGATGGGAAAACCCATGGCCGTGACCCTGCCCGCCGCGCTGCTGCTGCTCGATGCCTGGCCGCTGGGGAGGCTGCAAAAAGACGGCCCACCCCTGTGGAAACAGGGGCTCTGGCTGGCGGGAGAGAAGACACCCCTGTTCGTGCTTTCCGGACTGACCGCCGTGATGGCCTATGTGGGTCAGCGCGACCTGGGGGCGATTGACATGAACCAGCGCCTCTACGGGGACACGTCGCGGCTGCAGAATGCCGTGGTAAGTTATGCCCGGTACCTCTGGCACACGCTGTATCCCGTGCCGCTTGCCCTGCACGATCCGGTGCTCGGCTCCAAGCTTACGCTGGCATGGTTTCTCGGCTCCGCCGCGCTCCTGGCGCTGGTCACGGCGCTCGTGCTGGTGCTGTGGCGCAAGGGTTATCCGGCCGTCGCCTGGTGCTGGTTTCTGGGAACCTTTGTCCCCGTCATCGGCATCGTGGGTTTCGCCAACACCTCCATGGCCGACCGCTACTCTTACATCCCCCACATGGGGCTCTTCGTTGCGGTGGCGTGGGGAATCTTTGCCTATTCGCGCAGGGCCGCCCTCCCGACGGTCCCGATTCCGGCGCGACCGACCAAGGGCGGCGTCCCGCCCGCACCGCTTTCCCCGTTCCGTCCCAACCCCGTCGAACTGGCCTGCGCCGCCGCGCTGGTGGTTGCGACCGCCGCCGCCTGCGTCTGGCAGACCTCCTTCTGGCACGATTCGGAGCGCCTGCTCCTGCGCACCCTCGCGGTGACGCCGGACAACGCCCTTGTCCACAACAGCCTCGCCTCGGTGCGGCTGCAGCAGGGGTTGCGGGAGGAGGCCCTCGCCCATCTGCGCGAGGCGGTCCGGGTGGAGCCCAACCACCCCTTCTACGTCATGAACTTGGGTTCCATGCTGTCCAGCATGGGCAAGAACGAGGAGGCGGTGAAGCTGATGGCGCCCCGCGCCGACGATTTCGCCTATGCCCAGGTCTACCAGAGCAAATACGCGACGATTCTGCAAAGCCTGCGGGGGCCCGCGGAGGCGCTGCCCTATTTCAAGCGCGCCGCCGAACTGAACCCCAACGAATTTCCGATTAGAAACGAATACGTGACCTGCCTCATCCAGCTCAAGCGTTTCGACGAGGCCCGCGCCGAACTGCAGCAGTTCCCGGACAGCAACGAAACGCGCAGCCGGGTCAAAGGCGCGATGGACCGGCTGAACAAGGCCGAAGCGGACGCGAAGGCGCAGAAGACCGGCTCCTGACGCCGCGACGCATACCGCCAACCCAACTCTCCGGACAACAGGCATGAAGATAGATCACACGTGGTACTGCAAACCCTGCGGCATACGGGAACGCCTGACGGCGGGCGGTGTGGTGGTGCGCCGCAGCCCGGCGGGGCTGATGGTGGCGCTGGCGCGCGAGGTCAACATTGACGGCTGGGTGCTGCCCAAGGGGGGCGTCGAGCCGGGGGAGGATATCGACACCGCCGCGCTGCGCGAGATCGAGGAGGAGGCGGGGCTGAGCGCGCTCACCAAGCGCGGCGATCTGGCCGTGCTGGAGCGGCTCGAATCGGAGCGCCGTTTCTGGTCCATCATTCATTACGGACTCTACGAGACCGCGCAGGTGCAGGGGGTCATCATGGATGTGGAGCATCACCCCGGCATGGACTGGTTTCCCCTGGATGCGCTCCCCGACATGTTTTGGCCCGACGAGCGCGCGATGATTGAAAACCACCGGGAGGCCATTCGCGCGGCGTTTTGAGCCACTTTCGTAGGGTGTGCGCAGCAAAGCGGAGCGCACCGTCTTCAGTTTCACGACCCGCACTGGTCTCCGCAGCCGCATTCACTTTCGCCGCCCCTGTGTTCGAGGAAGCAGCAGCCGGGGCACATGACGAAAAGACGCTTCTGGCAGGTCTGCCGGAAATGCCGCATGACGGGGTTGTTCCAAATCTCGGCGATGCTGTGCTCGCGCACGTTCCCCGCCTTCAGGATCCAGCAGGGATAGACATCGCCCCGGCGCCCCACAAAGAGCGAGTGCCAGGCGTGGCGGCATTCGTAGTTTCGCAGGTCAATGCTTGCGTCGTAATAGCGCACAAGGTCCGCGCGGGGCATGCGCGGCAGGCGCAGTTCAATGCCCGCCTCGCGCGCGGCGGTCTCGGTCTTGTCCAGCGCCTCGGCCAGCGCGGCCGGGTCGATGCGGGGCCAGGCAATCTGTTCCACGCGATAGGAGCAGGGGTCTGCGTCGCCCAGGCCGGGCAGTTCGTGCTGCCGGGTCTCCGTGACCAGGTTGAAGACTTCGCCGCCCGCCTCGGCAACCACTTTCGGCATCAGGTGCAGCACATGCACGTTATCCTTCTGGATGACCGTGGTCACGTGGATCATGGGGCAGCGTTTTCCCGCGCGGTCGCGCACGGCGCGCAGCGTGCGGATGCCCTCCATGGTCCGTTCAAAGGCCCCCTGCATCTGCCGGATTTCATCGTGCAGGCTTCCCGGCGCCTCCAGCGAGGTGCCCATGAAATTCAGCCCCATTCCGCCGAGCCGTGCCGGGGCCAGGGCCACCACCCGCTCCGCCCGGTCCTGAGGCATCATCGTCGTGTTGGAAATGAAATGGGTGCGGGTCCGGCGCGAGGCGTGCTCCAGCAGCTCCATGAAGTCCTTGCGTATAAAAGGCTCGCCCCCGGTGAAGGTGATGAAGCCAAAACGGCCCACCTGGTCAATCACCCGGAGCCATTCGTCCGTGGTCAGCTCATCCTGCGCCTGTTCGTGGACCGGCACCTTCTCCAGCCACTCGATGTACTGGCACATGCGGCAGCGCAGGTTGCACCGGCGTGTCACCTCCAAATAGTAGTGCCAGGCCGGAAAGGCATAGCCCGACCGGAAATACCGGTAGGGCACCTCGCTGTAGAGCCGCTGCACGGTCGCATACAGGCTGGAAACGCTGAACCATCGCTTGTCGGTGCTGTCGGACATGGGTTCTCCTGGCGGAAAGGGGCCGCTCTTTCTATTCTAACGCCCGGCACGGGCAAAAGCACCCCGGCGGCCGTGAAACAAAATCGTGTATAGTACCCGCCACACATTCTGACCGCCATTCGGGGTGAACATGGAACAGACAAGAACAACGGTGTACGGCTATCGATGGGTGGTGCTGGTCCTCTTTGCCCTGCTCAATGTGGTGATTGAGATTCACTGGGTGGCCCTGGCCCCAGTCACCAGCGAGGCGGCGCTCCATTACGGGGTCTCGCCCCTGTCCATAGGGTTCCTCTCCATGATCTTCATGCTGGCCTACATCGTGGTCAGCCTGCCCGCCTCCTACATTATCGACACCTACGGCATCCGCACCGGCATCGGCGTCGGCGCGGCGCTGATGGGGGTTTTCGGTCTGCTGAAAGGCCTTTGCGCGGCCCACTATGGGCTGGTGTGCCTGTCCCAACTGGGGCTTGCGGTGGCCCAACCCTTCATCCTCAACGCCTACACCCGCCTGGGCGCAACATGGTTCCCCATGAAAGAGCGGGCGACCGCGACCGGTCTGGCGGCCCTGTCCCAGTATGTGGGCATCATCATCGCCATGGCCGTCACCCCCATACTGGTGCATGCCTTTGGCATGGATGGCATGTTTCTGGTCTACGGTGTGGCGGCCGCCGCAGTGGCAGTCCTGTTCTTCCTCTTTTTCCGGGCAGCACCCCCGACGCCGCCCTCTCCAATGGAGGAGGAGGCGCGCTTTGGCGTGGCCGAAGGTCTGCGTCATATTCTGGGACAAAGGCAAATGCTGCTGCTTCTGGGCCTGTTTTTCATTGGTCTGGGCATTTTTAACGCCGTTACCACCTGGATCGAGCAAATCCTTGCCCCCCGCGGTTTCACTGAAGAACAGGCGGGCATGGCCGGCGCGGCCATGATTCTGGGCGGCATCCTGGGGGCGTCCATCCTGCCTCCGCTCTCCGACAGGATGGGCAAACGCGTGCCCTTCCTGACCCTGGCGGTGTTTTTCACTCTTCCGGGCCTTGCGGGCCTCGCCTTTGCCACCAACTACGCCGTATTGCTCGGCGCCAGCTTCATTTTGGGTTTCTCCAGCATGAGCGCCGGACCCATCGGCTTCCAATATGGCGCCGAACTGAGCCATCCTGCGCCTGAATCCACCTCGCAGGGCATTCTCCTGCTGGCGGGGCAGATTTCGGGCGCGGCCTTTATCTACGGGATGCAGGCTTTTCGCTCCGCGGGCGGTTCCATGACGCCGTTCATGGTCCTTTTCCTGGGGCTGACGGCCCTCAATGTGCTGGTCTGCACCCGGCTCAAAGAGTCGAAGCTGATTGCGCCCGGCGCAGCGGATTAGTGCTGTCCGGACGGCCCCGGCACGGACGAACAGGTACAGACACGGACGCACACGGACAAACGGGAATAGGCCATCGCCCGTCCTGTCTGCCGGCCCGGTATTTTCGCGGATTTTCCCCGGCGGGGCCTTTTCTGCTATACTTCGGGCGCATTGGGATGCCGCCAGCACGGGGTGTGGCGGCCCTTTTTTTGACTGATCCAAGGCGGTAACGATCCATGGAAAAGCTGTATGTGTCGGCCGACGGGCTGACGAAGATGAAAGCGGATCTGGTCGCGATGAGCGAGCGGCGCATGGTGGTGGCGGACCAGATCGAGCATGCCCGCAGCTTGGGCGACCTGAAAGAGAACGCCGAATACCATTCGGCGAAAGAAATGCAGGCCATGCTCCACGCGCGCATCCGCGACCTGGAAGACAAGATCACCCGCGCGGTGATTGTCGATGTGCAGGACGTGGACACGAGCAAGGCCTATGTCGGCTGCACGGTCCGCGTGCTTAACCTGAAGACGAAAAAGGAGATAACGTACTCGCTGGTCAGTCCGGTGGAAGCCGACCTGGCGGCGGGCAAGTTGTCCACGCAGTCCCCCGTGGGTAAAGCGATCATGGGCTGCGGCGTCGGCGACGAGGCGGTGGCAATGGTGCCCGCGGGCGACCTGAAGCTGCGCATTCTGGAAATTACCTACTGACAAACGCCGGCGCCAGCCGGTGCTGACTGATGACACCGAAGAACCCAACCGCCGGGACGGCGCATGCGGCCGTCCGGGAACGGGGAACGTGCCATGCCAAAGCGTGAAGACATCAAGAAAATCCTGCTCATCGGTTCCGGCCCGATTGTGATCGGCCAGGCCTGCGAGTTTGACTACTCGGGCACGCAGGCCTGCAAGGCCCTGCGCGAAGAGGGCTATACGGTGGTGCTGGTGAACAGCAACCCCGCCACGATCATGACCGACCCCGAAACAGCGGACCGCGTTTATGTGGAGCCGCTGACTGTGGAGTTTCTGGAGCGCATCATCGAGCGGGAGCGGCCCGACGCGCTGCTGCCGACCGTGGGCGGGCAGACGGGGCTCAACCTCGCCGTGGCGCTGGCCGAGCAGGGCATTCTGCACAAGTACGGCGTGGAACTGATCGGCGCCAAACTCGGTGCCATCAAGAAGGCCGAGGACCGGGGACTCTTCAAGGAGGCCATGCTCCGCTGCGGCCTCGATGTGCCGCGCAGCAAGGTGGTCCATTCCGCCGAGGAGGCGCGCGATTTCGGCGCCGAAGTCGGCTACCAGGCGGTCATCCGGCCCGCGTTCACACTGGGCGGCACCGGCGCGGGCATCTCGTTCAACAAAAACGAGTACGAGAAGGCCGTGCAGTACGGCCTCGACGCCAGCCCGGTCACGGAAGTGCTCATCGAGGAGTCGGTCATCGGCTGGAAGGAATTCGAGCTGGAAGTGATGCGCGACCTCAAGGGCAACGTGGTGATCATCTGCTCCATCGAGAATTTCGACCCGATGGGCGTGCACACCGGCGACAGCATCACCGTGGCCCCGGCCCAGACGCTGACCGACAAAGAATACCAGATCATGCGCGACGCGGCCATCACGATCATGCGCGAGATCGGCGTGGACACGGGCGGGTCGAACGTGCAGTTCGCCGTGTGCCCGACCACGGGCCGGCTGACGGTGATCGAGATGAACCCGCGCGTGTCGCGCAGTTCGGCCCTGGCCTCGAAGGCCACCGGCTTCCCCATCGCCAAGATCGCGGCCAAGCTGGCCGTGGGCTACACGCTCAACGAAATCCCCAACGACATCACCCGCGAGACGCCCGCCTCCTTCGAGCCGACCGTCGACTACGTGGTCACCAAGATCCCGCGCTGGGCCTTCGAGAAGTTCCCCGGCGCGCAGGACGTGCTCACGGTGCAGATGAAGAGCGTCGGCGAGACCATGAGCATCGGCCGCACCTTCAAGGAGTCGCTGCAGAAGGCCATCCGCGGGCTGGAAATCGGCCGCGCAGGCATGGGCGCCGACGGCAAGGACAAGCCCCTCACCGCGGGCGGCGACCCCGTCGCCGAAAAGGACGCGCTGCTGCGCGCCATGCGGACGCCCAACCGCGACCGCGTGTTTCAGATTGCCTCGGCGCTGCGCCTCGGCGCCACGGTTGAGGACATCTTCGAGACCACCAAGATCGACCCGTGGTTCGTGCGGCAGATGAAAGAAATCACCGACGCCGAACCGGCGATGCAGCACGCCGTGCCCACCGACGCGGCGGCAATGCGCCGCATCAAGCAGCTCGGCTTCAGCGACCGCCAGCTCGCCTTTGCCTGGGGCAAGACCGAGGACGATGTGCGCGCCCTGCGCAAGCAGCTCGGCGTCATCCCCGGCTACCGGCTCGTGGACACCTGCGCCGCCGAGTTCGAGGCCTACACGCCCTACTACTACTCCTCCTACGACGGCGAGGACGAGACGCGCCTGTCGGGCAAGGAAAGCATCATCATCCTCGGCGGCGGCCCCAACCGCATCGGCCAGGGCATCGAGTTCGACTACTGTTGCGTGCACGCGGCCTTCGCCCTCAAGGACGACGGCTACGAGACTATCATGGTCAACTGCAACCCCGAGACCGTGTCCACCGACTACGACACCTCCGACAGCCTCTTCTTCGAACCGGTCACCTTTGAGGATGTGATGAACATCATCGACCGGGTCAAGCCCAAGGGCGTGATCGTCCAGTTTGGCGGCCAGACCCCGCTCAACCTCGCGCAGCGGCTCAAGGCGGCGGGCGCGCCGATCATCGGCACCACGCCCGACAGCATCGCCCGCGCCGAGGACCGCGAACTGTTCCGCGACGTGGTCGAGCGGCTGAACCTGCTGCAACCGGACAACGCCACGGCCACCTCCTTTGAGCAGGCCTCCGTGATCGCCGACCGCATCGGCTATCCCGTCGTCGTGCGCCCCTCCTTTGTGCTGGGCGGCCGCGCCATGGAAATCGTCTATGACCGCGCCGCGCTGGAGCGCTACATGACCGTGGCCGTCGAGGCCTCGCCCGAGCACCCCATCCTGATCGACAAATTCCTGGAGTCGGCGGTGGAAATCGACGTGGACGCCATTTCGGACGGAGAGACCGTGGTGGTGGCCGGCATCATGCAGCACATCGAGGAGGCCGGGGTGCATTCGGGCGACAGCGCCTGCATCCTGCCGCCCTACGACCTTCCCGAAGACATCATCCGCAGGCTGCGCGAGCAGACCCGCGCCCTGGCGCGGGAGCTGGAAGTCATCGGCCTGATGAACATCCAGTACGCCGTGCGCGGCGACGACATCTACCTGCTGGAAGTCAATCCTCGTGCCTCGCGCACCATCCCCTTTGTGTCCAAGGCCATCGGCGTGCCGCTGGCCAAGCTGGCCGCGCGCGTCATGGCGGGCAAGAAACTGGTGGACCTGGGCTTCACCGAAGACCCGACCCCGTCCTACATCTCCGCCAAGGAGGTCGTGCTGCCCTTCATCAAGTTCCCGGGCGTGGACATCCTGCTCGGACCGGAAATGCGCAGCACCGGCGAAGTCATGGGCATCGACCAGAGCATGGGCCTGGCCTTCGCCAAGAGCCAGATCGCCGCGGGCACGCGCCTGCCCATGAAGGGCACGATCTTCCTCAGCCTCAACAAGAACGACCAGAAGAACATGGACGACGTGGCCCAGGGCCTGCACGAGCTGGGATTCAAGCTCGTCGCCACGCAGGGCACGGCCGCGCGGCTGCGCGCGCTCGGCATCCCCGTGGAGGCCGTGGCCAAGCTGAACGAGGGACGGCCCAACATCCTGGACCGCGTCATCAACGGCGAGATCGACTGGATCATCAACACGCCGCTGGGCATCGACGCCAAAGAGGACGACCGGGCACTGCGTCGCGCCGCCCTCGAGCGCGCCGTGCCAACCATGACGACGCTGGCCGCGGCCCGCGCGGGCGTGGCGGCCATCAGCGCCATGCGCACGGGCAACCCGCAGCTGCTGTCACTCCAGGAATACCACGCGCAGAACAAGCGCAGCTAGGCATTCCGAACCGAGCCGCTTTTTTTCCATGAATCGCCTCCGCAGGCCCTGTGGGGTTAGCGCCGCAGGGGGACTGCCACCATTTTCAGCCGTGGACCCAATTCTGCCAACCGAGGCTGATCCCTGAAAATGGTGGCTGTACCGGTGCCGCGAAGTCTTGGTGACTCGGGTACAGGCACCTGTTTCCGTTGTGGGTTTCTGGTGGCCACGCCTGGCCTTGGGCGGGAAACAGGAGCCAGTCCCCCGGCGGCTTTCCACCGTTCACGCTCGTTCCGTCAGAGGTATCCGAGGCTTTTCATGACCTCTTCGGCATCCTTGCGGTCACCGGGTGTTTCCGGTTCCAGCCAGTGCGGTGCGGGGGCACCCGCAGCCCCGTCGGGCCTGACGGGCACCATCACGAAGGCCGACAGCGCCGCCCAGTGCCGGTGGTCCCCCTGCTCAAATACCAGGCGCACCGCGCCGTTCTTGACCTCGCATTCCCCCAGCTCAATCATCTGGAAGCGGGCCTGGTCGGGAGGTAGGTCATCGGCCACCACCTGCCGCGGCGTTGCGGCGCCGTTCAGGGTCACGCGCAGGGCCGAGGCAGGTTCCCCCTTGAGGCTGCTATTGTTCAGCACGGCCACGCGCGCGGTGTAGCGACCGTTGGGGGCGGACAGGGAGACCGTCAGCGGCGGGCACAGTTCTTTGGCGCCGCAGCACCAGAGCTTCCCTTCCGTATAGGCCCACTTGTTGTCCGTGCACAGTTCCTCCGGCTCGCCTTTTCCTGAAAGGAAATAGGTGTCCACCACGGCATCCGGCGGCTGTGCCTCCCGCGCGAGCAGGGCCGCATCGGCCACCACCGCCTCCACGGGCAGCGAAAGATACTTCTTGTAGAGCGTCATCCGCTCTTCGAGCATCCTTGTCTCCAGCAGGGCGATTCGTTCCGGGTGCCTGCCCCGGATGTCCACATGTCCGGCCGCCAAATCGGGAACCTGCCACAGGTTGGAGACGCGCGACTGCAAATCGTATTCGAATTTTTCCTCCGGCGTCTGCAGCACAAAAAGGCCGGGCGAATCATAGCGGTCGGCAAAACAGTAGGGCTTTGAAAAGATGTAATCGTGGGCGGGTTTGGGGTTGTCCCCGTGCAGCCACGGCGTCAGACTGACGCCGTCATAGGTGGCGTCGGTCTTCAGGTGCAGCAGGTCGGACAGCGTGGGCACGATGTCGGTGTTCTCCGTCAGCATGGCGATGCGCCTGCCCGCGGGAAGCCCCGGACCGGCAAGCAGCAGCGGCACATGCAGGTCCTCGTCGCAGGAAGGTTCGTGCGCCACGGTCCTGCCGTCCTCCCCGAGCACCTGCCCGTGGTCCGCGCCGATAACCACATAGGTGTTGTCGGCCAAATGGAGATCGTCCAGCTTCTTCAGCAGCAGGCCGATCTGGGTGTCCGCATCCAGTATGCCACCGTCATAGAGCGCGCGAAAGTATTCCCGGTCCGCGGCCGTGAAGGGTTTGTCGTCCCTGCGCCGGTACCGCTGGCCGTACCACAGCTTTTCCAACTGGTCCACGGGATAGGCCGGGTCCAGCCACTGGTCATAGGGCGGGAGCATCTCGTGGGGAAAATGGGTGTCGAAGGCATGCACGTACAGGAAGAAGGGCTGGGCTCCCTGCCGTTCCAGCCAGCCCAGCAGTTTCGTGTTGACAGCCTCAAAGCGCTGCGGAAAACCTTTGGGCCCCCGTCCCCAGAATTCAACCTCGTCGAAGGCCTTCCAGAGCCGGTCCGCAGGGTGGAAGAGCGGGCAGGCGGCAAACATGGCGGTTCGGTAGCCGTTCTCCTTCATGATCGCGGGGAAGAGCATTTCACCCGGGGCGGGCGTCCGCGCCACCGAGGCGCCGCTAAAGCGCCAGCCCAGGCAGTGCAGGGGAAAATATCTGCCGGTCATGAAGGACGGCACCGACGTGTTGGTGCGTGCCGACTGCGAGAAATTCCGTTCAAAGAGAACACCCCGCTGCGCCAGGCGTTCCATGTTCGGGGAGGTGGGCCGGCCGTATCCATAGCAGGAAAGATTCTGCGCCCGGC
This sequence comes from Candidatus Hydrogenedentota bacterium, assembly GCA_903893795.1. GTDB lineage: Bacteria > Hydrogenedentota > Hydrogenedentia > Hydrogenedentales > CAITNO01 > CAITNO01. The sequence continues at coordinate 24,105 of CAITNO010000158.1, read as the reverse complement.
AGGCGTCGAGCAGAATCCAGATCACATTGGGCTTTGCGGCGGACGGCTCCGCCGCGGACGCGCACACCGCCATGCACCAGGCCAGCAGTAGCAAAGACACAGCCTTTGCGCGGCATCCTCTCGAGCGGCTGCATGACGCAATCTTCAAGACAACAGGCCTCCGTTCCTCCTCCCCGCGCCGCTGTCGGCCGTCATCGGCCAACTATTTCATCATAGCAGATATTTCCGCGAAGGGGCGCCATGGTCGACGCAATCAAGAAGGAGCCTACTCCGCACGGCTACCGTTCCTTTTCCACGCATGATACAATTCCGCCACATGTTGACGGAGAAGAAACACCCGCCGCCCGCCATGGGCGCGCCGACCCGCACTGAAACAGGTCTTCTGCAAAATTGAGGCATGGTTTTGGGAAATAGAATCGCGGCCATAGCGGCTTTCTTTCTGGCGGTGGTCGCCGTGTATTTTCTGATGCGGACCGAATCGCCGCCCCCCATTGCCGTGCCCATCCAGGCACCCACCGAGGCCGAGGCGCGGCCCGCAGGACCGCCCAATATTGTGTGGGTATTGCTGGACGCCTGCCGCTCCGACCATCTTTCGTGCTACGGCTATGACCGCGCCACCTCGCCCGTCATCGACGGGCTGGCCAAAACGGGCGTGCTCTTCGAGAACAATTACGCGCAGGGCCTCTGGACCAAGCTGTCTGTTCCCGCGTTCATGACGGGCAGGTTCTTTCCCGTGTCCTGCCTGGATTTCGGCGGCGGCGAAAATGTGCCCCGGGTGGTGCCCCCCGATGAAAAGCTGCTGCCCGAGATACTGCGCGACAACGGTTATGACACGGTCTGCGTTTCGGCCCATCCCTACATCTCACCGCGCAGCAGGCTCTACCAGGCCTTTGAAAACAGCACCCTCGTGCCGAGCCCGGACCAGTTTCCCAGCCCATCCCTGGCGCTAATGCTTCCCTCGATAGAGGCCGAGCTTGACAAACGCGCCCATCCGTCGGCGCCGGTATTCCTCTATGTGCACACCATGGATACCCATTTTCCGCACCGGGGCGGTGACTGGGCGGCGTCGGGATACGAAAGCGCAAACATCAAGAACGGAACGCCGGTCAGCAAGAGCGGCGGCCGCTTCACCCCGGAAGACCAGGCCTGCCTGCGCGGTCTCCACGACAGCTCCATCCGGCAGGCAGATGAGGCCATCGGCAGTCTGAAAACTCTGCTGGCGCAGCGCGGTCTGGAGAAGAACACCCTCTTCGTCATCAGTTCGGATCATGGCGACCTGCTGGGGGAGGACGGCACCACCTGGGGCCATGAGACCATTGCGGATCCGGTGCTGCGCACGCCGCTGATTCTCTCGGGACCGGGACTGCCCGCGGGCAGGCGCGTTGCGGGGCTCACCCGCTGTGTGGACATTCTACCGACGCTGCTCGACCTGGCCGGGCTGAAAGGCGGCACGGCGATGCAGGGCGTCAGCCTGACGCCCCTCATCCGGGGTGAAAAGGCCGAGACCGGCGAGCCGGTCTTCTCCCGCGCCGGTGTCTACGAGACCGGTGGCGTGTTCATGCTCATCGACCGCGAACACCGCTACGAGCACGATGTGGAGAAGAACACGGAACGCTTCGTCCCTGCGGGCGCCTCCGCGGGCCATGAGGCGGTCTCCCTGTCCGAAGAGGCGGCCGGGAAGTATCGCACGACCCTGGAAAGCCGCGTGCTCCCGCTGTGGAATGCCTACACGGCTCTGCCGTGCCTGTACCGCCATTTCGATTTCTCCAAACAGTTCGACCCGGCATGGGCGGCGCCTGCGGAGGCCGTTGCGACCATTGCCGAAGCGACGCCCGGCGCGGCCGACACCACAGACAACCGCTGGACCTTCGCCGGGGGCACCTTCTGGGCGGCGAACTGGGCGGAGCAACCCCCGCCGCTCACCCTGACGCTGGACGTGGACCCGGGCCGATACCAGGTGTCGGTGTGGCTCAACGGAACCCCGGATCTGCTGGGGCATGCGGGTTCGTCGGTGCGGGTGGAAGTGATGGGCGCTCCCCCGGCAGAAGCGGTCTGGACGGCATCCCAGCCGACGGCCTTTCCCGTTTATTCCTTTGATGTTGCGGAGGTGGAGGTGCCCGACGGGCATTGCCGAATCACCCTGCGCCCGGGAAACCGGGACCATTGGTCGGCCGTTTCCGGCATCGGCTTTATCCACATTGGCGGCAAAACGGACCAGGGCGGCGGGATCTCCGGCGCGGAAAACCGGGAACAGCTCAAGACGCTGGGATACGTCAATTAGGCTTGGGGCTGGAGGCGGCGCAACCGCCCGTGGTAGATTCTCGCTGGAATTCGAAGGGATTTCATGGAACAGCCGGCAGGGATGCCGGCGCTCCCAGTCATGCCACCGTCTTGTCGGAATCCCCCTGGATTCCGCAGGGAGACCGTTTTGCGGATTTTGTTTCTGTGCCAGTATTTCCCCCCCGAACCGGGCGCGCCCGCGGCGCGCACCCATGAGCATGCACGCGAATGGGTGCGGCAGGGGCACGATGTCACCGTGGTGTGCGGGTTGCCGCACTATCCCGAGGGCGTTGTGCCGCCTGCCTATCGGGGGCGGCTGCTGTTCACGGAGGAGGTGGACGGCATTCGTGTGCTGCGCTGCTGGCTTTTTGCCACGGCGAACCGCGGCGCGCTGCGGCGCAGCCTGTCCTTTGTGAGCTTTCTTTTCATGGCGACATTGGCGGCGCTCATCAAGGCGGGGCCCTGCGACGTGGTCGCGGCCACCTCGCCGCAGATGCTCTGCGGCCTGGCCGGGTGGATTGTCGCCGCGCTCAAACGGCGACCCTTCGTGCTGGAGGTGCGCGACCTCTGGCCCAAGCAGATTATTGACCTGGGCGTCATCACCCATCCGGTGCTGGTCTGGCCGCTCTCGCGGCTCGAAAGTTTCCTCTACCGCCGCGCAAGGGTTATCGTGACCGTGGCGCAGGCCGCGTCGGAGGACATCATCGCGCGCGGCGTCTCCCGCTACAAAGTGCGCACGATCCCGAACGGTGTGGACCTGGATTTCTTCACGCCCGCGGACCGAAAGAACGGGGTGCGCGAAGCGCAGGGCTGGGGCGACCGTTTCGTCGCCCTGTACATCGGCGCGCACGGCCTTTCCCAGGGGCTGGAGGTGGTGCTCGACGCGGCGGAGCGGCTCAAGGAACGGGCGGACCTGCTGTTTGTGTTCGTCGGCGCGGGTGCCCGCAAGGCGGCGCTGGCGGATATGGCCCGTGAAAAGGGGCTGCAGAATGTCCGTTTTCTGCCCGCCGTGCCCAAGGAACAGATGCCTGCCCACTACGCCGCCGCCGACCTGTGCCTGGTGCCGCTGCTCAAACGCGACGTGTTCCTGACCAACATCCCCAGCAAGATGTTCGAAATCATGGCCTGTGCGCGGCCCATCGTGCTGGGCGCGGCGGGACAGGCGCTGCAACTGCTCAACGAGTCCGGCGGCGGGGTCGCCGTGCCGCCGGAAGACAGCCAGGCGCTGGCGGAGGCCGTGGCGCAATGGACGGGTGATCCGGCCGCCGCCCGACGCTGCGGGGAAAGGGGCCGCAATTACGCCCAGGCCCATTTCAGCCGCATCGACCGCGCGCGGGAGTATCTGGAACTGCTTGCGGCAGTGTGCCTTTGACTGGGAGCGCCGGCGTCCCGCCGGCTGTTTTGAATAACGAACACGGCCGGCGGGACGCCTGCGCTCCCAGTAAGCAAGGCCTGCGCAAACGGTCGGAAAAGCGTCCGAGAGTGTGCTGGACGAGGTGTTGTCCCTGCTGGACGCCTGCATCTACTGATGTCGACTAACGCCTTGGAGTAAGAAGGTAACACGATGAAATCCAGATTCGGCTATGGTGTCTTTTCGGGACTGCTGGTGCTGGCCGCTTTGACCGCTTCGGCCCAGGCGCCGAATGACGGATTGGACGGCGCGAAGTGGATTTGGCACCCGCCGACGGCGGGCGAATCGCCCAACGCGTTTGATGCCAGCGTCCGCTTCTTCCGGACGGAACTGTCCCTGCCCGAAAGTCCCGCGCTGCGGTCGGCCGAAATCATCATTACCTGCGACAACCTCTTTGTCCTTTACCTGAACGGCCGGCCCGTGGGCGAAAGTGAAACGGATATCAGCGCCTGGAACAGACCCAAGCGCTATGACCTGTCGGCCCTGCTGTCGCCTGGGCGGGTCGTGCTGGCGGTCGAGGCCGTCAACACCTTTCCTGGACCTTCGGGGCTGCTGGTGCGATTTGTGGCCGAACTGCAGGACGGCAGGCAGATTATTTCGGTTTCGGACGGGGGCTGGAAAAGCGCCGATGCAGAGATTCCAAACTGGGAACAGCCCAGTTTTGATGACCAGAAATGGGTAAAGGCCGAGGTGATAAGCGAGTACGGTGCGGGGCCCTGGGGCAGGCTGGTCCTTCCCGCCAGCACCGAGCCGGGCGGCGCCGAGACGGGCAAGGTTGCCGTGGCCGCCGCGAAAATCGCCACCACTGTGTCCGCAAAGAAAGTGGAGCGGCGGGCGCCAGCCGAAGACTTTTCCTGGCCCGGTGCGGTGGTGTTTGTGGGCGGGGACTGCAGCCTCTACCGGCCCAACGCGAACACGGGCAACTCCCCCGCAGACAGCCTGAGCGTGACCATTTTCAATCCGCGCAAGGCCCGCACCTTCCCCGAACACGACCTTCCGGCGCCCATGAAAGTGGGGCACAGGCTGATGCTGCTCAAACCGGCGCGTCCGGATGTGCAGCCGCAGACGCTCCTCGACGCGGGCGCAGGAGCCCTGGGTTCGCCCGGCGTTTCTTTCGATGGCAACTGGGTCTATTTCTCCATGGCCCGGGAGGGCGACGCCTTCTTCCATCTTTACCGGATTGCGGCCGAAGGCGGCACGCCGCAGCAGTTGACCGACGGCCCCTTCTTTGACATCGACCCGGCCGAACTGCCCGACGGGCGCATCGTTTTCACCTCGACGCGCATGGGCACTTTCGAGGAGTATCACAACCCGCCCTCCCGCGCCCTCTATGCCATGAACCCCGACGGATCGGCCATACATCCCCTGACGAACACGATCATATTCGACAACGAGCCGGAAGTGCTGGCCGATGGCCGCATCCTCTTCATCCGCTCGGACAACTTCTTCGACCGGGGCAAGGTGGAAACGCTGCTGCACGCCGTCTTCCCCGACGGCACCCGGGGCCAGACGGAGTTTGGGCTGGACCAGGGCCCCGAATACGGCGGCAGACTGCGCGCATTCAATTGCGGCAGTCCGGCCCCCATGCCGGATGGTCAGGTGGCCTATGTGTCCAGCGCGGGCATCACCGTGGGCCGCATGGGCCATTCCCAGGAGAGCATGCGCAATTTCGGACTGGAGGCGGGCGACGTTGCCGCGCTGCCCGACGGACGACTGCTCTGCACGGTCGCCCGGCCGGTGAATGTGGAGGTGCTGGAGGCGGGGCAGAAGAAAACGGTGCGCGAGCCGAGCTACCAGGAAATCTGCATTCTGGACCCGCAAAGCGTGCCGCCCGTGCTGACCACGGTGCACGACTCGGCAGGCGCGCCGCTCCATTCGCCGGTCTACGTCGGCGCGCGGCCCCGGCCGCCCCAACTCCACGCACAGGCCGACCTGCAGCCGGACAGCCCGCAGAAACCCACCGGCATGATCTTCTGCCAGAATGCCCGGAACACCAAGAACAGCACCGCCGGGTGGGGCCATGTCCGAGCGATCCGGGTGCTGGCGGGCACGGGCCTGACCAACCGGTCTTCCCACTCCTACATCGTCCATGCGGGCAACGAAACGGTTGAACTGGGCACGGTGCCGCTGGCGCCGGACGGCTCGTTCTTTGTCGAGGTGCCCGCCGACACGCCCATCGCCCTGCAAGCGGTGGATGCCGAGGGGCGCTCCGAATTGAACGAGATGTCTTGGATGTATGTGCGGCCCGGCGAACGACGCACCTGCGTGGGCTGCCACCAGCCGCGCCAGTCCGCCCCGGTCGCCCGGACACCCCGGGCGCTGGCGCTCCTGGCGCCGCCCGTGTCCCTGCTGGGCGCGGGTCGGCCCCACCATTTCCGCGGCAACAATCCGGCGGTAACAGGCCTCATGGAACTGCAGTTCGACCGCTTCCGCGAAGTGGCCGGCATCAACCGTCACAGCGGCACCTCGTCCCCGGCGGCCACGGGCCGCGACGACGTGAACGCCCTCATCGCACAACTGCAATCAGGCGACACCGGGCTCAAGACTTCCGCCGCCCAGGTGCTTGCCCTGTTCCGCGACCCCAGCGCAGCGCCCGCATTGGCCGAGGCGCTCGGTGACCCCTCCCGCGAAACCCGCCTGGCGGCCGCCGTCGCCCTGGCCGCCTGCGGAACGCGGACCTCCGTGCCGCCGCTCCTCAAGACCCTCAGCGATAATGACCCCGTCGTGGCGCAGGGCGCGGCCATGGCATTGGAGAACCTGACGGGGCACAGCGAGCAGTTCAATCCGTTTGTCGAGGAAGGGAAGCCAAGGGACGGGGCGGAAGCCTGGCGGGCCTGGTTTGCCGGCATTTCCTGGGAGTCCATCGGGGGTGAACTGACGAGACAGGTCGAAAGTGAAAACCCGGACTGGGTGCGGCGCGCGGCCGTTGCCCTTGGGCACACGGGCGATGCCACCGCCCGCACCGCCCTGCGAAACCACGTTTCCAACGAACAGGGCAAGAACCCCTATCCCGCCTGGCGGAAGGACGGACACGAAAGCGACGGGGCCAGCTTCAACGCGCTGTCTCCCGTCAATCCGAGGAGTCTTCAGGCCGCGACCCGCGCCCTGGGCCAGGTCGGAGACACCACGGACGTGCCCATGCTTTCGGAACTGCTTGTCACCCACGGCGTGCCCGCCACGGGCAACCTGTTCCTGGCCGAAGCCGTCGCCGAAGCCTTGGGCCGGATAGGCACGCCCGAGGCGGAAAACGCCCTGATTCAGGCCTTTGCTGGCCTGAAGGACTATCCCGATTACACCTATTGGTACGGCGATCACCCGGCCCTGATGGCCTGCCATGCCTCACCCATCCACTACTTCATCATCGAGGCGCTGGACAGGATGGGATCGACCCGGGCCGACGCGATGCTGGCCCAGCTCATCCGGTCCGTACCCATCGACCCGGACCGCGCGCTCCTCCTCCCCAATGACGATTACGAAACCCTCGTCGGCCGCGTGCTGCGCCGTCAGGCCGGGGGTAAGACCGTGGTCGAAACCTGCCTGGCCATGCTGGGGGATGGGTCCGCGCAGCCCCTTCCGGAAATCAAAGAGGCGGTATCCACCACCATCCGGTGCTGGGGCGGACATCCCGGCCCGGAAATCCGCGCCGCCCAAATACTCTCGCTGGCCTGCCGCGACCAGGCCGCCGCGCCCCGCGTGGAGGCGGCTCTGCTGCGCTATGCCGCGATGGACAGTGGCATCAAGCGAGTCTTCAACACGGGCATTCCCGTGGTCGATGCGCTGCCCCTGGAAAACTGGGTTTCCTTCTATCTCGCCCGAACCCTGGGTAATCTGGCCCATCCGAAATCGGCGGACACGCTCATCGCCCTGCTGGACGGCAGCCCGACCGAGGCCGCCGCCGGCAGGCCCGATCCCCTCGGGCCGGGCGTGCTCTTTCTTCACAACGGACTGACGCCCTGCTGGCGCTCGGCGGTGGCGTGGGCCCTGGGCAACATTGGCGCCCCGCAGGCGGTGCCCGTGCTGCTCAAAATCGTCCGCGACCTGAACAACGCCCCCGACACGCGCCATGCCGCCGCCGTGGCCCTGGGGCAACTGGCCGATGAGGGGACCCGCGAAACTCTCCGCGACCTGGCAGCCCAATATCCGGAGCGTTCGACACGATTGGCGCTGCTGGAGGCCCTGCGCCAGAAGGGCCAGGGATCTCCTATTGCGGCGAATGAATAGTGGGTTGCCTAACCGGCAGGAAAACAGGAAAGAGAGGGTTGAGACATGGCTTTTGGATTTCCCGCTTACAGCACCACACGCTTCACCCTGGAAGTCCGGGTAAGTGACCTGCACGGCACCATCAGGGGGGTTGTGGGAACGCTGGGGTGGCGTGTGCGAAAAGACACGGCCGAAAAAATAATTGCGCGCGTCGGTTGGAACTGGCGTTCCTGGGGAGAAGTGGTGGTTATCGACCTGCGTCCCCGCAATGACATTACGGTCACGAGCCGCTGTATTTTGCCGACGCAGCGTCTGGATTGGGGTAAGAACAAAGCCAATGTGAAAATGTTCACGGAGGAGTTAAGAAGACAGGTCCAAACGATGCCGCGCAGGAGCGGGGACGGGTAACGCTCCACAGAGGGGCGGACGCAGGCGGGTGCGGAAACGGTGCGCTCCGCTTCGCTGCGGGCACCCTACCTGCCGGTGCGCTTCCAGGACTCGATGCGCTCCTGCAACGGTGTGTCGGACGCTTGGGTCAGTTGTGCGGAAACGGCCCAGCGGAATAGGGGCGGTTGCAGGGTCGGTTCGGTGATGGTCAGCAGGTAACGCCCTTCCGAGTCAAAGGACACCTTCGACGGCGTGGCCTCGCCGCCTGCCGCCGTTGTTTCCGTCGGCAGGGTGAGCACTTCGCGGCCGTCGCTGGCGCTCCACAGCTTGAAGAAACCGTCGCGTCCAGCCGTGGCGAGGCGCGTGCCCTCGGGGTTGAAGGCGACATCCTGAATGTCGCTGCCGTGGGCGGCCGTCCGCCATTGCTCGGCCCCCGAGTCCGTCTGCCACAGCACCAGGCGGCCGTCTTTTCCGCCGGTGGCAAGGTGGCTGCCCGTCGGGTCAAAGGCTATGGAGGAGACCAGTGAGTCGTGCCCCTGCAGCCACCGGGGCGTTTCAGGATGATCCAAGTCCCACAGGTAGGCGCCGCCGCGCCATTCCTTCTCGGAGAGCACCTGCGCGCCCAGGGCGAGCCGTTTCAGATCGGGTGACCAGGTCAGCGCGGCGGTGAAACTGGTGGGCACGGCAAACTGTCCCGCCTTGGCCCAGGAGGCCGTGTCATAGAGGGTAACGTCCTGCTGTTCGCGCATGAGCGTCGGGTCTTCGGGCAGCGAGCAGACGGCGAGCTGTTTGCCGTCGCGCCGGAAGGCGAGGTCCACCACCCCGGCCAGTTTCCAGACCGCGGCCCCCGAGGCCGCGTCAAACACGTTCAGCCAGGACCCGGCGCGCACGGCGACGAACTGGTCCTCCGCGCCGGTGAAGCATATCCGGTCCGCCTCACCCGAAAAGGGAATGCGCGCCGCCTCCGCGCCGTCGGCCACCTTCCACAGCACCAGCGCCCGTTCCCGCGGGGCCGTCTCGACGGCCGCGGCAAGCCGCGTGCCCGCCCGGTCAAAAGCGAGGGTCCGCACTTTCGCCCCGGCCGTGTCCAGCGTGGCGGTCCGAATGCCTGTGTCGGCGCTCCACAGCGCAATACCGTTGTCCAGGGCACCGGCGACGATTCCCGCCGCCCCATTGCCCGCCACGGCGCGCGGGGTCGTGTATTGCAGTTCCCGTCTCAGGTCCCAGACGCGCGTGGTGCCGTCGAAGGAACCGGTGGCGAGTTTCTCGCCGTTGGGGCTGAAGGCGAGGGAGAAGAGGGAGCGGTCGTGGCCGCGCAAGGTCTGGATGGGACGAAGGCTGGGGGACTCCCAAAGGCGGGCGACGCGGTCAAAGCCCGCCGTGGCCAGCCATTTGCCGTCGGGCCGGAAGGCCACCTTGCGCACCGCCTCCGCATGGGCGCGGGAAACGCGCTGCTCGTGGTCGTTGGTGCGGTCCCAGAGGATGACGTCGCCGTCCAGGGTGCCCGCCGCCAGCATCGCCCCGTCGGCGCTGAAGGCCAGCGTGTCGGGATGTCCGAAACGGCCGGCAAGCTCCCGAATCTGCTTCCATTCCCGCGTGTCCCACACCTGGGCCGCGTTGTCCAGCGCCAGTGCAACCCGCGCGCCATCGGGACTGAATGCGGCGCCATGCAGCGACATCACGTCGCCGAGGTCGCTCTGCCCCACCTTCCTGCCCGAGGGCAGGTCGAGCAGCGTCACGGTGCGCACCAGGCCTGCGTCGCCGAGGTCGCTTCCGGCCAGCAGCAACTGTTCGCCCTTGGGCGACAGCCAGATCTCGAATCCCTGCTGGGAATTGACGGCGCGCTCGAACACAATCGCGCCCGTCTCCACGTCCCAAACGCGCAGCCTTCGGTCCGTGCCGAGGGCGGCCACCCGTCGTCCGTCGGCCGAAAGGGAGAGGAAATTGCGCGTAAGCGCCTCGTTGGGCTCGTCGAAATGAAACAGTTCCCTGCCGTCGGCCACATTCCACACCGCCACGGCCTTGGCCGAGGAGACGGCCAGCCGCGCCCCCGCCGTATCCACCGCGAAGGCGCTGCCAAATCCGCCCGACTCCACAAAGGTGCGAACGAGTTCGCCCGTGGCCAGACTGCTGGCGGTCACCATGCCGTTGGGGCGCGCCGTGACCAGTTCCCGGCCCTCGTCGCAGAAGGCGGCAAACATGCCGCCTGTCTGGAGGGCCATGCAGTCCCCGTTGGCCTCCCGGGCCAGATGGCGCCATTCCCAGTCGCGCAGCGCGGCGGGCGCCGCATCGAGCAGCGCCCGCGCCTGACCCATGCGGCTTTCCTGCACGGAACGCTGCGCCAGGGCGATGTCCGCGTAATACAGCTCGTGCTCGGCCCGGCTGCGCTCCTGATCCGCCGTGGCGCGGGCGGATTCGGCGGCGGCGCGCTCGCGATCAGCGGTGGCGCGCGCCTGCTGGGCCTGTTCAAGCGAAGCGACCGCCTTTGCCCCTTGCTCCACGGCGATGCGCTCCTGCGCCCGCGCCAGATCGCGCTCCCGCTGCACCTGCACGTAGGAATAGACACCCAGCGCCAGCAGTGCGCCCGTCGCCACGGCCGAGGTCACCAGCACCTTTTGGTGTTTCGACACAAAGCGCTGCGCCAGTTCGGAAAAATGGTAATTGTAGGCGCTGACAAAACCGCCGGACAGGTAGCGCTGGATCTCCTCGACCAGTTCGCGGGCCGCCGCATACCGGTCTTCCGGGTTGCGGGCCATGGCCCGCGCGCAGACTGCCGCCAGTTCACGCGGCGCCCCCGGCTCCAGTTGTCCCACCGGCTGCGGTGGACGGGTCGGCACCTTTTCCAGGAACTCACCCACGGTCATCCTGTGATAGGGCGGCCTGCCGGTCAGGATAGTGTAAAGTACCGCCCCCAGCGAGTAGATGTCGGACCGTTCGTCGATGGCCCCCAAATCGCCTGCAGCCTGCTCGGGGGGCATGTAGTAGGGCGAGCCCAGCGTCTCGCCGTGGACGGTTTTCACCGTGCTGTCGGCGTCGGTTGTCCGCAGCAGCTTCACCGCCTCGCGCAGGTCCCCAACGTGGATGTCCTGCGTGTCCCGCGCCTTGGCAATGCCCCAGTCTATAACCACGGTCTCGCCGAACTCCCCGATCATCACGTTCAGCGGCTTGATGTCGCGGTGGATTACGCCGCGGCTGTGCGCATAGGCCACGGCCTGGCAAAGGTCCAAGAAATGGGTGAGCAGGCCGAGACGGTCGGACAACGCGGCCCGCGCCTCAATCTCCTCCTCCAGCGAGCGGCCCTTGACGAGCCGCATGGTGTAATACAAAGAGCCGTCGGCCCGGCAGCCCAGTTCGTAGACCGGGACAATGGACGGGTGCTCCAGTTGGCCCGTCACCCGCGCCTCTTGCAGGAAGCGGGCAAGCAGGGGCACGGTCAGGAGTTCCGCCGTCGGCACGCCGTCCCGGAGGGTGTATCCGCCCATTTCGGGGAGCAACTGCTTGAGCGCCACGTCGCGGCCGAGGTGCGTGTCGTGCACTAGCAGAATCCGGCCCATGCCGCCTTTGGCAAAGGTCCGTATTTCCCGGTAGCGGCCCGCATGTTCGCGCACCGCCGGAATCTCGTCCGCCGTGGAAACTTCCGTTTCCGGGGCCACCGCCCCAGAAGCCTGCATGGCAATGGTGGCTTCGGAGAAGGCATCCCCGGCAAGGGTTTCAGGGGGCATGCCGGGCAGGGTGTCGTCAGGCACTTCGGGTGCGCCGGAAGCTTCTGGGAAGAGTTCCGCAAGCGTGGAAGAATCGGCCGCCGAGCGCCAGAGCGACACAAAGGCCGCCAGAGCGTTTCCCTTGCGCTTGCGAAGCTCCCGGTCCACTGCGGCGCCAACCGCCTCCCGGTCCGGTGCGGTCAGGAACCCGGCAAGGGTCAACCGCTCCCCGAGGTCGGCACCGTCTTCAGTGCCGCCAATCCGCGCCGCCGCCGCAAGTTGTCCTGGAGACACCTTGCCCGCGGCCACGGCGGCCAGTGCGAAGAGTAGGTTGTGGTTCGGGTCCATGCCTGTGGGACACCCCGTGTTGGCAGGCCCTCACCCGGAGCCTGCTCCATGATTGTCCACAACCGCAAGAACCGTTGTCAACGCTGTGGCAGGTCGGCCTCCCAGGGCAGCCGCTCCTTCCAAAGTGGTTGCACCAATCGGCCAGGTTGTCGGGCAAGCTTTCTTTTACTTGACACCCCAGCCGAGGGGGAATAGTATTAATCTCATAAAAGCGTGAAATTGGACCATCCTTCAGGCGAGTGGTCCATGGGTCAGTGGAATGTGTTGGTTTCAAGGGTGAACCATGTCCCGCCAGAACATAGCGCCTGACTTGGACATTGTGACGACAACGAATAGAGGGAAAGTGAGGTTCATGATGAATTACCTTGTGGGTCGGCATCGGTGCGCGTATGGAAACAAGCGATTCTTCTTAAGGAGGGTGCTTATTGCGGGGATGACTCTCCTTCCACTCTTGCTCTGCGGCATCGCAATGGCCGAAAACTTCACCCCGCCCCCCGTGCCGGAGATTCCACCGGTCATTTCGGACATGTATCCCGAGGACGCGGACGGGAACCTGGTGTCGGATGTGCTGGAAGACCGGATGCGGACGGCTGAATCCACGTCAACAAGCGCGCCCGGATTGATGCTGCGGGCCACGGCCAGCATGGCCCTGGACCAGATGACCGACGTCGAGTTGATCTTCGGCACACAGGTGACCCAGGAGCAGATAGACACGTTCCTCGCGATGGGCGGCGAGATTACGTACATGTACAGGTCTCTTTCCTACGGTTGGAACGGGCGCATAGCACTGAAAGAAGTGAGTTCCCTGCCGTGGATGCTCGGTGGCAGTCTTGTTCTGGTGCAGGAGGCGACGCCGACGGTTCTGCATTTGGACATGGCCACGCGCACGGGACGTGTCCGCCCGGCATGGGTTTCAGGTTTTGCCGGCAGCGCATCAGGCTTCAGCGGAAATGCAAACATCACGATAGCCATACTGGACACGGGCGTGGACGGCAGCCATACCGACCTCAGCGGTCGTCAGCAGTTTTGGGCGGACTACACCGGCGAGGGAAGTGCGACCGCGGTTGACTACGGCGGGCACGGCTCCCATGTGAGCGGAATTGCCTTGGGAACCGGGGCGGCAGCCGGATCGGCCACGGGAACGCTCTACGTGACGGACAAGGGCGATCTGACCGGCGCGGCCAGCGGAAGTTTCTCCCCCGCCCCCGTGGACCTTCCCACCACCTCCATCACTTACAGTTCCACTGCGGTTTGGATCGGCGGCGGCACGACATCCCTGTATCAGGTTTATCTTGCGAAAGGCACCGCGGGCACCTGGGCGGCCATTTCCGCCGCCACAACCGGCAGCACCGGCATTTCCGAAGCCAACACATTGACACCCGTTTCCACCAATGCCTACTCACCCGCACTTCTTAGCAATGGCGCGATGGGCCAGTTTGCGGTGACCAGCACCATACCCAATTATCCCGCTGTCGGGGACGGGTTCAACAAGCTTCGCGGTGTCGCGCCCTCCTGCAAATGGGCAGGCGGCAAAGTGTTCACCAACGCAGGTTCCGGAACGTCCTCGTACATAAGCGCCGCACTGGATGACATGGTCACAAACAGGTCCGCCAACAATATTAAAGTCATCAACATGAGCCTTGGCATGACTGATGCAAGCGGATACCCGACCACCAACACGACGGTGCGCCAGAAAACAAACACGGCCGTAAACAACGGCATTACAGTATGCTGCTCCGCCGGAAACGATGGGACTCAGACCACGCTGGCTTACCGCAAAGTGGCCGATCCCGGGCGTGCAGCGATGGCCATCACTGTGGCAGCGTCGAATGACGTGAACGCGCTGACCAGCTACTCGAGCGAAGGCTTTTCCAGCCCCGGTTCCACTTCCGGCCAGGAGGAAGACTACAAACCGGACCTCGTGGCACCGGGCGGTTCGGCGGGCTACTACACGTCAATACTTTCTGTGGACAGCAACACCAACGATGGAACATCCTTGGCCGATCAGCGTGCCAACGACTATACCGGCATGCAGGGCACGTCCATGGCCAGCCCGTTTGTCGCGGGCTGCGCCGCACTGGTGACCGATGCCATGCAGCAGGCCGGAACCACCTGGAGTTTTGCCTCCAGTGCCCATCCCCGTCAGGTGAAAATGGTGCTCTGCGCCACGGCCACCGAAACGAACACGACCCGCGAAACCAACGTCCAGAATCCCTCGCTGAACCGTGCCGCGGCTCCGACTGACGGAAGCGGCTTCCCTGTTTCCAAGGACATGTATGAAGGCTACGGGATGCTCAATCCCGACGCGGCCATTGAGGCGGTTTCCCAGACCTACACGCAGGGCAGCACGGTCAACACCATTACCCTTGGTGCGACGGCCACGGACCGCCGCGCCTGGGCGCGCAAGGTCAACCTCTACGCGGGCTGGGCGTTCAATCCCACCCTCACCGTGCCCGCCGGTGCCGATTTTGACCTGTACCTGTACAGCAACACCCCCTCGGCCTATGGAACTCCGGTTATTCTTGCCTCAAGCACCAACACGACCACCGGCACAGCCGAGTCCATCAGCTACACCCCCGGCACGAACACGACGGCGATTCTGGTCGTCAAGCGCGTTTCCGGTACGGCAGGGACGTTCACGCTGACATCCACGGGCGACGCCACCGCTCCCACGGTTGCCATCAGCGCGCCGTCGGCGACGCTTACCAGCACCGCCAGCGTCACCTACACCGTGACATACGCCGATGCCACCAGCGGTGTGGCGTCGATCAGTCTGGCTTCGGGCAATATCACACTCAACAAGACCGCCACGGCCAACGGCACCGTCGGCGTTTCCGGCACCGGAAACACCCGAACCGTGACCATCTCCGGAATCACGGGAACGGGCACACTGGGCATCTCCATTGCGGCCGGCACGGCCCTGGACAACATGGGCAACAGTGCCGCCGCCGCCGGACCCTCCGCCACCTTCACGGTGGACAACACCGCGCCGACCATCTCTTCCATCAGTGCGCCCAGTACTACGCCCACGCGCACGGGACCGGTGACCTACACGGTGAACTTCAGCGAGGCCGTCACGGGATTTGACGCGGCGGCGGACGTCCAGGTGAACACGACAGGCACCGCAACGGGAACCGTGACATCGGTAACGGGCAGCGGGTCAGGCCCCTACACCGTGACGCTCAATCCGGTTGGCGGCGACGGAACCATCGGTATCACGGTCAAGGCCGCCAGTTGCACGGACACGGTCGGGAACGGCAACACCGTCAGCACCGCGAGTGCGACCTGCACGGTGGACAACACCGCACCGACCGTCTCCTCCATCAGCGCGCCCAGCACGGCGCTCACGCGCACCGGTCCGGTCACCTACACCGTCAATTTCAGTGAGGCCGTCACGGGATTCAATGCGGCGTCGGACGTCCAGGTCAACACGACAGGCACCGCAACGGGAACCGTGGCATCGGTGACGGGCACCGGGTCCGGCCCGTACACGGTGACATTCAATCCGGTCGGCGGCGACGGAACGATAGGGATTACCGTGAAGGCCGCAAGTTGCACGGACACGGCGGGGAACAGCAACACCGCGAGCAGTGCCAGCGCCGCCTTCACCGTGGACAACACCGTCCCAACGGTGACGTCCGTCAGCGCACCGAGCGCTGCGGCAACGCGCACTGGTCCGGTGACCTACACGGTGAACTTCAGCGAGGCCGTCACGGGCTTCGACGCGACCGCGGACATTCAGTTGAACACGACCGGAACGCCGACGGCCACCGTGGCCGTGTCCGGCAGCGGCTCGGGCCCCTATACCGTGACGCTCAATCCTGTCGCTGGCAACGGAACGATAGGGATTACCGTGAAGGCCGCCTGCTGCACCGACACGGCGGGAAACAGCAACACCGTCAGCAGCGCAAGCGCGACCTTCACAGTGGACAACACGGCGCCGACGGTAACGTCGGTCAGTGCGCCGAGTGCCACGCTGACACGCACAGGACCGGTATCCTACACCGTAAGCTTCAGCGAGGCCGTCACGGGATTTGACGCGGCCGCGGACATTCAGTTGAACACGACCGGCTCGCCGACGGCCACCGTGGCGGTGACCGGCACGGGGTCGGGTCCCTATACAGTGACTTTAAGCCCGGTGGGCGGCAGTGGAACGATAGGGATCACGGTAAAGGCGGCAAGCTGCACCGACCCGGCGGGGAACGGCAACACCGCCAGCGGTGCCAGTGCCACGTTCACGGTGGACAACGCCGCGCCGGTCATCACGCTGTTGGGGTCCAGTACGGTAACGGTGGTGTGCAACAGTGTTTACAGCGACGCCGGCGCAACGGCCACCGACAATGTCTCAGGCAATCTGACCGCCGGCATTGCCGTCACCAATCCGGTGAACACGGCCATCCCCGGCACCTACACCGTGCGCTACAACGTGAGCGACAGCGCCGGCAACAGCGCCATCGAAGTCACACGCCTGGTGACCGTGTCAGACACAACAGCACCGGTCATTACATTGAACGGCTCCGCGTCGGTTGCACTGCCGTGCGGCTCTGCCTACACGGATGCGGGCGCGACGGCCACCGATACCTGTGCGGGCAGCCGGACCGTGACGGTCACCGGCACGGCGAATGCGTCCGCGGCCGGGACGTACACGCTGACCTACACCGCGAACGACGGCAATGGAAACAACGCCGCCCCGGTCTCGCGCATCGTGACCGTGACGAACACGGCAACCAGCGCCACAAACAACTGGACCTGGATGAAGGGTGCCAGCACGATCACCCAAAACGGAACCTACGGCACGCAGGGAACCCCGGCGGCGGCCAACACTC
Source organism: Candidatus Hydrogenedentota bacterium (assembly GCA_903893795.1). Classification (GTDB taxonomy): domain Bacteria; phylum Hydrogenedentota; class Hydrogenedentia; order Hydrogenedentales; family CAITNO01; genus CAITNO01. The sequence continues at coordinate 6,952 of CAITNO010000158.1, read as the reverse complement.
CCGGTGCGCGCACGCAGGCCGCATCGTGGACCGACGCGTCGGGCAAACTGTGGGTCTTCGGCGGAAGCGGCAGAACCGCATCGTCATCGGGCTGGCTTAACGACCTGTGGAAGTACGATCCCGCCACAGGCAACTGGACCTGGATGAAGGGCGCCAGTACAGCCAGCCAAAACGGCGTTTACGGCACGCAGGGAACCCCGGCGGCGGCCAACACCCCTGGCGCGCGCACACACCCCGTCTCCTGGACCGATGCTTCCGGCAAGTTGTGGCTCTTTGGCGGTGAAGGTTACGCGGCTTCGGGGGGCTCCGGTTATCTCAATGACCTGTGGAAGTACGATCCCGCCACGGGCTACTGGACCTGGATGAAGGGTGCCAGCACGACCGGCCAGGTCGGGGTCTACGGCACACTGGGCATCCCCGACGCGGCCAACATGCCGGGCGCGCGCGGATACGCCACCTCCTGGACCGACGCCTCGGGCAAACTATGGCTGTTCGGCGGGTATTACTACGTCAGTCTAAGCAATTATGGCCCGCTGAACGACCTTTGGCAGTATGACCCGGCCACAGGCAACTGGACTTGGATAAAGGGTGCCAGCACTGCAAATCAATTAGGCACCTACGGCACGAAGGGCGTTGCCGCAGCGGCCAACACGCCGGGCGCGCGAAACCGGGCTCTTTCGTGGGTCGACGGTTCAGGCAAACTGTGGCTGTTCGGCGGCGAAGGCTATGCTGCCTCGGGATCTTCCAGCCATCTGAACGACCTTTGGCAGTATGACCTGGCCTCAGGCAACTGGACTTGGATGAAGGGCGCCAGCACTGGAAATCAATACGGCAGCTACGGCACGAAGGGGGTTGCGGCAGCATCCAACACACCCGGCGCGCGTGGTCGGGCGGTTGCCGGCGTTAGCGTTTCGGGGAAGCTGCTGCTCCTTGGTGGCGAAGGCAACGGGGCTTCCGGGTCCGGCGATCTAAACGACCTTTGGCAGTATGACTTGGCCACAGGCAATTGGACGTGGATGAAAGGCGCCAGCACGGCCAACCAATACGGTTCCTACGGCACGCAGGGAACTCCGGCCCCGTCCAATATACCCGGTGGGCGCGACAGCGCCGTTTCCTGCAGTGACAGTGCGGGCAGACTGTGGCTCTTCGGCGGCTACGGCTATGACAGTGCGGGTTCATGGAACATAATCAACGACTTGTGGAAGATTGAGACAAGCACGGACACGGTTTCCCCGGTCATCACGCTGAACGGCCCGGCCACTGCAACCGTGGAGTGCGGCGGTGCCTATACGGACGCGGGCGCGACGGCGGCCGACGCGTGTTCGGGGGTCGCGGCGGTGACAGCCAGCGGCTCGGTCAACACGGCCGTGGCGGGCCTGTACACGCTGACCTACAGCGCCGATGACGGAATCGGCAACGTTGCCGTGGCGGCGCGCGTGGTGACGGTGACCGACACCAACCAGCCGGTGATCACGCTGAACGGACCCGGCACGGTCACGGTGGAGTGCGGCGGCGCCTACAGCGATGCGGGCGCCATGGCCAGCGATGCGTGCACGGGCAGCCGGACAGTGACGACGGGCGGCTCGGTGAACGCGGCGGCAGTCGGCACATACACCCTGACCTACACCGCGAATGACGGCAATGGCAATTTCGCCGTGCCAGTCTCACGGGTCGTGACGGTCGCGGACACGTCCGCGCCCGTCGTCACGCTAACCGGCTCCGCCACGGTGACGATCGAGTGCGGCGGCACCTTCGACCCCTATGCGGGCATCTCGGTGTGGGATGCCTGCGCGGGCAGCCTGCCGGTCTCAATTTGCGATCCATGCCCGCCATGCGTTGTCAACACCTCCGTGCCGGGCTGCTACACATTGCATTACTGTGGCATCGGCGACGGTCATGGAAACAGCGCCCTCCCGTTCACGCGCAGGTTCTGTGTGGTCGACACGGCCGGGCCGGTGATCACGCTCGACGGTTCTGCCGCCGTGACGGTGGAGTGCGGCACCTGGTACACGGACCCGGGCGCAACGGCGATCGACGCATGCGTTGGCAGTCTCGATGTGACCCGGGGCGGCTGGGTGGACACCAATGCTCCGGGCGCCTACACGCTGGTCTACAGTGCGACCGATGGCGTGAACACTCCGGCTGAAGTCCTGCGGACCGTGACGGTGTCCGACACGACCAAGCCGGTGCTCACCCTGAATGGGAGCGCTGCGGTCACTGTGGAATGTGCTGCGGTTTACACCGATGCGGGGGCAACGGCTTCGGACGCGTGCGCGGCCAGTCTCACCGTGACGACCGGCGGTTCGGTGAACGCGGCGGTGCCGGGCGGCTACACGCTGACCTACAACGCAAATGACGGACAGGGCAACAACGCCCTGCAAATCACGCGTGTCGTGACCGTTTCCGACACGGCCAAGCCGGTAATCACGTTGAACGGTTCCGCGACGGTCACGGTGGAATGCGGGGGGGGCTACACCGATGCGGGCGCAACAGCCAGCGACACCTGCGCGGGCGGCCTGACGGTGACGACGGGTGGCTCGGTGAACCCGGCCGTGGTCGGTGCATACACCCTGACCTACAACGCAACCGACGGACATGGAAACAGTGCGGACCAGGTCACTCGCGTGGTGACCGTTTCCGACACGGCCAGGCCGGTAATCACATTGAACGGTTCCGCGACGGTCACGGTGGAATGCGGGGGGGGCTACACCGACGCGGGTGCCACGGCAGGCGACGTTTGTGCGGGCAGTCTGACGGCAGGCATCGTGATCGTGAATCCGGTGAACGCGTCGGTTCCCGGCATCTACACAGTGACCTACAACGTGAGCGACGGCACAAATGCGGCGGCACAGGTGACGCGCGCCGTTACCGTGGCGGACACGACCGCGCCGGTGGTCACACTGACCGGGGCCGCGGAACTGTCCATCGAGTGCGGCGGCGTTTACACCGAATTGGGCGCAACGGCCACCGATGGCTGCGGCGCCGGCCCGCTGGCGGTGTGCGGCGCGGTGGACCCGCAGGTGCCCGGCGTCTACGCGGTGGATTACAGCGTGACCGACGGCGGCGGCAACACCGGCCAGGCGGCACGCATGGTGACCGTCTCCGACACGGCCCCCCCTGTGATCACCCTTAACGGGCCCGCCGCGGTCCGCGTCGAGTGCGGCGCGGCCTACACCGATGCGGGTGCCACCGCAAGTGACCTCTGCGCGGGCAGTATTGAAGTGACTTTCGGCGGCACAGTCGACACCGCGTCCGTGGGCGTCTACACGCTCACCTACAACGGAAACGACGGCAACGGCAACAGCGCGGTGCAGCTTACCCGCGTGGTGACGGTTTCCGACACGGCCAAGCCGGTCATCACGCTGACGGCTTCGGCGGCGGTGGCCGTGGAATGCGGCGGCGCCTACACCGATGCGGGCGCGACGGCCGGCGACGCCTGTGCGGGCAACCTGACGGTGACGACGGGCGGCTCGGTGAACCCGGCCGTGGTCGGCGCGTATACGCTGACCTACAATGCAAACGACGGCAACGGCAACAGCGCGGACCCGGTCACGCGCGTGGTGACGGTGTCCGACACGGTGAAGCCGGTTATCACGCTCCTTGGCAGCACACCGGTCTCGGTGCCCAACGGCTCGAATTACACCGATGCCGGCGCAACCGCGACAGACGCCTGTGCGGGCAGTCTCACGGCCAACATCGTGGTGACGAATCCCGTGAACACGGCAATTGCGGGCAGTTACACGGTGCGTTACAACGTGGGCGACGGCCACAATGCGGCCAACGAGGTCACCCGTGTGGTGAATGTCTCCGGTTTGCCGCCGGCGGTGACGGTGAATCAGGCGGTGACCCAGGCCGACCCGGTCGGACCGCCGAGCGGCGCGTTCCCGGTGCAGTTCACGGTGGTGTTCAGCGAGGCGGTGACCGGCTTTACGGTGGGTGATGTTGCATGGGGCAGCGGCACGCTGACGCCCACGACCTACACCATCACCGGTTCGGGCCCCAGTTACACCATCAACGTGACCGCAGCCACCGGCACGGGCACGCTGTGCGCGACCCTTCCGCCGGGTGTGGTGGTAGGCATGGCGACGGGGCTCGGCAATCTGGCCTCCACAAGTTTGGACAACTGCGTGACGGTGGGCACGCCGTCGGTCACGGTGACGGCGCCCGCCTCGGGCAACTATTGGGCAATCGGGTCCACCCATGCCGTCACATGGACCGCGCCACTGGTGACGGGCAACGTCAGCATCAACCTCTACACCTACCCAGCAGGCACCTTTGTGACGCTGGCCAGCGGCATCCCGGCCTCCCAGGGTTCCTGGAACTGGACGATTCCGTCCGGCCAGACCGCCGGGACGCAGTACCGCATGCGCGTTGTCGGCACGAGCTACGCGGGCTTCGGGCCGGTTTCTCCCAACTACTTTACCATCGGGTGCCCGAGACTTGCGCTGAACGGCGCGACGCCGTTGACCTTGGAGTGCGGCACGTTCTACACCGACGCGGGCGCCACGGCCTCCGACGGCTTCACGCCCGCGCTGACCGTGACCACCGGCGGTTCGGTGAACACGGCCGTGGTCGGCTGCTATACGTTGACCTACGACACCTGCGGTCCGGCCTGCTGTGCGCCGCAAATCTCCCGTGTTGTGTGCGTGGTTGACACCGCCCCTCCGGTGATCACGTTGAACGGTTCCGCCGCCATGATGGTGGAGTGCGGTAACGGCTTCACAGACCCGGGAGCCACCGCAACGGATGCCTGCGTGGGGAGCGTGACCGTGACGGTCGGCGGAGCGACGGTGAACCCGTCCGTGCCGGGGATTTACACGCTGGTCTACAACGCGAACGACGGCCACGGCCACCCGGCCGTGCAGGTGACGCGGGTGGTGACGGTGTCCGACACGGTGAAGCCGGTGATTGCGCTGAACGGATCCGCTGCGGTCGCGGTGGAGTGCGGCGCGGCTTACACGGACGCCGGTGCAACGTCCACCGACGCGTGCGCGGGCAGTCTGACAGTGACCACCGGCGGCGCCACGGTGAACCCGGCGGTGCCGGGGGTTTACACGGTGACCTACAACGCAGGCGACAGCCACAATGCGGCCGACCAGGTTACGCGTGTCGTGACGGTGTCCGACACGGTGAAGCCGGTGATCACGCTGCTGGGCAGCACGCCCGTGCAGGTGGAGCGCGGCGCGGCCTACACCGATGCGGGCGCGACGGCCTCCGACGCGTGCGCAGGCGACCTCACGTCCGGCATTGCGGTGACAAATCCGGTAAACACGGCCGTTGCGGGGGCCTACACGGTCCGCTACAACGTCGGCGACGGGCACAATGCGGCCAACGAGGTGACGCGCGTGGTGAACGTGGCCTTCGTCGACCACCCGCCGACGATCACCACCTGCCCGCCGGGCCGGTCGCTTCCGACCGATGCCAACTGCTGCGCCATTGTTCCCAACCTGATCCCCGAGATGAGCGCGACGGATGACATCACGCCCGCCGGCAGTCTTGTGAAGACGCAGGTTCCGCCTGCGGGAACGGAGGTCTGCGGTGCCGGTGTGCACATGGTGACGATCTCCGTGAAGGACGAGGTTCTCAACGAGACAACCTGCGCGGTGGCCCTGACGCTGACAGCGTTCGACTACGCAACCTCGCTGGAAACGGTGGTGCCCTGGGCCGTGAACAACGGCGGCGGCGGCGCCATCTACGCCGTGGCCTCCACGGCGACGACGCTCTACGTCGGCGGCAACTTCACCGGGGCGGGTCCTGTCGGCAGCGTGTCGGCCAGCGGCTGGAAGAACCTTGCCAAGATCGATATCGCCACCGGCACGGTGGACGCCACCTGGCAGCCCGTCGTTGAGTCGGGCACCTATCCGGTCCGCGCCCTGGCGCTCAGCGCCGACGGTGGGACCCTGTACGTGGCCAACGGCGGCATGGTCGATGCGGTGAACATCGCCACCAAGGCGGTGACCCGCCTGACGAGCCAGTCGAACTACATCAACGCGCTCGCGGTTTCCCAGGGCCTGCTGTACTTCGGCGGCGCGAACATGGGTTCGAACCATTGCTTGGGCGTGATTACACTTTCCACCGGCCTGTTCTACGGCTGGATGACGAACGTCACCGCCGCGGTCACGGCCGAGGCCGTTGCGGGCGACAGCCTCTATCTGGGCCTGGCGACGAGCATTGGGAAGCTCGACATGACCACCGGCGCGGTAACGACCTTCGCCGCGGCGAACGGTGCGGTGAAGGGCCTGGCGGCCTCCTGCGGCGCGGTCTATGCGGGCGGCGCGTTCACGACCCTGGGCGGCCTGCCGCGCAGCGGCCTTGCCGTGCTGGACGGCTCCGGCAACGTGCAAACAGCCTGGGTGCCGGTGCTCGCGGCCGCCGGCGCGGTCAACGCGCTGTGCGTGACCGACACGGCGCTCTACGGCACGGGCGCGTTCACGACGGTCGACGGCTACGGATTCCCCGGGGTCGTGCGCTTTGCGAACACCACCCCGGTGACCGTGACCGTCAATCAGGCGGCCGGCCAGATTGACCCGTCACCGCCGCCGTCCGTGTCGGTGCCGTTCCAATTCTCGGTGCTGTTCAGCGAGCCCGTGACCGGCTTCGCCGTGGGCGATGTGGTCTGGACGGGTACCGCCACAGGCATCACCTACAGCATCGCCGGGTCGGGCGCATCGTACACCATCAACGTGACGGCCAGCGGCACGGGCAGCCTGTGCCCGACCATCCCGGCCGGAAAATGCAACGGCGCGGCGGGCAATTACAACGCGGCCTCGACAGGCACCGACAGTTGTGTGCTGCTGTCTCCCGATCCTCCGACCCTGACCGTGACGGCTCCGACGGCTGGCACGTACTGGGGCGCGGGCACCACGAAGGCCATCACGTGGACCGCACCGCTGGTGACGGGCAACGTGACGATCTCCCTGTACGACTACACGCCGGCTCCGGGCGATGCGGG
>CAITNO010000157.1 GCA_903893795.1 Candidatus Hydrogenedentota bacterium | reverse complement strand
CTGCCGGCTGTCTTAATTAAGAAAAGAGCCGGCAGGGATGCCGGCGCTCCCAGTAGGGCGACCCCAGTCGGGAGGCTCTCCCCTATCTGGATCGACAGTGTTTTCTTGCTGCCCGGCCGTTTCGGTGAGCGGCGGGCCGGGTCTGTGCTATCCTTCGCCATTGCGGTGCTTGGACCGCGCCAAACAAACCACCATTACCCGGAGATAGACAGGCATGAAAGCGCACCGCGACATCCTGCATCTGGTCGAATCAACCCCCTTTGTGGACACCCATGAGCATTTGTGGGAGGAGCAGCACCGCGTGGAAGCGCTGGCCAAGGGGCGCGACAGCAAGATCTGGTCGCCCGACATTGCCATGCTGCTGGGGCATTACGTTGATTCGGACCTGATTGTCGCCGGCCTGCCGGCGGAGGACATGGAAAAAGTAAAGGGTTACGATCTCAGCCCAAAAGAGAAGTGGGCCCTGGTCGAGCCGCACTACAAGAGCGCACGCAACACGGGCTACCTGCGCTGCCTGCGCGAGTCGGTGCGCCGTCTCTACGGGGAACGGGACATCACTGCGGACAATGTGGAGAAGATCTCCGGGCTGATTCGCGACGGTGTCCATCCCGGTTTCTATGAAAGCATCCTGTGCGACGTGGCCCACATTGAATACTGCCAGGTGAACAGTCTGGAGGGCGACCCGTTCATGGAGACGGCCAACCCCGAACTGCTCGCCCAGGACCTCAGCTTTGTCGCCTTCTGCGAAGCCAGGCAAGTGGGCAATTTTGGCCGGGCGGCCGGCCGCGAGGTGGACACGCTGGACGACTGGCATGCGGTGATAGACTGGCATTTCGAGAAGTATGGTCCCCGCGCCATCGCCCTGAAGAGCCAGCAGGCCTACGGGCGCAGGCTCGATTTTGAGCAGGTTTCCGCCGGGGACGCGGCGCCCCTGTTCAAGCGCTACCGGAAAGATCGGAAATCGGTGAACGAGGCCGAGCACAAGGCGATCTGCGACCACCTGTTCCACTACTGCATGCAGAAGGCCGAGGAATACAACCTGGTGGTGAAGCTGCACACGGGCTATTATGCCGGGCAGGGGTCCATGCCGATGCACCGGCTCACGGCCAATGCGGGCGACGTGTGCGAACTGCTCCGGGCGCACCCGAAGGTGCGCTTCGATTTCTTCCACATTGGCTACCCCTGCGAGAATGAGTTTATCGCCGTGGCCAAGCAGTGGCCCAACGCCTACCTCGACATGTGCTGGGCGTGGATTATCAACCCGGCCGCGTCGGTGCGGTTCCTCAAGGAGTTTCTCATGGCCGCCCCGGCAAACAAACTGTTCAGTTTCGGCGGCGATTTCATGCCCGTCGAGATGGTGCCCGGCCATGCGGCCATTGCCCGCCAAGGCATCGCCCAGGCCATCTCCGAACTGGTGGACGACGGCTGGATGGACGATGGCGATGTGCCCGATGTGGTGGAAAGAATCATGCGCGGCAACGCTCACGCGGTGTTTGACCAGCCGGGCAAACTGGCCGCCTGGCGCGCGGCGGGGACGGCGGTGTCTAAATGAACCTGCGCAAAGCGATCGAAGACCTGCTGCCGCTTGTCGAAAAACCGTCCCGCTATCTGGGCACCGAATGGAACTCGGTCCACAAGGACCCCGCCGCGGTGCAATTGCGCCTGTGCCTGTTCTTCCCCGACCTGTATGAACTGGGACTGGGCAACCTGGGCCTGCACATCCTCTACGCCATTTTGAACAGCATGGACGGCGTGTGGGCCGAGCGGGCCTACACGCCCGCGCCGGACATGGAAAAGCTGCTGCGGGAACGCGGCCTGCCGCTTTTCCTGCACGAGTCGCACGACCCCGTGGGGGCGGCCGACGCCGTGGGGTTCTCGCTCCAGTCCGAACTGACCTTCGTCAATCTGCTCAACGCGATTGACCTTGCCGGGTTCCCCGTCCGCTCCGCCGACCGGGCCGAAGACGCGCCGCTCTTTTTCGCAGGCGGCCCGGCCGCCTACAACCCGGAGCCGCTGGCGCCCTTCCTCGATTTTATCGTGATCGGCGACGGCGAGGAAGTCATCGTGGACATCGCCAATGCGCTGCTGGCACTGCGCGGCGCGCCGCGCGCAAAGCGCCTGGAGGCCCTTGCGGCGATTCCTGGTGTTTATGTGCCCGCGCTGCACCCGGTGGAAATGGTGGATAGCGTGCCGATGGCCGACCCCCGCGTGCGCGTCACCCGGCGCTATGCACGCGACCTCAACAGCGCCACCTTCCCCGTGCGGCCCATTGTTCCGTTCACCCAGTTGGTGCATGACGGCGCGGGCATCGAGGTGCTGCGCGGCTGCACGCAGGGCTGCCGATTCTGCCACGCGGGCATGGTCAACCGTCCCGTGCGCGAGCGCACGGTGGAGACCGTGGGCGGCCTGCTCAACGCAGCGCTGGACAGTTCCGGACTGGACGCGGCAACACTGGTGTCCCTGTCCACCTGCGACCATTCGCGGGCGGGCGCGCTGGTGCGCCATGCGGCGGAACTGGCCCATCCGCGCGGTGTGTCGGTGTCGCTGCCCTCCCTGCGGCTCGACTCCTTTTCCGTCGAACTGGCCGACCTCGTGTCCGGTGTTCGCCGCAGCGGACTCACCTTTGCGCCCGAGGCGGCCACGCCCCGGCTGCGCGCCGTCATCAACAAGGCGATCCCGGACGAGGAACTCATCGGCATGGCCGAGGAGGCCTACCGCCGCGGCTGGGAGCATGTAAAGACTTACTTCATGATCGGCCTGCCCACCGAGCGCGATGAGGACGTGCAGGCGATTGCGGAGCTGTGCCTGCGCACCCTGGAGGCCGGACGGCGCATCCGCCGCAGCGCCATGGTGCGCACGGGGGTCTCCACCTTCGTGCCCAAGGCGCACACGCCCTTTCAGTGGGCGCGCCAGATGTCCATCGAGGAGACGGTGGCGAAACAGCGCATGCTGGCAGACATTTTCCGTCCCAACCGGGGCATCAAATTCGGCAGGCACAATCCGGCGGCGTCCTTCATTGAGGGGCTCATCAGCCGCGGCGACCGGCGCGCCGCCGATCTCATCGAGCGCGCATGGCGGCTGGGTGCGGGCTTTGAGACTTGGGACGAAAAACTCGACATCACACCCTGGATGAAGGCCATCGAGGAAACCGGTTTCGACGCCGAAGCGGCATTGCGCGAGCGCAGGCCCGGCGAGCGGCTGCCCTGGGACCACATCGACACGCTGGTGGACCGCGAATGGCTGGTGGAGGAATGGCACCGCGCGCAGGCGCTTGAAACGGCCCGCGATTGCAGGCAGGGCAAATGTAACCTGTGCGGTGTGAACCGCACGGACCCGAAGCTGTGCTGCGAAATGCAGCGGCGAAGCGCCGAAGGCCGCACGGAGAAGACAGACGCCGAGGTGGTCCTTGACCGCATTCCTTTGGAGACACCCCATGCCGAACCGGTGCAGCGTGTGCGCTTCCGCATTGGGCGCACCGGTGTCACCCGCTTTCTGAGCCACCTCGAAACCGCCGAGGCGTGGATTCGCGGCCTGCGCCGCACCCATGCGCCGCTGGCCTTCTCACAGGGTTTTCACGCGCACGCCAAGGTCACCTTTGCCACGGCGGCGCCGCTTGGCGAGGAAAGCACGGGGGACTGGATGGATGTAATGCTGGCGGGCCATGTCAGTCCGGCGGCGCTCTGCGCGCGGCTGGCCGCCTGCGTGCCGCCGGGACTGCACGCCTACGAGGCGATGGAAGTGCCGCTGCGGGGCGACGCGCTCATGGCCAGTGTGGTCGGATTCGACTACGAACTGCACACGCCGGGCGACGCCGACGCGTTGGCCGCCCGCTCGGCGGAGGTCATGGCCGCCACCGAGGTGCTGGTGGACCGCATGGTCAAGAGCCGCAGTTCCGAGGGCGGTCGCAAGAAGATATCCCTCGACGTGCGGCCGCTGATCAGCGGCTTGGGTGTCGCAGGCGCCGATGCGGAAGGCGAGGTGGTGGTTCGTTTTTCCACGCGGCTGCGTGAGGAGCGTCTGGCCAAGCCCAAGGAAATCGTCGCCCTGCTCGGTCTCGACCCGGCCCGCACCCGCGTCGTGCGCACGGCCACGCTCTTGAAACTGCCCGGTTCCGTGGTCACCTAGGGTCTGAAAAGGGTATTTGTGGACCGTCCGCAGGATATACATTGTATCGGCTGCATCTCTGCCCATTTTGGTGCGGCGGCAACGACGCTGCTCTGGCTGATTTCCCGCGTGAGTTCATGAAACGCCGTCAGTGCGCGGGATGAATGTTGAACGGAAGGTCGAAATGAGCACGCGAAGAGATTTCATCAGGACCGCATCGCTGCTGTGTGCGGGAAGCGCGGAAGCGGCTTCCACGGAAAAGGCCAGGGAGAAAGGCGACCGGGAAAGAGCGTGGCGCGATGACCTTCGTCTGCACCACGAATGCGACTTGGCCGTGGTGGGCGGGGGCATGGCAGGCGTGTTCGCCGCCCTGGCCGCCGCGAAATCAGGCGTCCGCGTGCTGTTGCTGGAGGAGTACGCCGTGGTGGGGGGCAATGCCACCCTGGGCGGTGTCAACGGTTTCTGCGGAGAGACTGCCGGCCAGGGGGAGGCCTTCGACGCCATTGTGGAGGCCATGCAGACCTTCAACGCCATTGCGGACTACAAGCCCTACCCCGAGATGGACAGCCGCCGCTTTGACCATGAGATTCTCGCTGTTGTATTGCAGGAACTGTTGCTGCGCAGGGGCGTGAAACTGCTGCTGCACACCTGTTTTGTCGATGCGCGTGCCAATTACGGGCAGGTTGCGGAAATCATGGTGTGCGGTCCCTCGGGACCGGGGCTCATCCGCGCAAAACAGTACATCGACACTACGGGCGAGGCGCTGCTCGCCCGGCAGGCGGGTTTTGCCACGGTAAAGGGAAGGCCCGGCGACGAACGGCAACTGCCCATGTCGTTCGTGTTTTTTGTGCGCGAAGTCGCTCCTGACCAGGCGGCGCCGCAGGTGCCGGAAGGCTGGTTTGAACCCATTCGAACGGAAGACGAACTGCCCATGACCTCCCTGGTGAAGTCAGGACCGGGCCGCTTTGGCATCAAGATCAAAATCCCCAAATTCGACGCCACCGACACCGAATCTCTGACTGCCGCCGAGATTCAGGCGCGGCGACGGATGATGTCGGTGCTCGACTACTACCAGCGGGTGGAGAAGAAGCCTTGGGTGCTCGACGCCTGCTCGCCGCGCATCGGCATCCGCGAGGGCCGCCGCGTTGTGGGCGAGCATGTGCTGACCGTGGACGAACTCCGCGCGGGCCAACGCTTCGACGACGCCATTGCGCGCGGCACCTATTATCTCGACGGCCACAATCCCGATGACGACAAGCGCACCTACATCCTTCCGGAAGAGCAGCGCCAGGTACCGCCCTATCAGATTCCGTTCCGATGCCTCGTGCCTAGGGGCGCCAAGAACCTGCTGGCGGCCGGCCGCTGCCTGTCTGCCGACCAACTGGCCCTGTCTTCCGCGCGGGTCATGACCACCTGCGCCATGACCGGCCAGGCTGCGGGCATTGCCGCGGCATTGTGCGCGTCGCGGGGGTGTGCATTGCCGGAGTTGAGCCCTGCCGAAGTGACCGCCGCCGTCCGCGAACGCGGCGCGCGCCTCGACTTGTGACCTCAGCAGAAGCAATTGATACAACCTACACGACATTGCGAGGGGAGCTAAGCAATCTCTTGCTCGCTATCGGCCCGCACGGTCGAGGCACCACACTCCGGGTCTTTGCGAGCCCTGGTACAGTCACCATTGCCAACGCAGCGACCTGTTCGAATACGTCGAGCCATTGGTTGGAAATGGTGGCAGTCCCTTTGCGGCGCTCGCAACGACGGCCTGTTTCGTGGTGCTGAGTCGCAGGCTCATCGTCGCCATTCTGTGATGCGCGTGCAGTCTGGACTGGCGCAGCCTCCCCCCAGATCAGTTCTTTTGCCAAGTGGTGAACAGTTCCCGCAGCGCCTCCAGCCCGGCAGTCTCCTTGCGCAGTTCATAGCCGCAGTTCCAGTTGTACACGTCGATAAAGCGGCAGTCGCGAAAATCCAGTGCGCTGCGGAAGTGGGCCAGCCATGCCTGCTTGTCCGGGCCGCCCCACCACCATTCCACGGCCGCCCAGCGGCCCCGGCCGGACTTGTCGAGTGCATCCCGCAGCAATGCCACCTGCGACGGATCCACGCCGTAGAAGCTCCAACCGGGAGTGCCATATTGGTTGAATGCGGCTTCGAAGGGAAGGTTCTTTTCCCAAGGCGCGAAAGTGCCGCCTTCATGGGTGTAGACGAGGTCTTTGGAAAACCCCGCATCATGGGCAGCCTTGCAGAGTAGTTCCAGGTGACGCCGCACCACTTCCGCGACATCGGCCGCAGTGACCTCACCCGAGTCTTTGAACCCCGCCGATTTCAGTGCCGCGTGCCCCAGCACCGCTAGACCGCCATGCCACCCCTTGCCCGGTTGAAAGCCCGTGGTCGGGTCGTGCGAGCTGTCGTTCCGATGCTGCTCCAGGTAGCTGTTGCCGTCGGGATAATGGAAGGCGTTTACGCCAATCGACGCCTCATGGCCCAGCTTTACGCCGCCCAGCAGCCAGCGCCGGTCCCGCGGCAATGCCTGATACCATTCGGCCACCGCCGCCAATGCAGGCCGTAATCCGTCCAGTTGCGCGGCCATCACGCGCGGACTCATCAAATTCGGCGCGGGGGCCACGCGCAACTGGCTGCCCCAGTTGCGCCAGCAGACCTTCACCGCAGTATCCGGCGTCCAACCGGTCCATTCCACATTCTCCGCATTCTTCGGGTCATAGCCGGGCTGGGCGGCATCCCACCAGTTCCACAAATCGGGCCGCTGTTCCCACCAGTTGCACACATCGAAATTGACCAGCACCGGCATGCCCGTCTCTTCGCTTAGGGCAAGAAAGCGGCGCACCCCGGCGACCGTCGTCTCCGGTGGCGACTGCAACACCGACCAGACAAAGCTCACCCCAAGGCGCAACTGGGTGTTTTCGGGAACCCGCGCCGTGCCGCGAATCTCGTCAAACATCGCCCGCGTAATCGATTCCGGACTGTTCTGATCCCACACAATGCCCGGCGCGTTGTTGACGAAGATGTAGCGGGGTTCATCCGCCTGCCCGAAAAGAAGCATGGCCGCCATCAGCGCACCCGCATGTCCAATTACCACGGTGAGTACTCCAGCAATGCATCAAGCAGGAATTGATTTGAACCACGAAGACACGAAGGGCACGAAGGAAGAAGGTTCAAAAGACCATGCGCACCAATCCGTCCACAAGGCGTTCTTCATTGAAGTTGATTAGCAAGCCGACGTGTTTGCCCATCAGTTTCATGTAGGTCAGCAGTTGAGCCTTGTGGATGGGCAGAATCTTTTCCACACACTTCAGTTCGACGATTAACTCGTCCTCCACCAGCAAATCGATTCGGTATCCGCAATCCAGGGATACTCCCTTGTAGTCCAAGGGCAGGGGCTTCTCCGTCTCATGCTTCAGTCCCACGAGGTTCAATTCGTGGGAAAGGCATCGAAGACATGCCGATTCCAGCAGTCCAGGACCAAGATGGCGGTGCACCTCGATGGCGCAACCAATCAACCGGTTTGAAAGGGCATCGAATTCCATGTTGTGTTCCTCCAAGTTGTTCTCTTCTTCGTGCCCTTCGTGCCTTCGTGGTTCAAACCATGTATTTGTCCGATTCGATGTCGGCGATGAGGCCCTTGATCAGTTCCACGCTTTCCGACGGGAACTGCCACTGCTCGATCTGACGTTCCGAAATGAGGTCGTACATCTGCGGCAGCACGAGCATGTCTTTGGCCATTTCGCTGGTCAGCGACCGAGCCACGAATCCGTCCTCGTCGAAGGTGTCGAAGAAACTCTGCAAGCCCCGCTCGTCGCTGCCGCCCACGGCGCCGAAGTCCTGCCCGTAGATGTGCAGCGAACTGGCGTAGTCGGCATAGCTGCCCACCCGCACCGGCTTTCCGCCCTTGGCCTCAATCTGCTTCGCCAGCACCTGTTGCATGAACGTGATGGCGATAAGATTGTCGCCCCACGCCTTGTACAGGTCGCGCGAGCGCCAGGTCGTGTTCATGTTCAGCACGAGGTTTCCCTCGCCGTCCTCCGGGCAGCGCAACTGCACCTCGCGCAGGCAGGGGATGTCCTCCTTCAGGTAGGGGTCGAGGTTTGGCACGGACGTGGTGGCGATGGCGCGCCGCGAATAGGGTGTCTGCACCACCCGCTCCACCGCCAGCGCCATCTGGTCCACAATCGACCCGCCCGCATCGGGATGGGCGAAGAGCCGCTGGTGGTAAGTATAAGGCCATTCCTGCGCGGAGAACTCGCCGTCCACGGCGTGCTCCAACTGCTCAAAGGGCACCACGCGGTAGTCTTTGGCCCCCATGATCTCGGCGATGTACGTGCCGATTTCGCAGAACGAGATGGGGGAGTAGCGCGGCTGTGCAAAGGGGTCCTTCACCTCGATCAGCACCCGTGCGTCGCGGCTGGGCGGGTCGATGTACTTTCCGGATGCGTCTTTGCGGTCATACTCGGTGCGGATGGCGAGCCCATTCTCCCACACCGCCTTGATTGCCCGGTAATACGCCTGGGGAATGCAGTCGCCCACCACGTGCAGGGTTGGAATCCGTCCATCGCTCATGAAATGCCTCCTTCATGCCAGTTGCGTGCCCAATGTCCCGCGCATGGTATGCCACCTGCCCCCCGCGCCGCAAACCGCCCGCGCGGCAGGGTGCACTCCGCATTGCTCTGGGCAATCCGTACTTCACGTTTGACCCTCGTGTTTCTTGCGCTTACCATAATGCCCCTGCGCTGCGCTGTGATGGCGCGGACGGAGAGGCGGCGGGGGACGGTCTGTGAACTGGTATTGGGTGTGGATGGCGCTTGGGCTTGCGCTGACTGTCGTGTTGCTGCATCGCGGACAATGGCATTGGAAGCTTGTCCAGTTGCATAACAGTAAAAATTGAGAGTACCTTTAAGTCATAACCACCGTGGGGATTCTACTATGTGCGAATTGGCTATGGGACGGCGCATTGTTTTCTTGGCCCTAAGCGCCATGCTCTTCATGCCATTCTCCACTTACGCCGAGTATAAGCCAGACATCGCCAAATTGTCTGCAAAAGCTGAAAATGGCGATGCAAGAGCACAATATCTTCTTGCGAATTGTTATTTCGTTGGAAATGGCGTTCCTGAGGACAGGAAACAAGCGGTAATATGGTACCGTGAAGCGGCAAAGCGGGGATATGCCTTCGCCCAAGGCAGCTTGGGGTGGTGCTATGAGAATGCTGAGGGGGCACCCAAGAACATGAAACAGGCGGCTGAATGGTATCGGAAAGCAGCGGAACAGGGTGATGACTTGTGGCAATTCTGCCTAGGGAAGCTGTATGCCACGGGTAAGGGTATATCTGAAGACACGGAGCAAGCAGCGAAATGGTATCGCAAAGCGGCTGAACAGGGAAATGCCCTGGCGCAACGTGATTTGGGAATTCTATATGCCAATGGCGAGGGTGTACCCAAGGACTTCGTACAGGCCTATATGTGGCTCAATCTTGCAGCGACAAAAGGGACTGAAAAGGCAGCAGAGGGTCGATCCAAGGTCGAACAAAAGATGACTCTCGATCAGATAGCTCAGGCACAACGGTTGTCGGCTGCATTCTCCCCCGAGACGGTCAAAAAGGATGCACTCTTCGAGGATTTTTTTGCGCCAAGAAAGAAAACGGGCGGAATACCCTTAATACCAGAAGAGGTAGCCGGATTCATTCCGTTGGCATCGCCATCTTCCGAAAGTCCTACTAAGCCATCCCATGACAATCTGGTGCTATCGGCTACAGGTTTCTTTGTCACCACGGATGGCTGGTTGGTGACCAACGCGCATGTCGCAACTGCCGGGTCTAAAGCCATGGTCAAATGGCGGGACAAGGTTTATTCCGCTGCAGTGAAAAAGGTAGATGCCGCCAACGACCTAGCGTTGATTAAAGTGGAAGGACAGTTCACAAACCTCGCAGTTGAACGGGCGGGTGGTGTGGCCTTGGGCACATCGGTATTCACTGTGGGGTTCCCAAACCCCAGCCTGCAAGGTTTCTCCCCAAAGATGACAAAAGGCGAGATAAGCAGTTTGGCAGGAGTAAAGGACGATCCGCGCTACTTCCAAATCAGCGCGCCAATTCAGCCTGGAAGCTCTGGCGGTGCATTGGCCGATGCGTCGGGTAATGTGGTGGGCGTGGTGAGCGCAATGATTTCCGATATGGCCGCTATTGAGACTGCTGGCGCGATTCCCCAAAACGTGAACTACGCGGTTAAGAGCACTTACTTGCTCGCCCTTATCGAAAGCGTTCCCGATGCGGCAAAAGGTATGAGAGGTCCAGCGGTAAAGACGCAGGATTTCGCCGCAGCCGTCCAAGGGGTGGAGCGAGCGTCGGCCATGGTGCTGATGTTTGAATAGGTGGGAAAAATGGCTGGAATCCCATTTGTGAACGAACAGAACATCATGCAGCGGTTGCTAGCTCCCTGCGGCGACATGAACAGTAGCAGGGACGATGTACGTTTAGACATTGGGGGATTGATCAGTCGTCTTCTCTTGTTCGACACGTACGTGTTGGATTCGACACGGCTGCTTGAGATCCCGCACATGGTCAATCTGTTTGGGTTGGGTGGGTTTCTAGACCTCTTGGCGTCAGGAGCGTTGGAGGTCACCAGTAGTCTTCGGGGCTTTGGCGTGGCGGATAGCACGCCTCCCGGCGTACCATCGAGTCATCCAGGCACTCATTTTGTAGGACTGATTAGACATTCCGACCCGAAGATAGAGACCAACATCAATGTTGCAGAGAGCCTGAAACGGCTGGACCTCACCAAGCGAGATCGAAGTCGTCTTGATAATGCAGTTCGACACATTCTACGGGAGATTTCTCCAGACGGAAAAGGACGACTAGGAAAACAGCTAGAACGAGACCTCTTGCGGGCATCGGATGAGGTGCGCATAGCTGTAGCCACTGCGCTGCGTCGTCGGTTCAATATCGAGACCGGTATAAATGACTTTGACCTGATGTTTAGACTGGAAGGACCTACAAAAGCGTGGGGAGTTCCGGCGGAGTTAGGATTGGAAATGTACCACCACGGTACTAACCTGGGCGGACTCTATCATCTCGACCTCCAACAAGTTCACGATGCTATCGACGACGCCATAATCGCCGTAGGAAGCATGGAGAATCGAATTCAGATGATGGAAGATCTGCAGGCTATTGCGGGATTTACCGGCGAGGACTTGCCGATCTTCACGGGCAAGCTGGGAGTTCTATACAAGGCGGTTTCTCCGGACAGAAAAGAGGACTCCTTCCGACGGGTCTTGGACATTGCTGGGATGCCCGTTGTGCCGCTTGGGGCAAAGGATATTCATGTGGATGTCGATAAGTTGATTAAGCTCCGGCAAAGCGTGGAACACCGCGATTTCATGGCTTTGTTATCCAAGTCTGATGCTATGACGGACAAGGAAATCCAAGATGCGGTCGCCTCATTTGGGGCACGAATGTCCACACTTATTCATGGGTCAAAGGCTCAAGTCTTCCGTTTTCTTCTCATCTCCGCTATTGGTCTTATTCCAACTCTCGAAACCGCCGTGGCAGGTGTCGCGCTGGGCGCAATTGATACCTTTCTCCTAAAGAGGCTCATCCCATATTCTGGCCCGGCGGCTTTCGTAAATCGTCAATATCCATCGCTTTTTGACACGTGACGAAGTTTAGGTGCAGAGAATACCGCACTGTTCCGGAGACCCAGACAATGATGACGCTCCGTATGTTTTCCGAAAGTCTGTCCGCCGTCCCCACGGCCACGGCATGGCATCTGGCCGACCTTGGGGAGGCACGCGGACGGCAGCAGCTTTTTATGCAACAGGTGCCCCAGCGCCTGAAAACGTTGCGCGAGCACGCGTTGATCGAAAGTGCTGTTTCTTCAAACCGAATCGAGGGTGTGCAAATTGACCGGGCGCGCATTGGAACGGTCGTCTTTGGGAAGCCGCCTTTTCGCGACCGGGATGAGGAGGAAGTGCATGGCTATCGCGAGGCGCTGTCCCTGATTCACGGTGATGCTGCAGGCATGGCCGTTTCCGAGGAAACCATTCTCCTGTTGCACCGCCTTGCACGTGGAGACATGGGAGATGCGGGCCAATACAGGCGTAAAGAGAGCGATATCGTCGAGACCTACCCCGACGGCCGGGTGCGGGTCCGTTTCAAGACCGTTTCCGCAAAAAAGGTCGCAGGCCAGATGCGGCAACTGGTGGACCTGTGGCCGCACTGCATCCATGATTTGTCCGTGCCGCCGCTGGTTGCCCTCGCCGCCTTCAATTTGGACTTCCTGTGCATTCATCCGTTTCGCGACGGCAATGGCAGGGTCTCGCGCCTGCTGCTCCTGCTTCAACTCTATCATCTTGGTTTTGAGGTGGGACGTTACATTGCGCTGGAACGTCTGATTGAGGAACACAAGGAACGGTACTACGAGACGCTGGAGCAGAGCTCAAAGGGCTGGCACGAGGGACGCCACGATCCGTGGCCTTACATTAACCATCTGCTGTATATCCTCAAGGTTGCGTATCAGGAATTCGAGGAGCGCCTTGGGCAGCCATCTGCGCCGCGGGGCGAGAAAACGGCGTTGATTGTCCATGCAATAAATCAAACTACGGCCCCGTTTCGTGTGGCGGACATTCACCGGCAATGCCCCGATGTCAGCATCGACATGGTCCGTCGTATCCTCAAAGATCTTCGTGCCGAAGGCCGCGTTGCTTGTCTGGGCCGTGGTCGGAACGCCCGATGGGAAAGAAAGTAGGAAATTGGGTAATACCCAATTAATTGGGTAATAAATTGGGTAATAAGGGTCGCGGGCTCAGGCATTCGACATGACTTGTTTCTGGCCTTACTGGGAGCGCCGGCGTCCCGCCGGCTGATCTTGCGAATCGACCCGACAGGCCGGCGAGGGCGCCGGCGCTCCCAGTGGGGCAAAAGCGGAACAAACGGTCATGATTCCGCACAGCGCGGGTTTGATGACCATTTGATCTCCACGTTCCCCGCGTTTACCATAATCGCCGTGCACTGCGCCGCGGTGGCGCAGGCGGAATGGCGGCGGGGGACAGGTCGTGAACCGGCATTGGGTGTGGATGGCGCTTGGGCTTGCGCTGGGCATTCGTTTCGCGGCCTGGTTACAGGGGCCGGGCGCGGGGGCTTTGCTGGCGGCGCTGTTTGCGGGGACGGCGCTGTTCTGGGCGGCAATGCGGCTTCCCTGGCGCGACCGGGCCGTGCTCCTGTTGCTGTGCATGGCGCTGGGCAGTGCCGAATGGGCGTTGCGCGCGCCGCCGTTGGACGGGGATGCGCTCTTTCACCGGGCCTTGGACCGGCCCAACCAGACAGCCCAACTGGCGGGCATGGTCTCGGAAACACCTGTTTTTGTTCCCGGCATGGAACGGCTGCGCTTTGTGCTTGATGTGACGTCGTTGATTGAAGGCGAGCAATCCATTCCCTGCTGCGGGCGCTGTCTGGTCTATTGGAACAAGCCCACGGCCCCCCTGTGCGATGGGGAAGAGGTGCGGGTGACGGGCAAACTTCGGGCCGACATCAGTTCGGTCAATTTCGGCGTGACCAGTCTTGAAGACCGGTGCCGCCAAGCCTCCATCTTCACCCGAATGGCCGTCAACGCCGACAGTCTGGTCCGCACCGGTATTGACCGCGCGACCTGGCTTTACTGGGTCTCGCGTTTGCGCCAGGCGCAGGGCGACTTGCTGCGCGCCGCCGTGCCCGCCGAGGCGCTGCCTTTTGTGTTGGGCGTGTGGCTGGGCGAACGCACCGAATTCGACGGCGAGTTGTACCAGCAGTTCGTCAACTCAGGCACAATACATGTGCTTTCCGTGGGCGGCATGCACGTCGGCCTCATCTATATCAGCTTTCCTCTGGTGCTGGGCATGTTCATTTCGTCGCGGCGCTGGCGCGCCGTGTTTGCCATGCTCGGCGTAGTTGTATTTTCGCTGGCGGCGGGCGCCCAGCCGCCCACGCTGCGCGCCATGTGGATGGTTGCCGCCGTGCTGGCCTATGAACTGTTTGACCGCGAACCCGACACGCTCACCGCGCTGGGCCTCTCCGGATTCTTCATGCTCGCCTTCGACCCCGCCAGTCTATTCGACCTCGGCTTCATCCTTTCCTACCTTTCCATGGGCTCGCTGCTCCTCTTTCAGCTTCCCGTGGCGGGCATGCTCTCGCGTCTGCCGCGCATGGCGCGCGAGGGACTGGCGTCCACCGTGGGGGCCCAGTTGCTCTGCGGCCCCGTGGCCGCGTGGACCTTCTATATTCTGCCCGCGGCCGGACTGCTGGCCAATCTGGCCGTGGTGCCCCTGCTCGGCGTCGTGCTCTATCTGACCTTTGCCACGGTGGTCACAGCAGCACTCTGGCCCACGGCGGCCCTGCTGCCGGGGCATGCGCTGTGGTTCGCCGTCTGGCTCACCGAGAAAGCCGTTGCCTTCGGCGCATCCATGCCCGCGAGCCATTTCATTGTGCCCCGGCCCACGCTGCTCGGATTGGGGCTGTGGTTCATTGCCATGTTTCTGGTCTATCGCCGCATTACCGCGCCGGTGCCCGGCACACGCCGTCAGTGGTTGCTCACCGTTACCGTGACGCTGCTTGCGGTGGTGTTCTGGCCCCGGTGGACCCAGCCGCCCCGCATCGACTTTCTCGATGTGAGCCATGCCGATGCGGCCTGTGTGGTCACGCCGGCCGGCGCCGTGGCATTGATAGACGGCGGCGACCTCCAAAAGGATTTTGACCAGGGCAAACTGACCGTTGGCCCCTATCTGCGGGCCCACGGCATCGGCCGGGTGGATGTTCTGGTCGCCACGCATCCCGACAGCGACCACTTGGGCGGGTTGCTGTACATCGCCGAAAACTTTTCGGTGGGCGCCGCATGGCTCGGCCCCGCGGAGAAGGGGGTGCCCGAACTGGAAGCCCGATTCCTGGAAATCTGCCAGCGGCGCGGAGTGCCTGTGCGGCGTGCGGTGGCGGGCACGGAGATTCCCCTGCCCGGCGCCAAGGTGGAGGTGCTCAGTCCGCCCGCCGAAGGTTTGCCCGGGGCGAAGGAGAACGACCTGTCCCTGGTGTTGCGGGTGGGTTGGGATGCCGGGCGGGTGCTATTCACGGGCGATATCGAGGCCGCGGCCGAGAAAGTGCTTGCCGCCGGGGATTGCCGGTCCGATGTGCTCAAAGTGCCGCACCATGGTTCGGCCACCTCGAGCACCGCTATCTTCCTGGATGCGGTGCAGCCCAGTATGGCCGTGGTTTCAACGCGCGACACGGGGCGGTTGACGCCTTTGGGGCGGGGTGTATCGGAACGTTACGCCGTTCGCGGTGTGCCTCTTTGGCGAACCGACCAGCACGGTGGCGTTCGCGCGGTGGGAAGTGGCGGTCAGTTGGCGTTTTCGGGTGCCCGAGATGGCCGTGGGTACAGCCTGGAGCCCCCCCAGAGATAGTGGTCGATGACGCAAGGTTGCGCAGCAGCGCAAGAGGTTCAGGTGAAAAGTTCAACAACGGTGTCAATTCCAACCCCTCTAGGAAAAGTGCCGATTTTTGGGCACACACTATATATTGCGTAAATATGCCGGATGACCGCGACATAACCACAATATATTGAGAATGAGGAGAGGCTGAGGACTCAGATTAAAGGCGTTGCCTCTTATCTTGAAGCATAATGATTCGCTTAAACGTTGTCCTGTCGCCAATTTCATCCACCCAAGCTGGCCACGGCTTCTGAATTGTTTGGAAATGGTGAGCAACCACATACTTAGCAGGGCCACAAGGGCCATGATGTGACGGTGTTCCGCCGCCTTTATGGGTGCCAAAACGGTCGTCTCGTTGCGATTCCCCGGATTTGAAAAATACACTACATATAGTTGTTAAGAATCGAACATAATACTATATAGAGTTACTTCCCAAATCCCTAGTGTGTGTGAAAACTGCTAATTCGGTTCCCTATCCCCTCCAGAAAAATCCGCTTTACAAAGCCCCAAACGGTTGCTATATTTCACCTCCGTTCCGGCCCCCTTGCAGAGGTGCTCAACGGGAATGGAGCGGTGGAGAAAGTGCGTATTCTCCGAATTCGCCCGCAAGGGTGCTTGGTGCGGAAGTTAAGGACAGTGCGAGAATGAATTTTGTAAAGCCGAAAGTTTTCTTGGTCGGTGAGACCCGCGTAATCGAAGAAGGGTTGCAGGGCTATCTTGACCATTTGGGGGTCTCACAGTGGACGACGGACGCCCCGAGCGACGGTGAGCGCGTCTGCGAGGTTATGGGCCGCCTGTGCTACCGCTCTTTTGAGCCGGGGCTTAACCCAAATGTGACCCGCGTGCGCCAGGGTAATGCGTCCTATATGGAGAATATTATCCGCGTCGGCCATGGCAGCGTGCTGGAACACGCCACCATGAATTTCATCTTCGCCGATGTCAGCCGCGTGGTCACCCATGAACTGGTGCGCCACCGCACGGGCACCGCCATGTCGCAGGAATCGCTGCGCTTTGTGCGGCTCGATTCCCTTTCGGCCTATGTGCCCGTGCAGATTCAGGAAAACGAGCAGGGCATGGCGATCCTGGCGCGGACCTTCGAGCATCTGGAGGCCATCCAACGTGAACTGGCCGAGGTCTACAAGATTGACGAAGAGACCCACTTCGACGTCAAGAAGAAACTGACCTCGGCGTTCCGCCGGGTGGCACCCATCGGCCTGGCGACGACTATCGGCTGGTCGTGCAATTTTCGGACCCTGCGGCATGTCATTGAGAACCGCACCGATCCCCATGCCGAGGAGGAAATACGGTATTTGTTCGGCGAGGTGTACCGGATAGTTTCTGACCGCTATCCGAACGTCTTTGCCGATTACGAAGTGGAGGAGGTGGACGGTCTGCCCTGGGTGCGCACACAGCACCGCAAGGTATGACCCAAACCCGATCGGATGATTGAGCGTTATTGTTGAACGGAAGCGAGAAACGAGTTAGGAGGCTGGCAACATGTTTACCGTGCGTGAGCGATTCAAGCTCTCAGACAAATTTTTGGGGGAGTACAAGGGGAAACAGCCCCAGTGGGGACCGCTGGGCTACATCACCTTCAAGCGGACTTATGCCCGCTCGATTGAGGACGGCACCGTCCGCACCGAGGAGTACTGGGAAACCCTGCGGCGCGTGGTGGAGGGGTGTTACACCATCCAGCACAACCACTGCATGAGCCTCAAGCTGCCCTGGAAGCCCGAAAAGGCGCAGCGGTCCGCCCAGGAAATGTTCAAACTCATGTGGGACTTCAAGTTCCTGCCGCCGGGCCGCGGCCTGTGGATGATGGGTTCGGACTACATCTACGAGCGCGGCTCGGGCGCGCTGAACAACTGCGCCTTTGTGTCCACCGACGAACTGGAAACGGATTTTGCCGAACCCTTCTGCTTCCTCATGGACCTGTCCATGCTCGGTACCGGTGTGGCCTTTGACACCAAGGGTGCCGGCAAGCTGACCATCCAGGCCCCGCAGACCGGCGAATACACCCATGTTGTCGAGGACTCGAAAGAGGGCTGGACCGACCTCGTCCGCGTGGTGCTCAACGCCTACGTGGGCAAGGCGCGCCGCCCGGCGCATGTTGATTACTCGAAGATCCGCGAGCGCGGCTCGGCCATCAAAACCTTCGGCGGCATCGCGCCCGGCCCGGCCCCGCTTATGGAGTGCGTTCAGAACATCGACAAGATCCTGACGCCGCGGGCGGGCCACCAGGTGTCCTCCACCGACATCACCGACCTGATGAACGTCATCGGCAAGTGCGTTGTGTCCGGCGGCGTGCGCCGCACGGCCGAACTGGCCCTGGGCGAGCCCGACGACACCGAATACCTCCAGTTGAAGGACCCGAGCCTGCATAAGGACCAGTTGATGGCCTGGCGCTGGGCGTCCAACAACAGCATCATTGCCCGCGAGGGCATGGACTACACCAGTGCTGGCGGCCAAACCGCCAAGAACGGCGAGCCCGGCTACTTCTGGCTCGAAAATGCCCGGGCCTACGGCCGCGTCAAGGACGGGCCCAACTACATCGATGCCAAGGTGGCGGGCACCAACCCCTGTGCCGAGCAGAGCCTTGAGTCCTACGAGATCTGCAATCTCGTTGAGACCTTCCCCTCGCGCCATGCGACCTTCGACGAGTACCAGCGCACGCTCAAGTTCGCCTATCTCTACGCCAAGACCGTGACGCTGATCCCCACACACATCGAGCGCACCAACGCGATCATGCTGCGCAACCGCCGCATCGGCCTGAGCCAGTCGGGCATCATCGAGAGCTTCCAGCGCCACGGCCGCCGCGAGCATTTCCGCTGGTGCGACGAGGGCTACAAGTACATCGGCAAACTTGACCGCATCTATTCCCAGTGGCTGTGCGTGCCCGAGAGCATCAAGAAGACCAGCATCAAGCCCAGCGGCACCGTGTCGCTGCTGCCGGGCGTCACCCCGGGCATCCACTACGCCCACTCCGAGTTCTACCACCGCACCATCCGCATCGACAAGACCAGCCCGCTGGTCGAGCCCCTGCGCCGCGCCGGGTACCGGCTCGAAGAGTCCGTCTACGGCGACAACACTTGGGTCGTCTACTTCCCCGTGCACGAGCGGTATTTTCTGCGCTCCAAGAAGGACGTGTCCGTGTGGGAGCAGGTCGAAAACGTTGCCCAGATGCAGTATTACTGGGCGGACAACCAGGTGAGCGCCACCATCACTTTCAATGCCGAAGAGGCGAAAGAGATTCCCCAGATCCTGGAGCTGTACGAAACGCGGCTCAAGTCCATCAGCTTCCTGCCCATCCGGGATCACAGCTACGCCCAGGCACCCTACCAGGAGATCACGAAAGAAGTGTACGAGCGCTCCAAGTCCAAACTCGGCCCGCTCAACTTCGAAAACGTGAACACCGACGAGGTGCAGGACATGTACTGCGACGGCGACAAGTGCACCTTCGAGCGGCCCGCCCCCGAACCCGAGCAGGCCGAGGTCACCTTTGAGCCCGAGCCCGACGAGGTAGGAACACCCGTGCCCGCGGAGGTTGAAGCCGAGGCGCCGGTGAAGTAGGACCAGCGCAGAAGCGAAGTAACGAACAGTGCCCGGCCACCGCAAACGCGGCGGCCGGGCGCTTGTTTGTGTGAGGCCCTTGCCACGACAGGGACGCCCCAATTGCAGGAGTACTGTGACGGTGAACATTACATATGTTCTAGAATCTGCCAAAACCGGCAACGTGCAATGGCAAGGCTCTATCACCTGCCAATACAACTCCGGGGGTGGTGGCGGCGCCAATCCCATTGAGGCACTCGTTGTCTCGGCAGTGTCAACGGCGGTGGCCAAGGCCGCACGAAACCACATGCCTCTTACAAGGCAAACCAATGAGCAACTGTTACCGACCGAACACACGGGTTTGCCTGCTGGTCCCTATAATGACGATTACGATAAAGGCCAGAAGGATTTCTAAGTTCAAGACCAAACAGACAGCATCGTTTGAGCTATTACCCTCTACCCGACGTTTTGCTCTATGCCAGTCAATTTGCGCGCCGGGCGATGGGAATGGCCAATGCCAAAATATACTGGCCTGGAAAGTACAGCGCCACAAGTTTCTTGAACGGCTCCATGTGCGCATCGCCGAAGGCATGGGAAGACACGCCCATATCGGACAGGTAGAAGAGCAGGGCGCCCAGCACGAGCAACCACCCGCCCGGCCTTCCGACACACCCAAAGGACAGCGCCACCATCAGCGTGATCACGGCAAGATACAGCATCACGGGCAGGCGCAGGCCGGCCGGTATCCCCGGCCAGAGATTCCAGACCAGCACCATGCCCGGAATGGCCAGCACCGCATAGGCCACCAGGGCGACACGTCCCTTTGCACCGTGCGTGGCGTAGGCAATGCAGTAGCAGACATGGCCCAGCAGGAATGCAATCAGCCCTGCCAAGAAGAACGTGTCTTTGGGACCCATCAGCAGAAAATCACCCCACCAGGCGCAGGCAAACCCCAGCAACAACCAGCGGCCCAACCGCGACTCCAAGGCCCCCAGGACCACCGCGGCCACCAAATACCCCGTTGCAAGCCCCATCTTCGGCATGCCGTAACCGGGAAGGCGGCTGAAACAGAAATGAACCAACAGTGCCGCAGATGTAACGAACAGCATGAAGATAAAGACCACGGCAGCGTATTTCCTGAACACCGCATATACTCCTATTGGACCCTGCGCAAAGGAACACAGTGTATCGGAAACGGGGATTCCATGCACCCGCTGTGGTTTGCGCCGCAGGGCCGTTCCTGTTACCTTTACGTCCATGAACCGTTCCACCATGCCAGCACTGCCCGGCACCCCGCTCGTGTCGGTAATCCTGACGAGCTACAACTATGTCCGCTTTGTGGGGCAGGCACTGGACAGCGTCTTTAACCAAACCCACCGCAACTGCGAACTTATCGTCGTCGACGACGGTTCCTCCGACGGGTCGCCGGAAGTCATCCGCGGGAGACTGGCTGCGGCGCCCTTTCCGGCCCAGGCCATCTATCAGGAGAACCGGGGACAGGCCGCTGCGATGAATGCGGCCTTTGCCAGGGCAGAGGGTGACATGGTGGCCTTCCTGGACAGCGATGACCACTGGGCTCCCACGAAACTGGAAGAGATGCTGTCCTTCATCAAAGGCCAGCCCGACGGCGGCGTGTACCAGCACCAGGTGGAGGACGGCCGGAGTCACGCAGTGCTGGACCCGGTATGCAGCGGTGACTATTTCCAAAAGTGGCTTCACCTGGGCGAGGTCAACACCGCCATCCGCCATGACCTCTTCCTAGTCTTTGCCCCCACCTCCGGACTGATGTTCCGCAAATCTGTGCTTGACCAGGTGTTCCCTGTGCCGGATCAACTGCTGGCCTGCCCCGACACCTTTCTCGTGTTTCTGGCCTGCCGTCTCGGCCCGCTCTATTCCAATCCGCGCACGCTCGGGGTGTGGCGTTCGCACGACAGCAACGCGGGCAGGCAAAACCGTTTCGGCTACAAGAATTACGGCGTTCCGGTGGTGCTGGGGGCGATTAACGACCGTTTCCGCGAATTGGGCGAGCCTGTACGCCTGACGTACCGGCCCGCCGCCGTCCTTTGGGAACCGCTGCGGCTCGTCCGCGAGGCGCTCGCCCGGCGCAGGAAAAAGAGAACCGGATAGGCGGGCGATTTGAACGGGTCGGCGAAAAAGGGGACAATTCGCCCTTGCGGTCAAGGAATTAAACTCTATTGGAACGCGGAAGTGTGCCGTCAATCAGGCGCGGTCCGCCAACACAAAAGGATATTGGAAAAATGGCAAGAGGCGTCAGCAAGGATGCGTTGGGCGTGGCGGTGGACTCGGAGTACACAGGCAAGAAATTCCGCCTGGCCTATATCGGCTGCGGCGGGATCGCCCATGTGCACATGGACGCGCTCACGGGACTGCCCGATGTGGAGGTGGTGGCCGGTGTGGACAACCGGGCAGACCATCTTAAGGTGTGGGGCGAGAAGTGGGGCGTCACGAAGCTGTACAAAGACTGGAACACGATGCTCAAAGAGGTGCAGCCCGACGGGGTGGCCGTTTGCACACCCAACGGGGTGCACATGGCCCCGACGATTGACTCGCTCAAGGCTGGCTGCCACGTGATTTGCGAGAAGCCGATGGCGATGAGCGCCGCCGAGTGCGAGAAGATGATCGCCGCGGCCAAGAAGGCCAAGCGGAAACTGATGATCGGCTTCCAGTACCGCTACCATCCCAACACGCAGTTCCTGAAACGGGCGGCCGACGCCGGGGAATTTGGCGACATCATGTTCATGAAGTGCCAGGCGCTGCGGCGACGCGGCATCCCCAACTGGGGCGTCTTCGGACAGAAGAAGCTCCAGGGCGGCGGACCGATGATCGACATCGGCGTACACTGCATTGAAATGGCCCACTACCTCATGGGTTCACCCAAGCCCGTGGCGGCGTCCGGGAACATCTGGACCTACTTTGGCAATAAGCCGTCCACGGTGGTATGCCCCTGGCCCAATTGGGACCACAAGACCTACACGGTCGAAGATCTCGCCATTGGCCAAATCCGCTTCGACACCGGGGCACTGCTCCAGATCGAAGCCAGCTTCGTGGCGCACATAGAGAAGGATGTGTGGAACTTCAGCTTCATGGGCACCAAGGGCGGCGGCAACTTTGACCCGCCCGCGATCTACACCGACCGCGCCGGCACGATGATCGACAGCAAGGCCAACTTCGTCTCAAACGAGGATTCCTACGAGTACCTGTTTGAACTCAAGCTGCGCAACTGGGTGGACTCCTGCACGAAAGACACCCCGTCGGAAGCGCCCGGCGAGGCCGGTCTGGCCGTGCAGAAGATGCTCGACGGCGTGTACCGCTCGGCGGCGGCGGGCAAAGAGGTTGTCATCAAGTAGATAGAACATACACAGCGAAAATGCGCCGCCCGGACCCTTCCGGGCGGCGTTTTCCATTCGTGGTGGGGCATTCCCGGAATCGGCTGCACAATTCGAGCGAATACACATCTTCCCCGTCATTCCCGCGCAAGCGGGAATCCAGGCTTGTCAATGGTTTGCGCATGCGCGTGGACCTCTGGATTCCCGCCTTCGCGGGAATGACGGAAGTAGTTCACGGGGATGACGGAAGAACAGGGTGTGGCGCGAAACCACAGTTCCCTCATGACGGTCTGTTTCGGATAACCCTGAAACCGGAGTGTCTGCATGCGTCTCTTTTTGTCCTTGATATCAGCTCTCGCGCTGGTCTCGTGCGCGTCCACGGGCGTACCCGCTGCCGACCCCGCGCCCGCACCGGCAGGTCCCCCGCGGACGGAATCGGGCGCGCGCATACTCGACATCGACGGGGCAACCTGTTTCCAGGCAATGGACAACTTTGCCGCATCGGACTGCTGGAGCATGCAGAAGGTTGGACTCTGGTCCGAGGAAAGCCGCAACCGCGTGGCCGATTTACTTTTCTCCACGGACAAGGGTATAGGGCTGTCGGCGTGGCGGTTCAACATAGGTGCGGGAAAACGCCCGGAAAATGACTGGCGCACTGCCGAAACTTTCGAGGTGGCCGAGGGGCAATATGACTGGTCACGGCAGGCGGCGGAATGCTGGTTCCTGACGGCGGCGAAGGCGCGCGGTGTGAAGCAGTTCATCGCGTTTGTGAACAGCCCCCCGGCACGTATAACGAGGAACGGGTTGACCTACTGCACACCCGAAATCGGCCCGACAAACCTCAAGGAAGGCCATGAGGGCCAGTACGCCCGTTATATCGTTGACATCTTGAAACACTTTCGCGAGAATCCGGACCCGGCGCAGCGCATAGAGTTTGGCTGGATCAGCCCGGTCAACGAGCCGCAGTGGGACTGGAACGATCCCGGACAGGAGTGCAACCGGGTTCCCAACGATGTGATCAAAAGCATTCTGCGCGCGCTGGACGCGGAGTTGAAGCGGCAGTCCGTTCCGACGAAGATTCTGGCACCGGAAAGCGGGTCGTTGGCGATTCCGGGCATGACAAACTCCATCGACATGCACGGCGCCTGCTATGGCGACTATGTGCGGCAGTTCTGCGGCGACCCGGAAATGGCCGACATCATGGGACGGCTCATTTGCAGCCATAGCTACCGGTCCGACCTGCTGCCCAACGGTCTGGTGAATGCCCGCCGGAAGCTGCGAGAACTCCTTGACCTCTATCCGGGCTGGAAGTACTGGCAGTCCGAATACTGCATCATGCAGGGCGCGAAAGGCGAGGGGGGCGGCAGCCGCGACCTGGGCATGGCCACAGCACTCGACGTCGCCCGAGTCATGCGGCAGGACCTGGTGCTGTTGAATGCCTCCGCGTGGCAATGGTGGACCGCCTTGTCGGCGGCGCAATTCAAGGATGGGCTCCTCTACACGGACTGGCAGAAATCCGGCGACCCGGAGACGGTCTATCCGTCCAAGACGCTGTGGGCCTTTGGCAACTACAGCCGCTTTGTCCGGCCCGGTGCAAGGCGCGTGGCACTGGACGGCGCGGACGACCTCAACGGACTGCTCGGCGCCGCATGGAACGACCGGGAGGACGGGCGTCTGGTGGCGGTGCTCATCAATGTGGGCACGGGGTCGGAAGCGGTGCGGTTGCGCGAACGTCGGTTGCCGGACAACGCCGTGGTGCGTTCGTGGACGCCCTGGGTTACCAGCGACGCGCCCGGCGATGACCTGCGGCGGGGTGCTTCTTTTCCGGCGGGCGAGGATTACGTTGTGCCCGCGCGTTCCATTGTCACGCTGGTGGGAAACGTCCGGGGAGTCTAACAGGGACGTCCGTTCTTATGGCATGCGCGGGGGGAAATCCGCAGACAATCCGTGGTATTATTTCCCAAGGAAAAGTATTATCCACCTCGGGCGTTTATTCTTGGGATCGCACAGTCATGCACATACCTGACGGTTTTCTGAGCGCGCCGGTGGCGGCGGCCGGATATGCGGCGTCCGCCGCGGTGCTGGCGCTTGCGGTAAAACGCTCCGGCCAGACCCTGGAGGAGCGGCAGGTGCCGCTGCTGGGCGTCACCACCGCCTTTGTCTTCGCCGCACAGATGCTCAATTTCCCCGTGGCCATGGGCACCAGCGGCCATTTTCTCGGCGCCGTGCTCGCGGCGGTGCTGCTCGGTCCGCTCAACGGGTGCCTTGTCTTCGCCGCCGTGCTGACCCTCCAATGCCTGCTCTTTGCCGACGGCGGCCTGACCGCGCTCGGTGCCAACTTCTTCAACATGGGTGTCGTCGGTGGGGTGGGGGGATACGCCCTGTTTCGGCTGGCCACGGCCCTGCTTCCCCGGTCACGCCGCGGCTTTCTGTTCGCCGCCGCACTGGCCTCCTGGATTTCCGTGGTGGCCTCCGCCTCGGCCTGCGCCGTCGAATTGGCCCTGTCGGGCACGGTCCCGCTGGGACTCGTCCTGCCGGCCATGGGCATGGTGCATGCTATCATAGGCATTGGCGAAGCAGTCATCACCGTGGCCACGCTGTCGGTCATCCTCGCGGCGCGCCCCGATGTCGTGGGCGAATGGCGCGGCCCGTCCCCAGTGTTGCTTGTTGGGGAAACCAGCTCATGAACCGAAGCCTCTGGATATTCGCCACGGCGGGGCTCCTCGTGGCGTTGTGTTTGGCCGTGTTCGTGTCCCCCTATGCGTCCTCTGCACCCGATGGGCTGGATCGCGTCGCGGCGGACAAGGGCTTCCTCGACAAGGTTCACGACCGGACGATTTGGCGGCACGCGCTCATGCCCGATTATCTCGCACGCGGATTGGGCGACGGCCCCCTGTCCACCGCCGCAGCGGGTCTCTTTGGCACCCTGTGCGCCTTCGCAGTCGGCTGTGTGCTGGCGCGCCTCGTCAGACGCCCCACACTGGGAGTGCCCACACTGGGAGCGTCGGCATCCCTGCCGGCTTCTTCCCCGGAGGTCAACGACCTGCCCGGCGAAGGTCACCCCCAATGACCGCCCGCAACCGCGCCTCGGTACCCGCGCTCGATCCCCGCGCCAAGATTGTCGCCATGGTCGCGGCGCTCATCCTCTGCGTGTCCACTCCGGCCCAAAGGTACACGACCTTCGCCGCCTACTTCGCCGTGCTCGTCGCGGCATTCGCCCTATCCGGCGTTTCCGCCCGGGTGCTCGCGCGCCGACTGCTGGCCGTGCTACCCATGATGCTCCTGTGTGCCGCGTTCATCCCCTTCCTCCACCACGACACCGTCGGCGGTGGCTACAGCCTCAGTTTTGGCGGTCTGCACCTGTCGCGTTCGGGCCTGCTCGTGTTGTGGAACATCGCCATAAAGGCTTCCCTGGGCGTGGCGCTGGTGACCCTGCTCAACGAGACCACGCCGTTCCCCCTGCTGCTGCGCGGGCTAGAACAACTCCGCTGTCCCCGGCTCGGCATTCTGCTGCTTGGGTTCTGCCACCGTTTTCTCTTTGTCCTGCGCGACGAGGCGCTGCGCATGAAGCGCGCAGCAGACGCCCGCGGTTTTCAGGGACGCTGGCTGTGGCACGCGCCCGTTGTCGGCCGCATGATTGGCGCACTGTTCCTGCGCGGCTACGAGCGCGGCGAGCGTGTCTATCTCGCCATGGCCTCGCGCGGTTTCAACGGGGGCATGCCCGCCGCCGAAACGCCCCCCGCACTGGCCCCCGCTGACCGCGTTTTCCTCGGCGGCGCCTTGGCCGTGTTTCTGGTGCTTCGGATTGCGCTCCCATGAGCAATACCCCTGCCCTCAACATTGAAAACCTCCATTACCATTATCCCGACGGCACTGCCGCACTGAATGGGATTACCCTTCAGGTTCGGGAAGGCGAACGGGTCGGCATTATCGGCGCCAACGGCGCGGGCAAGTCCACCCTCCTGCTCCATCTCAACGGAATACTGCGCGGGAACGGGACGGTTCGAGTCTTCGGCAGCCTACTGGGCAAGGGAACTCTGTCTGAAATCCGCAACAAAGTCGGCATGGTTTTTCAGAATCCCGACGACCAGTTGTTCTGCCCGACCATCTGCGAAGACGTTGCCTTTGGCCCGCGCAACATGCGCCTGCCCGAGGCCGAAGTCCGGCAGCGGGTGGACCGCGCCATGGAGACGGTGGGCATCGCCCCTCTCAAACAGAAGAGTCCCTTCCATCTCAGCATCGGCCAGAAGAAGCGCGCGGCCCTCGCCACAGTGCTGTCCATGGACGCGCACATCCTCGCCCTGGACGAACCCACCAGCAACCTCGACCCCCGCGGCCGCCGCGGGCTGATTGATTTGCTTCAAGCCTTCGCCCGCACCCAAATCATCGCCACCCACGACTTGGACTTGGTCCGTCAGCTCTGCACGCGGGTCGTCCTGCTCGACGCAGGCCGCATCGTCGCCGACGGACCGCCCGATTCCCTCCTCGACGACCACGCCCTGCTCGAAGCCCACGGCCTGTAAGACACCGATGCCCACGGCCCGTAGCACACCCGAGGCACCGCCCCTTGAGGGGGTTGGTCGGCGAAAGCCGACCGGGGGGTGTTTTGCTTTTCCTCCCCCCCCACTTTCACCACTCCTGCAACACCGTGCCCGCCACCTGCACCACATTCGGCCTGGGGTAGTTCTGCACGATCCACTCCACATACTGCCGGGCCGCAGGCGTGTGAATTTCATTGGCCGTCTGCACCGCGCCGCTCAGGTCTTCCTGCAGTATGCGCTCGTCATGGAGTAGTCCCATCGCGGCCTGATCCCCATGAACCAGCGCGAGAATCGCCAGCACCTCGGCGCGTTCCGGGGCCGCCTCGCCCGACCCGCCCATATCTCTGTTGGCCTGGTCAATGATTTGCGCCAGGTAGGGCCTCACCTCGCGCGTCGGCAACGACGCCACCTGCGTCTCGATCAGGTCATAGGGATAATCCAGTTCCGTCACGTCCGGCGCGTTCAACTGTAGTATGGCGCCCAGTGCAGCCCCGTCCTGGATGTGCGACAGCACACTGAGCGCGAGTTCCCGCTCCTCCATGGAATGCCCGCCGTTTCCCACCAGCGACGCCAGGAAGTTCATGCCCGGCGCGCCCGTGCGCGACATGTCGGCCATGAGGCTCATGTTCTCGTCGAGCCCGCCGAAGATGCCCGAATCCTTGCGCTGCTTCCACCGCGTGTAGGCCCTGCTCCAAAGCGTCTGTATGCGCGAAGTGGCCACCGACACGCTCGGCGCTTTCCCCGGGCCGTTCACCATCTGTTTCAGCGCCTGCCGGAACGCCACCCGCAGCCGATCATTCTCGTCCGATACCGGTTTCTCGTCCGTGGCTGTGGTGGCAGTATCCGCAAGCTGTTCCGCTTTCTTTTCCGGTGCGGAGGCGAGCTTAACGGGAACAACAGCGGCGACCTCTGGCACCGGTTCCTGCAACAGCCACCAAGCCGTGCCCGCGCCCAACCCGAAAGCAATGAGGAGGGAACAGCACCACATCACCCCGACGACAACCACCCGTTTCTTTTCCACGGTCTCACCCTTTCTTTCCCACCGTAAGGGCGGCATTGGCTCCCGCTATTCTACTTCATGCGAATTGCACAAATACTTCTTGAAACCACGAAGGCACGAAGGGCGCGGAGACAAAACGGTAAAGAAGACAAGAAGGACTCTTTAACATGGATGTACAAGATGAACAGGATAAGACTGAGAATCTATCTGCCTTCTATCCTGTATATCCTGTACATCCATATTAATTAAATTCGTCTTCGCGCACTTCGCGGTGCGCCTACCGCTTTGCGATCATCCCATTCACTTCCCCGACGCAGACTCCCTGACCTCAAATACTTGGTCGGCATCGGTGCTGCTGTTCTTCTTGACCCTGGCCGTGCCTTCCGGGCCGGCAACGAGGGCTTCTCCAGGGGTTCCGTCAAGAGACACGGAATACTCCTTCCCCGGCGTCAGGCCACTGACGACGTAACTTAGCACCACTTCTTTGGTCGTTGGCCCTATCGTCCACTTCGGTGTGTCGGCCCAGTCTTCCACGTGAAGCGCCACCGGAACGGACCCGGGGCGAATGACGGCGAGCGCGCGGATCTTCTCATCACCGCGATAGAATTCCATGGCGTCGGCGGTGACATTTACGGAGAAGGGCCCCTCTGCCGTCAGGGAGAAGCCCTCGGCACTGGCCGTGGTGTGGTTTATCTCCAGCGCAATCTGGTAGGTCTTGCCGCGCAACAGGTAGTTCACCTTGGTGCCCGCCAGGTCGGGCGTAACGTGCGGGTCCAGATGGAGCCGGTTGTATTTGGGCTGGATGCCATAGATGTCGCGGTACAGGCCCGTCACCGGCTGCAGGTTGTTTGCGAGGATGTCGCTGCCCTCGCCCTTCTGGCTCTTGCGCAGATAACGCTGAAAGGCCAGCCCGTCGCGGTTGTACTGGTCCAGCACCTTCTTGAGGTACTTCACGCCGATTTCGGGCTTGTATCCCGCGTAGGCGCGCATGCCCACCTCGCCCCAGGCGAGGAACAGGTCGCCGTTCTCATAGTTGGGGAAGGGCCAATTGACCTTGTAGGCCTCGTCGGGCTGGTAGGAATAGACGCACAGCGGCCAGAAGAACAAATCCTCCCGCTGCATCGCCGCCTCCAGCTTGTCCAGAATGGAGGCGCGGCGGTCTTGGTCGTCGCACAGGCCGTAGGCCACGGCCATCAGATTCACGGGTGTCACGAAATTGTCACCGTGCACCGAGCCGTCCTTGTCGCGCCAGTGGGCATACCAGCCCTTGTCGGGGTCCCACAGGCCGCCATCCGCAAGGGACTTGTTGAAGCCCTCCTTGATGCGGCCCGCCGCCGCGCGGTATTTCTCCGCCGCCGCCGCGTCGCCCAGCACCTCCTCCACATCGGCCCACAGCAGCAGCGCGTTGTACATCTCGGCGTTGATGAAGCCGTTGTCGAAGGCGGCCCACACCACGTCGATCCAGTCCGAGCCCTTGGCTTCACTGTGCGAATCGGTCATGCACTCCAGCAGTCCGTTGTTGTTCGAGTCGCGCGACAGCGCCAGGCCCAGCACCTTTTCGCAGGCTTCCTTCTGGCCGCGCACCCAGGCCATGTCGCCGGTGAAATCGAACAGCTCTGCCACATTGGTCACGTAGTCCGGTTGCGTGTTCGACATGATGCCCCACTGACACTCGTAGAAGCCGCGCTCATCGTAGGTACCGGGAATCTCATCGCCTTTTGCGTGCGCCCATCGCGGCTTGACGCGGCCGTCCGCGCCGATGGCATGGTCGCGGGCATAGTCCAATGCCACGGCGTAATTGGCGAAGAACTGCGGGTCATCTATCGCCAACCCCATCAGCGCCAGCCACGGCTCCTGAAGCACGGCGTAGCCGCTGTACCAACCGTTGCTGCCCATGATCCCGGCGTCAATCACGCCGATGCGGCCGATGGTGTTGCAGATCTCCCGCACCGCAGCGCCGTCGATACCCTTCAGATCACCGCGGTAATAGGCCGCATCATAGTCCAGCGCGGACAGCGCATATTCCACGGTGACCTCGCCGGAGGCGGCGAAGGGCTTCCACACATCCTGTGCGTTCTCCAGAAAGCGGCGCAGGTCATGTTTAGGCTGCACCGTTTCTCCCGTGATTATGTTGTTGAGGGAGAAGATGCCGTTTGGCTGGTGGGTGAATCGCACCGCCGCCTTCGCCTCCCCCTGCGGCGAAGCCGTAATGCGCAGGCAATCATTCTTTTCCTTGTTCCAGAATGTCACCGACCCGGCATGCACGCCATAGCTGGCATTGGGCGCGCCCATCAGCTTGGGCCAGGCCACCCCGCCCGTATCGAGCAACGCACCGGTCCAGGTCTGCATGTCCGCAAAATCCCAGCAGGGAAAGCCGGTGTCCTCCAGCGTTGTAGCTCCGGCGTACTTGCGCTGAATGCGCCAGGTGATGCGGTCAGGCAGTTCGGTGAACCGCCACGTTTCCTCCACCGAAACCCCGTCACCGCCAAAACGGATGCCCGTCACAGTAACCACGCCGTCTTCCACGCTAACAACGGGCGGGGCAATGTCGTCACGCGTCGTGTGCCACTTTTCGCCCACTTTCACCGCCGAACAGACGCCCGTTTCCGGCAAAACCACATTGCGGCCATTCACGGTCACCGCATCCAGCAGGCATTTCCCGTCCGCGTTTAGACGCAATTGCAGCCGGCCATTCGCGTCGGCGATGGTCGCGGTCTTCGTCGCCGAGTCAAAAACCGCGGCGCCCGCCGCTAAGGGCAGCAACACGGACAATAGCGTCACCAATAAGACTCGATAATTCATTTGGCCTCTCCGATTCAGCATTTCAAGCTGTCGGCATTCTACACCGACCCCCATCACGCTCAAAACCACACAGACGAGCAGGGCCTTCTTGGTAGTCCGGTTCTTCAAGCGCCGGACTGGTCCAGGAAGATGGCCACACACTCGCTGGCGACGTTTTCCAGGGTGATATTTGGGCGCTTGGGGAATGGGATTCTGGCGGAGAAGCCGAGTCTGTACCCCCAAAGAGTCTGGTGTCGGAGAAAGCGGTCTACTGAAGGCGAGACCCCGGACAGGTGCGTTTCAGCGCGCCACAGAAGATATCGGCCACAGCCGTGAACTCGGTGAGACCTGAACGATCAAGCGGCGTCATGGCCACAGCAGTCAAGAAGGAAATTATTTCACGCTCTTGACCACCGCAATCCCCTCCGACGGTAACCCGTGACATGTTTGCGCCTGCTTCTCGCTGGGCCCCGGAGGGGGTCGCACAATAATAGCATGCCTGAAAACTCCCTCCGTGATGTGTCGCCGCTTTGTCTCGGCCAAATGTCACAATGCGCATCCTGTTTCGTGTTGTTGCAGATCCAAAAAAGAAGCGCCCGGCCAGCAGGTATCTGGTGGCCGGGCGCCGGTGTGTCTCGGGTGGACCGCTACATAACCGGCATCCCAGCCTCCAGGGGACCAGGCAGGCAGGTTCCCGCAGGCTTTGATGCAAAGGCAACCGCGACCTGCGCGCACTTGGGCTCAGGCCTGTCAGAGGTCCAATTGTTGATGTCGTACTGCATGTCCTGTTTCTCTTCAGCGTTCACGTTCCGGGTTCAGGCATCCTGTCGGAGGGGGCCACTTGCGGATTATCGCTCGTTCCTTGTGCTGACAGAATTACGGAAACCAAAGCATGTCGTATGCTTTTAGTATAGTGAAACAAAGGACGCTGCGCAAATGGGCAAATCTTCGGTAGATTCTTGCTCAAGGCACCGGGATCTGCGTTTCTTCCGCGTTGTGCTTTGCGCAGGAATAGGTGATGGTCTATGATGAAGCCGGTCACAGACGGTGAAATGGTCGCTGTCGGGCCGGGGGACATTCTTATGACCGGTGCAGTTGGCGTGGTGGTTGGGTTGGTGCTGGGTTTGGCCGTGGCGGGCTTTGTTGGCTGGGCGATTCGCGTGCAGGCGGCAAGGCTGATTGCCGCCGAACGGGGACTGCTCGACACGGAAAAGGCGTTGCTGGAAGAACGTCGCGCGGCGGCGGAGCAGCGGGCCGCAGCGTTGGAGGCGGCCCGGGGGGAGATGACGGCCCGGTTGGAGGAGTTCCGTGCGCAATTGCAGGCGGAGACGGGGTTGCGGGCGGCAGCCGAGGCGCGGTTGCCGCGCATTACGGAACTGGAACAGGGCCAGCGCGACCGGGATGCGCGCATTCAGTCACTGCAGGCGGAACTGTCGGCCCAGCAGGTGCGTAATTCAGACCTTGCGGCGCGTGCCGAAGAGGAGCGCCGGGGGGCGGCGGAGAAACTGGCCCTGCTAGATGAGGCGCGGACGCGGCTGGCCGATGCGTTCCAGGCACTCTCTTCCGAGGCGCTCAAGAGCAACAACCAGGCATTTCTCGAACTGGCCAAGGAGAATCTGGAGAAGTTCCAGGAAAGCGCCAAGGGGGACATGGCCCAGCGTCAGCAGGCGATTGACGAAATGGTCAAGCCCATGCGCGAATCGCTGGAAAAGGTCAACTTGCAGATACAGGCGGTGGAGAAGGAGCGTGCTTCGGCCTACACGGGCATTTCGGAGCAGGTGAAGTCGCTGCTGACCTCCCAGGACAGGTTAAACCGGGAGACCGGTCGGTTGGTGACGGCCCTGCGCGCGCCGCAGGTGCGCGGGCGCTGGGGGGAAATACAATTGCGGCGCGTGGTGGAACTGGCGGGAATGCTGAATCACTGCGATTTCGCGGAGCAGCAAGGCACGGACACGGAGGCGGGAAGGCTGATCCCCGACATGATCGTGTCGCTGCCGGGGGGCAAGACCATCGTCATAGATGCCAAGGTGTCACTGGACGCTTATATGAAGGCCATGGACACCGAGTCGGAGGACGAGCGCACGGCGCTCCTTAGGACCCACGCGCAGCAGGTGCGCGCGCAGATTATGCTTCTCGCAAAGAAGTCCTACTGGGACCAGTTCACCTCCGCGCCCGAATTCGCCGTGCTGTTTCTGCCGGGCGAGCCCTTTTTCAGCGCCGCGCTGGAGCAGGACCCCATGCTCATCGAGTACGGGGTGGACCAACGGGTGATTCTGGCCACGCCGACCACCCTGATCGCGCTGTTGAAGGCGGTTTCCTACGGCTGGCAACAGGAAAACCTTGCCGAGAATGCCGAGGCGATCAGCCGTCTGGGCAAGGACTTGTATGAGCGCATTGCCACACTGGCCGAGCATTTCACAGGATTGGGAAAAGCGCTGAACACGGCCACCGGCGCCTATAACAAGGCCGTGGGCACACTGGAAAGCCGGGTTCTGCCGGGAGCACGCAGGTTTCGCGAGCTGAGCATCTCCACCAAGGACGAGATTGCCGTGCTGGCGGAGAACACGCAGGTAACCCGTGAATTGCAGGCCCCCGAATTTCGTGACAGCGGGGGGAAGACCGAGTAGAAACCATGCGCCTGGACGGTTTCACTCTCAGGCACTTGGCAATGTTTCTCGAATCCTGTAGAATACTGACTGGTGACCGTGCGCTTGCTTGAACAGGGGGCCATCTCAACTTTGGCCTAAGAGAAGCGCGCAATTCAAAAGAAAGGGTGCATTATGAAGAAACTGGTATTTGCCGTTTTCGTACTGATTCTCTTGGGGCTTTCTTTGCCGGTGTACAATCTGGTCGTTCCATACACCTCCAATCCGCTACAGCAATACAAATCCAACGACCCTGTGAGCGTCCAAGCGGCGGCAATTCTTGCCGAGAAATGCGCGGGATGCCATTCCGTGGGTTCGGGTTTGCCGTTCTATGGCGCATTGCCCGTGGCTAAGCAGTTGCTTGCGATTGACATCAGCATGGCCACGAAGAATGTGGACTATGTCAAGGAGGTCGTTGCAGGCAAGCCCGTATCCGGCGCCGTTCTGGCGAAGACCGAACATGTGGTCGCAGACGGCAGCATGCCCCCTGGGCATTATCTGGCCATGCACTGGAACCATGCCCTAAGCGCCGAGGATAAGCAGACGCTGACGGAGTGGATTCAGGAGACGCGGGTCAAGCAGGCACCGGCGGGCGTTCCCGCCGAACTGGCCAAGAAAGTTCTCCAGCCGCTGCCCGATTCGGTCAGCGCGGACCCGGCCAAGGTCGCCCTGGGCGAGAAGCTTTTCCACGATGTCCGCCTGTCCAAGGACAACACGGTGGCCTGCGCCTCCTGCCATGACCTGAAGAAGGGGGGCACAGACCAACTGCCCTTCTCCAAGGGGGTCGGCGGAACGGTGGGTGGCATCAACGCGCCGACGGTGTTCAATGCGGGCTTTCAGTTCATTCAGTTCTGGGATGGCCGCGCCGCAGACCTGGCGGCCCAGGCCGACGGTCCGGTGAACAATCCCGCCGAGATGGCCTCCAACTGGAGCGAGGCGTCGGCCAAACTGGGCCAGGACGCCGAGTTCACTCAGGCCTTCAACGCGGTCTATCCGGACGGGTACAAGAAAGAGAACTTTGTCAATGCCATTGCCGAGTTTGAAAAGACGCTCGTCACGCCCGGACCTTTCGACAAGTATCTCAAGGGCGACGAAAACGCGCTGACGGCGGACCAGAAAGCGGGATTGAAGGTCTTCGAGGACAGCGGTTGCACCAAATGCCATTGCGGTCCCCTGCTGGGCGGCCAGTCCTTCGAATTGATGGGGTTGCGCAAGGACTATTTCCACAAGCGCGGCAATGTGAAAGAGGCCGATTTTGGCCGTTTCAATGCGACCAAGGATGAGGCGGACAAGTACCGGTTGAAAGTGCCAACGCTGCGCAACATCAAACTGACGGCCCCCTACTTCCACGATTCGAGCACCAGTGATTTGGGCAAGGCGGTGAAAGACATGGCCAGATGTCAGTTGGGCGAAAGAATGAACGACAAGCAGGTGGAGCAGGTGGTGCAGTTTCTGGACGCGCTCACGGGCGAGTACAAGGGGCAGAAGCTTTAGACTTTTGCTGATAACTTGGGACTTTTCTTGCGGCGGAACGGGCAACCTGTTCCGTCGCAAATGTTTCCCGGTGCCCTGTTTTGTCCGGCGGCATCAACGGGCTAGAATGAGGCAGCTTGGGACAAGCCAACAAGGAATTGCGCATGAAGCAGGACACACTCACCCGTCGGGGATTCATGGAGCGGGGCGGCATGGCCATGGGCGCGGCGTTGATGGGCGCCCATGCGGCCGGTGCGGGGGAGAAGGACGCCACCGCGCGGGGCAAACAGCCCAACATTCTTTTCATCTTCAGCGACCAGCAGCGCTGGGACACGGTCGGCTGTTACGGGGATAACATGGGCCGCGCGCTGGGACTTTCGCCCCACCTTGACGCATTGGCCGCCGAGGGCGTGCGTTTTCACAACGCATTCACCTGTCAACCGGTGTGCGGGCCTGCCCGGGCCTGCCTCCAAACCGGCCTGTATGCCACCGAAACGGGATGCTGGCACAACGACATCGCGTTGCCGCTGGATGCGGTCACCCTGCCGCGTTTGCTAAAGCTGGCCGGTTATGAGGTGGGCTATATCGGAAAGTGGCATCTGGCCTCCAACGGCAACCATCCCGACCACCACACGACCGCCGTGCCGCCGGAAGGCCGCGGCGGCTATGACGACTTCTGGCTTGCCTCCGACGTACTGGAGTTCACGTCACACAGTTACGACGGCCATGTATTTGACGGTGACATGAAGCAGGTGGACTTTCCCAAGGGCCGGTACCGTGTCGACGCGCTGACGGATTTCGCCATTGACTACCTGGGAAAGCGGGACAAGGAACGTCCCTTCTTTCTGTTCCTCTCCTACATCGAGCCCCACCATCAGAACGACCACGGGCACTTTGAAGGGCCTGAGGGCTCCAAGGAGCGTTTCAAAGACTTCCCCGTGCCGGGTGACCTCGAAGGCGCCGAAGGCGACTGGCGGACGGAGATGCCAGACTATCTAGGCAGTTGCAACCGCCTGGATGCCTCGGTGGGGCGCCTGCGAAAGGAACTGGAAACGCAGGGGCTGGCCGAGAACACCATAATCATCTATACCTGCGACCACGCATGTCACTTCCGGACGCGCAACAACGAGTACAAACGGTCTTGCCACGACAACAGCATCCGCGTGCCCCTCATCGCCTGCGGGCCGGGATTTCGCGGCGGCAAAACCGTCAACGAACTGGCGAGCCTCATTGACCTGCCGCCGACAATCCTTGCGTCGGGCGGTGTTGCCGTGCCGGGCGCCATGAAAGGCCGTCCACTGCAGGAACTGGTCGAAGGCAAGGCGCGGCACTGGCCCGAGGAGGTTTTCGTCCAGATCAGCGAAAGT
Organism: Candidatus Hydrogenedentota bacterium; assembly: GCA_903893795.1. GTDB lineage: Bacteria > Hydrogenedentota > Hydrogenedentia > Hydrogenedentales > CAITNO01 > CAITNO01. The sequence continues at coordinate 14,409 of CAITNO010000157.1, read as the reverse complement.
CAGACCGGGCGGGCCATTCGCACGGCGCGATGGAAGTATGCCGTTCGCGCCTCAGAATCGTCGGATCAGGCGAAAGACGGACGCGCCGAACGCTATCATGAGGACTTTCTTTACGACTTGGAGGCCGATCCACACGAAAGGAAGAACCTTGTTTCCGACCCGGAACTTGAGCAAGTGCGCTCCGACCTTCGTGCGCGGCTGATTCGGCGCATGCAGGCCGCAGGCGAATCAGTGCCGGAGATTCTGTCGGTCAAAGCCTGATGTGACACTGAAGCGCGCGGTCGTAGTTACTAAACCTTCTGCTTGCAACCTGGGACCATGAAGAGGAGTTGAACCCGTGAGCATAAAGCATGTGGACGCGTCGCCGGTTTCGGACAAGAAGACCTGTGATGGAGGATGGCTGGCCCTCTATTCAACGCCGCACGGGCCGATTCCCGTGGTGTCGGTGTGCGGCAATCCGGAGGAAATGGGCTGGCAATACGGAGTGCTGGTGGGAGACTTGGTGAAACGCAATGCCAACCGCCTCGTAAAGATTTTCGAGTCGGCCGGCCTGCCCGAGTTTGTGGTGCACAACATTTTGGACAATGCCTGGGCGCGCATGGCCCCGCACACGCCGAAACGGTTTCTGGACGAGATGGAGGGCATTGTCCGTGGCGCCGCGGCGGCAGGCGTGGAACTTTCGGTGCAGGAACTGCACCGCATTGTCGCCGCGACGAATTTCGACCTCTACAAGCGCGAGGAACGGGCTTTTGAGTTTCTCGACGGTGAGACGATGGAGGCTTTGCAGCACCTCGCGCAACAGCGGCCCATGTCATGCACCATGTTTGCCCTGTGGGGTTCGCGCACGGTGGACGGCAAGATGTTCTCGCTGCGCAATCTCGACTGGCTGTCGCAGAGCGGTATGCACGAGGACAAACTCATCACCCTGTATCGTCCCGAAAAGGGCATCGCGTGCGTGACCGTCGGCTATGCCGGGGTGACGGGGTGTTTGGCGGGGACGAACGCAAAGGGATTGACCCTTTCCGAGGTCGGCGCCTTCAGCGTGTGCGAGGAACTGGACGGCACACCCTGGACACTGATCGCGCGGCAGATGCTGGAGGATGCGCTCACACTGGAGGAGGCGGTGACCTTTATCGAGGGCGCGAAACACACCATCGGGTACAACTACCTTGTCGCCGACGGCGATCCGGAACGTTACGGAACCGCCGAATTCGCGCCGCGCGCCGCGGCATTTGAGACCAATTTCAAGTGCTGCGAGACCTTTTTCGCCAACGATGCGAAAGAGGCGGCAGCGGAATGGGTGGACGCCTCCGGGAAGGCGCATCAGTACGGTCTGCCTTTGGCCGACGCGATTATGCGCGCCGACACGGCCTTTGGCCGGTGCAGCCGCGCATCGCAGGCGGCCGACGACGGACCCGGTGACCGGGACAACACGGGCAACCCCTGGGGACAGAACTTCTCCGGCAGCAGCTACACGACCTGCCACAAGCCGATGCACGACATGATCCGGGCCTATGAGACGGGGGCGGAATATGTGTTCCCGGTGCGCAACACCAGGGTGATTGAGGCGGGTCCCCCGCGCAGGATCGGCATCGAGGAGGCATTGAACATCGCCGCGACCGTGGCCCACAACACGGAAATGCTGGCGCAGGACGATTGGGATGTGATGAGCGTGGTCTATGCGCCGACGGACGGGGATTTCTGGGTGGCCTTTGAATCTTGCGACGGGGAGGGCAACTGGAAAAACGCTCCCGATTCCGGTTACGGCCGCTTCAACTTTGGGGAACTGCTGGCCGAGTAGCCGGGGCGTTTTCGCAGGATACTTTGTGTTCACCCTTATGGCGGGCGCTGTTTTTCGGGAAAGCCCCACAGGGAATGTAGTAAACTTCCCGCATTCTGTCTTTCGGTTCAGTCGATTCAAGAGAGGAGAGATCTGTTCATGGCAAAGGTAGGGTTTGCAATTATTGGTTGCGGCAACATCGGTCCGGTTCATGCCGCGGCGATAGCCGAAGTGAAGCATGCAAAACTCGTTGCGGTGTCCGATGTGGTGCCCGCGACGGGGCAGCGTCTTGGCGACAAGTACGGGGTGGACGTCTATACCGACTACCGCAAGATACTTGAGCGGAAAGACGTGCAGGCGGTGTGCCTTTGCGTGCCGAGCGGATTGCGCGCCGAAATCGCCGAAGAGTGCGCCGCGGCGGGCAAGCACATCCTTTCGGAAAAGCCGCTGGAGGTGAGCACCAAGCGCATCGACCGCATCATCAAGGCGACCGACAAGGCGGGCGTGCGGCTAGGCTGCATTTTCCAGAGCCGTTTTGCGGAGGGACCGCAACTGATAAAGACCGCGATTGACCAGGGCCGTTTCGGTAAACTGGTTTTGGGTGACGCCTACATCAAGTGGTTCCGCTCGAAGGAGTACTACGGCAGCGGCGCATGGCGCGGCACGAAGAAGCTGGACGGCGGCGGTGCGCTGATGAATCAGGGCATCCACCAGATCGACCTGCTCCAATGGTTCATGGGGCCGGTGGCGTCGGTGCGCGCCCAGACCAGGCGGGCATTGCACGAGCAGTTGGAGGTGGAAGACTTGGCCGTGGTCACGCTCGAGTTTGTGAACGGCGCCTTTGGCGTGATCGAGGGCAGCACCGCCATCTGGCCGGGCCATCCCGCGCGGGTTGAGGTACACGGCACCGAGGGTAGCGCCTATGTTGAGGACGGCGCCCTCAAGTTCTTCCAGTTTCAGAAGCGGCGTGCGGGCGATGCAAAGATTGAAAAGATGCTGAGCCAGGAATCGGAACTGGGCTCGGGTGCGGGTGACCCGCTGAGCAGCCTGAAGATTGAAGGCCATCGCCGCCAGATTTTGGACTTCGCCCAGGCGATTCAAAACGACCGCCCCCCGCTGATCGACGGCAGGGAAGGCCGCAATGCCGTGGCGCTGATTGAGGCCATCTACAAGGCGGCGGACACGGGCAAGACCATAAAACTGTAAGGGTTTGGCGGAATACGGCAACGCGGCCTCCCCTGGCAGGGTGTCGTTTCGCGCCGATAGTGAGTGAATGCAGCAGGGTGCGCCCGATGGCGCACAGGAGAAGTGGCATGACGAAACGATTCGGACTGGTGGGCTTGTTTGCCTTGTTGGCGCTGGTGGTGGTTGCCTGCGGAAAAGCGGCGGCCCCGGCCGCGCCTGCCGTTCCCGCCACCGCTTCCGCTCCCGAGGAACATTCGGTGAGCATTCCCGTCCCTGCTGGCGGGGCGGCCGTCGTCCCGGTGGCCGGCGCAGCTTCGGCGGCTCCTCCGGCGGCTGAAACGGCAAAGGAAACGCCTCCGGCCACGGCCGCGGCGCCTGTCCCGGCCCCCGCGCCGACGGTTCCGCCGACCCCGGAAACCGCGAAGGATGCGGCAGGGCAGCCAGCGTCCAAAGCGCCGGCGATTCCGGAAAAGATTGCGCGGGTGGGGGACATGATTATCACAGCGCAGGAATTTGCCCGTGACCTTGCCCAGCGCGCAAAGCAGATTTCCCAGGAACGCGGACAGCAGGTCAATCCGGACGACCCAAGTTTCCGTGCCCTTGCACTGGGCGAGATGATTGATGCGCGGGTGTTGCGCTGGGTGGCCACCCATGCCGTGACCGTCACTGACGAGGAGGTGAACCGCGAGTTTGAACGGGGACGCCGGTTGTTGGGTTCGGCGGACAAGTTCCAGGATTACCTGAAGCGCGAAAGTACCGACGAGGCGGGGCTTAAGGAACTGCTCCGTGACCGCATTGCCATTGAAGCCTACAAGAAGAAGAAGCTCGACGAGGCGGCCGTTACCGAGGAGGAAATACAGAAGCTCTACGACGAATGGTCGGGCGCGGGCCGGTTTGACCGGAAAGAGCGGACGGCGGACATTCAGCATTTGGGGATCCACCCCGAAGGCACCGAGCCCGCCGACGCGGAAAAGGCAAAGAAATCCACCCAAGACGCTCGGGCGCGCATTGTCGCCGGAGAGGCGTTCGGCAAGGTTGCGGCCGAACTGTCGGACGACAAGAACGTGGCGCAGAGCGGCGGACTTTATCCCGAAGTGAGTGCCTCCAAGCTGCCGCCCTATATTGGGGACCGCATTTTCAAGCAGACTGTGGGCGAGGTGTCCGAGGCCTTTGAGGGCGGCAATGCCTGGCATCTGTTGAATGTGGTCTCGGTCAACGAGCCGGGCAAGGTGACGCTGGAAAAGGCGCATGACCAGATACGCAACTACCTGTTGGAGGAAAAGCGCCAGGAGGCCATGACCAAGGCGGTGGACCAGGCCAAGTACCTGATGGATATTGAAATCTACAAGGTGGAACTGCGGCCGAAGACGGGACCGGGTTCCTCCGAGAATCCGCCCAAGCAGCTCCAACCGCCGACACTGTCACCGGAGAACTACCGGCAGACCGCGCCCGCGGCGGAGGCCAAGCCCGGGGAAAAACCGGCACAATGACGGAGACGGACGCCATGAAAGACCGCGTGCTGCAGGTGGCCCTGGTGGGGGGCGGGATGTTCGGCGGCGATGTGCATCTGCGCACCTACGCCCAACTGCACCGGAATGGGCTGCTGCCCTGGCTGGGGCGGCTGGGACTGGATGACCGGGCGCGCGCGCTGGGAGACATTCGGGTCGAATTCGTGGCGCTGGCCACAAACACCGAGGCGAGTGCCGCTGCAAAGCGCGAAGAATATCGGGCGGCATACGGGCTCGACTTTGCCGTGTACCACGGCGACACGCCGTGGATGGACATCCTGCGCGATTTTCCTAATTTGGATATTCTGGCGGTAGCCACGCCGGATCATCTGCACACGGCGCCCATTCTGGCCGCGCTGGAGCGCGGCGTGCATGTCATCACCGAGAAGCCCATGGCTCTCGACGCACACGAGGCCGATGCCGTCATTGAAGCGTCGCGCCGTGCCGGCCGCCTGGTGGGCGTGGACATGCACAAACGCTATGACCCCGATCATCTGCGCCTGCGCGACGACATCTCCAAGAGCATCGGCGATCCGCTTTATGGCCGCGCCGTGCTGGAAGAGCCGCTGTCGGTCTCCACGCAGGCCTTCAAAAAATGGGCGGAGAAGAGCGACCCCTTCAGTTATGTCGGCTGCCACTGGACCGACCTCTATGTGGCCTATTTTGGGGTCAAGCCTGTGTCGCTGCATGCGGTGGGCCAGAAAAAGAAACTGCGCCGCGATTTTGGCATGGACGCCTTTGACGCGGTCCAAGTCAAGGTGCAGTTCGACAACGGAATGAGCATTGATTTCATCAACAGTTGGATACTGCCCGACGGTTTTGAGGCGCCGGTCAACCAGGAAAGCCAGTTGTTCGGCACCGACGGACTTGTCGAGTCGGACAGCCAGTACCGGGGCCTCCGCTGGTGCAATGCGGCCCGGGGCATGCGCACGGCCAACACGCACTTCACCCGCAACGTGCGCCGCGAGGACGGCACGGAGGCCTATTGCGGCTACGGGGTGGACAGCCTCGTCGTCTGCATCGAGAAAGTTGCCGAGATGAAGTTTCTCGGCGCGTCGATGGAGGACCTCGCGCCCACCTATCCCAATGCGGAAGAGGCGCGCATCTCGGTGCTTATCGTGCATGCCGCGCGTGAAGTGTGCCGCCGCAATTTCGAATACCTGCAGGCGGGCAAAGGCGCGCCCGTGACGGCCCTGTTTGGAAAGGACGGCATCACCATCTGCGATCCCTACTCAGGATTGGAGAAGATTTACGACCGGCCTGTATAGCGCAAACAGGAAGCCAGCATCCTTGTCGGCGCGTTGGGGGAACCGTAACGACCGTTCAGCGACGGGACGATTTGCGCGGCGTGTTTACCCTTGGTGTTCCGTGTAATTTGGGCGGTGTGATGGACGAGCGCGTGGAGGTTTTCTTTTTCGGTGCGCTCTTCGAGGGGTGACGGGGACAATCGGGGACACAGGTGATGCAGGTGCCCACGCATTTGTTGTCCTGCTCGGCAAGCCTGTCCTCTTTCGTTGGCATGGCGGAACCTGTTTGTTGAAGTGTGTCTCTGTCTGCACACGCTTTACAGGAGTGGATTGCGGGGCCTTTTCGTAACATTGACCCGGAGGGCACTTCGGCTAGATGAGGTCGTCCATGTCGCGCAAGTGGCGTTTCACTTGGGCGATAAGTTCCGCCGGGAAGAAGGGTTTCTTGATAAGTTCGACAGCGCCCGACTTGAAGCAGTGCGCGCGGGCGTCCGGGGTGCTGGCGGAAGAAAGACACAGCACGGGGATATGCTGCGTGAGGGGGTTTGACTTAATCTGCTCACAGACCTCATAGCCACTCATCATGGGCATCATGAGGTCGAGCAACACCAGGTCCGGACGGTCGGAACTACAAATATCCAGGGCCGCAATGCCGTCATAGGCAGGTATGACGTTGTATCCTTCCGAAGACAGCGTTGTCTCCAGCAGGGAGACGACATCCGGTTCATCATCCACGACGAGTATGGTTTTGGTAGCCACGGCTTGTTGAGCCTTTCTATATGGTGAAAAACGTCTTGCGCTTCGCCCTGCCCTGTATACTGACCATCTTCAACCATGACGTGGAATTCTTTTTCGGGGCAAGTGCGCATTGCGAAACGGTTCCATTAATCGTTTCTTTCCTCATTTTATCATTTAGTGGATTGATTGTCAAAGTAGATTTAAGGCCTGCGTTTTATTCCAGGGGGTGGGGGGCAAGCGTTGCTCTCAAAGAGTCTTACCGCGCTTCCGCTTCTCCTGCCGTTCGGACGGATAAAGGGAGAATCTTTCGGTCAGAATTGCCTCCGAACCCAACTAAGAACATCCGATTATACCACAAGCTTTCCCAATTTGAACCTCTAAGTGTTTCAAGATGACAATTTTTGTCATTCCAAACCGACAAAAAGTGTCTCTATTTGGGGTTGTGTCAAGAAATATGTGCCAAGTTCCGGTCTCAATATGGGGTATATGTGATTTGTAATCAATAAAAACATGAACATATGAGTTCGCAAGGAATTTGGCACGACCTTTGCTTTACATTGGCAGAAAGTTTAGTAGCGAGTTTACGGGGACTGCAAACCCCGTAACAACTGTCTGGGGCAAACAAACTGGAGGCCAAGAAGATGAAGAACAAAGGTTTTACACTGATTGAGTTGATGATCGTGGTTGCAATTATCGCGATCATCGCCGCCATCGCCATTCCGAACCTGCTCCGTTCGCGCATTCAGTCGAACGAGTCGGCCGCGATTGGCAATCTGCGCACTGTGCTGGGCGCGGAAAACGCCTACAATTCGGCCAAGGGCATCTATGGCAACTTCGCCTCGCTCACCGGCGCCACCCCCCCGTTCCTTGATGGCACGTGGCCCGGCGCGAAGAGCGGATACACCTACGCCGAAATCACTCTGGCCAACACGAACAATTCGTTTTCCTCCACCGCCACCCCGGTGGGCCAGGGCACGACCGGTTCGCGCGGCTTCTTCGTTGACGAGTCCGGCGTGATTCGTTCCGGTGCGGCTGGCGCTGCCAGCGTTGCCGGCACGCCCATCGGCCAGCAATAAGTTTAGCTTAGTCTAAGCCAGCCTGCGGCGGCGGAGGTCACGACCTCCGCCGCCGTTTTTTTATTGTCCATTGGTTTTGGGAAGCGGTGAGGGGAGGCAAGAGTTAAAGTGGAAGGGGAGCGTGGTCGGAGGGGGCGCGTTTAGACCAGCGCAGGCGGTGGGGCCGATGCAAGACCCAATCGGACCGGGGGGATTGGTTTCATGGACATGACGGGCGCGGGGAAGCGGCCGGCAGTTATCCCCAGAAGGCGCCCTTGGGGCTGTCCCGGTGTCCTCTTCGCTTACAGCGCTTTCACTCCGATGCCCGCACGGACGGTATTGGCCTTTTCCAACTGAGCCTTCATCTGTTGGGCAATTCCGTTTTCAGGCGCAACTTGGAGCACTTTGGCCAGTTGCTGAAGTGCCTCGTCCTGCCGGCCGAGGTGGGACAGTATTTTGGCCAGATTGAGGCGGATGCTGACCTGGCCCGGGTCGAGTTCCAGTGCCTTGCCGTATTCGCCCATGGCCTCTTCCAGTTTCCCCCGAAGGGCCAGCAGGTTTCCCAGATTGTTGTGCGCATCGGCGATGTCCGGGGCGAGTTGGACGGCCGCGCGGAAATGGGTGATGGCCTCGTCAGGCCTTCCGGACTGCGCCATAATCCCCCCGAGGTTGTTGTGCGCTTTCGGATGCTCCGGTTTGCATTGCAGCGTCTGCCGGTACCATGATTCCGCCTCAATGGGGTGCCCCAGGGATTCGGCGACCACGCCCAGATTGTAAAGCGCTTCCGCGTCTTTGGGTTCGCTCTTCAGCGCCAGTTTGAACTGTTCCGCCGCCTCTTCCGGTTTTTTCCGGTCCACAAGCGCCGCCCCGATGTTGTCATGGGCCACCGCGTTGTCCCCCGCCACCGCCAGGTCACGGCCAAAGAGCGTGAGATCGTCTTTCCAATAGGCGGTCTGGTTGAAAGCCGTAAATCCCAGCACCGCCACCGCAACTGCCGCCGCCGCGGTCATCACTGTTGAATGCGCGCGGCCAAGGCTCCTCACCTCGTCCGCGCTCCAGGCCGCCATAATAAAGATGCCCACGAGCGGAATGTAGGTGTACCGGTCGGCATGGGAGAAGCTTCCAATCTGCACCAGTTCAATCACCGGCACGAGCGTTCCCACGTACCACAGCCATCCAACGATCAGATGGGGGCGGCGGCGGGCCTGGAGGAGGCAGGCAAGCGTGATCGCCGCCAGTATTGCCGAAGCACCGGCCACCTGCCATGGCGGACGGATGAGCGGGTGGGGATAGTAGACGGCCAGGTTCTGGGGCCAAATTGTTTTCAGCAGGTAGATGACATAGACGACCACGGCATTGGCACAGCGCGCCGTAAAGGGAATTTTGTCGCCGAAGTCGAGATTCTTGCCGTTCAACTGCATGATCACCGTCGTGGCGCAGAAGACCGCCGTGAGCAGGAAAAGCGGAAACTTCTCCCCTATGGGTCGAACCAGTCCCCGGACCGCGTCGCGCCAGGACGCGGAGAAGTCGATACGTCCCAGGGGCCAGGCGTCCAGCAGCAGCAGCACAAAGGGCAGGGTCACCACCATGGGTTTGGACATCAGGCCCAGGAGGAACATCATCGTCACGGCCAGATACCGGACCACACCGGGCCGCCGCCGGTACCAGCCATAAGCGCCCAGCGCGGCGGTCCAAAACAGCATGCTCAGCACACCCTTGCGCTCGGCAATCCACGCCACCGATTCCACATGCAGCGGATGCACCGCAAAGAGGAACGCCACCAGCGCGCTCGGCCAGCGTCGTCCGGTCAGGCGCGCCAGCACCAGAAAGAGCAATACGGCGTTGAGGGCATGAATGACGAGGCTGGTCAGGTGGTGTCCCCACGGCTGCAGCCCGTAAAGCTGGCAGTCCAGCATGTGGCTTATCCAGGTGAGCGGATGCACATAATTGGCCGCGGGGGTGGTGAAGGCCCAGCCCATATTGTTCCAGTTCAGCCCGGCCTGCACATGGGAATTCTCAAACACATACAGCCCGTCGTCATAGGAAAGAAAGCCATGGGACAGCGTCTGGCCGTAGAGGGCGGCGCAGCATGCCGCCAACCCGGCGCAAATCAGGAAACAGTTCCAGATGGAATGAATTCGCGTCATGCCCAATACGATAAAACACCCGCTTCCATCTTCGCAACGAAGATCGGTTAAGAGCGAAAGAATTACGTGTGAAGCATTGCCGGAGAGGACGCGCCGGGGAACTCTTCCCCCACGTTCCCAAATTGCCTTTCCTCCTCGTTCCCAAGTTGGATTTGGGAACGCGCCTGTCTTCTCCTCCTCGTTCCCAAGTTGAACTTGGGGACGCAATTGTCTTCGAAGCTGCGCTTCGCTCCGGGAAATCCTTCTTGACTGCGGTGGCCATGCCGCTGCTTTTCCCGTGGCATGGGCATCCTGCCCGCGGTCCTCACGGGCGGGACGCCCGAGCCACACCGTGCCGGGGACGAAGCGCAGCTTCGGGGACACCGGCATCGCCAAGTGCAACTTGGCAACGAGGAGAAGGTCTCCTATGCCTTTCGCGGTGCATCCGCCACGCGCCGGTTTTGGCAACCCACGCGGCATCCCATTTTCGGTGCCCGTGTCAGAGCGCAGGGGGGGGTGATCTTTTTCACTTACTGCGCTATCCTCCGTTTTCGTAGTGGGAAGCACGAAGTAGGAAGTCGCGGGGAAAGTTGAAGGGATGGGATTCAACGCGCCGGGGATATGGCCGCTTTCCAAAAAGCGGGGCGGTGTGTGTCCAATGCAGTCCAACCCAAACCACCGCTCACCACGGCAACATCGCGCGTCGGCACCCTATCAAAACGGGTCTGGCAAGCCGTTGCCAACGCCTGAAACGCGCCATTTGACGCTTCATGAACGGCATTCGAAGCTTCAAACACGCCATTCGAGGCTTCAAATCACTCATTCGAAGCTTAAAACACGGCATTCGAGGCTTCAAACACACCATTCGAGGCTTCAAATCGCTCATTCGAGGCTTCAAACGCGCCATTTGAAGCTTCAAATCGCCCATTCGAAGGGTTAAACGCGGCGTTTGATGCCCCCAAAACACCATTTGAAGCACGTTTTGCGGCGGATTGGGCCGCCGCACAGGCGTTTATGGCCAAGGAAGTAACGCTGTAAGTCATTCAAAAAATGGGAGATAGGACAATGGCAACTTTTCCAAGGACAGAACCCGAGGTGCTGAGGCTGGCGCAGGCCATCGTCAACGGGCTGGCGACCAATGCAACGGTCTACCCCGCGCCGCCGGCGAGGGCGAAGCGAGCAACACAGTGATGGCGGGCTGTGAAGTAAAAGGCAAAAGCTGAAGGGCGAAGGGCGAAGAAGACAACACTTCCTCCTTCGCCCTTCTTCTCTTGCCCTTTGCCCTTCTTTCGCCGTTCCCTTCGCATTTTTTGCCCCCGCACGCCTCCTGCCGCTACACTGCCCCACACAAGGGAGAAGACAGGCATGCCGTTACCCGAAAAAATAGCCAAGCTGGTGGAACAGTTCAAGCAGAACGAGGCCGCCTACCGTTCAGGCCAGTACAATGAAACGCTGGTGCGCAAGGACTTCATTGATCCCATGTTCACCTGTCTCGGCTGGGACATGAACAACGAGGCGGGCTACGCGCACAACTACCGCGACGTGATCCATGAGGACGCCATCGACATTGACGGGTCGAAGCGCGCGCCCGACTATTGTTTCCGCGTCGGCGGCGTGCGCAAGTTCTTCCTCGAAGCCAAGAAACCCTCCGTCAACATCCGGGACGATGTCGGCCCCGCCTACCAGTTGCGCCGCTACGCCTGGTCGGCCAAGCTGCCGCTCAGCATCCTCACCGATTTCGAGGAGTTCGCCATTTACGACTGCCGGACCAAGCCCAACCCCGCTGACAAGGCCGCCGCCCACCGCGTCCGGTACTTCCACTACACGGAATACGAAAAGCACTGGGATTTCATCGCCGAACGCTTCTCCAAGGAGGCCATCCTCAAGGGCGCCTTTGACAAGTACGCCGAATCCACCCAGGGCAAGCGCGGCACCGCCACCGTGGACACCGCCTTTCTCGCCGAGATCGAGGCATGGCGCGACGCGCTCGCGCGCAACATTGCCCTGCGCAACCCCGGCATTGACCAGCGAGGCCTCAACGACACCGTGCAGCGCACGATAGACCGCATCATCTTCTTGCGCCTCTGCGAGGATCGCGGCATCGAGGACTACGGCAGGCTCAAGGCACTGTCGAAAGCAAAAGACATCTATACCGAACTGAAAGACCTGTTCCAGCAGGCCGACGACCGCTACAACTCGGGCCTCTTCCATTTCCATCCCGAGAAGGGCCGGGCCGATTATGACGGCGTTTCGCTCGGCCTCAGCATAGACGACAAGATACTCAAGCCGATCCTGGGCGGGCTCTACTATCCCGAGAGCCCCTACGAATTCTCCGTGCTGCCCGCCGACATCCTCGGCCAGGTCTACGAGCAGTTCCTCGGCAAGGTCATCCGGCTCACCGCCGGACACCAGGCCAAAGTCGAGGAAAAGCCCGAAGTGCGCAAGGCCGGCGGCGTCTACTACACGCCCACCTACATTGTGGACTACATCGTCCAGAACACCGTTGGCAAACTGCTGGAGGGAAAGAAGCCCGCAGATATCGACGGGGCCAAGCCTGGCACCGCGCCCCTGCGCGTGCTCGACCCCGCCTGCGGCTCCGGCTCCTTCCTCATCGTCGTCTACCAGTTCCTGCTCGACTGGTATCTCAAGAGCTACTTCGCCGACAAGCCGGAAAAGCTGTGCAAGGGAAAGAACCCCAAACTGCGCCAGCGCGCCGAAAACGACTACGCCCTCACCATCCCCGAGCGCAAGCGCATCCTGCTCGATCACGTCTACGGCGTGGATATCGACCCCCAGGCCGTCGAGGTCACAAAGTTGTCATTGCTGCTCAAGGTGCTGGAGGGCGAGACGGCGGACACGCTTGGACTCAAAAGCGGACTCTTCCACCAGCGCGCCCTGCCCGATCTCGACAACAACATCAAGTGCGGCAACTCGCTCATCGGCCCGGATTTTTACAAGGGCCAGCAGGCCGACGTGTTCGACACGGAGGAAATGTTCCGCATCAACGCCTTCGACTGGAAACAGGAGTTTCCGTTCATTGTGAAGGACGGCGGGTTTGACGCGGTGGTGGGCAATCCGCCGTATGTGCGGGTCAGAACCTTCAAGGAATTGTATCCCGGACAGGCGACATATCTCGAGTCTCACTACAAGTGCGCGACACACGTCTGGGACTTATACATGCTTTTCTTTGAACTGGGGCTGTCGCTTTCCAGAAAGGACGGACTCTTTAGCTTCATAGTTCCTATTCAGACTCTACACCAGCCAAATTGTGAAAGTATTCGGACGCTTTTGCTGGAACAGACGAGTGTCATCACCTTGGCTGATTTGTCAAAGCTCAAGGTGTTTCAGACGGCAATTGTCAAGAACTGTATTTTGGTTTGCAAGAAGCAAAGTGCGCCCAGCAATGAGATCTCGGTTGTTGTGCCGCAGAGTCCTGCCGAACTATTCGACGCTGTCCCTCATAGCTGGCCACAGGCTCGTGCATTGCAGAATCCCGGCTTGAGCTTGAAGACAGACCTTCTTTCGGAGAATCAAACCCTTTGCACAAAGCTTCAGAATAGTAGCTGGCAGCTTTCAGAGCTGTGCTATGTAACCTTCGGGTTGCGTTCCTGTGCAAAGGGGCGCGGAGAAGGAGGAAAGGAGCGCCTTATTACGGATAATGGACTGGCTGATAATGCTAAGCCTTACATGGAGGGCCGGGACATTGTCAGATATGCGATGAATCCAAAGGGGCACTTCATCAAGTATTTGCCAGCGGAAATGTACAGTCCAAGAAGCCCCCTCCTTTTTGAGACGAAGAAGATCGTTTCTCAGTCTATGCTATCTCGAAAACGGTTGGTGGCGACTCTGGACGTGGGACACCACTACGTTGAACAGAGCCTGGTATGTATTGTCCCGCATGGTATCGTGACGGATATTGCTCCCCCTATAGATCTGCCGTTGACGTTTCTTCTTGGAGTCATGAATTCGCGTCTTGAACGGTTCTATTTTGGTACGTTCCTGATTGACCATTCTTTGGGTGGTGGACTTATTCATGCAACCCCTGGAACACAGGGCAAACTCCTCATACCACGAGCATTGAAGACGGACATAGATCGCATGGTCTCGCTGGTGGAGCGGATGCTGACGCTGCACAAGCAGTTGCCTTCGGCGAAGACGGAACACGAACGGAAAATGTTGCAGCGCCAGATCACGGCGACGGACGAGGAGATCGACCAACTGGTGTACGCGCTGTACGGGCTGACGGCGGAAGAGATCTCAATAGTCGAGGGCGCAGAGTAATTATTCAAGAACTCAGCGCGGCGGCGGTCTTAGGTCCCCCCTTGAGGGGGGTGGCCCGACGGGCCAGGGGGTGTATACAATTGGGGTAAGTACCTGACGCCATACACCCCCCGCCGCTTCGCGGCGCCCCCCTCGATGGGGGATTGAAGATCCCGCAATTAAGGCTCTATGCTGACGCTGCACAAGCAGTTGCCTTCGGCGACGACGGAACACGAACGGAAAATGTTGCAGCGCCAGATCACGTCGACGGACGGGGAGATTGACCAACTGGTGTACTCGCTGTACGGGCTGACGGCGGAAGAGATTGCGATAGTCGAGGGCGCAGAGTAATTATTCAAGAACTCAGCGCGGAGGCGGTCTTAGGTCCCCCCTTGAGGGGGGTGGCCCGAAGGGCCAGGGGGTGTATACATTTGGGGTAAGTACCTGAAGCCATACACCCCCCGCCGCTTCGCGGCGCCCCCCTCGATGGGGGATTGAAGATCCCGCAAT
>CAITNO010000156.1 GCA_903893795.1 Candidatus Hydrogenedentota bacterium | reverse complement strand
CTCCCAGTAATGGAAATCGGCAGAGTCCCACAGGTACCCTTCAGGCAGTGACAACCGTACAACAGGAGCACCCTATCAATGATGGCAGCCTTCTTTCTCTTTATGCTCGGCGGAATGCAGAACCTGCTGACCAATCCGGACTTTGACCATGGGCTCGACGGATGGAAGCATTCGGGCGCTGCAGAGGTGACGATGGATGTTCTGCTTGGGCAGGAACATGCCGCCGCAAGGATTGTTGTGCCGGACACAGTAAAGGCCGGCTACCCTTTGATTTACCAGGAATTCTCCGCCCAGCCTGGGCAAGTGGTACGGGCAGAGGCCAACGCACAAGGCCGGAACATCCATGACGGGGCGGGGGCGTACATGGTCATAGAATTTCAGCAGGCGGACGAGTCGCGGCTGAGTTTCGAACAGTCTGGGATGGCCCCCAAGGATGGGAAGGTTGCCACGCTTCGGGCTGTCGCCATTGCGCCGCAGGAGACGGTGACCTGCCGCGTCGCGTTTGTGCTGAACGGGCACGGTGAAGGGATCTTCACCAAGGCAAGCGCCGTCATGACCGAGGGAACACAAGTCAAGCCGCTGGACGGTCCGGTGACGCTGACCGTGTCGGACAAAGTGGCCTGTGACAAGTTCATCGGCATCGGCGCGGAGGACGATGGCTGGTTCTACAACAAGGAAAACGTAGACCGAGGGGTGGAGGAGGCGGACTATGCCCTACGGGAGGGCCGCATAGACTTCATGCAGCCCGACTGGGTTCGCATGTTCTTTTGGTACAAGGATTTCAACCCTTCGGACGACTGGGAGACCTTCGATTTCGACTCGGACAACATGCGCAGCCACTATCGAACGCTGGACCAGTATCAGCGATTGGGAGCGAGGGTGAATGTGGTGGGCGTCGAGTGGGGAGTGAAACATCCCTATGCCGACCCGGACAGGGCCGCGCGCGGCGTCGGCGCCCTGATGGAGCACCTTATCCGGGACAAGGGCTACACCTGCGTGCAGGAATGGACGCTGACCAATGAGCCCAACGGTTATTTTATGGGGCAGGGCGGCACGCATGAAAGCTTCCGCGAACTGCACCAGAAAGTAAAGGCAGAGTTCGCGCGTCGGGGACTGAACGTGCGCATCGTTGGTTCGGACGACACGGGTGATTTCGATTTCTTCTCGTGGTGCGCCACCGATGATGCCTATTTTGGCTTGAGCGACTATTTCGCCTCTCACCGTTATCTGCAAACCGCCAGCCGTCCGCTCATGAGCATGTTCCTGGATGAGCGCCTTGACCGGCTACAGTCGCTGACGCCGCACAAGCCGCTGGTCATCGCAGAGTTCGGGTTTCAGGACAGCCATTCGGGGGCGATGGAAAACCCCATCATGGAGACTTATCCCTACGCAATATGGACTTCGGCCTTCGTCATCGAGGGGCTGAACAAAGGGATTGCAGGCTTCTCCATATGGTGTCTGCATGAAATGTACTATCCCGGTGGTGGGTTGATGAACTACGGTCTCTGGAACCACAAGAAGGACAACTACCGGGTGCGGCCCGTCTACCATGCCTGGGCCATGTTCAGCCGGTTTACCAAGGGCGGTGACATGGTGCGCCGTTGCGATTCGAGCAACCCCGGTTGCGTTAGTGGGGCCTATGCGGCCGGGACGCTTTTCTGGGTAAACCAAGGCGACCAGGCTGCAGAGGTGGTTGTCGTCGGGATTACGCCGAAGAACCTGTGCGTGATGAAGGAGGACAACCTGAAAGGCGACCGCGAGTGCGGCGACGTGGTGGAATTGAAGGACGCTCGGTTCACCGCCCCGCCGATGAGCTTCGGTTACGCGCGATAAGAGGAGATTAGCCATGTAGGACAGCCGCCCCCGGCTGGCATTCCTTTCCACGCATCCTCCTCGATCAGCGTGGCTGTGAAACTCTTACAATGAACTTCCAAAAGAAATAGCAGCCCAAACCGAGAACCAAGCATTGGGCAAATTCCAGCGCTGCACCTGAGGGAAGATAGCCGTGTCTAGCCAAGACTCCCATTGCGCTGGACATCATAAGCGAAAACGATGCAAGAACCGGATAGGGATTCTTGCGCCAATTCTCCCGCAGACGATGTAACATTTTCCCTCCTTTACTGCCTGGACCTGTAAAAGTTCCAGGTAACCGTCTAATTCACTCTTGTACTGTGTACTACGAACCAAATCCGCAACCACAACATCCAACCCCGCAACCGCCCCCGCAGGCCAGCAAAGAGTCGGCGAAGGGGTGCGGTTTCGACCGCCGCATAACTTCCGTCGGGACCATAGCACCAACGTTCCGGGGCTCCGGATGCGAAAGCGACAAGCCGCAGCCTTGCGCTGTCAAACATCACGACGAAGCGGGTGCAGTGCGTGGCGCGGATTTGGCGTATGAGCGCAAAGAGCGCACCGGGATCTCGCACACCGTGGGGCGGCGCGGGGGTGACTAGAACGGCGTCGGCCAAAGCGGTCAGCGTGTCGATGGGAAAACCGGGTGGCACCATGGCAGTGATATACGCTTCGGGATGAACCCTGCGCAGGTGGCGCAGCAAGCGCGTGTAGTGTGGGCCTCGGCTGTAAAAGGCGACGATGTGCATCTGTTCGTTCAAGATATCAATTCCTGAATGAAAGGCAGATAGCGCCTTTCTATAATCCCGTCCCAGTCATATTCATTCTCGGCGACCTGCCGCCCGGCCTGACCCAGACGGTAACGCAGCGCGGCATCATCAAGCAAGGTGTTGAGTTGTCCTGCGAGTTCTTCCGCGTTGCCGGGGGCAAAGAGAAAGCCCGTCTCACCGTGGCGCACTATGTCGGAAAGACCGCCGATGCGGCTGGCGCAGACGGGCAGCCCGGTTGCCATGGCCTCGACGGCGACCAGCCCAAAGGGCTCCTCCCAAATGGACGGCACCACCACGATGGCGGCCTCCTGGTAGAGTGCGAGCGTTTCCTCATGGGAAAGCCAGCCCCGTGCTTTGAAATGACCGCTGCTCTGGGTGACGTCAAAGAGGGTGGCGTGAATCTCGAAATCGCCGCGCGGGACGTCGGCGTTGGGGGAAGACAAGGCAGGCGGGACGCCTGCGGTACTGGAGCATGGGGCAGGCCGGACGCCTGCGGTACTTGGGCGTCTTGCCGCCAAGCGCTCCCCCGCTTTGCGAAGGACGTCGAGACCTTTGAGCGGGTCTTCGATGCGGCCGGTCATGAGGATGATTTTGGGGGCGTCCGCTGCGCCTCCGAAGATGGGCGTGATTTCATGCACCGGGGCGCCTCCAGGAAAGACCTCCACGCGCTTTGCATATTCGGCAACCTGTTTGCGCAGGGTAGTATTGGAAACAATGACGGCGGCGTAGGCCTCCAGAGACTGCATCACCACCTGGCGGTATTCAGGCCGCCAGGCCCGGGCCGCGACCCAGTCGGAGGCCCATGTTCGCATTTTGCCTGAACGGATTTCTGGACCCAGCCGCTCCAGCGCGCAGGCACGGCATATATCAGGCGTCCTTAGATAGTCATTGGGACAGGGTTTGCCGTCCTTGAAGCGCAGCGCATCGCGCGCGCAGGCGAGTTCGTGGGCATAAAAACGGCCCACAAGCCGATGATGGGCCAATGCGAGGGCCAGATAGGGTTTGAGTGCAAAGCCGTGGGTCAGAAACACCATGTCGGGCTGCCATGCGTCCACTGCTGCGCGAAATGGGGCGCAGAGCATGTCCGGCCTTAACGCTTTTGTGTCGAATTCCAAGACGGTGACAGGAAAAGGCAGCAGTTCGAACTGAACATTTCCCCGCTCCATGGAACCACGTTCATGGGCAACGAAGAGATGCACCTCCACCCCGTGGCGTGCCAGACCAGTCATCACATGAAAGACATCGGCATCGGCACCGCCGTTGGGCGGCCAACTGAACACGAGGTCGACAAAGGCTACGCGCAGGGATTTGGAGGCGTTACTCATCCCTGCCGTTCCCCTGACATCCGTGCCATTTCGCCCCATAACGGACGGTAATGCTTCTCCAGGACGGTGTCCCAGGAGAATTCAGCAAGCACCCTCGCTCGGCCCGCAAGGCCCATGGTTGTTCTCAGGTTCGCGTCATCCAACAAGCTGCCTAAAGCGATTGACAGGGCCTCGGAATCGCCCCGGTCGAAAAGGAGGCCGGTTTCACCGTCCACCAAGATTTCAGCCAAGCCGCCTACACGGGAGGCGCAGACGGGTTTCTCTGCGGCCATCGCCTCCAGAGCGACCATGCCCCAAGGTTCTTCCCATACACTGGGAACGACGCAGATGTCCGATGCCGCGTTTAGGGCGGGCATGTCGGCATGGTCCACCCAGCCCACCGGGCGAAGCCAAGGCCCCTCCCCCATATCCTGCGGCAAGGTGGCGACCACTTCAAAGTCCTGGCGCTTTTCCCACAGGCGGCGGGCGGCCTCTGCCAATACGCCAAAACCTTTGGCCGGGTCCTCGGCGCGGCCTGCCATGAGTATGACCTTTCTGCCGCCGCACCTCTCCCCGGGCGGTGTGGGAGTGAAAGCCTGCGCATCCACGCCCGAGGGAATCAGGCGGACCTCACCCGGCAATCCGCGCAACGGGGCGACCATCCCCGAATTGTATACCACCGCCACGCGCACAGCGCGCAGTGCCTGTTCAAACAGGGCGTGGTATTCCGGCCGATAGGCCTCCACACCAAGGTACTCCCGCAACCACGCACTCTGCCTCTGTGTGCGTATCTGAGAGCCGAGCAGTTGCAACGCACAGCGTCGGCAGAGGTCGGGCGTGTCCAGGTAACAGTTTGGACAGGGCGCCCCGTCCAGAAAGCGGAGCATGTCTCGGTGGCAGGCCCCCTCATGGGCGTGCAAACGGGAAACGATGGGATAGTGCGCCAACGCAAGAATTACCGCGGGTTTCATGAGAAAGCCCTGACCGACAAACACCGCTTCGGGCTGCCAGGCATCGACCGCGTCGCGAAATGCGGATGACACCCGGTTGGCATTGAAATCCTTGCCGGAGAAGGAAAGTATCTCGACAGGAAAAGGCGCGCTTCCCTCTTGAATTCGTCCGCGTTCCCAAGTGTCCTCGTCACGCGCGGCAAAGAGGCAGACTTCATGCCCCATGGCCTGCGCCCCAGCAGCGATGTGAAACACGTCCACATCGCCGCCTCCGTGGGGCGGCCAAGAAAAGAGCAGGTCTATGAAGGCTATACGCATTCAGGATTCCGCATTGTACGTTGAAGGGCAGCGCGTTTCATGAGCGCAACATTCCCATAGATTACCAGAGCGGGACGGGAATGGGGGAAACTGCGCAGGCAAAGGGATTCGGCGTCAGCGCTGCTTGGAGGTTCCGTACCACTGGCTCCCGCTGTGGTCGAGATGCAGCACGTTGATGGGCAGCCGGGTCTCGCGGCCGTAATGTATGCCCGCATCGCGCCCAAAGAGCCAGTCGGAGGATTCGAAGTGGTCCAGTTCGTGGTAGGGCACCCGTTTAAGAATGTCTCTGCGAATACACTGGAAGAATCCTATGGGAACACCGTCGGCTTCGCGGTATCGAATTTCTCCCGGGGACGCCAGGAGTTGCTCGTAGCAATCCCAGGGACGAAGTTCACCCAGGAGGATTTTGCTTGTGGTTTCGGGCGAAAGCATCTTGCGTCCGTCAGGGGCGATGAAATGCGTGTCCGGCGGCAGTTGTTCCATCTGGGCGAACACATCCGGGGGGGGTACGATGTCGGCGTCCATGAGCAGAATCCATTCGCCCGAGGCAGCAGCCACTGATTCGTTTATCATGAAACCCTTGGCGCGAATGTTTCCCGTGTCAAAGGGCGAGCGCACGATGCGCAAATGCGGGAAGGCATCGCGCATGCCGTCGAGCAAATCGTCGGTCGCGTCAATGCCCGGCACATAACCCACCACCACCTCAAAGATGCCGGGGTCAACGCCTGTCTGATGGGCCAGCATGGTGAGCGCCGCCTGCAGGCGGCGGGTGTAGCGGGTGCTGATGATGATTACCGAATACTTGACGCCCTCATGTTTCGGGACGGCCGTGGGGGCCCCCTCCCAAAGCAGCAACGTCTGGGTCAGAATCATGCCGTCCACATTGTGCAGGCTGATGCGCGGCTCCACCATGCCGGACAGCCGCGGCGGCAGGGAGCGTTCCCCCTCAAATTCCGTGGGGCGCACAAGACGGTCATCGCGCAGGAGCACATAGCAGCCTTCGGCATCCACGTGGAGCGTAAGGCGGTGGGAAAAATCGACCATCGGACAGACCACTTTGGCAAAACGGCCAAAGGAAAAGCCGACCTGCTCCGCGATGCCCCCGCCGACGGTGAGCGAAAGCGTAAAAGGGGGCTCCAGTCGGGCAAGCGGCGTGCTCTGCAATTCTTCCCGGCCAAAAGAGAGCCACCGCACCGCGCCGGGCATGTGATGCGTATAGCGGCCGGCGATCTCGTAAGAATCGGTCATTATCTCGCGCGTAGGCGTTTCACGGGTCGTAACGTGACGCGCCTCCTCACCCAGACGTTCAAGGCGCTCGTTGTGGCCAAGACGCGCCGCGTCAACAGCATCGAGCAGAACGGGCGACGATGAACGGAAGTGGTTGGGGTCAGCGACCAGGTCTCCCGGAACAGCGCTGATTCCAAGGTTGGGAAAAACCTCCTGAAAAGCCTCGGTGGCATGGTCGCAAATCCGGCGAAAACGGCACTCGGCGCAGACAGGCCCCATTTTGTGGCGCCATGCGGACTTGTAGCGTTCGAGTTCCTCCTCCCAAGCCGACAAGGAATCCCCCAGCGCGCGGGGACGGCGGCGCAGAAAGCGCAGGTGCCGGGTGATCTTATGAAACATCCAAACACGGATATAGAACTTGGGATAGTCCATCAACCAGGGGAGCAAAGAAGCATCGATGGCGCCGTGGACCGAGGTGCCCCTGGCCAGAATATTTTCCAGCACTTTATCGATTCGGTTTGGCCCGAGACGGAAGAGCCTTTCGGCCATGTCGTAGGCCGGTTTCAGGTAATTTCGGCAATCGGCAAAGAACTTCAGGCTGTTTTCAGCAATGGGGAGGTTGCCTTCCTCAACATGGCAGAAAGGCAGTCCGAGCAGCGTTGTGGGGACACCCTTCTGCTGCAATGCTGATGCCAGTGCATTGATCTGACTTATGCTCTTGGCAGCATATGCGCCACGGTGAACGGGCTCGTTGACAACGAAAGGGTCGGAATAGGCAACAATCACCAGAGCGGCGCTCTTAAGCAGTTCTGCACAGCGTTGCGCGTCAGGAGCTTCGCTGCCGGGGCGGAGTTGTACGCGAAGGCTCAATCCTGCGTCTTCCGCAGCCTGCAACCAGGCTGCGGTATGGTCATGTGAGGGGCGGGACGGACAGAGATAGAGGTCCAGAAGTCCCGCTACGGCGAAGGGCTTCAGGTCCGGGGGCGGCAGGTCAGGAACAAGTCGGGCCGACAAGCGCACCCGCTCGTCGCGGGCATAAGTGAGCAACTCGGCCAGGAGAGTGAGGTCGTCGGCATTAATGATGACGTCGGCCTTGTCCGCTTTGTAGACCGTTCCGGCGACACGAAGCCATTTCTTCAGCGTCGTCAGGCCAACGGCCTGACCGCGCCGGTTGCGCGAAAAGAGCAGCGCCCGCACCGGCGGCACATCGTCCGGCAGGGCCACAGAGCAGGCCACCGGAGCGGACTGGTCTGGCCCACTCACAGCGCCCATTCCCGATCCTCTGCCAGAACCACCTTCTCCTGCTCGCGCACGAAGGTCAGCGGATCTTCCGTGTAGGGCACATCAGTGACAGACACCGCCTCACCGGCGCCGAAGAACTGGGCGTAATCGCCGTGAAAGCCGTCGCAGATGCTCCGCAGATTGCAGCAGGCACAGGCGTCGCCATATTTGTAGCCGCAATCCTTGGCAGCCCGCTCTCTCGCCTCGGCCCGGTACATGGCTTCCTTGCCGGCGATGAGCTGTTGAAGCGTGCCAAGCACGTGCTGGATCTTGAATTTTGCCCCCTGAATGACGGGCTTGCGCTCGTAATGGTCCCGGACCATGTGTGCCGGAGAACCGTAAATCCGCCTGCACCCCACGCCGAGTTTCATGGGCGGCATCGGATTGCCCTCGTTCATCATCTGCGTGGACATCATGGTCCAAAGCCAGCTCTGATAGTCCCATTCGTGCACATCGTAGGAAAGCTGCTGGAAGTTGTAGAAGTTCTTCCTGTGCCGCTGTTCGGCCATGCAGAGGGGCAGATAACGCACATTGACTTCAATGCCGGCCGCCTCCAGCATGTCGATGGCAAGGGTAAGCTGTGTCTTAATCTCTGAATACCGGGCCACCGTATCGGCGCGGCGGTGTCCGGCGTTCTGATCGCTGAAGGGGTTGAATGCGATAAAGTTCACGGCAAGCGCCCCGAACTCAATCGCCTTCTCGGCCACCTGCGGAATGATCGGCACTACGGGCTTGGACATGGTGCAATTGAAGCGGAATGGGAACTTGAGGTCGCGCATGCGCCCAATGGAGGAGATGATCTTCTCGTAGGCCCCCTTCACGCCTACGACCTCATCATGAATCTCCCCAATGCCGTGCAGGCTCACGAGAAAGTCCCGCAGTCCGGCCGCGCGGTACTGTTCAAGCAACCCGGGACGGTTCAAAACGAGTCCGTTGGTGATCAGGGTGGGAATCAGCCCGATATCCCGGCAGTGCCGGATGAGTTCGAAGATATCCTTGTATATGGTGGGTTCGCCGCCCTGGATGTCTATGGAGCGGTTGCCGTAGAAGCGCCGCAAAGTCGTGGTGATGCGCTTGGCCTTCTCCAGCGACATGAAGGCGTGCTGGGGATGATCGTGGTCGACGATACGGTCGATGAAATAGCAGAAATAGCAGCGCTGGTTGCAGGTCTGGCCGAGCCACATGACGCCGCGTTTGCTCAGGACCCGTCTTCGGGTTCTGACGATTTCCATATCAGCCGACTGCTGCATAATAGCCTGATTCCTTGTACTGCCAAGGGCGTTTGCAGGGCATCGTCAGGTTGACTCGCCCACCGATTCCACCGAGATGATGCCGGAAAAGTAGAGGTGCCGCCCCGGCTCAAAACGGATGCGCCCATCCTCGGAAGGGCGCAGGGCCTGCAAAACGCGGGCATTTTCCTGTGAAGTTGTGTTAATTGCCGTCATGCGCACCGTTGGCGCATCGGGCAGAACCTTGATTGTAACGGACGGAAGCCCAGGGCTCCAAGCGGTGGCGGTGGTGCCGGGGGCATAACTGCGGTTGCAATGGATCCAGCGTTTGGCGGCGGCGTCAAAGGGCGCAAAGGCCCCCCGCTCGTTGTCTGTGCTCCATTCATTGTATTCCGGGCGAAGCACGACCGAAGTGTGATGTTCCTGCACCACCAGCGGCTCCTCATTCTCCAGCCAAATGGCGAGGGAGATGCCTTGCGGAACCGCGCTGATTTCCCAGCGCTGGCGGAAGGCAAAGCGCCGTGACTCACCGTTGAAGGCGATGCCGCCCTCGATTTCCTGCGATGCGCCCCATTGCAGGCTGTTGCTGTCGTTCCACAGGTATTCGATGAGAATCGAGGCGTAGACGTTCAGGTAAGCCGTCAGTTCCTTGCCATTATGAAAGAGTCGCAGGCAACCATGTTCAAAGCGGGCCGTGAGCGCCCCGGAAACAAGCGTCTGTCCCGAGCGCAATGCCGCCTCCACGGCGCCCAGTTCCCCCTCCACCGTGCTACGTTCCACGTTGGGGTCAATCTCAATCCGGAACAATCGATGCAGACCCGGACCAAAGGTGCGGGCGTGTTCGGGGAAATTGGCGGCACACTGCAGCAAGCGCGAATAGGCCAGATATTCGCTGTTGTACCAAATAATAGCAAACCGCGGATTGTGGGGCGTCATGCGAAAGACAAGGGGCGGAAGGGAGGCGCCCTCACTGGGCAGCGCGGCAGCCTCATTGGATTTCATTTCTGGGGAAGCGACTAGTCCGGGCCGCACATCGGACGGCAGAATATCGGGGAAAGTGCCCCCGAACTCGCCGTAGAGCCAGCGGTCAAAAGTCATGGGGAGATGGACAAGTCCGCAGATGTACTGTATCTGGACCTCCCGCTCGCATTCGAGGGAGGCCTCCCAGGACAAACGGCCCTGCTGGTCAAAATTCACATCCCACAGAAGACTAAAGGGAAGGCGCGTCATCTGCCCTTTGGAAAGGCAACCTTCGGGACGTCTCTCTGTGACCGTCCAGTCGGCCATGGCAGAAGTGTGATACTGCCCGAGGGAACTGAACTCCATCGAAATGCCGCCTGCCGAGGTGGTCTCATTGCCCTTGTGATAGAGCGACACCCGGCCTTCACATTCAATGGCTTCCTCGTCGCCATGCGAGAAGACGTGAATGCCTTTCTCATCGCCCACCTGGCGCAGGTAGTAGCTGATGGTCTTCTGAACGGTCTCCCGCTGGACCATGCCGCCCTCATCGAGAAGGATAACCCGCTCGCAGAGCGTGTTCACCACGCCCAAGTCGTGGGAGACAAAAACAATGGTCTTGCCCTGCTCGCGCAACTCTCCGATTTTCACGCGGCAATGGCGCTGGAATTCCTCGTCGCCCACCGACAACACCTCATCCACCAGGAAAATGTCGGGGTTCGAGTGCACCGCCACGGCAAAGCCTATGCGGACGTACATACCGCTGCTGTAGGTCTCGACAGGCTGATCGATAAAATCGCCAATGCCGGAGAAACGTACGATATCGTCAAACACGGCGTCGGTTTGCGCATGACGCATGCCCAGCAGGCCTGCATTGAGATACACATTTTCCCGCCCCGTGAGGACGGGATGAAAGCCCGCGCCGAGTTCGAGCAAAGACGCCACACGGCCATTTACCGTGACCCTGCCCTCGCTGGGGAGCGTCACGCCGGCAAGTATGCTCAACAGTGTGCTCTTGCCGGAACCGTTGCGGCCGATAATGCCAAGGGATTCGCCTGCTCCGACCGTGAAGGAAATGTCCCTAATCGCGGTAAACATCTCCTGGCGGCGGCCCAGAAGCCAATCGCGCACACCGCCGCGTCCGCGCAGGTCTCGGGGACCGCGCCGGGCCGGGAAACGCTTGGTGACATGCTCTACTTTAATGGAGGGCGTCACAGTAAATCCGCCATGGTTGGCGCACTGCGCCGGAAAAGAACCACGCCTGACAGCAGCACCAGAGCGGCACAGCAGGCGGGCCAGAGGAGTAGGCCCGGGTCGGGGAAACGCTGTTCAAAGAGAATCTGCCGGTAGCCGGTCAGCAACCCCGCCATGGGGTTGGCCATATAGGCCGTGGCCACCCAGGAATGCTGTGATGCAGCATGGCGAACAAGGTCCAGGGGATAAAACACGGGTGAGGCGTAAAAGCCGAACATTAACCCCACGGCGACCGTGTTGCCCACATCCCGGAAGGCCACATGGCCGCAGGAAAGCAACAGGGCCAACCCCACTGTCAGCACGAACTGGATGGCAAAGACGACAGGAAACCAGAGCGTGGCCAAGCTCAAAGCACCGCCCAGAACGAGGTGCAGCGCCAGGAGGAGTAAGAAGCCAATCCCCAGATTGACCAAGGGCACACAGCAGGCGGCGATGGGAATGATCTCGCGCGTAAAATGAACTTTCTTCACGAGGTTCCGGCCGTCGACGAGGGACACCGTGGCCGAGCTAAGGGCGGCTGTAAAATACTGCCAGAAGATAAGTCCGCTCAGAAGCATCACGGGGAATGGCCGCACTCCCCCACCTCCGGCAAGGGACGCCTTGTCGGCAAGGACGAAGGAGAAGACAAACGCCAGTATAAGCATGAACATGAGCGGCTCAATGAGCGCCCACAGGAAACCCATGACGGCATAGCGGTAGCGTGCCCGAAGATCCTTCCACACGAGGTCAAAAAGCAATTCCCGCGCCCGAATCAGGTCCGGGAGCACGCGCCGGACTTGGCGCTGTTTGTCGCTGCAATAGGTCAATCCGCCCATGAGCATATCCGAACCCACACCGCCACCCCCCTCTGGGTAAGAAGGAAACGATTGTGGTTGTGGGCCTTCATCTGTAGTCCTCGCAATACGGAACGAAAATCCGGGGAAAAGCGGCGGGTTTCACCTGCCGTGCTTCCTATTATATAATCTTAGGGACTGGTATGCACTCTTCACGGGGAATTCCCCGCACTCTTCCATGGAAAGGCAGGCGCGTGAACCTTTTTTCAACCATCTCAGATGCTATTCTCAAGGCCTACCCCGAATTGGAAGCGGCTGACCTTATTTTCGGCGCGCCGCCCAATCTTGAAATGGGAGACGTGGCCATTCCCATGTTCCTGCCTGCGCGCAAACTGCGCACAGCCCCGCCCAAGCTGGCAGCCGAAGCGGCGGAACGGGTCTCCTTTGGTCCCGAAGTGAGTAAATCCGGAGCGGCGGGGCCTTATCTGAATCTGTCGCTGGATCGTTCCGCCACGGGTGCGCGAATCGTCAATGCGGTTCTGGAACAGGGCAACGGTTTTGGGTCAAACGGCTCGGGGACCGGTCGGCGCATACTTGTGGAGCACACCAGCATCAACCCCAACGCGAGCCCGCACGTGGGCCGCGGTCGCTGCGCCATGATTGGCGACAGCATGACCCGCCTGTTCCGCTTCGAAGGCTATGACGTCGAGGTTCACTATTACGTGAACGACATGGGCCGTCAGATTGGCCTGCTCGTGCTGATTGCCGACGAGATTACCGACCTGGATTTCAACGGCATTCTGGATGCCTACGTGCGTGCCAACGCTCTGGCCGAGTCGGACCCCGAATTTGCGGCGCGGGGTTATGAATTGCTCGTCAAAATGGAAGAGGGCGACCCTGATGCGCAACAGCGCTTTAAGGCAGTGACCGACCTGTGTCTCAAGGGACAGTTGGAGGTGCTTTCTCGGGTTGGCGCGACCTATGACTATTTCGACCGCGAATCGAAGTATGTCAACGATCCGCGCATGGATCAGGTGCAGCAAAGGCTGCGTGATCGCGGCGTCCTTTTCACCGACGAGAAGAACCGTCTGGTAGCCGACCTTGCCCCCCTGGGCTATGCCCAGGAGGAGGGACGCTTCTTTGTGCTCATGCGGGCAAACGGCAGTTCGATGTACGGTTACCGAGATATCGCCTACTCGCTCGACAAGATTGAGCGGGGCACCGATGTGAATCTGATGATTCTGGGTGAAGACCACAAACTCTACGCCCAACAGGTGGGGCTCATCCTCGAAGCGGCCGGCTATCCCGCCCCGGAAGTCATCTACTATTCCTACATCCTGCTGAAGGACGGCAAAATGTCCACCCGTCAGGGAAAAGTCGTGCTCCTGGCCGATTTCCTGGACCAGGCGGCCGCCCTTGCCGTGGAGCGCGTGGCGGAACAATGCCCTGAACTAAGCCCCGAGGAACAGGGCGCCATCGCGGAAACCGTGGCCGTCTCGGCCATTCGCTTTGCCGTCCTGCGCGTCAAGCCCGGCAAGAACGTCACCTTCGACATGGAAGCGGCACTGTCCTTCACCGGAGACACGGGACCCTACGTGCAATACTGCTGCGCCCGCATCAACTCCATACTGCGCAAGAGCGTGGGCGCTTTGCCCGTTGCGCCCGGCGCGGCCTTCGCCTCCGCGCATGATTCGGAATGGGCGCTGCTGATGAAGATTGCCTCTTTCCCGGCCGTGGTCGCCGAATCGGTCCAACAGCGGACCTGTGCTCCCGTGGCAAACTTTTCACTTGACCTTGCGCACCTGTTCACAGCCTTTTACCACGACTGCCCGGTGTTGAAGGCGCAAAACGCAGCCCAGACAGAATCGCGTTTGCTCATTTGCCGGGCCGCGCTGCAAACACTGAGGAATGCGCTGGACCTGCTGGGAATCAGCGCACCAGAGCGCATGTAGTCTTTTTCGCATGCTCAAACAGGACTGGGCACAACAGACGCTCAGGTGGCGAGCAGGCGGCTAACCCGGAGCAGGTCGGGAGAGAACTCGGATCGCTTTTCCCAGGTGCTGCTGAGCGGGCTCAGGACCATTTCCTGGTTCTGTATACCGACCATCATTCCCGTTTCGCCTTCGACAAGCGCCTCCACGGCCCGGACGCCCATGCGGCTTGCCAGGATGCGGTCAAAGGCGGTGGGGCTCCCACCGCGCTGCAGGTGACCCACCACGGAGACGCGGCTATCTTTGAACTCGGAGCTTTCCGCCACCTTGCTGGCGACGGCAAAGGCATTGCCCTGCTCGTCACCCTCCGCAATGATTACAATCATCGAGGTCTTGCCGCGAGACTTGGCCAGTTGAAGCCTTTCAACAATGGTGGAGATACCACAGGCCTCCTCGGGCACCAGCACCTCCTCGGCGCCCCCGGCAATGCTCGTCATGATCGCGATGAATCCGCTGTGGCGCCCCATCACCTCAATGAAGAACAGCCGGTCATGCGAGTCGGCCGTGTCGCGGATGCGGTCCACTGCTTCCATGGCGATATTAAGCGCCGTGTCAAAACCGATGGTGTATTGCGTGCCGCCGATATCATTGTCAATGGTGCCCGGCAGACCGATACAGCGGATTCCATGCTCGGCGTGCAGTTTGTCGGCCCCGTGATAAGTGCCGTCTCCGCCAATGGCCACCAGGCCCTCTATGCCGTGCTGCGCCAACTGCCGGGCGGCGAGCGCGCGGCCTTTGGCTTCCATGAAGGCCTTGCAGCGGGCCGTGTGAAGGATGGTGCCTCCCCGGTTAATAATGCCGCTGACCGACCGCGCATCCATCGGCAGGATCTCCCCGTCGATCATGCCCTGGTAACCATGGTGTATGCCGAAGACCTCCAAGCCCTTCGCAACCCCCGTCCGCACAACGGCGCGTATGGCCGCATTCATTCCGGGGGAGTCACCGCCGCTTGTCAACACACCAATTCGTTTCATAACCTCCAACTCCTCATTGCGCAGTTTACCGCCTTAGCGGCGCTTTTTCTTCACTTCCTCTTTGACCGCGGGTTTTGCCTTGTCCCCTTTGACAGGAACGAGCACCTTGTCGCCCACGTTCAGGCGGACAGTCTTCTTCATCTTGTTGTACGCCAGAAGGTCATCCAAATCAACATTATACTTGTCCGCTATGACGGATGGATTGTCCCCGGAGGCAACGACGTGTACAAGCTCCTTTGTTTCGGCTTTCTTTGCGGGCGGATCTTTGGCTGCTGGCGGATCCTTTTCAGGGGCTTTCTTTTCTGGGACTTTCTCTGGCTCCGCCTCTGCGGGTTTCTTCTCCTCAGGTTTGGCAGCCTCTTTCTTTCCACCCTTATCGTCTTTGCCCAATTTCTTGGGCTCCGGTTTGGCCGGAGCCGCGACGGGGGCGCTGGGCGGGGTCACTGGCGCTGCCGAGGCGGCCCGCGCGGCGATGGGCAGGCATTCCGCCCGCCATTGGGCGAGCGTCGCAACCGCGGAGGCTTCCACACGCCTTCCCCCCTTTTCCAAGGCTTCGGCCTCGTCCACCAGCCTGCGAGCTTCACGAAGCAGCCATTCCCCGCGCAGCCGTTCATCTGAGCGGGCAGGCGACCCGGTCAAATAGAGCGATTGCAGTTCTTCGCATCTGGCAATCGTGTCAGGCATCGGGTCGAGAAATGGCTCACCTCGGTCATCCTCAACCAGGCAAAGGGCGCGCACCAGTCCGGCAATCTCAGACATGGCAGGAACAGCCGCCTGTTGCGGCATCTGACCCGAATGCCACAATTCTTCCAGCTTCGGCAGATAGCCGACCAGTTCCAGGAATCTTCTGCGGCTCGATGCGCTGCTCACATCACCCTGAATCGCCTTGATGAGGTCCCTAAGCGGCGCGGGCAGGGCAGCACACAAGTCCCCGTCTACAAGAATATTTCCCGCCATCTCAACAGCCCTGCGCTGGGCGGCCTTGCCGGGAACGACTCCGCCGGTCCCCGTCAGGTACAGCGGCGCATGGCCAACCTTCAGCAGAAGCTTGGAATCCTGCAACTCGGGGTGCTGAGACGCATTGCCAAGTGCATCGGTTACTTGGGGATTGACCACCCCTTTCAGGCTGATCGAAACATCGCTTTCCCCACCGGCCCACATTGCGGCCAGCCATTGTCCCTCCCTGCGAAATAATGGCGCACTGACACCGTCCGCAACAGGAAGCATGCCTGTAAACTCGCCTGCGTCAAATCGAAGCGACATGCCGTTGAGGTAACCGGCCGTATCGCACAGCTCCCCCTCGGTGTAAACTGTACGGGCATCCAATCCAACGCCTGACGCGCCGGCTGCGAAAAGCTCAAAACTGCGCTTGACTATTCCCTGTGCGCCCTTCACTCCCTCGAAGGCCCCGCCGTGGGCAAGGACCATAATTTTCCAGCCTTCTCGTCCATGCCTGAGCGCAAGCATCTTCGCGGCTGCCACCTCTGCCGGCGCGGGCAGTTCCCTTCCCGAAAGCACACATTGCGTAACAGGCACGTCGGAACATTCGGCGAAGTATTTCTCCAGGGCGGCACGGTCGGCGACCGCCACAGCTACGGGAGCGTTGGAAGCGGACTTGACCACGGCCTCGACAAAACCCACAAAGGGAGCGCGGTCTCCGCTGTAATCCACCTCCCAGCGAAGAGGAACAGGGCTTTTGCCGTTGTTCCCCGCCAGCTTGGCCCCCACCGCAGCGTAACTTTTCTGGTCAACATGGGCAACCACCGACACCCCAAGATCGGAAGCCTGTTTGGCGCGGGCAAAATAATCCTCACGGCCGGCATCAAGCCGAAGAGTAGACAGGCCGACACTCTTGATCGCGAGCAGGAACTTGGTGTCGTACTCTTCACCAACAGCCACATAATAGGGTAAAGAATGATGCGCCGCAGCTCGGTCCACGCGGCAGAAGCGCGCTGATTTCTTCTGCACCGTATCGCGAATCTCGATGGTGGCCTCCACCGTGTAGAGTCCGCGCCCCAGAGGGGCATCCTTTACAGGGCACCAGCGGGGAGCCTTGGCAGGAAGTTGGAGTTCACCGAGGGATATCTCTATGGCATCGGGACGATCAACGGGCTGAATGCGCAGGCTAACCTTGGCGGGAGTCTCCTCGGGGGAGACGAGTTCGATGATGAGCGGATCATCCACATAGACATAGGCAAGGGGTTGGTCCGGAGCCAGTGTCATCTGGACATCGGCGGTGAGCAACAGAAAACCAAGTGCGGCAAAGAGGCCCATGGTCAAACCAGGAAGGGATTGGTGGCGCGTTCCACGCCGATGCTGGTTGCGGGACCGTGTCCGCTGTATACAACCGTCTCATCGGGGAGCGTAAGCAACTGGGTCTTGATGGACTGAATCAACTGGCCATAATCCCCGCCGGGCAGGTCCGTGCGGCCAATGCTGCCCTCGAAAAGCACATCGCCGACGAAAGCCACGCCCGGTGCCACCAGCACGATGTGGCCGAGAGAATGGCCCGGTGCGTGGCGCACTTCAAACTTGGTCTCGCCCACCTGGATAATCATTCCGGCCTCCAGGTATATATTTGGTTCGGGAGAAGTGGGGAAAGGCACCCCGAACATTCTGCCCTGCTGTTCCAAGGATTGCAGCAAAGGTAAATCTTCCCGGTGGATGGCCAGCGGCGCACCTGTTGCCGCAACAACGCCTGGGTTGCCGCCGCAATGGTCGCAGTGGCCGTGCGTGTTAACCACCATCACCACTTTCAATGTAGAAAGATAAGCCAACAGCCCGGGCGATGCGTCACCGGGGTCGATTACTATGGCTTCGCCGCCGTCTGACACGACGTAGCAGTTCATCATAAAAGGCGTCAGTTGAAAGGTTCTGATTTTCACGGGTGTTTCTCCATCCGGATCATGCTAGCGCATCACTGGACCCGATGCAACAGTCCTGCTTTGCACGAATGCTCTCTGCAAAAGAACGCCGGGCGAAACCCTCAAAAGAGCCCGCCCGGCGCGTGTTTTGTATTCAGTCGGATTACAGGGAATCGAAATTGCGCTGCAAACCTGTGCCATCCTTGGCCGCCAGTTCGCGGTGGGCCAGCTTCTCAACCTTGTCCTGATAGTCGGCAACGCGGGAGGAAATGATGGTCGTCTCTATGCCCTTCTGAGCATCTGCCGGCAGGCCTTCACGGAATCCCCATCGGGGCGTGTCATTGGTGCCGACGTTTTCATAGACGCCGATATTCTTGCCGTCGAGCGACCGGTAATAGACTCCCCAGTTGCCGCGCATGAGGCATTCAGCCCACTTGGCGGTCTTGGTGCCGAGTTCGTCGGTGACCGTCAGCTTGGCAAAGAAATACTCGTTGGACCGGGAGATTTCAAGCTCCTGAAGGTACAGGGTCGAGTAGGCCTCCTGCAACTCAGGTGACACCCAATTCGTCTGGGCGGCCTTGTCACGAAGCGCCTGAACTGCGGCCAACCGTCCGGTGTGGTCGTACTTGACCGGCGTGAGCGGAAGTGATTCCTTCACATGAATTTGCAGGCGGTCAATGTTGTGCTCCATGGCTTCTTTGGTGGAAATGCGACGCTTGTTGGCATCTTCAAGCTGGCCCACTAAGCCAGTAAGGCGATCCACTTCGGAAACCAGCCCGCGCTGACGTGCCTGGACGATGGCCGTTTCATTGCGCAAATCCTCGTAGACCGACTGGGCATTGGCATACTCGTCGTTCTTTTCGGTGATCTGCTGTTCCACCGCCGTCAGTTTGCTCTGGGCACCCTGCAGTTCCGCCGTGGTGCCTTCCAACTGGCTCTTGGCCTGGTTCAACTGTTCGTTCTTCGTGGTGATTTCGCTCTGGAGCTCGGCGACCCTCTCCGGTGTGATCTCAACTGTTCCCTTGTCGCTTGTGGGGAGCGTCCGCAGTTTCTGAATCGTTTGGGTAAGCTTGGCGTTGTCACCCTCTAAATCAGCCAGCTTCTTTCCGTTCGGGTTGTAATACATGGGCAGTGCGCCGCCGAGGCTTTCATTGAGGTAGGGCGAGGCATAGATGCCCAACACAAGCATGATCACAATGAGCACCAAGGCAACCATCGTGTTCACGCCACCTTTTTTCGCACCTGCGCCCTTGCCGCTCTTCTGGCTAGGACTCTGTCCGACCTGACCCATGTTGCCACCGATGGGAGGCATGCCAAATCCGGCGTCTCCACCACCGAAACCAGTGTCGGGACCAAAATCGGGAACCGGGGTGCCGGCGCCGCTGCCCGTCGGAGCGCTAAAGCCGCCGAGGCCAGCGCCTCCGCCAAAGTCCTGCTCGCCAAACACGGGGGTCTCCATGGCCTGGGTGGGGGCTGGCGTCGGAGACACGGGTGTGAAGGAGAAACTGGAGTCCGACGGTCCGAAAGCGCTGTCAAAAATCGGCGTGTCCAGACTGGTATCGGGACCGGGGCCGATGTCTGGCGTTTCCGGTGAGAAATCGCTGTCGGCGGCAAGGTCCTGAAAGCCTGTTCCGCGGCCACCGAAAGAGGGAATGCCCGAACTGCTGCCGCCGCTTTCAAAGCCGGCAGGCGCGGGACGAATATTACCTCCGGAGGGATTGGGAACTTCCACAGGGATCTCGCCCAGGGGCGGCAAACCGCTCAGCCCGGTAGACCGGGTTTCAAAATTTCCGAGCGGCGGCAATTCGGCGTCGGGGTCCAACCCGCCACCGGAATCGAAATCACTCAGGGGTGGAAGGTTGCTCAATCCAGCATCCTCGGCTTTCTTGCGCTTTTCCTCTTCCGGGTTCCCAGCGCCTGTAAGCTTGTCGTCGGCCATTAGACCTACCTCCGTTGCACGGTTTTCCGCCTTATGCCTTTACGGCTATGGTGAGGATTTTAGCACGGTCGATACAAAGTGTCAAGAAAACTCTTAACCCAATGCAGTTTGTACAAATCCCTTAAACTCTTCCTGCGGCCGGTTCTTAGGTCAACCAGCAGCTTGAATTCCTTACCTTTTGTAAATACGCGTTCAGTTCTAATTCTACGAGAAATAATAAATGGATGAAGCGCTTTACGAAAGCACAACCCCGATGGTCAAGAGCAGGTTCGCATAGATGCGCTGCTCACCGGTCACAATCTGCAAACAGGTATCGGGGCCGGAAGCTTCCTCATAGAAACTGAACCGGTCATGGGTGGTCAGCGGGATATTGGGAAGCAACACCCGGAACTCCTCGAATATCTGCGGTTCAGGACCCTCGGCAGGCTCCATCACGGCCGCATCCTCCACAGGGACGGCTGTAAGGAGTACACGAAGCACATCGGTCACGGTGGGCATTCCTGGCGCCAGATTCAGGTACACCAATTGGGCGTTGTCCCCAATCATGGTGCTGGCTGGATAGTTGCCGTCAGTAATGAGAATCTTCGACCCATGACCGGCGGCGGCAAGGGCCTCGAGAATGTCGGGGTGAATCAACCTCTGTCGCAGCATGCTCTAATCTCCCAAATCTTGTACTGGACCTTTCGGCTTAGCGTCCAGCGTTTTTCACCTGTCCATCATAAGCGTTCAGACGCCCGTCTGCAAACTAAGCTTAGTAACCTTCAATCAAAGGCGCTCCGGCCAGCAACTGTTTAACTTCCGGGGCTGCGGCGGGCGCCTTTTGGGCGACCTGGGAAAAGACCTGGGCGGCACTGGCCCACTCACCCATGGCAAGGAAACATCGGCCAAACCCTATGGCCCCCTCCACCGCCATGGCGGGGTCAGGGACACTTTTCAAACTCATCAGTTTCTGGTACTGCGCCGCTGCGCCTGCGGGATCGAACATTTTTTCCAGCACATGTCCCAGGGCAAGCCGGAGTTCTGCCTCGGCAACCATGGCGGGACGGGCCGCTATTTGGGCATCCTGCTGCCCTTGGATCCGCAGTATGGCTTCATAGTGGCGTCTGGCGCCGGCAAAATTCTTTAGAATGTCTTCATAGGCAACGGCAAGGTTGTAATGCACCCTGACGGAATTCGGGTTTTCTTTGAGGGTGGACACAAAGAGGCGCTCATTGTCGTGCCATGCCTGGTTTCTCTGCGCTGTTGCAGCCACCAGGGCTACACAGGCGGTTCCGGCCAGCAGCAGAGGTGCCCACCGCAGCCCTGGGCGGTTGCAGAGCGACACAAGCAGTTCAGCGGCGGCCCACCAGAACCCGGCCATGGGCACGTACATCCAGTGCTCGGCCATGGGGGCGTTGAGGGGAAAGATTCCTGAAATCGGCACCCATGCCGCGAGGAACCACACGAGCCCTGCGGTGATTCGATATTTGCGGCTGGAAAAAGCGGCAAGCGCGGCGAGAACAATAAGGGCTAGGGCAACCCAGCCAAGTGGTCCAAACC
The DNA here is from genome assembly GCA_903893795.1 of Candidatus Hydrogenedentota bacterium. Lineage (GTDB taxonomy): Bacteria > Hydrogenedentota > Hydrogenedentia > Hydrogenedentales > CAITNO01 > CAITNO01. The sequence continues at coordinate 75,989 of CAITNO010000156.1, read as the reverse complement.
ACTCCGGAACGCCGTCGAGAGTCCTTTCCATATGGAGGCCTGTGGGCCAGAAGAGCAGGCGAAGGTACAGTGCGAAAGACTGCCCGGTTTCCTGCAAACGCTGGCCAAGGGGGGCGGCGGCGCTTGCGACGGTATCAGCGAAGTGGAGAACGGTGGTGCGAAGGCCAACATACACCAAAAGCAGCACCGCCGCGACAAAGAGCGGCACAAGACGCGTTAGAAGCGGATTGTCAGCAGAGGAAATACCCTCAGCCCGGCGCTGAATCCAAACAGACAAGATGACCACACCTAGCAGCACAGGATAGATTAGGCTCGATTCCTTGCTTCCCAATGCGGCTGCAAAACAGAGCAAACTGCCGCACCAGGCGACCCAGCGCCGTCCTCCCCCGCCGGGTGCCAAGGCCAGAATCATGCCGGAGAACATAAATGCCGCAGAGAGCATATCAGCGCGACCGCTGATGTAGGCCACGGCCTCTGTATGCAACGGGTGCGAAACAAAGACAAGACCCGTGATGGCCGCCACGGCAAGCGGTGCGCCGATACGAAGCAGCAACAGGAAGAGCAAGAGAGCTGCTACCGTATGCCAAATAAGATTTCCAAAGTGAAAGACAACCGTGGGAAGGTTAAGCGGGGGCTTGCCTGATGCCTTGATTTCGGCAGGCGAAGGACCGCCCGTAACGGCATAATCCAGCATAAATGAGGCGGAAACCAAGGGTCGGTAGAAATTGCCCTGCCCCCGTCCGAAGGCGTGCTGGTCCTCCCTGAACAACTGAAAGAACTGGCCCGGATCCTGCACGTGCTGGTGCAGAAGCACGGAAGAGACGTCGTCCCAAACCCATTCACCGTCGAAGGTGTTGACATAGCCGGCAACGGCCGCCATGACGATGAGGGCCGCCGCCAGCCATTTGGCCTGAGAAACGCCCATGGGATTAACTCACCCTGCCGACTGCAAGCGATATGCGACTATTTGTCACGGGTGCGGGGTCCGGGAACTTTCCAGAGGAAATTCGCCGGTTTGTATTCGATTTCGATTTCCTGCTGATTGCCAATAATCCGAACCAACCTGAGCAGTTCTGAACTGTTGGGCATAGCGCCAATCTTGGCCGGACGATAGAATTCCTCACCTTCTCTAACCTTGAAGGTTTCCTTCGAGCCGGTGATGGGGTCTTTCACTTCCATAAAGGCATAGAGGTCGCCTCCGGTATGCACGAAACCCGTGACCAGCACATCGGGCTTGGCCATCATCATTTCGGCATCGCGGGACAGTTTGACGTAACGGTCACTGGCGGGCTGCAAAACCTTGTACACGTCGCAAAGCACTTTCACCTTGCGCCAGCGCCCGGCATCACGCATCTTCTTGATGGTGTCTTCAATGTCACGCTGAATGATTGCAAGGCCTCCACGCCCATTCTCCGTGGCGGACAACTGCGCCTTTATCCCGCCAAACCCGGAAACCAAGGAATCCAAGGCGGCCTGCCCTGGGGGCAGGGGGGCATCACCGAGCAGGGGCCCCAGCGTTTTGCGCGCGTTGTCTGCGTGCTGGTCAGGCGTGGGCTCGGGCGGGGGCGGGGGTGTTGGCGGAGGCGGAGGCGGGGGGGGCTGGCATGCAGTCACTGCGACAAGCACCAACAGTACCAGACAGACAGCGAGATATTTCTTTGACATGGTCTGCTTCCTCAAAAAACAATTAATGCCGTTCCAATCATCCTATCATAGGGTCACAGTAGGTTACAATTTGGCGGGAAGTTCCGGGCGATATGGGGGGTGGAAATTTTCATAAGTCAGAATATAGGCGTTGCGGAAACGCGATGTAATCGTGTAAACTCTTATTATAATCGGTTAATTATTTTCTCAGGGGCGCGCGACACACAGAGTTGAGGGATTACGTATTATGAGCAGAATACTCATTGTTGACGATGAAGTTGACTTGACCGAATTGATTAAGGCAAAACTGACTGCTGAAGGGCACCAGACCTTTGTCATCAACTCCGGGGAAGGTGCTTTCGAGTACGCCAAACAGGTAAAACCCGACATTTGCCTGCTCGACATCATGCTTCCCGGTGCCACGGGTTATCAGATTTGCCGACGCATGCGCAAGGACCCGGAACTTTACCGCATGGCCATTTTGATGCTTACGGCACTCGGTGAAGAGCCGGAAGTCGTGCATGGCTTGGAGCAGGGGGCCGACGATTATCTTGTCAAACCCTTCAAATTGGAACGGCTGATGGACAAGATCGCATCGCTGAATGCGCTCCTCTCCACCTTGGACAACCGAAACCGGGTGTCCAACCTTCCCGGCACCGATGCCATTAAGCGTGAACTGAACCACCAACTGGCGCGGGGCACTGCGATTGCTGCGGTCTATATTGACATCGTGGGATTTGAAGGTTTCTGCAAGTCCCGCGGGACCGATGGCCAGCGTCAGGTTATCGAGTTCTTCTCTAAAATGATTGTCGGCCTGACCCGTTCTCTGGGCATCTATGAGTGTTTCGTGGCCCATATGGGACGGCAGCATTTCGTTCTGATGCTCAAGGTTGAGGACTACGAGAAGTACTGCCAGCACCTTGCGAAGACTTTTGATGAGGAAGTCCACAAGTTTTACACGCCGCAGGAAGTCAGCCAAAACTGTATTGTTGTTCCTGATGCCCAGGGCATCAACACCCGTTGCCCCCTGATGACCCTCGCGATCGGGGTTGCGCACACGCAACACCGCCAGTTCAAGAGTGCCAAGAAGATGTTCGAAGTGCTTGCCCAGGTTCGGCAGAAAGCACAGCCCAGCGACGGCAAGAGCCTTGTTTTCATCGATCGTCGCCACACGGAACGGTAAAGCAGTTTCGTCGCCGTCTTTCCCGAACGCTGAAGGGATGGGTCTATGAAACTGCGCTGGGCGATAGCAGCCTTGCTTGTCCTGATTTCCGCAGGTCTTGCCTTCGTGGCGAGACTGGGTGCCCCTTCAAACAACCCCGCCGAACTTTCCAAGAGATGCACGGAAAGCCGTCCTGCGTGGGCCAGCTACCAGGAAGATATCAAAGGGCAGGTGGGTGCCCAGCCTGTGGCGCGCTGGCAGGGAAAACTGGTGGATTTGCGCCAGGAAGCGGGCCTTATCACCGCCACCTTTGCCTTGGAGTCACCCTGGGCCGAATGGGAGGCCGATGTGCCCGTTCTGATGCGCGACCCCATGGGTCACGAATACCGGCAGGACGGCATTGACCGAGACGGCAGCATCCGGCGCTACCGCTTTCATTTAGACCCTGCCGATGCCTCCTCAATTCTTCCCTGGGTGGATATACACTTCCCGCACACCGAACGGCGTATCGCCCTGGGTACGGGAGGACACTGGTCATACGCCGCGGTCAAGCCCTAATCATGGTTTCCTCGATTCGGAATGGCGGTAACAGTATAAGAACCCATCCTCCGCCCCCACGATAAGTTCCTTCACGCCGTCACCATCCACGTCTGCGACCGTTGGGCAGGTGGTGTGTCCCGCAAGAAGCGCATCCACAAGCGGACCTTCATCTTTGAAATCGTACGTGTCCTTCTCCCCCACGTTTCTAAGCAGATTACTGTTTCTGGAATTGGCCAGGAGGTCCAGCCTGCCGTCCCCGTCCCAATCACAGAGAACCATCTGTCGGCGTCCACTGCCCCCCGCCCAAGACGCATTGAGCCGCAGGAGCCGTGTATCCACATCGGATAAGCCTGCGAAGGCCAGGTCTTTGGAAGGTTGAAAAAACGTCACAGCGCTCCTCACCGTGATGCGGTCTGTCTTGCGGTCATTACCCCGGTAGAGCACGGTATTCTCCTTGCCTCGCTGAAGCAGGTCATTCAAACCGTCTTTGTTGATGTCCATCGTGAGGCAGACCCCATTGCTGTCAAACACGCAGTCCCGTTTGGAGTCTTCCCCCCGGAAAATGCGTTGGCCCGGCGCAAGCACAAGACCGGCTTCGGTCTTGCGCCTTTCGTAATACGCCAGAAAGCCCTCGTGGTCCACCGCGATCAGGTCGGCCAGTCCGTCATGGTTGAGGTCGGTGACAATCGGTTTGGTGCGCCACTCCACGACAAGTTCGTCCGGCCCCGGAGTCCACCAGGTCCAGGCGGGTTTTGGCGGCTTTCCTTCCCAGGCCACACGCACCGGTTCGGCGGCCGCCAACGCCGGATGGCCCGGCGTGCCAACGTTCTTAAACCAGATGATTTTCCCGACGATTGAATTGCAGACAATATCGAGCAACCCGTCTCCGTCCCAGTCGGCGACCACGGGTACGGTATAGCCCCATTTTGCTTCGGCCGGTCCTTGGATGGACAGGTTCGGCCCGGCCTGAATGCGGATAACCTTTCCTCCAGCTTTCAGACGAACCGGTTCGGCCCAACGGGGCGGGTTTCCGTCGAGATTCTCGATGAATTCCAGGTATCCTGCCGTATTGCCACAGATCAGGTCCGCATCGCCGTCACCGTCCCAATCGGCGGCGTCTGGTGTCACCAAGGCGCCGCACTTTACCTTGTCCGCCTGCTGCCGCAAATAAACGGGCGCTTTCAACCGCGGTGTTCCCTTTTCACTGCGCCCGGTGTTCTCGATAAAGACCACCCGCCCGTCTTCCTCGCCCACGATGAGGTCCAAGTCGCCGTCCTTGTCCCAATCAACGACCACCACCTGCAACATCTCCAACTCGAGGTGCAGTGGCCTGCCGTCCACTTCTATCAGTTGTCCGGCGGCAAATTCTGGTTTGGTCGGCGAACCAATGTTTTCAAAATAGGTGATGGTGTCCAGAAATGAACCGCAGATGAGGTCCAAGTCCCCATCACCGTCCCAGTCCACGAGATTCGGGGAAGGGGTACCATACATGTCCACCGGTTTGCCGTCCGCCATGATTTGCACTGCTTCGCCGTACACAGGGGTGTCGTCAGCTCCACTGTTCTTGACCCAGTAGACAAAGCCGTGAAGCGGTCCGGCAGTCCAGTGGCCTTGGGAGTCGTAGGCGTCGTCCCATCCGTACTCGCTCCAGTCACTTGCGCCTATGACCAGGTCTGTCACGCCGTCCCCATCGTAATCGGCCATGCGCCATTGGTCATCGCGGTCCGAATGGAATTTCTCCACAAAGGGCAGCTTTCTCGGTGCGGAATAGAGATTCTTCGCGAAGTCTTCGTACACCACCCCCGGTTCGCACACGACCGCTTTGCCCTTGACGTAGGAAATGCCGACGTTCGACCGTTTCTCCCCATCGAGAACCCTCCCTCTGGAGAAGCCGCCGCTGCCATTATTCTCGAAGTAGCACAGTCCGCGGGACGGCACCCCTGCGCTGGACAGCAACAGGTCCATGTCACCGTCTCCATCATAGTCCAGCGGCAAAGGATTGCCCCAGAGTCCCCAGCCGAGATCGGTACTTGCCTCAGGACGGTTATAGTCAAGTTTATGGGCCTCCGCATCCTTGTCAACCCCATAGGCCGGGAGGCTGAATAGGAGCGTCAGGGCGAGTCCCCAAAGATTCATCGGCATTGCACTGCTCCCGTGAAGGTCTGCGTTGTTGATGGATGCAAGAAGAATCGAGACGGCCATAGCATAAAACTTCGTGCCTGTCCATGCCAAGACAAATTGATAACCCCGAAATAATAACCGCAGACTTTACATTGCGGTGAAGGCATGCCAGAATTCGGGGACCGGAGTGAACGGAACATGGCCAAGTCTGCTTATTACAAAACATTGCCTTGCGGTTCTTATTGCGCGGTTGCTCACGGCACTGTGCCTGCTCTGCGTTTGTTTGTGCTGTCAAGGACAGGAGGAAGGGCAGGCCGATAAAACGCGGAATCTCCTGGAAGATGAACGCGCGTTGTCCATGGCGTTTGAGACACCGCATACAGAATGGGCCAAACCCTATGCTGGCGGCCCCATCCATGTAGTGTTTTATACCGCCTGGTATCAGGGCAGCACCGATGCGCGCCAAATCATAGAATTAATGCAACACTTTCGCTTTCAATGATCCCCAGGAAACTGGCATATCACCGCCACCGAACTATTCAGTGGCCAAAGCACCGAGACAATCCTCACAGTCCGATAAAGGCAGGGCCACATTGGCCCTCAACCGTTGGCGAAGTCTGATTTGGCCATGATAAGCTTTGGACCGCAGGCCGCCAAAGGGTTTCCCGGTTTTCACGGTAACAAGACAAGGACAAGTACCATGTACAAGGCACCAAACATTAAGTCCGATGCTGGCATAATTCGAGAACTGAAGGACCTTCCGGGGCGTGTGGCCGTCCTTACCATGGAGATTCCCTGGGCCGTTCTCCAAGAGCAGTGTCCTTGGGAGCCCGATAGTGTTCAAATGGTCACCGACATGGACTTGGAGACCCTGGAGCGCCTGGAAAGTAGCCTCCCCCCATGCGATGTGGTGGTGGGAATGGGCGGCGGTTCCTGCTGTGACACCGCCAAATACATCGCCTGGAAACGCGGTTGCCGCATGGTGCTAGTTCCCAGTATTGTGTCGGTGGATGCTCCTCTGACCAACATGATCGCCGTCCGGGTGGACAAAACAGTCAAATACGTGGGAGACATCTTTCCGGAGGAACTGCTCATTGACTATGACCTTATCCGGCGTGCCCCCGCTGCACTGAACCGCGCCGGTGCCTGCGACATTGCGAGCATCCATACCGCGCTTTACGACTGGCGCCTCGGGCACGAAAACAATGGCGAGACCTATGACGCGGCCGTGGCCGCGCTGGCGGCCGACTGCCTCAATGAATTGGATGCGAACGCCGAGGAAGTCTTTAATGTATCTCCCAAGGGCATCGACACCATCATCGACCTGTACCGCCGGGAGGTGAAGTTTTGCACCGAGGTGGGTTCCAGCCGGCCGGAAGAGGGCGCGGAGCACATCGTTGCCTACAATATAGAGCACCTCACGCGCCGTCACTTCCTCCACGGCGACCTGGTGGGCTTCGGCATTCACGCCATGTCGATGCTTCAGGACAACCGGGCTGAGTGGGCCACCGGGCTCATACGCCGCTGTGGCCTGCGCTTTGACGTACCCGATGCCGCCCGAAATGAACTCCGCGGTGCCCTGGCCTCCCTGAAGGAGTTCAAGAACCGTGCGGGACTCTTCTACAGCGTCGTGGACTGCAAAGAGGTCACCCCGGACTTCATTGACGCGGTAATGATTGGGTTGGAGTAAAGCCCTTAACACCTGTGCCGGGATGCGTTTTGTCTGATTAAGTGGCGGAGACTGTCCCGTTTGGTATAGAATTCGCACAACGCAGGTGCGTCGGGTGAGTCCACTTTCCATCAGAATCGGAGCAGTAACTATGGCCAGAATTATCACCGCCGATGAGGTCGTGAAACTTGTACCCGACGGTGCGACCGTGCTTGTCGTGCCCATGCCCTCCGAGGAAGTTTATCCTGCCTTTCACCGCGCCTATGAGGCCACCGGCTCACCCAAAGACCTCACCTTCGTGTGGGCGGCCGGTTTGGGGCCCTTCAGCACCGAACGCAAGGGCATGAACCATTTCGCCTATCCCGGCATGACCAAACGGATCATCGCCGGCCACATCGGCCTGAACCATGAAATGATGAAAATCATCGCCCTCAACCAAGTCGAGGCCTACTGCATCCCCCAGGGCGTGCTGGCACAGATGTACCGGGATATTTCGGCGGGCAGGCCCGGAATGATCAGCCGCGTTGGGTTGGGTACCTTCGTGGACCCTCGCCTGGAGGGCGGCAAACTGAATGAACGCACCCGAGCCTGCGAAGACCTGGTCAGCGTGGTAACCATTGACGGCAAAGAAATGCTCTTTTACCGGGCCTTCAAAAGTGATGTTGGCATTATTCGCGGCACCACGGCAGACCCGGAAGGGAATATCTCCCTGGAGGACGAGGCCATTGGCATGGAATCCCTTGAGGGTGCCATGGCGGTCAAGAACACCGGGGGTTTTGTGATAGCCCAGGTGGAGCGCATCTCCGACACCCCCATCAAGCCGCATCATGTGGGCATTCCGGGGATTTTCGTGGACTACATCGTTGTGGCAGCGTCGCGCCAGGCCCACCCGCACAGCCTGTTTGTGGAACATGATCCCAGTTATACCGGCGAAATCCGAGTTGACTTGGAGAATGACCTCCAGGCCATGCCCCTCGGCATGGAGAAGGTCCTATGCAGGCGCGCCTGCCTCGAATTGCATCCTGGCAACAAGGTCAACCTGGGCATAGGCATCCCCATGGGCGTGGCACAGGTAGCCCATGAAGAGGGCATGCTCTCGACGCTTACGCTGAACACAGAGGTCGGTGTACTGGGTGGCCTGCCCCAGGGGGGGAGGAATTTCGGCCCCGCAAAGAATCCGAGCGCCTTTCTGCGCCAGTCCATCATGTTCGATTTCTATGACGGCGGCGGCCTTGATGCGGCCTGCCTCGGCATGGCGCAGGTGGACCGGGAAGGCAATGTGAATGTAAGCAAGATAGGCCCAAAAGTTATCGGTGCCGGCGGATTCATCAATATCACCCAGAGCACGAAAAAGGTGGTCTTCTGCGGGGAGTTCTCGGCGGCAGGTTCCGACATTGCCGTGGAAGACGGGAAAGTGGTCATTCGGGCCGAAGGCCGGGTGGCCAAGTTCGTTGAAAAGGTTGAACAAGTCACCTTCAGCGCCCGCATGGCCATCGAGAATGGCCACGAGATCATCTACGTGACTGAGCGCTGCGTGCTCGAGTTGCGCCCGGAGGGACTGGTCCTTACTGAAATCGCACCAGGACTGGACCTTCAGACGGATGTGCTGGACCGCATGGGCTTTTCACCCATCGTATCGCCGGAACTGAAAGTCATGGACCCGCGCATCTTTGCCGCCGCGCCGATGGGCATTTGCGGCTAGGCCGCACCTCAATCTCCACCGATGCGGTCCGGTCCGAACTTGCCGGCCCGCCTTTCGTAGTGACCTTTTCCATTGCGCACGTATTTGGTAAACCCCAAACGTTCGCAATTGTCGTCGCTGGTCATCTGTTTTCCGACCCGCGTATTTCCCCACCCCGCCACATGGGGGGCGGCAAAAACACGCTGCACTGGTTCCCCCGTCTCCGGATGCTCAGTCAGCGGCGGTTCATTCATTCCATGGGTCACTTCAAAGGTCTTGCCCTCTGAACCGTCTTTGTTAATAACCTGGTATGTGTAAATCGGCACTTTTCCATCCTCCGTTCTGGCCCATCTTCCAACTCCGGGCGCCGGAAAAAAGCTCCACAAAGATCGTATCACATCCCTGCCGTTCCTGGGCTACCCGGTAACGATACCCCACCATTCAATTAATCCGGCCATGCTGAGCGGAATGAGCAGGTTGTCATCCGGGTAGAAGCGCACGAGCCATTTTCTCGTCGGTTGCGGTACAAGGGCATGGAGGCGGCCTGTAAGCGGGGAAACAAGTCGAACCCCCCAACCGGTGTGCGCTTCGAGCAACCCCACCACCAGAACCATGGCAGCCATGGGAAAAAGCCCCAGGACAACGCCCTGCCAACGGAAAAGCGTCCACGTGACGCCAGTCCCGGCAAGCACAAAGGCAAATACCCCGTAGGCCCGGGGACCTCGAAAACCCCAGCGGGCCGCGACATGGCGCATGGCAGCTGCCGCCGGGTCGGCGATTCCCAGCACCGCAATGGAGACCATGACCGTTGAATCGTGACAGAGCTCAAAGTACCACAGGGTTACAAGAATGGTGGCGGCCAGCACCAAATAGGTCGATGCGTTGAAATGATGGCGCTCTTGGGGGCGAAGCATCTTTCCATATACAGGATGGGCTTCAAGGGCCGCATTATTTTTTGGAGAGGCGAAACGCACAATGTCGATACCCACTGCCCCGGCGGTGGCCAGCCATCCAAACATTAGGAGAAGGTCAGACCCTTGAAAGGGACTTTGGACGCTTTTCCACTCATAAAAAAGCACGACGGAAATCCCGCATCCTGCAAAGTGCCAGAGCTTGCGCAGAGTATTCCAGTCGTATGTGGTTTCCTGTGTGCACGTCATTCGCTGTGAAGCCCTTGCCTTGAGGTCACTAAACGCACCATATTAGACACAGCCTTGCCTCTGATCAATTCTGGGGTTGGTGGCGCAGCCAAGGAGGAAAAGCAATTACCCCTTGGTGATTATCTCTTCCGGAGCGCAGCCCGAAGCAGGGCGTCGAAGCGGTCAAGAAAACGGGAGCGGTCCTTGGGACCAAAGGGGGCCGGACCACCGCTCGCCAGACCATGCTCCCGCATGTGCGACAGCACTTCACGCGTGGCGAGCGCATCGCCGATTCCGGTTTCGGTGAACTCCCTGCCTCGGGAGCTGATGACACGAACGCCGTTCGGAATACATCTCCCGGCAAGGGGAATGTCGTCGGAAATAACAATATCGTTCGCGCGGGCATGTTCAACGATCCAGTCATCTGCGGCATCAAAACCGTCACTGACGAGGACCAATTCAATCCACGGAACGGCAGGAACGGACATTGAGGCATTTGCGACGAGCTTCACCTGCACGTGGTGGCGTTCCGCAACCCGGTACGCCTCTTTCTTTACTGGACAGGCATCAGCATCTATGAATAAGACGGTCACATGGCACTCCTGGTAGTTCCCCCGCGCGAATATAGCAGGACCATGCTCAGGGTTCAATGAGAAGAAAAGAGCTGCAGGGGTGTGACTGCGACGGGGGCGAGTTCTTCAGATGCTGGATTGCCCAAGGTTCACCCGAAGTAGCAGCCGCCAATCTTGCTTTCCTCCAGGAGGTTTTAGACCTACGACCTGCTCTTCCTCACAATCTTGACTTATTATGGGCATATGCTCATAATAAAGACTATAAGAGGACCCAAGTACATGCCCCGCCCCCTTTGTTGCCGAAGAATTGCCCACCCTCCCACCTGCGCCGTGTTCTCGCCCGCAGGTGTTCCTGCCTGTGATTTGGAGGAGGTCGTCATCTCCCTGGACGAGTACGAGGCCATTCGACTGGCCGATTTAGAAGGGCTCTACCAGGAAGTGGCTGCGGGACGCATGAATGTGTCAAGGCAAACCTTCGGCCGTATTCTTGAAGCAGCGAGAAAGAAAGTCGCGACGGTGCTGATGGAAGGCAAGGCGTTGCGGATTGAGGGGGGCGAGGTGGAGATCAGCCACGGCCGCATGCTCAAGTGCGGTGCCTGCCGTCATACATGGGAACTTCCCCTGGGTGAAAGCCCTCCTGAGGGATGTCCCAACTGCAGGAGCAGCCTCTTCCGAAATGAGGAATGTGAGAGCCCCAATTGCACCGAATGCACAAATAACCAGCGGCATGCCGGAACAGTACGCTGCTGCGACCGGCCTATCCCAAGAACCAGCACTTCAACCAACCCCAATGAAAAGGATAAGAAATGATCAAGAAAATTGCCGTTCCCTCAAATGACGGAACCAACATCTCCGAGCACTTTGGAATGAGCCCCACTTTTGTGGTCTTTGAAACTGAGAACGGGGCAATTGTGGGAAAGGAAACACGGGGCAATGCGCAGGAACAGCATGAACCCGGAGAGTGTCATGGCGCAGGCGAGCATAATCCTACACACGGCCACAACCATGCCGGCATGGCGGAAGTGCTCAAGGACTGCGAAACTATTCTTTGCCGAGGCATGGGCAGAAGGGCAGCGGAATCCCTCAAGGAATACGGAATTGTGCCCCTCCTTGTGCAAACCGAACTGCCAGCAGAAGAAGCGGTTCTTGCCTATCTGGCAGGTAGTCTTCCCACCGGCGGCTCCTTCTGCCACTGCCAACACTAATGATAACTCAAAGGCGCCGTTAATCGAACCTGCGATGAAACTTGGTCGGAAACTGAAACAGGGCTAAAGAAAGGTCCGACGATGAAAAGAATAGGCTTGTTTGCGGCTCAAATCCTTGTCATGGTCATCTTTGCCGGTTGCGGGCGGTCCCCGGCACCCGCGCCGGCAATCCATGATCATCCCACCGTTTCGGCAACCGTGACTGTCGTGGCAACAGACAAGGTGACCACCCCCTACGAAGCCGTGGGCACGGTGCGCTCACGCAGTTCGAGCACCATTCAGAGCAAGGCGACGGGAAACATCCTTGTCATTCATGTCCATACGGGCGACCTGGTTGAGAAGGGGCGATTACTCGTTGAGATAGACGACCGGGAGGCTGCGGCTCAGATGAGAAGCGCCGAAAGCCTTCTGCGCCAATCGGAGGATTCCTTGCAGGAAGTGGAGAAATCCGTTCAGGCGGCCATGCACGCCAAAGCAGCCTCCGACGCTGACAATGCGCTGGCGACCTCGACCTACGCGCGAGTGAAAGGACTCGCAGACAAACAGGCAGTTAGCCGCCAGGACTTGGACGAAGCCAACGCAAAATACAAATCGGCGGCCGCACAGGCGGCACAGGCCGGTGAAATGGTCGCCTCCATAGAGGCCCGTCGCGGAGAGGCGCAGGCCCGCATTGAGCAGGCCCGCGCGCAGTTGGAGAACGCAAAGGCTTTTCTCAGCCACACAAGGGTAGAGGCCCCTTTTACAGGGTTGGTCACGAAGAAGTGGGTTGAGGTGGGCGACATGGCCTCGCCGGGCGCTCCCCTGCTGGAATTGGAGGACGCCCAACAGTACCGTTTGGAGGCAGTGGTCGACGAGGGGTTGGTCCAAGGCATAAAGCAGGGCGAGAGGGTTCCGGTCAGACTGGACGCGGTAAACGAGGGAAGCCTCGATGGCATCGTGGCCGAACTGGTACCGTCTGCGGATCCATCCAGCCGAACCTTCATTGTCAAGATAGAACTCCCGGCCACTGTCGGTATCAAGTCCGGCATGTTCGGCCGGGCATCTTTCAGCGCGGAACAGAAGGAGACTCTTGTTGTCCCAGCGACGGCCCTTTTTGAACGCGGGGAGCTCTCCTGTGTCTATGTTGTTGGCGAGGACGACGTGGCACGTTTGAGACTCGTAACGACAGGCAAGGCTTACGGAAACAAGGTGGAGATCCTGGGAGGTCTGGACGCCGGGGAAAGGGTCGTCAGTGACGGCACCGAACGGGTTAAAGACGGCTGTTTTGTTCGTTAAGAGAACGGCAGGAGGACGAATACATGGCCGGGACTCCGGGAATCGCGGGCAGGACTGCCCAAACTTTCATCACCAGCAAGCTGACCCCTTTGTTGATTGGCGCCTCCCTGCTGTTGGGCGTGGGCGCGGTGCTGCTTTTGCCACGTGAAGAAGAGCCTCAGATTATCGTTCCCATGATAGACGTGTTTGTCGAGATGCCGGGAGCAGGCGCGAAGGAGGTCGAGGAGCGCGTCACCAGGCCTTTGGAAAAACTTCTTTGGGAAGTTCCCGGCGTCGAATATGTCTATTCCACCTCCAGCCCGGGTGGCACCATGGTCGTAGTGCGCTTTCTCGTTGGCACCAAGGAAGAGGACGCCATTGTCCGGCTCAACCAGAAGATGTACGCCAATTTCGACATCATACCGCCAGGCTGCGGCCAGCCGTTGGTGAAACCGCGCTCGATCGATGACGTGCCCGTGTTGGCGTTGACCCTTTCCAGCAACCGCTATGACCATTTCATGCTCAGGCGTGTCGCGGCGCAGTTGAACGACGCGATCAAGGAGGTGCCCAACGTCTCGGAAGTGAAAGTGATAGGCGGCCAGCGACGGCAGGTCCGTGTAATACTGGACAGGGGACGCATGTCGGCCTACAGTGTTTCACCGGCTGCCATAGTGCCCATGCTCAGCCACGCCAATGCCCAGTCCCTGGCAGGCGATTTCTCGTCCAACAACAAAGACTTTCTTGTGGAAACTGGCGGATTTCTGCAGGATGCTGCGGCCGTGGGCGATGTCGTCATCGGCGTGCACGACCAACGTCCCGTTTACCTGCGTGATGTCGCGGACATTGTGGACGGCCCCGAGGAAGCCTCCAATTACGTTTACTTCGGCAACGGGCCCTCAGCCCATTTCAGCCGCGTCCTGGGTGTTGAAGGCAACCTCCCCCAACAGTCTGAGTCCCCAGTCTCCCCTGCTGTGACCATTTCAGTGGCCAAGCGAAAAGGAACCAACGCCATTGTCGTGGCGGACCATGTTCTTGAAAAGGTGAGCGCGCTTCAGGGAGCCGTGGTCCCTTCAGACGTGCGCATAACCGTCACGCGCAATTACGGAGAGACCGCGTCAGAGAAGTCCAATGAATTGCTCTATCACATGGCACTGGCCATCCTTTCCGTGTCGTTGCTGATCGCCATAGTCTTGGGACTTCGGGAGTCGGGCACTGTGGGCCTTGCCATACCCGTCACCCTTGCCCTGACACTCGTGGTCTTCTACCTGTATGGCTATACCCTAAACAGAGTCACCCTCTTTGCGCTCATTTTCTCCATTGGCATTCTCGTCGATGATGCGATTGTCGTTGTGGAGAACATTGTGCGGCATTTTCGCCTGCCTGAAAACAAGGGAAAGCCCCTGCTGGAAATTGCGGTCACTGCTGTCGACGAGGTGGGAAACCCCACCCTGCTGGCGACCGCCGCGGTCATAGCAGCCATTCTTCCGATGGCCTTCGTGCGCGGACTCATGGGCCCCTATATGCGCCCCATTCCGGTGGGCGCCTCGGCCGCCATGGTCTTTTCCGTGGTCATTTCTTTCGTGGTCACGCCTTGGGCCGCATACCGCTTTCTTAAAGGAAACCCGGACCACCATGCCGTCGAACACCGCTGGAACCCTTTGAGGCTCCTGCGCCGCAAGGAGCAGGAGAGTGCGTCGCGTCCGCCTTCTGATGCCGCCCATGAGGAAGGCTGGATGGATCGGCTCTATCGCCGCATCATGGGTCCCATGGTCACTGTTCCCACACTGCGCACGGGGTTTCTGGTCAGTGTTGTTCTGCTGCTGCTCGCGGCCTGTTCCCTGGTTCCATACTCCAAAGTACTGGTCAAGATGTTGCCCTTCGACAACAAGAGTGAATTCCAAGTCATTATAGACATGCCAGAAGGAACTCCCTTGGAGAAAACGGCCGCAGTGACCCGTGAAATTGGGGACTATGTGGCCACCATTCCCGAAGTTACGGACTACCAGATGTACACGGGAGCCGCATCCCCCCACAACTTTAACGGCCTGGTGCGGCACTATTTCCTGCGGCATCAGGCAAACGAGGCGGACATCCAAGTAAATCTTGCCTCCAAGGAGCATCGAACGGCCCAAAGCCACGAAATTGCCAAACGCGCCCGCCCACACATTCAAGCGATCGCTCATAAGTTTAACGCAAGGGTGAAAGTTGCCGAGGTTCCACCGGGGCCGCCCGTTCTTCAAACCCTGGTGGCCGAAGTCTACGGACCGGACTACGCCGGGCAGATAGCGTTGGCCAAAGAGGTAGAAAACGTCTTTGACCATACTGACGGCGTGGTGGATACCGATTCGTTTGTGGAGGCAGACGCGGTCAAGTATCGAATGACCGTGGACCAGGAGAAGGCCGCCCTGAACGGCGTGTCCGTGGACCAGATTAACGCCACTCTGAATATTGCGCTTCGCGGACTGGGTGTTGGTCTGGTGCACAAGCCCACGGAGAAGGAGGATGTGCCAGTGTTCCTGACAATGAAGCGAAGCGAACGGTCAGCTATTGACAGTCTCAAGGAGATTAAGGTGGCCGGTTCGCTGGCGAGCATGGTCTCGCTGGGACAGCTTGTCAGCGTAGAAGAGGTGATAGAGGACAAGAGCATTTATCACAAGAATCTCATGCCCGTTGTTTATGTGACTGGAGATGCAGGCGGAAGGGGTGAAAGTCCGGTGTATGTCATTTTCGATCTTCAACGGAAGCTTGCCGCGATGATAGCCCCCGGCGGCGGGCCAATCACCCAATACTCCACCGAGCAACCCGGCACCACCGCCGACTACGCGGTAAAATGGGATGGTGAGTGGTTCGTCACCTACGAGGTCTTTCGTGACATGGGCATAGCCTTTGCCGCCGTGCTTGTTCTGATATTCATCCTCGTGGTGGGGTGGTTTCAGTCCATGAAGACGCCTTTCGTGATCATGGCGGCCATCCCCTTCTCCCTTGTCGGGATCCTGCCTGCCCACTGGATCATGGGTGCCTTCTTCACAGCGACCTCCATGATCGGCTTTATTGCCGGTGCGGGCATCGTGGTGCGCAATTCCATCATTCTCGTGGATTTCATTGAGCTCCGACTGGCTGAAGGCATGCCCCTTGCACAGGCGGTGGTGGATGCGGGCGCGGTGCGTTTTCGCCCGATGCTGCTCACTGCGGCAGCAGTGATCGTGGGATCGTCGGTGATCCTCTTCGACCCAATTTTTCAGGGACTGGCCATCTCCTTGATGGCTGGAGAGATAGCCTCCCTCCTGCTATCACGCATGGCCGTCCCTATCCTTTATTACCTGTCCCGAAAACAGGAGTTTTCTTCACGAACGACTCTCAGCCCTTGACGGACATGCCCTGCATGCGCAACTTGAGGTCTTTTGAACTGGTGGCGTTCTGCAAGGCCGTTTCGGCCGTTATCGTCTTGGCCTTCCAAAGGTCGTAGAGGGCCTGATCAAAGGTCTGCATGCCATATTGGTCTTTGCTTTCCTCAATAATGGACAGAATCTCCTTGAAGGATTTTCCCTGGTCGATGAAATCGCGAATAGTGCGCGTCCCCACAAGCATCTCGCAGGCCACGATACGGTCCTTGCCGCTCACGGTGGGGAGAATGCGCTGGGAGCAGATGCCACGCAGCACACTTGCAAGCTGTTTGCGTATTTGAATCTGCTGGTGCGGTTCGAAGAACTCCATGACGCGGTTCAGCGTCTCCACTGCATCGATGGTGTGCAGGGTGGAGAAGACCAGATGGCCCGTTTCCGCGGAAGCCAGGGCGGTGCGCACGGTTTCTGTGTCACGCATCTCCCCGATAAGAATAACATCGGGATCCTGCCGCAATGCCGCGCGCAGGGCGTTTGCGAAAGACAGGGTGTCATGGCCCACCTCCCGCTGTGTGACGATTCCCATTCTGTCCGTGTGCATGAATTCAAGGGGATCCTCAATGGTGATGATGTGGTCTGGCCGGTTGAGGTTGATCTCCTGAATCATGGCGGCGAGCGAGGTTGACTTGCCGCATCCGGTGGGGCCGGTAAACAGCACCAACCCGTTCTTTATATAGCACATTTTCTTAAGTACGGGAGGCAGGCGCAAATCATCGAGATTACGGATGACAATCGGTATAAGACGAAGGACTATGCGCGGTTTGCCGTCGTCAATGCAGGCATTTACGCGAAATCGCGCAATATTTCCATACATGTACGAACAGTCCAGCTCCAGCAGCTTGTCGAACTTGGCCATGTCACGGGCATCAGCCATCTCGGCAAGAAGCGCGCGTGCAGATTCCGCGGTGACGACGGGAAGCTGGTCAAGCCGTAGGAGAACACCATTGACGCGCAGGATGGGCGGATTGTCAATTTTGATGTGGACGTCGGAGGCACTTCGGGCAACCGCCTCCTTCATTATGTCATGGATTGAAACCATCAGGACACTCCCAACAAAGCCGGACACCCCTTGTCAGCCTGCCGCGGTGTCACACAGCGCAGCGGCCCTTGAAAGATACCACACGAAGGCGGACCCGTTCACGAACACAGGCAGAATCAAGTCAAACGCCCCGAAGCAGGGTTACTTCGGGGCGTCATGACTCTGAGTAAAACCGTGCCTTATCTCAATTGGGATAAACGTCAGGGACGACCCGGACAGGGCTGGTGAAGGTAAAGTTGACGTCGGACAGGTTCGGATCGGGACCGGGATAGGTCAACTCCACAAAGAACCCACGCCATCCGGCATCGGTCGCCGGCACGTCCACCTCACCGACGAACACCTGATTCTTGGCTTCAGGGTCGCAACTGCAATTGGCCGGGGCCGTGGGCAGCGCGCATTCCACCTCGCACTGCGATTTGAGCAGGGTACTGGTCCACGCAGCACCCAGTGTCTCCAACCGGAAGTCTCGATGACTTGCGTTCGCGGCCGTCCACAATTTGACCGTGGTGGGCACCTGCACGGTTGTCACGATTATCCTCGCTTTGCCGTGTGCAGCGTCGTCCTCATAACGCCAGGAATACTGGGGTATCGTCACATCGTCAGTGGAAAACCTGTTGCTGTTGCGGATCTGGGCCAGGTAAAAGGCCTCTATCGTGCTCAGGGTGCCGCGCTCAAAGCCTAGCCCGGTGATAAGGCTATGGTCTGTATTTGGCGCATAGTGCAGATAGTTGTGGCCGAGCATCTGGTCAAGATAGAAGCGTGAAGAATCGGGCAGGAAGAACTGGTCGCCTGTGGAATTGGAAATAAGCTTGGGCATCGTAAGAATGGAACGGTAAGTAAGCGGGTCAACGATGCTCAAGAGCGACCGTGACTCAGCCGTGCCGAAGCGCTGGAAGACATTCATTTTCACGTAGGCCTGAACGGCAGACGAATAGCCGTGGTAAATCTTGTTTGCCGTGTCATCAAAGGCGTAGCTGCTGTACGAATTCTTCTGGTGCGTGATTTGCTTTTCCATGCTGAGCACATCGATCACTATGGGCATGATGGCCGACACGCGCTTGTCGGCCGCGGCGGTGAGCCAGGTCGTCCATCCGCGCTTGGAGGCGCCGGAAACCACAAAATGGTCAATGACGCGAGCACCGCTGGGCTTGACGGACATGTAGCCCTGGAGGGTGTCCATGGCGCGCACGGCGGAGCGTGTCATGGGCAGCAACAGCGGCCACGTCATGTCCGTAAGGCCCTTTTCAAAGGAGTCCATGTACTTGCTGTAACTGTAGGCGATAATCTCGTCCTCCGTGCGCGAGGTGCCCTCGTCCGAGAAGACCAGGGGTTCATTTGGCACGGCCTGCATGAGGGCAACAATACTGCCGGAATCAACCGCAAAGGGTATCAGCAGGGCCGCCTCGGTCTGCGTGGGTTCCACCCCGGTGCTGCCGCCGGAAATCATCAGCATGGCGGTCGTCGAGGAAGTATTGTCCGG
Source organism: Candidatus Hydrogenedentota bacterium (assembly GCA_903893795.1). GTDB lineage: Bacteria > Hydrogenedentota > Hydrogenedentia > Hydrogenedentales > CAITNO01 > CAITNO01. The sequence continues at coordinate 57,082 of CAITNO010000156.1, read as the reverse complement.
CTCAATAACGGTGAGGAAGTGGCGCCAGGTTGGCTGGTTGACCTCCTGTGCCCCACGCCACACCCCTGACGTCATTTCGATGACGTAGGCCGTGATGCCCTTGGAACTGTCCCGCAGCGTGTTTCGAACCTGATAGGAGAAGTTGGGGTCGCAGGCGCTCACGTATTCGGCAAGGACTTTGTTCTCAGCCACATCGAGCAGGGACTGGGATTGTGCCGTAACACTCAGGGTGTTGAGTTCGGTAAGGTTGAGGTTCGCGGCAATCACCACAATCTGACCGCCGCAATCCTCCTCTGCGTCGCTTCGCAGGTTGTGTACGACAATCGTGTCATTTACGCCGTCCCCATCGGCATCCTTGGTCTCATAATCACCATAGACACCCGCGGGACTGCTCAGTTCGACACCGTCCTCCCCGGCTCGGTACACCTTGACGGCCACGCTGTTGCCGTCGTCGTCGGACTTCCAGTCGGCGGCATTGAAAGTTAGTTCGACACCGGTGCTCATGGCGCTCGTCTGAAGGAGAACGGCACGACTGGACAGGGGCAACACGTTTGACAGCGATGCGTTGGATTCCCCATTGACTGTAACCGCACTGCTGGGAGAGTCAAGGCTTGCCTGAATCACCGCATTGGCACTGAAGCGGTCTGCATTGAATGTATAGGGTTTGAGTGTTTTGTCTGCGTTGCGAATGGCCGCAACATGGCTGTTCTCATAGGCGCGGTCCCTGGCAAAATCCCAATAGTCGGCTGACAGCTTCTTGTCGAGCACCTGCGGATCGTTCATGACTTGGTAAATAGTGGCGAACGCCTCGGGGAAGGACAAATCAGCGCCGTTGTTGGACTGATCATCCAAGGCAATCCTCATGCCTTCCAGCGATTTGCCAATAAGGACCACCGGATCGATATAGTGTGCCGTGTCGTTGCCAAGATAGAAGTAGAACTCCTGACCCGAGGCGGCATAGGCAGGGAGGTTCGAACTGTAGGGAAAGAGCAAGGGCAGGGAAAGGTCGGCAAATTCAGCCGCTTCCAGGCTCCGGGCGCGGCGGTCATCAGCAGCCTGGCCCAGATAGGTCGGACCGCCCTTGGCCACGCCGACGAGGAATGAAACGGGCAACACGTTGCCCTTGTCATCCCTGTCAGCCGGAACGGGCAGATACATGGTGGCATCACCGACGGTGGTGATATTCGGGAAATTGTAGGCGCGCGATACGGAGCTGTAGAGTGCCTCGACAAAGGCCGTCTTAACACTGAACACCTGGGCAATATCTTTGTCTGCCTTCCCGCCTGCGGCGTATTCAGCGGCGTTATGGCTGCTTATTGCCAGCAGTTGTCCCGGGTCTACGACAATCTGGCCGAAGAAGTCATCGCTGTATTCCAAGGCGGAGAAGCGGCTGTAATCGGAGGGATAGGCCGCCTGCATGTTGTGAATGATGAGCGAGTAGGCGCCGTCATCCTCAATCAATGCCGGGTGCCTCAGGTCACCCACGGCAAGACCGTCATGGAAGGCCTGGATGCCAATCAGCAGTCCGACACCCGTTTCCGAGAGCTGCTGGTCGGTAAAGTTCCGGTGTCCGAAAGAAAACTCATTGTTAATGTCTCCAAGGCGAAGGGCTGTGAGCTGGCGCACCAGTTCCACGCTGGCGCTCATCTTCCACGTGGCCGGCCACGTGTGCAGTGCATCGGGAGTGTCCTTCAAATCCTTGGCATAATCGCTGGCCCTAAATGTGGAGCTTTCGGGGCGGTAAATCACGGTGTAAGAACCGTGTCCAGGAAGGCGCATGACTTTGGCAACGGCCGCGTCCGAGTCAATCGTCGCCGGAATCGGCAGGGTCCTGCCGTTGTCGAACTGGGCCAGGAGGAAAATCTGTCCCGCCTGGCTGCCACTGGGAGCAAAGCCGCCTGTAAGCAGGGGAACACGAACGGTGGTGGGCGAAACCTTTCCATCGGCGCCAGCGATGTAAAGGTCAGTGGTGCTGTTGTTGTGGCTGATGGAATAGGTGCGGGCGATGCGAACAGTATTTTCCGTCGCCGGAAGCGCCACATCGGTCGTGTTATCGTTCACACCAAACACAGTTTCTGACTTCAGGACCCCGGCCGGCACAGTGATGGTGACGCCGTCCGCGGTTACGGAACCGCCTGCGGTGTCAAGGGAGCCAAAAGTGGTCGGATCTTTCACCTGAATCAGTTTTTCGGCCGTCCGGGTAAAGTTACCCTGCGATGACGTAATGGTCAGGCTGACCGTGAAAGAACCGGCAAAACTGTAGGTCTTTGATGGGTTGCGCTCCGTGCTGCGCGTGCCATCCCCAAATTCCCACGCCCACGCCTTGATCGGCGTGGTGCCTTGCTGCGAGGTGTCTGTGAACTGAACCGGGAAAGGCACGGTTCCGTTTAATGCCGAAGCGGCAAAATTAGGGACGGGGTTTGGCGATGTCTCCGAGGGACATCCTGCCAAAACGAAACAGCCCATCACCAACACAACGAAAATCATCTTCAGGAAGACGCGTGGCATGAGAGCAAAGCCCTTTCTTCGCGTTCAACGCTTGTCCGATTTTACGGGAGCATTCCCCTTGCCGGACATGGCGCTACCTACGCTTGGATGCTCCAATACGAATACACCGTTGCTATTGTGTTCGAAGTGGCCGAAAAAGTCAACTATTTACCTCAAAGAAATCGGAAGTCTCTGCCGGTAGTGGCTCTGGAGCAACGGTATCACCGGGAATCTCGACAGGGTCTGGAGGCGGATCGGGCCCCGCAAGCGACATCATACTGGCGTCCAGCAAGGCGGGGTCAGCCGCATCGAGTCTTGCAAAGAGGGGCAGAAAGGCCTTGTCGCGGCGGAAAAGCGACGGATCCTCTCCCTGTTCCCGCATGGCCGCCACCACATCCCGTACGAGAATACATTCGGGCGCCCGCGCAGGCTGCCAGCCGACGGGGTCCGCGCAGGCGGTTGTAAGGCGGGCAGTGGTCAGACGCTCAAGGGTTTCCAAGAGGAGCCGCGTGGGCACGTTCCACGCCTCCGCCGCCTCTTGCACGGTCATGGGCGGTCCTCCGGCCGCAAAGCGTTTGCATATTTCTATCATGGTCCGCACCGCCACCGCCTCCCTGTAGGCAAAAGGAGCCTCCCCCGCCAGGCGTTCCATGGCAAAAGTCTTTTCGTTCTGATAGGCATAGGCCACCACGGCCCCGAAGAGAAGGATGAGCCAACTCGTGTATATCCACATAAGAAACAATGGAAACAGTGCGAAGGTCGAGAAAAACAGAGCGTATCGCGCAAGACCAAACTGAAACTTGATATAGCCCCATGACATAAGCGCCCAAAGCAGGCCCGCCACAATTCCTCCGAGCAGGGCATAACGGAACCGAACACGGGTATTGGGGACGATCCAATAAACAAGACAAAACGCGGACGCAATAATGACGAATTGACTGCCGCGCAATAGAATGGCAACCGGGCCGAGAAGTTCCTTCAAATGGGTGCCTTCGAGGGCAGCTGTGACCCCCAGCACCGCCGCCGCCGCGAAGGGCAGCAGCACCGTAACGAGCAAATAGTCACTGACGGCACGAAGAACGCCCCTCGTTCTTCGAACACCCCAAATACGGTTGAAGGAATGTTCCACGTTGCGCATGAACCCAAAGACCGTACTGAGCACGAAGAGCAACCCCGTAATACCCAAGGCTCTCGGTTTGGTGGCGCTTTCCTCGGCCAGGCGCACCAGAATGCGCACCGGGTTTTCATAATTGATCGGTGCGCCAGCCTCCTGCTGGGCCTCAAAAACGGGAAAGACCCATGCAATCAGGCGCTGTTTGAGTGCCTCGTCGTTGGCCGGATTTGGCTTGGTCTCCTGGTCCTTCTGGGGCGTGGAATCGGTGTTGGCAGGAACGGAAACCAATTCCAGTTGGCGCAAGGTGCCGACCAACTGGGTCAACTGCCTGTCGGCTGCGTCGTATATCCGGTCGCCCAGATTAAAGGTTTGAATGAAGTAGAACATGAACGCCATAAAAGGAACGAGAAAGATGAGGGTGGCGAAAGACAGGGCTGCCGCCCGAACGACGAGTGTCTCCTCACCCACGCTGCGCGCCAGCAGGATGGCCGCGCGAATCTGCTGAATGATAAACCCGTGCGGGACTTCCTCGCCCGGTCGTCCAATGCGCCAGACGTCATGCGCCGCAAAACGGCGTCCCCGTTCCAGCGAAGCGCGCACTCGCGCTATTTGAACTCTCACTTGTCCGCCCATGCAATTATGCTACCGCTTGACCGGTCCGCAACGCAATACGGGCACCGGGCGCATGCTACAATCAGGTCACAGAGACATGAGCGGGAATCCTTCGATGGCTGATCGACAAAACAACAAACGATGCTCTCAACTTGCCGAGCTACTGGTGCGCAGTTCGGCACCTGCGGCCGAAGCCTTGGCAGTCCAGGCCCCTGACCGCGCGGTGCGCTGCCTGGCCTGTGGAAACCGCTGTCTTATTCTGCCGGACAGACGGGGCATTTGTCAGGTGAGGTTCAACGAAAGAGGCGTCCTGCGTGTGCCTTGGGGATACGTTTCGGGGCTGCAGATTGACCCCATCGAAAAGAAGCCCTTTTACCACGCCGTGCCCGGAAGCAACACCCTCTCCTTCGGCATGCTTGGGTGCAACCTTCACTGTTCTTTCTGCCAGAACTGGTATTCCAGTCAAACCCTGCGTGACGCGGCTTCCAGTGCATTGCCCACGCCCTGCGATGCGGACACACTGGTCACCGATGCGGTCCGTCACGGCGTGGATGCCCTTGTCAGCACCTACAATGAACCCCTGATTACAGCGGACTGGGCGCACACAATTTTTTCCTTGGCCAAAAAGCACGGCTTGCTGTGCGGATTCGTCAGCAACGGTTTTGCCACTGCCGAGGTGTTGGAGTACCTTCGCCCGGTTACCGACTTGTTCAAGGTGGACCTCAAGTGTTTCAACGACGCGACCTACCGGACACTCGGCTGCCGGCTTGCAACGGTTCTTGAGTCCATCCGGCAATTGGTGGACTTGGGATATTGGGTGGAAGTGGTCACGCTCCTCATTCCGGGCTTTAACGATGACGAGGCCGAACTGCGGGAACTGGCTCACTTTTTGGCCACCGTCTCTCCCCATCTGCCGTGGCATGTCACCGCGTTTCATCCGCAATACAGGATGGCGAACCAGCGCAGCACGAGCCCGGAAGATCTTCGGCGCGCCTGGCACATTGGACGCGATGCCGGACTGCATCATGTGTATGCCGGGAACCTCCCCGGCAAGGTGGGCACGCTGGAGGACACCATCTGCGCCGGATGCGGGACGGTTTTGGTCGAGCGCATCGGGTTTCAGGTGCGGACAAATCTCATCCAGAACGGGACATGTCCTGCATGCCAAACCGTCATAGGGGGATACTGGACCCGGCGCGACCCGCCCGCCGGTTCACTCAAGATGCTTCGGCCCTGACCCCACCCGGCGGGCAAGGTTGCGCCGCCGCTCCTCCATGATGCGCAGGGCCATGCGCTCCACCTGCAAGCGGAGCCAACGGTCCGTCTGACCGCCCTCAGCATAGTCCGCCGGCCCATAGGCGTCCACCCGCGCCGATTCCGCGAGGTCAACCACCTGCCCAAACTGGGCGGGCGAAGCCGGGTCATAGACGGCATAGGCCAGGCCCCCGTGTTTGCGGATGACGGAGAAGCTGGGGATATCGCTGGGACCGTCGGCCACGTAAATCATGTTACGGACCGGCACGCGCCGCTCTTCCTCAGGAATCATGTCGTTGACAGAAATGCCCTTGTGCCTGTTTACCCCTTTGTTGATCTCAAAAATCGCCCTGGTCTTTGTGGTGTTGTCCAGTATGGCGGCAATCTGGCTAATCTCACCAGTCAGCGGGGTCGAGTTCGGGTCAAAGCCTGGGGTAGCCGGCGTTTCAATGAACTCGGAACCCCAAATACCACTCAGCCGTTTTGAAATGGAAGAACCCCGGACCATTTCAGCCAAACCGGTGCTCACCACGTAGTGCTCCAAGCGCAGGTCGCCTTCCAGGAAAGGGGGAGCCTGTATCGTGGCCTCAAGCCGATCAAAGAGCCCGGAAATGCCAGGAAAGAGCGGGATGCGCCCCCCCAATTCGCGCAGCTTGGCATTGTTCAACCCAGGCATGCGGCCCTCCCGCACATACGTGAGCAGATGGCCGAGATAGCAGGTGTCTGGCTGAACGGTGATACCCGCCTGAGCGTACCATCCCGGCAGCGCATTGACCTCAGTCCAGAAAGCCTTCTGGTCCAGACCGTACTCCTCGAAGAGCGGTGTCTGCATATACTGCGGCGAAAGCGTTTTGTCAAAGTCCCAGATGATGGCAATGACGTTTTGTAAAAACAAACCTTTTTCCATGGCAGAATCTCCAGCCGGAAGTATAACTTAAGGCGGGGTAGGCGAAGCGAAACGATAGGAGTGAACGCCTGCAGAGAGCTTGGATAGTGAATTTGCCCAAGATTTACGCATGCTGCCAGAGCAGAAATAAATCTAATGCAACCACTGCCGGGAATATGGCATGATATGCGGGACTAACTGTCGGGAGACATTGATTTCATGAGACTCACGGTGATGGTGACAATTGGGTTGTTATTGGCAGGTTTTGTCCTGGCTCAAGAAGCTCCGCCAGCAGTTCCTCCAGCCGCGGCTCCGGCGGTTGCCGCCCCCCCAGCGCCCGCAGAACCCACACCCGCACCGCCCCCGGCAGAGAAACCGGCCGTTCCTGTGGTGGCTGAGCCCGCTCCCGCCCCGGCGCCTGTTGCAGTCCCTGCGCCTGCTGAAGCCCCGGCACCTGCGCCCGCACCTGCGCCGGCACCGGCGGCTGAACCGGAACGCCCCATCGGACTCCTTGTCAGCACTGACCAATTGGCGAAAGTTCCCGATGGCCTCCTGGTGGATGTGCGCGAATCCGAACTTTTTGTCCAGGGCCATATACCCGGCGCCGTTAACATGCCCGTCAAGCTCCTTTCAGAAGAGCGGGACGGCGTTGTGAACCGCCTGAAACCCATCGACCAGGTTCTGGCGCAGCTTGCTGAGAGGGGCATCGTTCCCGGCAAAAGCATCGTTGCCTGCGGTGGAAACACAAAACCCTTCGATATCGCCGAAGCCGCAAGGCTATTTTGGGTACTGGACTACCTCAGCTTCCCCCGTATCCATGTGCTTGACGGCGGATTAAAGAAATGGGCAGCCGAAGGCAGGCCTGTTGAGACTGGTCAAGGCGCTCCCTCGGCAGTTCCAGTCGAGCAAATCAAGGTTAGAGTGCGTCCGGAGGTGATCGCCACCACCGACCAAGTCCTCGAACTGCTCCGTTTCCCCGGTGGTGCACTGGTGGACACACGGTCTGCCGCGTACTTTGAAGGCACGGAAAAAGCCGCCTATGTTTCCCGCGCAGGCCATATTCCCGGCGCCATCAGCCGCCCGACAGACCAGTTGCTCGAAGGGGATTTCTTTCTCTTCAAAGCCCCCGCAGCCATCGCGGAATCCCTCAAGATTGCCGGTGATAAAGCGCCCAAACGCATTGTCACCTATTGCAATTCCGGTGTGGGTGCAGCGACCTGCTACTTCGGATACCGTCTCCTGGGTAACGAAAACATGTCGCTTTATGACGGGTCCATGGCGGAATGGAGCCTCAATCCCGGTTTGAACGTCGAAACCACGGCCGCGCCCCAAGCGTCGCCTGCGGTTCCAACCCCAGCCCCGGCGCCTGCCCCTCCGGCAAGTCCAACACCGGAGCCGCAGCCCGTTCCCGCTCCTGTCCCGGCCGCTCCTGCGCCCGGGCCTCCAGCCCAATAGTCATTTGCACCCCCATCGGTTAGCGGCTATTGCACACTGTCAGAAGCTTGACTTCGGCCACTGACCGGTTGACAAAACCACAGGCAGACAGGAATGTCTGCCCCACTCTCCAGCCTTCGGCCTTCAGTCCGATCCTGTCTGGTCTTTGTACTGCAATTCGTAAAGGGTTCGGTATAAACCATTATGAGCCAGCAATTCCTGGTGCGTTCCCGACTCGCGAATTTCTCCATGGTGGAACACGACAATCCGGTCAGCATGCTGAACCGTGGACAGTCGGTGGGCGATAACGATACTTGTCCGGCCTTCGAGCAGCTTCGCGATGGCGTCTTGGATCAGATTCTCCGTTTCGGTGTCGATATTGGCGGTGGCCTCGTCCAGAACGAGTATCCTGGGGTCGTGTGCCAGGGTGCGGGCGAACGCGACAAGCTGCCGCTGTCCGGTGGACAGGTTGCAGCCCCGCTCCCCGACGTGGTATCCGTAGCCACCCGGAAGTCTCTCTATGAAACGGGCTGCGTTCACATGACGCGCGCAGGCCTCGACCTTTTCCTGAGATATCTCGGGATTGCCGAGGCGGATGTTTTCTTCGATGGTGCCGGAGAAGAGAAACACGTCCTGCAGCACCACCCCGATGTTGCGACGCATGGGAATCAGGTCATAATCGCGGACATCCACACCGTCAATGCGCAGATGTCCGCGCTGGATGTCATAGAAACGGCTTAGCAGGTGAATGAGCGTGCTTTTTCCCGCACCGGTATGGCCCACAATGGCCACACGCTCGCCCGGAGCAATGTCCAAGGTGATGTTTTTGAGCACCCATCGAGGTTCGCCCTGCAGTTCTGCCGCGCTGGGATAGGCAAACCAGACATGCTCCAGCGCCACGGCGCCTTTCAGCCGCGCACAGGAAACCGGCGCGGGGCCGTTACAGACATCGGGCGGGGTATCCTGCAGCGCAAAGACCCGTTCAGAAGAAGCCATCGCCTCGAGAATCAGATTGTACCGGTCTGCCAGTGCACGGATCGGCCCAAAGAAGCGCTCTGCAAGAAAGACAAATGCAAAGATGGTGCCGACCGACCCCTGGCCGGATGTCGCCTCGCCCGTCTTGAGCATCACCATGCCGCAATAGAGTATGACCAGCGCCGTGGCCAGGGAACCCAGGAATTCCACAGCGGGAAAATAGAGGGCGAAATTTCGCACCTGACGGACCCACTCGTCGCGATGGTCGGCGTTGCGTGCGACATACTCGGCGTAGTTGACATCCTCACGGTTGAAGAGCCGCACCACGCGCATGCCGCTGACGTTTTCCTGCATCCAAGAGTTAATGTGGGCTATCTTTCGCCGCACCTCCAAGAAGGAATGCTGCGCGTACTTGCGGAAGAGAACACTGGTAAGCACAACCAAGGGCACGGGACTCAAGGCAACGCAGGCCAATATGGGGTTGATGGAAAACATGACCACAAGCACCACCAGAAGTGTCATGAAATCGCTTATGACGGCCACCACACCCTCCACAATCGTCTGCTGAACCTTTTCAATGTCGTTAGTCACCCTGGAGAGCAGGCGTCCCGCGGGATTGCGGTCGAGGAAACCGAGCGACAGGTGCTGCAGATGGTCAAAGAGCCCTAGCCGCATTTCAAACATGGTCCGTTGGCCCACAACCGACACGACCAGCACCTGAACGTAACGCAACAGTCCCTGGAGGGCCACCACAGCCGCAATGGCAAGCACCATGCGATAGAGCCCCGACAGGTCGCGCTCCGCCGCAGCAGCCACCATGTCTTCAGGGGCGGCCAAGCGTGTGGCATCGTTGATATAGGCGTCCACGGAGTGCATGAGCAGCACCGGCGCGAGATTGCCCAGCACGGAGAGCACCAGCAGTAGGACAGTTGCCAGGATTATCCAACCGCGATAGGGGCGGATATAGCCCAGGAGACGGCGCATCAGGTGGGCATCATAGGCGCGCTCCTGAAGCTCGTCCTGCATGTGGTAGCCTTCGCTCATGAGTCCTCTTCCAGGTGCGTTTCAAGCAGTTGCCGCTGGTGCAGACGGGCGTAAAGGCCGTCCAGTTCAACCAGCTCATCATGATTGCCGCTCTCGACTATCTGCCCGTCGGCAAGCACAATAATCTTGTGGGCATGACGAATGGACGAAATGCGGTGGGATACGATGATGCTCGTGCGCCCCTCCATATACCCTCGAAGCTCGCGAAGGATAAGTTCCTCCGTGCGCGTGTCCACGCTGGACAGGGTATCATCAAGCAGCAGGATAGCCGGATTGCAGACCAACGCACGCGCAAGGGCAAGGCGCTGCTTCTGACCACCCGAGAGGTTCACTCCCCGTTCGCCGAGCAGGGTATCCAGTTGCTGGGGCATCTCCTGCAGGTCGCCCAGAAAACCGGCGACCCGTGCAGCATCCAGAATCTCCCCGTCGGGAATCGCCGGGCGTCCAAGACGGATGTTTTCACGAATGCTTTCGGAGAAGATAAAGACATCCTGGGGAACGCAACCCAAGGCGTGGCGCAGTGTGTGCAGGGGAAACACCTCCAAGGCCTGCCCGTCAATAAGAATGTGGCCTGATACCGGCTCAAATTCCCGGCACAGCAGGGAAAGCAGCGTGGACTTTCCTGAACCTGTCGGCCCCACGATGGCCAGAGTGGTACCCGCGGGAACCTCAAAGCTGACTTCCTCCACCGCCCAAGGACGCTGGTGGGTCGTCGGCAAGGCCGCCTGTGCTGCAGACTCGGGCGGAGACGGGTAGCGAAAAGACACCCCCTCGAACTGTATTCTGCCGACCGTGATGCGTGCGTTCATCACGGTGCGTTGGTCATCGGAAATCTCAGGCACTTCATTCAGAATGGCGCTGATACGGTTCATGCTGACGGCGCCGCGTTGATACAGGGTCAGCACCCAGCCGAATTGAATGAGCGGCCAGGCAAGCATGACCATGGTAATGAGAAACGCGGACAGGTCGCCCAGGGTGAGGTGGTTTTCTATGACCAGCTTCCCGCCCTGCCAAATCACCATCAGCACAGCCACGCCAATCAGCATGTCTATGAGCGGCCAGGCGAAGGAAGTGACCACGGCCAGCTTTACATTTGCCTTCATGTATTCAAGCGTTTTTTCGCGGAATCGATCGGTTTCGCGGTCCTCGATGCCGAAGGCTTTGACGACCCGCGCTCCGGCAAGATTCTCCTGAACCCGGGTGGAAAGCTCGGCATAGATTTCCTGGACAATCTTGGACTGTCTGTTCATGAACCGGACAAAGAGGTAGACCAGTATGGTCAGGGCGGGCAGGGGAAGCAGCGAATATAGCGTGAGCCGAACACTCAGATAAAACATCATGCCCAGGGTAAAGGGCAGACGAATCATGTCGACCGTTCCCATGACGCCGGGGCCGACAAAATCACGTATCTGATTCATGTCGCTGGTCGCACGCGCCATGAGGTCCCCCGTGGGCATGCGCTGGAAGAAAGAGGCCGACAAGCGCTGGAGGTGCCGGAAATAGGCGTTTCGGAGGTCGTACTCAAAGTGGCGCGACGCCCCGATCATGAGGGTGCGCTGGAAATACCGTGCCACACCGGCTGCAATTGAAGTGGCAAGCAGGACCCAGAAGAACTCCCAAAGCCGGTCCGTGCCGAGCGCGCCGGTACTCAATCCCTGCACGGTGGCGCGTATGATTAATGGCATAAGCAGGCTGATCACCACAAAGACAACGGCAAGCGCAGCGCCGGTCAGGTAGGCGCGAAGATAGCGGCGGTTAAAGCGCAACAGCGTGAGAAAGGGCTTGCCGGGCTCTGCAGGCGGCCAGGACGTCTCAGGAGGGGCGTGGCGGGTTTCATTCTTCATGTTGTACTGCCGTCGCCCCTATGCCTTGCGGCGCTGCGCATCGAAAGCGCGCACCACGGCGATGAGGTCCTCGCCTTTGAAAGGTTTCAATAAATATCCATCGGCTCCGGAATTGCGAAACTCCGGCGAGAGTGTGTCTATGGGTTTGGCCGTGATGATGTAGGCGCTTATCCCTTCCAGCCCTGGGTCGGTCTTCAGGCGCCTGCACGTTTCCCAACCGTCAATACCGGGCATGGCAATATCTATCAGCGCCATCCAGAATCCACCAGTGGCGGCCTGCTCCAGCGCAGCCTCGCCATTCTCGCAAAGGGTCGCCTCAAAACCTTCCGTCTCCAGGCACCGCGAAATGAATTCACGTATCTCCGGGTCGTCATCGACACACAGGACCCGGTTGCCCAACTGCTGTCCGGCGGGAATGCTTCGGTTGATGGCGGAGTGGAGACCGCTAAGCAGGGTGCTCTTGCGGAAGTTGCGCCGGATTCTTCCAGCGACGCGGTGCTCAAAGCGCTCATACAATTCATCGTCGCTGGTCAGCAGCACCACGGGGGCAGAGAGGCCCGGCGCATCAACAATCTCCTCCACGACCAAACTGCCCAGCGCACCCGCCTCCGTGTCCACAAGAATGCAGTCCGGGTTGTGCTGCGCGGCGAGACCGAGAGCGGTGGTGGCGCCTGCGGCATGAATCAGGTCCATGCCATCGGCCAGAAGGAGATTTCTCAGTTGTGTGGCCAAAGACCTGTCCTGCGTCACCACTTCCACCAGCAGATGTGTTTCAATGGGTGGGGCAAGTTCCATTTCATCGCCGGAGCCCTGCCCGCCAGACCCCGAAAGGGACAGGCTGAACTGGAAGGTGGACCCCTCCCCCTGCCTGCTGCTCACGATAATGCGGCTTCCGTGCAGGCGCACAATGTCCTGGGCGATGGCCAGACCAATTCCCGTGCCGCCATATTTGCGGGTCGATGAGGAATCCACCTGGTAAAAGCGGGAAAAGACCTTGTCGAGCGCCTCTTCCGGAATTCCGATCCCCGTATCAGTCACAGCGATATGGGCTGTATTCATGCGCACATCAACGGTTATGGTGACGGAACCGGCTGCATCGTTGAATTTCACTGCGTTGGAAAGTAGATTATTGAATACCTGACCAAGTTTGCCCTTGTCGCCCTCCACGAGCACCGGCGGCTTGAGCGGATCCCCCCGGTCATTTCGCGCCTTAACGGCGAGGACAATTCCCTTGCTGTCCGCAACCGGCTTCACGCTTTCCACGCTCATGCGGATACAGTCCAACAGGTCAAAACGGGTGAAGAGCAACTCCTCAGCGCCCCGGTACAGCCTTGAGAAATCAAGGAGGTTTTCAATCAGTGTGACGAGTTTTTCAACGTTCCGCAGAGAGATACTGAGGTAGTTGCGCTGCTTTTCGGTCACGGGACCGGCCTTGCCGTTGACCACCATGTCGGTGTAGCCCATCACGGCAACCAGGGGCGTGCGCAGTTCATGGGAGACGTTTGACAGCAGGTTCGTCTTCATTTCATCAAGAGACTTAAGCTCCTCGTTTACCTCGTGCAGCTTTTCGCGGGCACGGGTAACCTCCTCCAGCGAAAGCTTGAGATTATCCAAGAGTTGGGCGTTGCGCAGCGCGGCGGCCAGATGGGGCGCGAGCTGTTCCAGAACCTCCATGTCGTGCTGGTTGAAGAATCCTGTCTGTTCAGCCCCCAAATTGAGCGTGCCGATGATCCGCGCGCTCGCATAGAGCGGCACGCAAAGGATGCTGTGAATCCGTTCAGGGAACTGGAAGGCGAAGAGGGAACTGGCCGCGCCGAGGTCCTCGATCAAGAGGCAACGCTCTTCGGCCGCAACCCAGGCGGCGCAACTTCCCGAACCGTCAAGTCGTGGAAACTGTTCCCTGCCCTCCCGCGGTTCCGGCCAGAGCTGCCTGGATTCAAAATGGCCAACCCCTTCGAGCCAGAGCGAGACGCCTGCGTAGTCAAAGGCAATGAGTTTGCGGAGTTCCACACCAATGTTTTCGTATACGCGCCCTGCTTCGAGGCTTGAATTAACCACATTGGCGATCTGGTTGATGACGTTGATGCGTTCGGCCCGTTCCGCGGCGTCCACCTCAAGGCGAACATTGCGCGTGACGTCGCGGAATGTTCCCTCAACGCCGACAAGCGCCCCCTTAACGTCAAAGTGCCGGTTGCCGGACATGTCAACACAAATGGTCGATTCATCGGGACGGACAAGCCACACCCGTGTGCTTTCAATGGCCAGGCTTTCCGGTGCGCTGCGGGCAACCCGTTCAAAGTCCTCGGCCCGCATGAAGAGCTGGGACACGGGCTTTCCCAAAACGTCGTTGAAATCAGGATAGCCCAGAATTTCAGCACCGGAAGGGTTGATGAAGGTGATTACGCCCATACTGTCGGTTTGAAAAAGGCCGTCCCGCATGGAGGTGACCAGGGAACGGTATTTCTCCTCTGAATCGCGCAGTTGATTCAGGTTTGACCGCAATGCGGCGGCCATCTGGTTAAACGAGGCGGCCAGTTCCTCTATTTCATCGCCGGTCCCGATGCGGAGCTTGAGGTCAAGATCGCCTTGGCGGATGATCTGTGCCCCCTCGTTCAACAGGGCGAGGGGACGGATGATCGTGTTGTTGACACTGCGATAGGCGACAACGCAAAAGACCGCAATGATCAGACCGCTGACAATCAGGGTGACCACTGCGGCGAGATTGATTTTGGAGAACACCTGCGGTGTCTGCCTGTGAACAGCTATGTAGATGGGCGCCGAGGGCATGAGCCTATGGTAGGCTATCAGGACAGGCGTTCGTCCGCCCCTTGAAAGGTAGTTCCAAATAAACAGAGAGTCCAGTTCGCGCTCGGGAAAACGCTTCAGACGCGATTCTATTTTTGGATCAATCGGCGCGTAATGCGGCGGTGGAAGTTCCTGGTCCGAAGACTCATCCAGGTAAACCGACCATTTGTTCCGCTGGCCGTAAATGATGATTTCGTAATAGTCATTGGTCGTTTGCAGGTCTTTATCGGCACGGCGATCACCGAGTATGAATATCAGCAGGTCGCGCACCCCCTGGGTTTCCGTAACGAAACCGAGCGTTTCGCCCTGATCCGATTTCACCGGGGCGACCAGCACGGCCGCATACCGTTTCTCCATGGGGAGGTACCGGAAATCGATGAAATTCGGTCCCGTGATCTGGGACACGTCCTCCAAGCTTGTCCGTGCGAAGGGGTCATCTGGATTTGTGCTTAGGAGGAGATTGCCCGCCGCGTCATAAATGGCATAAATTGACTGACGCTCCCCGCTGGCACGCGCTTCCCGGCGAAAGGTGGCCATGAGTGCTTCGCCGGAAGTGGCTGGATTTTTCTGCTGCTGGACGAGGTATGAGATCACCTCGGGGAACTGCGTTATGCGGACCGCCTGAAGTTCACGCTCCTCCAGAGCCAGGCGAATTGCGTCCGCCGTCTTTCTGGCCGCCGTGGAAAGATCCTGAAGATTGGCCGCCTGCTGGGCCTCGCGCGCCGCGAGATAGCCGATAATCATGGCGAGCACCATGGGGATCACGCCCACCCAGAGTATCGACACGACAAAGCGGCGTTCGATGCTGCCGCGTGACGGCTTCTTAGTCATGGCACAGTCCTGTGCGTTCGGAAAGCGCGGCGCCCATCCGAGGCGTTGCGGCTATTCGGTCGCGCGCCCGCGTCCGATCAGTTCCCTGACCTTTTCCAGAAGCGTGTCCACCTTAAAAGGCTTGGCCAAATAGTCGTCGGCACCGCATTCGAATATTCGCTCAATATCCCGCTCCTTGGCAAGGCACGTAACCGCCATGATGGGAATGCTGCGCGTCAGTTCATTGTCGCGCAACGCGGCGCAAACTTCAAACCCGTTGAGCTCGGGCATGAGGAAGTCCAGCAGAATCAGGTCGGGCATCATCTGAGAGGCCTTGAGACCCACTTCCGTGGCATTCGAGACGGGGATCAGTTCAAATCCCTCATCTGTCAGCAGGTTTTCCATCAGCTTGAGCGCGTCAGCATCATCGTCCACCACCATGATACGCTTGCTGAGCGGGCCCTTTTCCCGCGGGAACATGTCGAATTTCTCGCGGAATCTGTCCAGGTCCCGTTCAAGTATGCGGTAGTGACCGCCGGGGGTGCGCGATGCCTTGATCAAGCCCTGCTTGATCCAATTCTTGATGCTGTGATGGGTGACGTGGCATATTTTTGCAGCTTCAAAGGTCGTGTAAGCTTTCTGCTCTCTGTCTGACACTGGTCAGTCTCCTGAGTGGTTGTGAAAAATGAATATACTGGCAAAGACCACCTGGACTTGGGTTACTTCTTTCAACTGAACCGCTCCAGATTTCGTATTTTAATCATCCGACATTGCAATTATACCGATTTTCGCACTTAGATGTCAACTGCAATTGTTTTGGCGCAAAAGCGCGGAATAGGCTCATCTGTTGTTCAAGCTTTTATACATCTTAGCACTAGGAACAGGAACTACTCCCAAGATGTTCCTCTTTCCGTAGTCAACACTGGAGACTGACCTATGGCGAAAGTGGCATTTATCACCGGAGCAACGCGGGGAATCGGAAAAGCCTGTGCGGAACGATTGGCCCGAGAAGGCTGGGATATCGCCGTAGCTGCAAAATCGGTGGAAGAAGATCCCCGAATTCCCGGTACGATCCACAGTGCCGCAAGGGAAATTGCTGTCTTTGGAACGCAGGTGTTGCCTGTCCAATGCAACGTTCGCGACCTAGCCAGCATTAAGGTGGCCGCCGAAGCAACTCTTGAACGATTTGGCCATGTGGATGCCGTTATCAACAATGCCGGTGCATTATGGTGGCGGCCCATGGACGAGACGCCGATGAAACGGTTCGACCTCGTGATGGAAGTCAACGCCCGGGGCGCCTACGCCGTAACGGAGGCCTTTCTTCCCGCCATGAAAGCTCAGGGGAGCGGTCATGTGATTATGATGTCCCCCCCGGTGGACCTATCCGTTGTTCCGGGCCACATCGCCTACTCCATCAGCAAATTCGGTATGACCATGATCGCCCTTGGCATTGCTGAAGAAATGCGGCCTTATGGGATTCACGGCTCCGCATTGTGGCCCAAAACAGTCATAGAGTCTTTTGCCACGGTCAACTTTCATCTGGGCGAGCCCCAATTTTGGCGCAAGGCGGACATTGTCGCTGACGCCACCCTGGAGATTCTAAACCACCCCGACTTGTCGAACGGCAGAGCCCTTATTGACGAAGATTTCCTGCGAGAGGTCGGGTATACCCATTTTGACAAATACAAATGTGTTGACGACGGCACCCCCCTCCTGCTTGATTCAGACCTTATGCGTGTCGCCCGGTCCTAGACTAGCGGCTGTACCGCACTGCGTGATGGTGGCATTCAACTGTTGACCAGGCGTCCGTATCTTGTTTTCTCCGTACCTTCCAGTGTAAATTGCGGCGGTCTTTCTTTGTTTTTCATCCTTTGAGAACACTACGCCGATTCGGCACCGGGAGAGAATGAATGTCTGAGGAACGCAAGACGATCCATGTTGTTTCCAATTCCCACTGGGACCGGGAATGGGGCTATCCCTTTGAGGAAACGCGCCTGCTACTGCTTAAATTCATGGATGAACTGCTTGACCTGCTCGATAACGACCCAGAATTTCACTCCTTCACCATGGACTCGCAAACGCTTTGCGTCGAGGACTATCTCGAACTGCGGCCAGAGAAGCGAGAAACCATAGAGAAACATGTCAAGTCGGGGCGTTTGCTTGTTGGTCCGTGGTACTCCCTGCCCGAGGAGTACATAGTCAATGGCGAGTCACTGGTACGCAATTTGGTCGTTGGCCACCGTTCGGCCGATGCGTTGGGCACGACCACAAAGGTTGGCTACACTCCCTTCGGCTACGGCCAGACCTCCCAAATGCCGCAGATTTACAACGGTTTCGGCATTGACACCATCATCTTCTACCGGGGAATCAACACACCCAAGTGCGAGTATGTCCTGGAGGGCCCCGACGGCTCGCGGCTTTTGGGCTCGCGTTTTGGCGTGATGAGCCGGTTTAGCTATTACATTTACGTCTACCGCATGCTGCGCTACGGCCCTGCGGACGTGTTCACCCGCTACAATTGGGATCGGGGCGCCGCGCCCTTCCGTCTCGCGTCCGACAGTCGTCCCCGTGACCACTATTACGTCCTGGACGACAAGAAGAAGCTGTGGAACGACGCACCGATCCGCGAGCAGCTCGTAAAACTTGTCGAAGACGAGTCGGAACACTTCAGCACCAGCCAGATCGTTGTGATGCAGGGCTTTGACACGTCCAATCCGGACCCCGAAGAAACCCGCATTATGCGGCTGTGCCAGGAACTGCTGCCTGAGCATGACATCAAGTTCTCCGACCTCGGCACCTATATGGAGGCAATGCGCAAGGAGGTCAAAGATCCGGTTGTCCTGCGCGGCGAATTCCGCGACCCGGGCTCGACAGGCAAGTGGACCCATCTCTTCGGCGATGTCATCAGCGCCCGTCCCAGGCTTAAACAGGCCAACCACAACTCCGAGGTGGCCCTCCAGCGCCGCGCCGAACCGTGGAGCGCCGTGGCGTCCATGGTGGGCGGCGAATACCTCAAGAGCGCGCTGGACCGTTGCTGGCGCTTCCTCCTTCAGAACCATCCGCATGACACCATCACCGGCGGCGGCATCGATCAGATGGAGCGCGACTCCATCTACCGTTTCAACCAGATCGACCTGATCGCCGAGGGCGTTGCCCGCCGTGGGTTGGAACGGGTGCAGATTTCGGTCGACAACTCGGACCTCACGGAGAAAGACAGCGTCTTGACCGTCTTCAACCCCTGTGCTTTCCCCCGCAGGGGCGTCGTCTCCTGCCTGGTGGACATGCCGCAGAACATGGGCTACGAAGCCTTCAGCATCCAGACCCCCGACGGCAGCAAGACGCTGCGCATGCAGAAACAGGAAAAGTTTCCCATGGGCGTTCTGGTCCGCAACCTGCAGGATATTTCCATCGAGGTGCGCACGGAACGCGTGCGCTGCCATGTCGAATTGGATGAAGTGCCGCCCTTCGGCTACAGCACCTACCACATCAACCGCGAGGAAGGCTTCAAGCTGCTCCCCGGCACACTGGTACCCGAAACCAACGTACTTGAAAACGAGCACCTGCGCGTTCAGTTCAACCACGACGGCACGCTCGACCTGCTCCACAAGGAGACAGGGCAGTTTTACACTGATCTGCACTACTTCGAGGACAGCGGCGAAACGGGCCACTCCTGGATTCACATGGAGCCCGAGCGCAACGAGGTCATCACGTCACACGGCGGCCCCTGCGAAATCATGCTGGAAGAGTCCGGCCCGCTATTTGCGCGGATGCGGGTGGACTACCATATGAGCATTCCCGTCAGCGTTGACGACCCGCCGTACATCGACTTCCGAGAGGGTGACATCAACGACACCGCCCGCACGAAAGAGCGCCGCGAGGCGGTAATCACCAGCCGCTTCACGCTGCGGGCCGGGGCGAGGCGCCTTGATGTGCAGACGAGCTTTGAGAACACTTGCCGCCATCACAGGCTCCGCGTGGTGTTCCCCACCCGGCTCGACTGCGACCGCACCGACAGCGAAATCAGTTTCGACGTCATTGGCCGCGACATCACAGTCAAGCCCGGCAATGCCTATTACGGACGGCCCAATCCCCAGTACCCGATGCACCGCTTTGTCGACATGACCGACGGCAAGGCCGGATTTGCGATCGTGAACAACTCGGGGCTGCGCGAGTACGAGGCGATGGACAAAGCGGACAGGCCGCTGGCCATCACGCTTATCCGCGCCTTCACCTACCGCAACTCCCCCGTCTTCGGCCGCTGGGAAACCTATCCGGACATGGAACTCGCCCAGTGCATTGGCAAGTTCGACTGGTCCTATGCGATCTATCCGCATAGCGGTGACTGGACCAACGGCTGCTTTGCAGAAGCTGAGGACATGAATCTCCCGCTTGAACCGGCCCAGGCGGGCGCCCATGTCGGCACCCTGCCCAAGGCTCTAAGTTTCCTGTGCGTAGAGGGCGACAACCTCCAGGTCACCGCCTTTAAGCAGGCGGAGGACCGCCCAGGAAATTATGTGGTGCGCGTATTCAATCCCTTGAACGAGGATGTCGAAGGCACGATTCGCCTCTTCAAGCCGATCAAAGCCGCTTGGCTGACAAACATGAATGAAGAGCGCAGCGAGACGGTTTCCCCTGAAGGCAACGCGATCAAAGCCAGCTTTGGCAAGAAGAAAATTGTCACCATCGAATTCTCCCTTTAATAGCCGCGTTTCAGACGACGAACACGAACGGCCCCATGGGTTACACTCCCATGGGGCCGCTTTTCACAAGACCAATGCTTGGCAGTCACTTCTCATGGCACATGGGCCAGAAACGCTATTCCTTCTTTTCGCCCGAGGCTGCAAAGGGCTCTCCAGCGGTGATCGCAGTCACCCGAAAACGTGGACCTGGGCCGCCTTCGGCTGCAATGGCGCTAAAATGGAGGCTATTGTCACCAGCTTCAAGGGTGGGTAGCGGCCCCTCAAGCTTCAGTTCTTTGCGCCGCTCTCCTTTCGCGTTGTAAATCTTGCAGTCCTCGCCCGAGCGACATTCCAGATAATCACCGCTTTCAAGCATTGCAGGAAAGGCGAGTGTTGAGCCTGCGACCGTAATGGACGGATTGGAAATCTTCACTGTCTTGAGTGGCAATGCTTTGATGGGTCCAATGCGGCAGTCGATCGTCTTCCCCACGGGAAGATTAATGCAGCCGACGCTTAGCGTTTCCACGTGGCCGGCATCTGCCCAGATCACAATTGACCTGAAGATCCCGCCAATCTTGATGCCTTGGGTCTCCCACTCGGCTTGTCTGCTGGTGTGGGGCCAGGCGTACTGCACGAGCCGTTCCGATTCAGGCTCAACCAGTTCACAATAGCGTTTGCCCGTAAAATCGATATCCACGTAGCGGTCCTGAATTCCGCCCCCCAAAGACTCCGGGGTTTTCAGTTGGAAATTCAACACTTCACCCTGCCCGTCACCCTCAATCCACACGCCAAGAGCCCGTTTTGACAGGTCAAGCGGGGGCGAAAAGCGTTTTCCCATCATTGCCCATGCGGACTCAGGTGAAGCACCGCTGTTCGTGGCGGTCAGTCGTGCCAGAGCATCGTCATTTAAGAACTCGGCGGAAACCGCCTTTGCTGAACTGCGTTCGCCTAACTGGCCGGCATCCTTAAACTCCTCCACAACCGTGGACTCTGCATCGTCATAATTAGCGGCGCCAGCCAATACCTCAATGCGCAGCGCGAGCGGTTGCCGACCAAAGGCGTTATGGGTAGTCCAGGTCTCCCCCGCCGCTGCCAGTCGTTCAATCTTATGTTGTTCATAATGGATAGCCCTAAACTGCGGCTTGCCATCGCCGGAACTTTCCAGTGTGAACTCGTCACCGGGCACGGCCAATCGTGCTTTAACCGATTCCGCCACCCTATTGGAGCGCCGCAACTCCTCATACTGCCGGATGAGGGTGCCCAACCGTTGGGTGTTGGGGGAATTGGCATAGGTTTCGGGGGTAAAACCAACGAGAAGTGACAGCCCGCAGTTGGTGCCAATACATTTGCACCCCAGATAGTCGATGGTGTCCGGAAAGGTGCGCTCCGGTTGTATCGCGTCCCAGTCAAAGACGCCCCACCACCCCAAATGGGGCGGCAAATACATCGGGTCGCAGGCCCGATTGGAGATCACATGGGCGTCAATAAAGCGTTTTGCCGTCCGGGGCGGCACGTCCCAGGCACCGTTGCGTGACCTCACGTACCAGAGGTGATGGGTCATCGTGCTCATTTCAAATAAGGCAGGCCGCTTCAGGCGCTTCTCCAGTTCAAAAACGAACTTCGACCCGTAGTACCAGGCGTTTAGCCCGCCACCGAGGATGTCCGAACCGTCCAAGGCATCGAGATAAATCATGTCGAAGCCGCAGTCGTTGTACACCTCCGCGGTTCTCGCGGCCACTTCCGCGAGAAGGGTAGAGTCACCGTCAGGAACGAACAATCCAAAACTTTCCTTCAGATGGGTTATCTTCGCGCCTTTCCCATGTGCAGTTGCCTTCGTCCCCCATGCGCCGCGCTTGCACCCGCTGAACCCAAAGGGGGGCTCGGCCGCGAAACCGCCATAGGAGACCAGTTCATCATCTACGCGCAGCGTCACGCTGTTGCGAATCTGAAACCCCGTCACCACGGACATGCCCTTGGTGGACTCTTCGGTGGGCACACTATCCGCATCTGCGCTGAGTGACTCGGCCAGGGTAAAGGCGGCATCCACGGCAAGACGAGGGTCAGGGAACGGCGTCACCCAATGGGTGTCCTTGGCGATAAAGAACGCATAGGTATGCAGGCCCGCGGAAATGCCCGCTTCATGAAGACGGCCGACCACGGACTTCACGTCCTCCACGCCTTTCGGGTACAGCGCCGGGTTGGGAGTCAGGTCTCCAAAACGCATGGACTTGCCCGTGTGAAAGTCGATCTGGGTGATTCCAAGATTCTTTGCGAGGCTTATCCAGTCACTTACCGTCTCTGTGCCAATCTTGCCCTCCGTGTCGATCAGGTAAGATCCGCGGTTCATATCGGAGTCGAGCGCCCAAGGCCCCCCCAAAGATGAATGGGGCAGACCGGGCGCTGCGCTGACGACCTCTTTCAGGACATCGCGAAACACAGGCCGCGGAGTGCCCACGATGGCCACCTTGGCCCCCACCAATCCAAAACGGGAGCAGCAGCTTGAGTTCATTGCACTGTTCAGGCCTGGAATCTGATGGACATTCGTCTGGAGATTCAGCGCCAGGGCGCAGGCGGCAAAGGACTCACCGGGTTTGCCCTTGAGCGTGAAGCCCACATCGGCAAAGCCCAACTCCTCAACATCCGTCCCTGAAATATCTGTCAGCTCCAAGATGATGCTATGCGGGTCTTGACGCACGGAAAAACTGGCCCGACGGCTGGGGTCCCCGAATTCGACGGCAAGCTTTCCGTCCTTTAGCGAGACGGCGGTGGAGTCATATTGGTGTCCGGCGATTCGCATGTGGGCAAAGAACGGTGCGGCTGCCGGATCACACCAATCCTTGCCGGTGCCTTTATCCACAAAGGCGGCATTTTTCCCGTCCGTGCCTATCTCATAGCGAAGATATTCTGTTTCGAGAACGACCCGTGCGACGGTGGACGGTCCCGAATCCGAGGCACTGGCAAGATTGATGGCCAAAGCAAGCAACGCGATTGAATAACAAAGAACCCTCATCTATCCCTCCTTAAGAATGGTAAACACGCCTCTGCTGACGCCCATCAGGGGTAAGCGATGCGGATTGGCGGAAAAGCTTGGCTCTTCGGGACCACACTCACCTGGACCGTGCGCTTCTGAGTGGTCCTGTCCCTGGGCGCGAGCCACTGGAAGCATGACCAGTTCCCGCCGGTTTGGGGAACCAGTTGTCTGCCGTCCGGTCCGGTCACACAAAAGGGACCCTGAATCGTTGCCGCAAAGGAAGCCCCCTGCGGGTCATATCGAAGCAACGAGAAGGCTTTCGCATCGAGCGTGTCGGGGTCATAGGAGGCAACCACGTCGACGGGGCAGGCCCTGCCAAAGGGAGAGGTGTGGCGCACGCTCTCTGCAAACTGCACCGGGGCCAGTTCACAATAGCGGTAGTCCGGGAAGACGGCCAGGCGTTCGCCCGGATGCTGCGCCGAGGCAGTGACGGCGGCCCGACGGAAGGCATCTACCGCTTTTGCCGCCCGATTCCAGGCCAGATTGGTATGCACCTGCATGGCCATGAGCATCAGGCAAAGCATGGAGCTTGCCCAGACGGCCGGTTTGGGCCAGGCCGGGTGATGGATGATTCGATGAAACAGCCCAGCCACCGCGATAGCGAAAAGGGCTATGGCGGGTAACATGCGACCGCCGCCAATGAGCTGCACCGGGTCCAGCAACCGGTCTCCCCCGAAAACGGTAAAACCCAAAGCGGCAAGGAGGCCGAGGGTAAATGCAGGATGGCGGACGCTGCGCGCCGTAACGACCATCGCGAATGCCAATCCACCGAGTACCGCCATGGGGAGAATCGGATGGACACGCAACATGGCCGCTGTTTCCGGCAGGAGCCCCAGGGGATAACCCAGATAAACCATGGGCCAGAAGGCGCCTGCAGGAGAGAAAGCAGGAACGGCGGGTATGGGCGGAAAAAGAAACCAACCAAGCGCGGCAATGCCGAGGAAGGGCAGAAGGATGCCAAAGCGCCGCTTTTCACGCGCGACAACACATCCCTCCCATGTCAGAACCGCAAAGAACAGTCCACCTTGGCCAGGGACAAGCAAGGACGCCGCGGCATAGAGAATTCCAGTGAGGCATGCCACAGGCCATCGGGGCTGTATTCTGGCCAACCCGTAGGCCGTAAGTGCGGCCAAAGACAGTATCGCAGGAATCAGGTCTTTCATCCCGCATAGATTGAGCACCGCCTCGGTTTTCAACGGGTGGGCCATGAACAACACCGCCGCCACGGACCCCAGCCACCAGGGACCGCCGGTGGCGAGACGGGTTAGAAAGAAAACCAACACCATCGCCAGATACAGCAGGGCGAGGTTCAGCACGTGATACTCGGTGATTTTGTCCCCAAAAGGCGCGTAATTGGCGAGCGCCGCGTAATCACGGCCCAGGGGCGGCAGGAACAGGGTCCAGCCGAATATGGCCATCAGATAGACCGCATCCATCGCGAGAAAGGCTATGCCTTTTCCCTCACGGAAGGTGCAGGTGTTGCGTGTCAATGGAGCGGTGTTCATGCCCGCAAGTGTAGCCGCGGCGTGGGTTCGGTTCAACAACAACCTACTATCTTGGGGCGGAAATCCGCCTACGCCAAAGTGCTGCGGGGTCTTCTTAAGCGGAGAATCTCGTTCCGTCACGGTTCGTCGGCCAATAGGTGGAAAATGCCGTATCTTCGCTTTTCGTCATCCATTGGTCCAAGAGCGCGGCAAGTTCCGCCTTTTGCGTATTGTATCCCCCATCGGCGGCGAGATTTACCATCTCTTGAGGGTCGTTTCTGAGGTCATACAGTTCCTCCCCATGGACCAGATAGCGGTTGTACTTCCACTGTCGCGTTCGAAGCATGCGAATCGGGTTCACCCATTTTTGTTTTCCGTAATACTGACCAACCACGTAGTCGCGTTCGGGATAGCTGCCCCCCATCAACCCTTCCGCCAACGAGACGCCATCGACCTCTCCGAAAGCGGCACCTGCTAGCGCACAGAAGCTTGGCAATATGTCGCAGGGGGTAACAAAACCTTGGGCAATTCCTGGACAAGCACCAGGGACACGGATGATCAGGGGGACATGGACAAGGCTCTCGTACATGAACGGCCCCTTGAAGACCAACCGATGTTGCGTGTCCATGTCACCATGGTCGGCCGTGAA
Source organism: Candidatus Hydrogenedentota bacterium (assembly GCA_903893795.1). Lineage (GTDB taxonomy): Bacteria > Hydrogenedentota > Hydrogenedentia > Hydrogenedentales > CAITNO01 > CAITNO01. Next base: position 31,974 of record CAITNO010000156.1, on the reverse strand, counting down.
AGCGACCACGGTGTTGTCTGCCAGGCCAGACAGCTCCAGATGTTGCAGCAAACGCCCTGTCTCTGCATCGGCCAGGCGCACTTTGTCACGATAGAATTCGCGGTAGGCCTCCCAAAGGGCATCCGGTTTTCCTGTGAGAAATGCCCCTTGTTCCTTTTCCGCAAAGTCGCGCTGTGGTTTCGGTTTGCCGGAAAACGTCTCGGCCCAGGAGGAAGGGTGTGGCACAACACCTTTGGGCTCCAGGCCCCCCTTCCGAGATGCGGCAACGAAGTCATAAACATCATGGGGGTTGATGTAATTGACGCAGACACAGAAGGGTTGACCTGCCGACCCCGCCCATTCTCTTAGGGTGGAGATGGCCTTGTCGGTGGCCCCGGTGTGGGGTTCCCCGTCCAAATCGGCGCGGTCAAAGTGGGCGCTGTAGTGGTCGTTGTTGCCCATGTGCCATTTGCCAAAATAGGCCGTCCGATAGCCTGCATGGCGCAACCGCGAGCCTATGGTCTCAAATGTTGCCGGCAATGGGGCTTGGACTCCCCCAAGATGGGTGCCACTTCCAATATTGGTCAGCACGGAGGTCTTGTGCGGATAGCAACCCGTGTACAGCGACGAACGGCTGGCGGAGCATTGCGGGGTGGTGCAAAAGGCGTTCTCAAAGACAGTCCCGCTCTGCGCGAGAGCATCCAATGCGGGCGTTTCAAAGAAGGGGTCCACGGCGCCGCGCGCCATCCAATGCTGCTGGTCGGTGGTAATCAGAAGAAGATTGGGCCTCTTCTTGACGGCCCCAGCTTCGCCGAAGGCCGTCCCTGCCCCCAAAAGGGCCGTGGAGGCCAGGAAACGACGACGACTGATCTTCGGCAGCTTCATATAAACAAGTACTCCCATAATCCAGTATTCTTGAAAGGGAGAGTAATCCAGAACCGGGCGCGGGTCAAGTGCGGCTTGTGCCACGATGTTGCCAAACGGTAAACTTTCGCCCTCTAGGACCGTGCCGCGGATGGGTGCGGATAATGTGGCAACAATCCGGGACACGAGCTATGTGGAGCAGGCGCATGGGAATTACAATGGCAGGCATGGTATCAACAGCCCTGTTTGTGGCGGTATGTTCAGCGGTGGAATCCGGTTGCACTGGTACACCCCCGCAACCCGAGACATCCGCAATAGCGGGGCTGCCCGCCCTGCCGAAAACGGTCACCGACCAAATGGCGCGGGTTGACTGGGTGAAACAGGTGGGGTTCGGCGCAGCGCTCTTCGTTTCCATCCCTGAACAGATGGTCTATCTCGTTGAAAACGGCGTTCCCGTGTGGCAGGCCCGCTGCTCCACTGCCGCGGCTGGGGTCGGTTCGCGCGAAGGCAGCCTCCAAACACCCACCGGCTGGCACAAGGTGGAGGCGAAGATCGGCGCGGGCATGCCCTGGGGACAGGTGTTTCGTTCACGCGAGGCAACCAAGGAAATCTGGAAGCCCGGAATGGAGGTCAAGGACGACCTCGTACTCACGCGGGTGCTCATACTGGACGGCCTTGAACCCGGCGTAAACCGGGGCAAAGATGCGCAAGGCAAGGTGGTCGATTCCCAGGCGCGGGGCATTTACGTCCACGGCACCAACGGCGAGCAGAATATCGGCAAACCCGCCTCACACGGCTGTGTGCGGCTGCTGAACGACGATGTGATTGCGCTCTTCGACCTTGTCGCCAAAGGTACCCTCGTCTACATCAGCGACAAGTAGTCACTCCGCCGAAGTCGAGTCTTCCCGCCGGTTCCGCAATGACCGTCGCAGCAGCATTGCAGCCGCGAGAAGCCCAAGGCCCCCCACCAGCACCGCAGGCAGGGAAATCAGCACGAGTATAGGAAGCAGAGCCATGCGAACCAGCATGGCGAGGGCGGGTGAGGCGGCCACCACATCGGCAATGGCGGGACTCACGTGGTAATAAACATCCACAACAGCCGTGCCCAAAACCCCGGCCAGCAACGTATTGTCGCGGAATATTCTGAGCCGGTCCACCTCGGGAGCCAAGGGCGTGCCCCAGGCCGCTGAGGCAATGAAACAAGGCCCCCCGAGCCGGTTCGACTCGGCCAAACGAACAATGCCGACAGCAGCCAGCATGAGCACGGGAATGCCCACGTAATCATACCAAGGGTAATCCACGGCAGCCGCATTTACGGTTAAGCTCACCGTCCCCTGCACGGTGCTGTAATTGCCACTGTCCGTGGGGGTGAACGTGACCGAGGCAGTATAGGTTCCGGTAGAACCGGGTGCCGTATCAGGCGCGGTAAAGGTGAAGGTTCCAGGAACCGAAGCGGCCCCACCGCTGAAAGAGGATGCGGCAAGGGTGTCACCCAACGATATGGCGCTGGCCGCAGGCCAGGCGGTCACTGTCGGCTCGGCAGGGTCCACGGTGATACCTATCGTCCCGTTCACGATTGAGTAGGCGGTTGTGTCTGAAGGGATGAACTGGGCATCAGCCACAAAATTCCCCGCCGCCGGCTTGGTCGTGGGCGCGGCGAAGGCGAATCTTCCCGGCACAGAAGCGGTACCGCCGGTCAATGTGGCGTCTGCGAGCGTTTGGCCGTAAGTTATTGAACTGGCGGTGGGCCAGGCACTAACCGTAGGCGCCGTATAGCCAGCCTTTGCGTGCGAAAGGTTTTCAAGGCCCTGAACCACCACCAGCGGCAGTTCCCCCGCCTGCGCGGAGCAAAGGGGCAGGAGCAAAGCACTGGCAACCACCACGGCAAGAACAACGGTCATACGCATGAATCAGTTCCTTTCGGGAAAGGGCGGAACAAGGATAGCTAGAAGTTTACACCAACACCGGCGCCCACGGAAGCGGACCATTTTGGCAGGCCCACCACCAGCGGATCGCTGTCGTAGCCGACATGAAAATCCAGCCGCAGCCGAAGCCGGTCGTTGAGCGGAAAAAGCAGGGAAGCCTGGGAGCTTCCGCGCAGACCTCCCAAGTCGGACAGGGTCGGGAAAAGGTCCAGCGCCCCGATTAGCGATAAATGACGCGAGAGCAACGAATAGTAACGCAGCCCCAGATGAAGCGCCACGTCTGAGCGGCGTTCGGTCTCGCCGGAGACAGAGACACTCTTCGGATTCATCTGCTCCCTAGCCACGTCCAGGCCGAGATAGGCATCCAGGGTGTTGCTGCTGGACGGCATGAATGCCTTGTAAAGTCCCATGGCCAAATGACCGCGCAGGTCCAGCGCCTGGTCCGTGTCGCGGTCCAGACCGACCCAGAGATAGGGGTTCAGCCCGTTCCCAATACCTTTTACACGGGCCTGGGCATCGAGAAAATCCACGCCCTCCTTGCCGCCATCGGTGAAACCGCTTATTCCAACCGACCAGGCGCTCTTTTCGTTGCGCCCGCCCACTTCTCCCCGCAACAGCGGCGCAACGCCGTCCCTTCCGCCCGTATGAAAACGAACACCCAAATCCCCGGACGCCGAGGCGCCCTCGGTCAATGGTTCCCCCATAAGGCTGGTGGCCGAAGGCGAACTTGGGATCAGCAGGGCTTCTTTAAGTCCTTTCAGATCAACGGGCTCGGGGGGAGCGCCGTTGAGCGGAAGTATGATATTGGCCTGTTCCTTGCTGGAAAAGCGGCCATACCTCGAGCTGTCATCGCCAAGGGTAATCGCAAACTTCTTGTCCGTCGCCAGTGATTTAACGGTGTCCATCGGCACCATCATTTGGCCTGAAAGGCTGGTCTTAAAAGTTAAGGTTCCCTCTTTTATGCGCAGTGCGGAACCTGACAAGGACTCTCCGGTGTCCAAAACAAGGACATCGGCGGCAACGTTTAACCCGGCCAGCAGCAGCGCGGTTATGCAAATAAACCTATAGACCATACCTGCTTACATCCTACCCCCCGCAGAGCTGTTTTGCAAACATATTCTTCCCCGGGCTTCCATGTTGGTTTGCTTGGGATGGAAAGGCCTGTTAGCATGTCTGACCAAAGCAATCAATACAGTGCCTGGAGACTAAACCTATGCCCAATGTCGTTCTATCCAATCCTTGGGTGCGTTTTGCCGGGGGCGCGACCCTCCTCGCGCTCGCGGCCCTGACGGCCTGGCTGCTCATCCCCGTATTGACACCGGTACTGCTCGCGCTCATCTTTTCCTACTGTTTTCATCCTGTGGTGGTGTTTCTCGAAAAGAAAGGCGTTTCGAGGAGTTTTACCATCCTCGCACTCGTACTCGTTGTGGCTTTGCTGGTGCTGGCCGTGCCGCTGGTGGTCGTTCCCAGTGTTATCCATGAGGCCGACCGGCTGGTGGAGGCGGCCCGCACGGGCATTGGAAACGGCTGGGTTGACCGCTTGATAAACCGTCTGCCGCTCCATGAATTCGTGATCAATTTGGGTTGGGCGCCGGAAGGGAAAACGGATTTCAATGAACGCGCCGTGATTGCGGAACGCCTGGGTCAACTGGTCAAAGACAACGCCCTGCACCTCATGCGCGGTTATGGCGACCGCATCGCGGGATTTGGTAAGGAGGCGGGACTTTCTGCGGCGGCGCTCATTGGGTCCATTGCAAAAATCGGCCTAGGCTTTGTCGAGTGGTTTGTCAGTCTCTCCCTTTTCCTCTTTGTGGCCGTCGAAATGCTCAGGAACTATGAGGAAATGGTCGACACTATCGCCGGACTGGTGCCATTGCGCTATCGCGCACCAGTGGGCAGCGTCATGGGCAAAGTCGATGTGCAGTTGAAATCTTTCCTGCGCGGGCAACTGACCGTATGCGGCGCCATGATGGGTCTGTACGGGGTCGGATTGTCCCTGTCCGGAGTACCCTTTGCCCTGCTTATCGCCCTCTTGGGCGGCGCGGCCACGGTCGTGCCCTATGCCGGCCCAACCATCACGCTGATCCCCTCGCTCATCCTGACCCTCTTGACCTATGGAATCGACGGGCATCTTTTCGCCCTGTGCGTCGTGCTGGTCTGCATCCAGACCTGCGAGAGCTATTTACTTACTCCGCGCATCGTCGGCAAGAATGTTGGGCTAAACCCCGCGTGGGTAGTGGTCGCCATACTGGTGTTCAGCACGGTGCTTGGGTTCTTCGGACTCCTGATGGCAGTGCCCATCGCGGCCGTATCAAAGGTGCTGATCAAAGAGGCGCTCGACTACTACAAGGATTCCCCTGTATTTCGCGGTGAAGACATGGCTGTTTCCTGCTCCCCCTCTTCCAACTCCTCGTCAGACGCAAGTTCGTCGGCCCCTTCCGACTCCTCTGGTAGCACCGACGCCGATTTGCCGCTCAAGCGTCCCCAGAGGGCCTCGAGAAGACCAAAGAACACATAGCCGCTGGCCAGGGGAAACATGACAAGCGAGGCGGAGTGGGTCATCGCGTAGTGGACAACGGTAATCAGGAAGGCGCCCGCTGCGAGATAGATGAAGGCGTGCTGCGGCTTGACGATGACTGCCTTAAAACGGTTCTTGGGGTAATGGACCGTGCTCACCATCAGCAGGGCGAGGACAACCATCGTAGGTCCAAGCATCACGTAGGCCAGCGGACCCAGGGGAGCGGCGTCCAGCTTGCTTTCAAAATACTGCAGGAACAGCACGAAAGCGGCCAAAGTACCTCCGGCCGCCGGTGAGGGAAGACCGATAAAGGAATCGCGCCTGTCCGACTGGAAGGTGTTGTACCGGGCGAGACGCAGCGCCGTGCAGATCACATAAATAATGCCCATGTAGGAACCCGTTTCCCCCACAATGGACTCGGCTCTTGGGGAGAGCGGCAGGTGGCTGCCCTCGGGGAGATAGGCCATGAACACCAGTACGGCAGGCGCCACGCCGAAAGAAACCAAGTCGCACAGGCTGTCGAGCTGCTTCCCAAATTCAGAGGTGCTCTTCGTAAGGCGCGCCACAAACCCGTCGAGCATGTCGAATATAATGGCGAGCAGAATGCAGGTGGCCGCCCAACGGAATTCATTGCCAATACTGGCGAAAATGCTGGTGACGCCCATGTAGAGGTTCATGGTGGTCATCACGCTGGCGGCCATGTTGACCGGCCTGAAACGGCGGGGCAAGCGGTCTGTTCTTCGGCGAAGGGGATAGAGTCTCATTTGAATCTTGCCATTGTGGTGGTTCCGGCATTCACTTTCTGGTTCATGCCCACACAAACCTCGGTTCCCGGCGGGAGATAGAGCTCCACGCGTGAGCCAAAACGTATCATCCCGAATTTCTCGCCCTTTTGCAAGGCAGTGCCCGGCGTAGCCGGACAGACAATATGCCTCGCCACGGCCCCGGAGATTTGGCGAACGGTCATGGGCCCTTTCGGTGTGTCGAGCCAAATGGCGTTGGATTCATTCACCTTGCTCGAATCAGGGTCCCGGGCGTCGCGGTATTTGCCCGGCGCATAACGAACATACTTGACCGTGCAGTCAAAGGGTGCGCGATTTACATGGACACTGAATACGGACATGAATATACTCACACGACGGGACGGCCCGCTGTAGTGCGGCGATTCCGCCAGATCCTCAATGGCCACCACGGTGCCATCCGCCGGTGACACCACCTCGTTCGGCGCAGCCGTGATGGTGCGGGGAAAATCCCGAAAGAACAGCATCATGGCGAATCCGACCACAACCACGGGAACGCCGACCCACCAGTATCCCCAGGGGCGCAGGGCAAGACAGAGCACCAGGCCTACGGCAATTACTGGGCCGTAGTACATCAATCCCTCTTTCCATCCATTAAACGCAGGGTTCACATCAGGCCCCTTTCTTTAAGGCTTACATGGCGTTCATAGCCAAAAATAACATGGTCCAGCAGGTTGATGCCGATCAACTGCGCGGCTTCCGCCAGGCGCTTGGTCAGCGCAATATCGGCACGGCTGGGTTCCGGATCGCCACTCGGATGATTGTGGGCGACGATAATCGCGGTGGCGCGTTCGCGCACCGCCTGGCTCAGCACGTCGCGCGGCATGGCATCGGTGCCATCCACCCCTCCGTTGGAGACATCGTGGGTCTTGAGCACTTCATTTTTGGTGTTCATGAGCAACACCTTGAAGTACTCCGTTTCATACTCCCTGAATTTGCCGGACAGAAGTTCCCAGACATCTTGGGCGCAGGTAATCTTCTTCAATGCTGGCTTTTTGTGATTTTCCAGGCGCTTGCCCAACTCCAAGGCAGCCTTAATCTCAATCGCTTTCACGCGGCCAATCCCCTTTACCTGTTGCAGTTCTTCCAGGGTGGCCTGGGATAACCTGCGAAGATTGCCGTTAAAGTGACCGAGCAGGGAATCGGCGAGGGCGAGGGCATTCAACTCACGCGTTCCTGTGCGGAACAGCACCGCCAAAAGTTCCGCGTCTCTCAGCGCCTCGGCGCCACGCTGTTCTAGCCGTTCGCGCGGCCGGTCATCTACGGCCATCTCGCGCACCGTCACGGGACGTCGCACGGGACCGCTATCTATATCGTTTGTCATGAATCTCAGTATTCCCTGCTCTATATCGAGTGTACCACGCCTGATTGCGCCGGCAAAAGCAATCCACTTTACCTCGTCAAATACGTTCCCTTCCCAATCATGTCAACCATTGTCCTTGGATAATGCGCCGTATGCCTGCCAGGTCATAAATGGCGGTGATTTTTCCAAACCCAGCCAGCGTCAGAAGTCCCGACACCGCATCGTATTGCTTTTCCCCTATTTCCATCACAATATAACCACCTGAGGCAAGGTGACCAGGCAACCCGGCGATGATTTTCCGTACGCAGTCCAACCCATCCCCCCCCGCCAGCAGTGCCCGCTTGTCCTCATATTCCGTAATATCGGGCGCAAGAGTGTCCCATTCGCCCGTTTCCACGTACGGCGGATTTGCCGTAATAACGTCGAATAGGGGTTCGTCTTCAGGTAACGCCTCAAAGAGGTCCCCCTGAAGCACAGGTACCGGAAGGCCCGCCTTGGCCGCATTTTCCCTGGCCAAAAGCACTGCCTCGTCGGCTATATCCACCGCCACAACCTGTGCACCGGGCAACTCGTAGGCCAGCGTGATTGCCACACATCCCGTGCCGGTGCAAAGGTCCAGAATGCGCACGGGCCGCGCCCAGTCCTTGGCGCATGCCAGGGCGGCCTCCACCAAATGTTCAGTTTCAGGACGGGGAACCAGCACGGGAGCCCTAACGATGAAATCCAGTGAATAGAATTCGCGGTGACCCAAAATATAGGCTACCGGTTCGAAGGCAAGGCGGCGCTCCAGATAGTCATAGAAGAGCCCAACGGGTCCGGAATCGCAGCGATGGGAGAGCAAAGCGGACCTGGACCATCCCAAGGCATGGGCCAACAGGAGTTCCGCGTCGAGTTGGGGGGATTCTGACAGGTTGGAGAGGCGCTTTGCGGCGTCGCGAAGCACGTCGCCGTAGCTGGCGGTCATGTCAGGTGCCTTCCGCCAAACGGGCGGCACGGTCGGCCGCATTGAGCGCATCGATGAAATCCTGAAGGTCTCCTTCGAGCACCGCCTTCAGTTTGTACAGGGAAAGGTGAATACGGTGGTCGGTGACCCTGTTCTCGGGGAAATTGTAGGTGCGGATTTTTTCGCTGCGGTCGCCCGAACCCACCTGGTTGCGCCGGGTGGCGCTACGGGAGCTTTCTTCCGCCTGAATCTTGATGTCCAGCAGACGGGCACGGAGCACACGCAGGGCCTGCGCCTTGTTCTTGTGCTGCGATTTCTCGTCCTGGCAGGTGACCACGATGCCCGTGGGCTTGTGGGTGACGCGCACCGCCGAATCGGTGGTGTTTACGCTCTGACCGCCGGGGCCGCTGGACCGGTAGACGTCGAACTGGAGATCATTCTGGTCGATCTGAATTTCCACTTCCTCGGCTTCAGGGAGTACGGCTACGGTGACGGCGGAGGTGTGAATGCGCCCCTGGGTTTCCGTGTTGGGCACCCGCTGCACGCGGTGCACCCCTCCCTCCCACTTCAGATTGCTGTAAACGCTCGTCCCGCTGACCTGGAAGCTCATTTCCTTGTAGCCGCCCAACTCCGTTGCATTGGAATTGAGCACCTCGACCTTCCACCCTTTGGTCTCGGCAAAGCGGGAATACATACGGAACAGATCGGCGGCAAAAAGGCCAGCCTCCTCGCCACCGGTACCCGCGCGTATCTCAACGATGGTGTTCTTCTCGTCCAGAGGGTCCTTTGGGACGAGCAGGAGGCGCAGTTCCGCCTCCATTTCCGTCAGAAATAGACGCGCCCTGTCCCGCTCTTCGGTGGCCATGGCCACCATCTCTTCGTCATCCCCCTGGGCCAGTATGGATTCCGCCTCGGCCAAAGCCAATTCGGTGCGTTCATACTGCCGAAGACTGGACACCAACTCGGACATTTCCGAGTGCCGACGCGCCAACTTCATGTATTTCTGCGGGTCCAAGGCGACCTCAGGGGTTGCCATCTCCTGCGCCAAGCGGTCCGATTCGTCCACCACGGCGCGGAGTCTGTCCCGCATCAAGACATCCATGGAAATTTAGGCGTTCTTGCTGGCGGCGAATTTCTTCTGGAAGCGCTCAACGCGGCCTTCACGATCCAGGAGCTTCTGCTTGCCCGTGAAGAACGGGTGCGAGTGGCTCGAAAGGTCGAGCGTGTACAGCGGATATTCCTTGCCTTCAAAAGTCGCTGTCTTTTCCGTTTTCACGGTGGACTTGGACAGCCAGCTTACGTTGGCGCCCACATCCATGAAAACAACGTCGCGATAATTCGCGGGGTGAATGCCCTTCTTCACGACCAGTCTCCTCTGTTCCGGCGGGAAACCCCGTCCGGAAAGTGATTCGCTTTAAGACAAAGAGCCCGACCGCGGGCGCACAACCCCATGGCCGGGTTCATGTTGTGCACAGTGTAACATGAACGCCACGACCGCTGCAAACCCGCGTTCACGCCCGGTCTCCACACTGCTTGGTGTCTCATGTATCGAGTAATAGATGGTGCCGGGAGGGGGAATCGAACCCCCATGGTGTCACCACCGGCGGATTTTGAGTCCGCTGCGTCTGCCTATTTCGCCATCCCGGCCAACAAACTTAGTATAGCGTCTACAGGGTGCGCCGTTCAATAAGAACCTGACCGTAATTGCCAGAAATCGCCGCTATCCATCGCGTAAACAGCAACACATCGAAGAACTTCCAGAAAACAGGCCGTCTTGGGAGGCGGACACCCGAGCACCAAAGGTGTGCGGATTACTTTATGCTGTCGGCTTGCAAGCGCTTGTTGTTCAGCACTGTCCCGGAGATAGTCACATCCTTGCCGACAAAGTCCGAAACTTTCAGGCCCTTTTTCGGGGCAACCCGGAGCGTTTTGCCCGACAATTCGTCTACTGCTTTTCCATCCGCAGTTTTCGCCGTGGCGACGATGATTTCAAGGGTCTTGCGCTCCTTACCCTGTTTGTTCGTCACCGTTTTCTCCGTCAGCTTCCCCGTCACGACACACTTAACCTCACTGGTAATCTTGGCCTTGGCTGTCGGGGTGCTGCTGCCCGGGGCCGCCGCAGGAGCGTCCGCAGCCCATGCGGACAGGGACCAAGTGGCAACGAATGCCAAGGCAAACATAAAAATAACAACGCGGGCTGTCTTCATGGCTTTTTCCTTTTCTATCGGTTGTGGCCACCCTGGCCGCACATTCTCCACCGCCAAGAAATGGGCGGTACATTCACGCTGAAGAACCAAAACACACCCTCTTAACACCGTCTTTGAGGATTGAGTTCCAAATCTACCATAGCAACCCCAACTGGCCTATCTGACTGTCGGAAGACCATTCCGGTCGTACTCTTCCAAGGCACTGCTGAGCACCTGAAGCGTTTTGAAAAGGCAGTCCTCGTCCAGAATCTCCCAGCTATCCCTGCGGCAATGATAATAGTGGGCCGGTCCGGGGTCCATGCCGCACAGTGCCGCCGCAGGCAATCCTGCCCGGGTAAAGGCGGCCGCATCGGATGCACCCACCCGGACATTACCAAAAGGACGCTTCAACCCATTGCGCAACAACGCATTCTGCAATAGGGCGCAGAGGCCGGGATGGTGGCGCCGGGAGCCGTTCAGGTCGCGGCTGTACGCCATCAGGTAGTCCAAATCCCGAAAACTCTCCAGGGCAAGGAAAAGGGTCTCCACGTCGGTCCATTCTTGCCGGTGCTTTTTCAAAAAGGCCTCCGCCCCGCACAGTCCCGCCTCTTCCGACCCGCTAACCATGAAAATAATCTCGGTGTTTTCCGGAACAACCCCAGCCCTCTTGAACTGCCGGGCAAGACCCACCGATACCAATGCGCCCGTCAGGTTGTCCACGGCACCGGGCGAGGTCACGCCAAAACGGCTAAAGGTGGCCGCGACAAAGGCTCCGGGTACTGCGAGAAGCTGGCTTAGCCCCACCCACCACCATAAACCTCCTGTTGGCGTTATGCGCCCGCTGAAAAGTACGGTCGCCATGCAGGTCAACAACAGCCAGAAAATGGAGAGCACGGCGCCCTGTCCGAAATACATGAAGTAACGGGGAAAGAGTTGCTGATAGCGCCACTCAAAGGCGACATCGGCGTGGCCGGCCAGAATAATGCGCTGTTTGACGCGACCGGAAGGGGCCAAAGCCGCATAGAGGTTATGGGAAGTGTGCTTCGGAAAGAAAGGGGTGAGAACATGACGGTAGCTTATAACTTCCAAAATGAACACAAGAACTGCAAGCACAGTCAATGCCAGCGCGAGTGCGGGGCTCAACCAGAAACTCGGCACAGCCAGCAGCCCAAGCCATCCTGCAACCACCGGCGCGGCCATGAAAGCCGTCTGGGAAACGGGAAAGGATTCCAGCACCGGATTCATCCCGAACTCGGAAAGTTCGTCGCGCAGGAACTCCTGACAACGGGTCTCCCCCGCGCTTCCGGGCGGGCGCGGGCCGAATTCCTCGCAGATCGTGCGGATACGGTCCACCATGTAGCCGGTGCATTCACGAAAGGACGTTTCCGCAAGCATTTCGTTTCTCCGGTTGACTACCCTTTCAACAGTGATTCTTCGAGGAACAGTCCGTGCTTCAGCATAACCTCGGGCAATCCTCCGGGGCAGACCCGGGTGGCGGCCTCAAAGCGATGCCCTGTCGTCATGTGGAACGGGAGGGCACAGCAAACACGAATGCCGGCCGCGCGGATGGCAATAGTCCCCGATTCGCTGTCCTCAAAACCGACTGCCTTACCGAAGTCTTCGGGATAAAGCCCTATTTCGTGCATGGCCATGGAGTAGAGGTCGCGGTGTGGCTTAAGTCGGATCTCACTGGAATCGGTGGCAGTGATGAACCCGTCATAATAGACATGGGGACTGGCGAAGTGCTCCAGCAGAAACTGTTTCTTCTCCGCTGCGACAGGCCACTGTCCCAGTTCCGTGCGAAGTATGCGAAACACCTCCGTGAGCACCAGGTCTGCTTCATAGAAAATGGAGGAGGTCACCAGCGCCACGCGGGCAGGATGTCGCGCCAGATAGGCACCCAATCGGGCCAGCCTCTCGCGGCAGGCAGGCAGTTCCGCCTGCTCAAGCATTCCTGCTGCAAGGAGGGGCTGGGCAAGGAGTTCGGTGAAATCACCAGCCTCCGTGCCGAGCCAGCCTTTGAGCAGGGCCAGAAATACCCCCACACCGGGCATGGGACCGATGAGGCGCTTGCCGCCCGGTCCCAGCACCTGTTCGGCCATTTCATCACCCCGGCCGTCCGCCACCCAGCCCAGAACTTCATGATAACGCTGGTAGTAGATTTCGATTCCGGCGCGGGTGAGATTGGAAATCCCCTCAAGATTGAACGCATGACGACCGGATTCGGCTATGGCTCTTGCCTGATCCCGGCTCTCCTGAGCGTAATAGTCTTGCGCCGCCATAAGATGCTGAAAGGCAGGGTCACCCTCCAACTCCCCCAATCCCAGCGCGGCAAGAGTATTGCGCAGGTCGCGCTTGCGGCCCGGGTCGCGACCGCAGGACAGCGTCCACGCGGCGCCGCGGACCAGGTTTTCGCGCAGGGCTTCCTGCTGGAAAGAATCACCATAGGCCCGCATGAGGTACTCGACATGCTTCGTCGTGCTGTTACCGATGATGTGCGGATAATCGCGGACCTGATCGAGGCCCGGCCAGGCACGGTCTTCATCGCGTCCGCAGCAGCGCCGCACCATGGTGTCCAACGCGTTGATGCAGCAGGGCTCTGTGGTGGTCGTCGTGCCGTCCATGTCCATCACGGCCGCAAGCAGGCCATTTTCCAGAACAGGGGTCCCCTTGGACAATGGATAAACATCATAGGGCGGGTAAATATAGGGTGGATTTGCCACGATGGCATATTGGTCGGAAAGTGCCCCGGCAAGCCGGGCGGCGGTTTCTGCATCGGCAAATTTTGGAATGGAAGACATCAACACCTCCGTGGATTATGCAAGACGCAACAGTCCGAAACGCTCGGGCTGATGGAAATTCAGGTTCTCCCCCACGTTGGACCAGGCGGCCCAGTGGGGATGGGAAGACTCATCGGCACACTTGTAACAGTTGGCGTGCCAGACCTGCCCGTGAACATCGCCAAGGGCGCCAAGATAGGCTTCAAAGACGCCAAAAGGAATGCGGAAGGAAACCGTGTAGGTCAAAGGACCGGTATGCTCCTCCGTGATCGGGCCCTTCAGCGAGGTCGATATCTCTACCATTTTCAGGAACTTCTCCGCCACAAACTGGCACTTCTTAAACTTCCCCTCCTCGCGGGTCCAATCCTCGACATACTGCGACAATATGGTGCCGCCGCAGTTGATTTCGAAATTCATGTAGCCCTTGTCTGATTTGGGCCGCACGAAGAACTCCACACAGGAGTCCTTGCATACCATGGCGTTGTACCCCGACTGCCGACAGACCACATAACGGTCCTCCACACGGTAGATTCCCGCCAACGTTCTTCCATCGTGCAATAGCCGCGCCTGGACCTTGGGATGGTGGTCGCTGCTCTTGGGATGAAACTGGTCAATGGCAAGGGGTTCTGCCTTTGCCCATGCAGGGTCGTCCCAATCGCTTTTCACGGCAGGCAGCAGCGTTGTATAGTGAACCACATAAGAAGGCGTCATGACCGGTGTCCTCCTAGCCGCACTCTCGTGCGGTCTCCTAGTATACCCGGCATCGGCGTTTGTTTCACCCAAAGGAGCCTGGCTCATGTTACTGTCATCCTTGTGTGCCGTCGTGCTGTGCGGCGCTGGCGTCCTGCCTGTGTGGGAATTCGACAATGAATCCGACAAATCGGCGTGGCAGCCCAATGTCCATATCGCCGATGTGCGCCTGGAGGGTGGGGCTCTTTGTGGAAAGACCATCAACTGGGACCCCATGTTTATCTGCGAAGGCCTGGAGATTCCTGCGACGCCCTGGCAGTACGTGCTGCTGCGCATCAAGGCCGACCACCCCGGCACAGGCCAACTCTTCTGGACAGGCCAGAGCGAGGGTCAATATGGTGGCATTACGGAACAGAAGGTAACCAACTTCACGGTCGGTGACAGCACCGAATTTCAAGAGATTGCCATCGTTCCGGGATGGCATCGCGAGGGGACCATTCGCAAACTCCGGCTCGACCTTTACGATGGCATGACCTTCGCCATCGACAGCATCCGGGTCTTGGACTGGAGTGCCGGAGTCGCTCCGGAAGGAGACAAAACGGCATGGTCTGGCGCGGATATAGCCCAATGGCCCAAGATTGCTGGGGAAAAGGCCCAGTTCAGCCCGCCGCTTGCTTTGGGACTGGGCAACCTAGGTTGGACGGTGCTTGAACTTGAAAGCCCCACCCCTGCCCAAGGGGAATTCCTTTGGATAAGTGATTCCAGCCAGGGCATCCAATCGGAATCTTTCGATATACGTCCCGGCAGGCGCTCTTACAATATTGAGCTGGGCGGTCATCCCTGCTGGAAAGGCCTTGCACAGGCCGTGGGTATCCGCATCTCGGCACCCGAGGTGAAGACCGTTTCCCTTGCATTGGCGGAGCTACCCGGAGGAGCCGCTGACCTTGTAGTCAACTATTTTGGCTTTGAAAACGGCGTAAACCGCGTTGGACAGGCCTGTTCCGTCATCGCCCAAATTACCAACCAAGGTGGCGAGAAGGCATCCCTGGCCGGATACCGTCTGACGGCCATGGACGCCGGTGTGAAGATAGTCCCCCTGACAGACCCTTCCTCCCTCTCACCGCTCGATTACGGAAACACCAAAGAACTCCGGTGGCAGGCGCAGATTGACCCACCCGGAGAATATGTACTCCTCTTGGATGGCCCCGGCCTGGACAAGCCCATGCAGGCCCTGTGCCGCTTTCTGCCCCCCGTTTCCGTGCAAAAAGCGGACTATGTGCCTGTGCCTGTCCCGGTTAAACCGGCACTCGATGTTTGCATGTACTATTTCCCCGGTTGGGAGTCGGCAACAAAATGGGATTGCATCCGCAAAACGGCGCCCATTCGCAAGCCCCTGCTGGGGTACTACGACGAAAGCAACGTGGAGTGCGTGGACTGGCAGATTAAATGGGCTGTCGAAAACGGGGTTAACTGTTTTCTCGTGGACTGGTACTGGTGCGCCGGAGCCCAATATCTCACCCACTGGTTTGAAGCCTACCGCAAGGCCCGCTACCGCGACCAACTCGACGTGGCGATTATGTGGGCCAATCACAATGGCCCTGGGACACATTCTCGGGATGACTGGCGAAGAGTAACCAAGGAATGGATTGAACGTTACTTCAACCTGCCTGCCTATTATCGCATCAACAACAAGCCGGCCATCTTCCTCTGGAATCCCGAAGGACTCCGAAAAGATTTGGGCGGCTCTGAAGCCGTGAAGGCCGCCCTGGATGAATCGCAGGACATGGCACGCAAAGCAGGATATGAAGGCATTGAGTTTGTGGCCATGAGCGGCCACCACACCACCGAATTGGCGGAAACACTCGCCAAGGAGGGCTTCTCCGGCGCGACCAATTACCACGAGTGGGGACAGGCCGAAACACTGGCCTCTTCCAGAAATGCGGTGAAGTACAGTGACGCGGTCGCCACCGCGCCGAAGGCATGGCAGAAATCGGCTGCACGTTGTGCTCCGGGACTTGTCTACTACCCTGTGGTGGAAACCGGGTGGGACAACCGGCCCTGGGCCGGCAGCAAGGCTCTGGTCATCGGCGGACGCACGGCGCCGCTCTTCGAAGACCTGCTTCGCGCGGGACGCACCTTCAGTGAAAGCCACAAACTGCCCATGGTCATACTGGCACCGGCAAATGAGTGGGGCGAGGGGAGCTATGTGGAACCGGCGACGGAGTATGGCTTCGACATGTACGAGGCCATACGGAGGGCCTTCGGCACGGGAGACCCCGTGACCTGGCCGGTCAACTACAGTCCGCGCGACTTCGCATTGGGACCTTACGACTTCCCCCTGATTCCGTACAAAGGGGACTGGACCTTTGACTCTGGCAAAGAAGGCTGGTCTGAAATGATGAACACCAGTCCAGCCGTGGCCACAAACGGTGTCCTCTCTTTCCAGACCCTAGGGACGGACCCCGCCCTTGTCGTCTCCACACCCGGCCTGAATGCAGGAGAGTTTCCAAAAGTGCTGATTCGGATGCGCATAACCGGTCCTGAGGGACAAAAGGGGGGCGCCCAACTGTTTTGGTCCGCTGCGGGTTCCGCCACCAGCGAGTCTTCCAGCATTCGTTTTCCGTTGCAGATAGACGGGCAGTTTCATGATTATCTCGTCGATTTGTCGCAGAACCGCCGCTGGCGCGGAAACATTTCGGCATTGCGTTTTGACCCAGCCGATTTCCAGGGGGCAAACATTGACATAGACCGCGTCGCCTTCCAACGAAAGTAACGCAGGGTGACTGTAACCTTCCGGGCCTGCTCCGCCACTATCCTCGTGAGAGTGCACTTCGGCCACAGGGTCTGCTTCCCATGGGCCGGACAGACTATGGAGCGTGATGCTTTATGAAGAAGCTTGGAACGTACGGACTGGTTCTGCTCTTTGTCGCCTGTCTTGGCTGCGCCACAAACGCCAGCGGCGGGTTTGTCGCACACCGGAATATCGCCTATGCCACGATTCCGGGCGTCGATGCCAATCTCTTGAGTCTGGACATCTATACGCCCGCAAACGCCACGGCAAAACCGGCACCCGTGGTGGTGTGGGTTCATGGCGGAGGCTGGGCCATCGGCGACAAGGCCAACGGTATGCAGACGAAACCCGACCTTCTCACGGGGGCAGGGTATTGTCTGGTCAGCATCAACTACCGTCTCTCCCCCGACCAGGAGAGTGCCGACCCGAAAAGAATCATGTATCCGGTTCATGAGCAGGATGTTGCGTCCGCCCTGGCCTGGGTGCACAGCCATGCCGGGGAGTATGGAGCCGACCCCGACCGCATTGCCCTGATGGGACACTCAGCCGGAGCCCATCTTGTCTCCATCATCAGTACGGACGAGTCGTTTCTGAAAGAACATGGCCTGCCCTTGACCATCATCAAGGGCACCATTTCCCTGGACACCGCCGGGGACGACATCCCTTCCGCCATGGAGCGCGACCCCCGCCACATATTTCGGAACGCCTTTGGAACAGACCCGGCCATTTGGAAAAAGGCCTCCCCCCTCTATCACATCAGCGCTGACAAGGGAATTCCGCCGTTCCTGTTGGTAACCCGAGGCATGCCTGATCGCCGTGACCGAACCACCGAGTTTGCCCTTGCTCTTCAGAAAATCAGGGTGAAAGCGACGGTGGTGGACGCAACCGGATATTCCCACAGCGAGGTCAATCGCAAACTGGGCGAAGCGGGCGAGGCTGTGGTCACACAACCCGTCATGAAGTTCCTCGCCGGGTGCCTTCAACCCTCCCCCGAAGCTGCGAAAAAGTAAACCAACGCTCACACCTTCTCCACTGAACTGCGAGGCGCGGCACCAGGCTTGTCACCTTCCCCGCGTCTCTTTACGCCTCGGGTCTGCCGATGCTGAAATAGCGGAAGCCATTGTCTTTCATGATCTTCGGTGTGTACAGGTTGCGCCCGTCAAAGATGACCTTTTCGCGCATAAGCTCACCCATGCGTCCATAGTCGGGCCGCCTGAATTCATTCCACTCGGTGGTGATTACAAGGCCGTCTGCACCTTCCAGCGCCGCGTAATACTTTGGAACGACCTGAACGGTGTCGCCATAGTGGTCCTGCAGGCGCTGTCCGGCGACTGGATCATACACGCGGACCTTGGCGCCCGCAGCGCAGAGACCGTCCATGATCTCCACAGCGGGAGCGCCGCGCAGATCGTCCGTGCGCGGCTTGAAGCTCGCCCCCCACATCGCAATTGTACGCCCCGTCAGCCCCCCGCCGTAGAAGTCAACAATGCGCTGGATGAACTGGGCGCGACGGCGTTCATTGACCTCCTGCACCCCCTGGATCAGGTCACAGGGCACCTCCTTGTCATGGGCCATGCGAATGCAGGTGGCAACATCTCGGGGCAACCCTGCACCACCGTAACCAAGACCGGGAAAGAGGAAGGTGGAACCGATGCGGCTGTCGGCGCCCACAGCCTCGCGAACGTCGGCAATGTCGCAGTCCCAGGCCTCGCAGAGATCGGCAATCTGGTTCATCATCGATATCCGCGCCGCAAGCATAACGTTCGTGGCGTACTTGGACATCTCCGCGCTTCGACGCCCCATGATCAGAATGGGCTTGCCCGTGCGCAGGAAGGGTCCGTACAGTTCTTTCATAATCTCGGTGACCCGCACGTCCTCACAACCGATGATGATGCGGTCCGGACGCATGAAATCGTCCACGGCCGAACCCTCTTTCATGAAATCAGGATTAACGACCACATCGCAGGGATGCACGGAGTTGTCACGGAGGATGCGCTCCATCTCTTCGGCGGTCCCGGGCGGGCAGGTGCTCTTGTTCACCAGGATTCTATAGCCGGACATCGCCGCAGCGATCTCCCGGCTTACCTCTAACACGCGGCTAACATCAGCCTCTCCATCCTGACGCACGGGCGTTCCGACGCAGATAAAGACCATGACCGAATTGGCCACAGCCTGCCGCAGGTCTGTCGTGAAAGAAAGCCGCTCTTCCTCGAGATTGCGAACCACCAGCTCTTCCAAACCAGGCTCATGAATCGGGAGCGCGCCCTGCCGCAGCAGGCCGATGCGCTCGGCATTCCTGTCCATGCAGACAATCTGATGCCCGTTCTCCGCCAGACAGGTGCCGGTGACAAGTCCCTGATACCCTGTGCCGATGACCGTGATTTTCATTTGCAAGACTCCAGTCCCTGCCAGGAACAAACCCTGGCCACGGGGCAATTTACGTTGGGCGAAGGTGTTGATTCAAGCGGACGCCATAAAATAAGCGACGCGGCCACGGAAACTCCGGGCCGCGTCGCGCTAGCCACTGCATTGACTGACTACAGCCCGTCGACCTCCATTCCCTCCACCAACCATTTTCCCGCTTCTTTCACGAGGGTGAGTTCGGCTGCCACGGACCCTGCCGCTCCCGACAGGTCTACCGGGTAAACCACGCACTTGCCGTTCTTCATGTCCCGCTTGGAATTTTCGAAACTCACCTTGGCGTCGTCCAAATAGCCCGACTCAATCGCCTCCTTGATAAAATTGGCAAGCGTTGCCTTGTCGGCTGCCTGGCTGGACGAGAACTTCTCCGAGAAGTTGGTCATGAACTTGTCAAGGTCCTTGGCGACCAGCGTCTTCGCCCAAGCGTCGAGAGTCTGCTGCACCAGTTCGGAATCGCTGGGACCCTTATGCCCGGCGCAACCCGCCAAGGCGAATGCAAGCAACAGCGCTCCGGCACAAAATGACACGCTCATTTTCTTCATAGCAACAGACTCCTTATGGCTTTCCCATGGGACCGCTAGAACAGCCCTCAGGCGACTTTCCTACCTATTTGCCCGGGGCCGCCGCAGGCGGGGCCGCAGCTTCTGGCGCCGGTGCTGGGGTGGCTTCCGCAGCGGCAGCAGCCGCAACAGCGGGCGCACCCTGCGCCAGGGAAAGCACGACACGCGCGTCGTACCAGGAGCCATCCAACTGCGCCAGCACCCGCAGATCGTGGACGATGGCGTTGAGTTCCACCAGCGCGCCATCAACATGCTCCGGCACGGTACCGGGAGGCGTCATTGCCTGGAGCACGGGACGCAGCACATCGCTGTACAGAGCAGTACGCAGCAGGAAGGCCATGTAATAAGGCGAAGCGGGGTCAAGCGGCGGCTGCTGGGTGGCGAACATGTTGGAATTCTGCTTGGCCTTGGCCCGATCGATAAGGCCTTTCATGCCTGCCACATTGTTGGAAACGACCAGAGCATCCCCGGCAAAAGTGGTGTAAAGCGGAATCGGAGAAGGAACAGCGGTAATCTGGTTGATCGCCGCTTCGTTGTACGTTTCTATGAGCTTGGGCCCGGAAAGACCCAGCAGCATCTGGGCTGTCGGGGGTTTGCTGATGGCAATCATGAGATACACGCTGGGGAACTGCTGGTCGCCCAAACCGCCTATGGCGAGGGTGATTTCATCGCCGAGCAGGCTCATGCCCTGGTTCACATAGGTCGCTATCTGCTGCCCCTTGGGGCCGTCCTTCACATCTGCAGGCAGGGCGTTCTTGGCGGACTCGCTGATGATGCGTTTTGTCTGGTCATTAATGCGCTGGCTGAGGAAGGCCATTGTGTCATCGGGAAGCATCGGGGCGAGGCGAAGCGGTTCGGCCAAACCAACATAATCGAGCAGCCCGGGATGGGTGGCCGTGTCCATGCGCGAACGCAGTTCCACCCGGTCGTTAAGGATGGAAATAGTCGTCAGCATCGGGTCATCGCCTGTCTCGCCGGCAAACATCTTTTCGAGCACGGAGAACTGCGCCTCGGCCATGGAGGCCACGGCGGGCTGCATCTTGGAGGCTGTCGCAATAACCTGCTTCAACACAGGGATAAAGTCGCGCCCATAGGACATGACAACGAACTCATTGCCATCGCCGGCCGGGCATGCCGCCGTGCCGTAACGGAAAGTGGCCGGCTGGGTCATGTGCGCCAACGCTGACTTGAGCATGTCCACATCGGTGCCGATGACAAGGCGCTTGTCTGAAATGAAATAGCCGGCCGTGACCGGGCCGTCATAAACGTTAATCTTGACTCCGCCAACGTCTTCGGTCTTCGGGCCTTCCATCCCGGGAGCCAGAGCGAGGGCGGTGGTGAGCAGTCCCTCGGTCTTCTCAGCATCGACCAGGGGCAGCGTGATCACGAGTTTCACATCTTTGGGGTTGAATTCGGGAACCGGCGGCGGACCACCGGGCGTGAGGTCTTTCAGGCTATTGGCCGCTGTTTCGGCAATCGCGGAGAAATTCAGGAAAATGGCACCGCTCTGGTCCGGGTCCACACCGATCGCCTTGAGCGCGTTTGTGGTGCCGCCATCGTACTGAATCCCGGCCTCGCCGGCCATTTCGCGCACGAAACCGTCCAGTTCCTCCTCAACATTCATATCCTGTTTGAAAATCTTTTGGGCGATCGGCAGTGTCTTGGCCAGCATGTCGCTCAGCGGGGGCAGACCCAAAGCCACCTGTGTCTTCTCGGGCATCAGCTTGAGACTGGCAAGGGTCACGGGCGTCGGGCCAGGGTCGGTCGAAGGCGGTTTTGTTGGGGCGGCAAGCTGAACCGGTGGCGGGACAACGGCCGCTACGGGTGCCTTGGGGGTGTTCTTGGCGGTAGGTGGCGGCGATTTTACAATCGGGACCATGCCCGTGTTGCCCAAATCAAAGAAGTAATATAGGGCGCCTGCCACAGCCCCCACCAGTACAAGCAAAATCAAAAGGGACCGGGTCCGTGGTGTCATGGCTCTCTATTCTCCTGTGTGGTGATTGAATACCCGCTGTGCAGTGCGTTGCAGGCCATCCGCCTGCCGCCGCAATCAACACGCTTCATAATACTTTTAACTAGACCCGCGCGCAAGTCCGCAGGTTCCACCGGACGTAAGAACGCTTAGGTCCTGCGTTTGTAGTCGGGACAACGCACGGCATTGGGCCGCTGGGGTCGGTGACAGGCCGAGGGATGATCGTAACAGCAGTTGTCACATAGAAATTCTGTCGGACAGCGCAACCGAAGCCACCATTGCCGCAACGCCGTCATCCAACCGGAAATGTTCATGACCTTCTCCCATGCAGTGTCCGGTATTCTTTGGGACTCATTCCAACATGCCGGCGGAATAGGCGCCCCAGGTTGCTGGGGTCGCCAATGCCGACCCGCTCGGCCACTTCTGCCACCCCCAGGCGGGTTCTTCGGAGTAGTTCCTTCGCCTTTTCCGCCCGAAGCCTGCCCAGATACTCTGAATAGCACAGATTAAAATGCCGTTGCAGACGGTGCGTGATGGCACTGGGCGAAACGCCGAGCTCCCGGGCCACCTCCGCAAGGGGAACCTTCTCCGAAATTCGAGGGAGGAGAATCGCATTTAACGCCACATCATTCAGCCGCACGGGTGCCGGCTTCTTTCCCGTATCGCCCTCTTGCAGTCCAGTCTCCGCCCTTCTCCGCCCTATTCTCTTTTCCGTTGAAGGCCATACGGCAGTCGCCAGTACCCGTGCCGCGGCATCTATAAGTTCGCGGTCTGAGGCATGCAGAAAAGCTTTACCCGAGAACTCGACAAATGCGGGCCAGGCAAGTGTAAGGTCTGCGCCGGCAATCTGGCAAAGCTCCAGCAACCGCGACAGGGCGACCGTCACCGCCCCGCTGCGCCGGGCCGCCGTGGCCCTCTCTCCCGCCTCAGCCAGGCATCCCCGGAGATACCCGCGCAAAGGCGCCCGCGAGCCGCCTGAAAGTGCAACGACAACCTCCTCATGAACGGGTCTCGACTCGGCCTTTATGCTTTGTTTGGCAGGCAACCTTGCGGGGACGGTCTCAGGCTGGGCAGCGGGCGTTTCAAGCCGCTCCGCTTCCCGGTTCAGTTCCTCGGCGGTCCATTCCGCCACAGAGGTCACCGAACCCACCCGAACACGCGGAACATCATCCAGCGAGAAGGGAAGCTCTTCCACCACCTCCTTGAACAACACGAAAAGACCCGTGCGGGCGCAGTTTTCCAGACCCTCCGCGTCCGAAGCGGGACAGTAGGGACCGAAAGTTAGCACCATGCCCGGAATCGCCCTAGGGGCGACTGACACCACACCGAGGCCCATGTGACAGGGATAGGCGTTGGGAACCTCCCCGCTCATCGCCAGCATGGCACCTGTGTGCCTTGACTTGCGACAGGCCCTCCGCCCGCCCACCGTCTTGTTCACGTGGGTGCAGACCGCGCAACTGTCCCACCCCACAACCAAGTCTGCCTCATGGTTGTCCTCATAGAGATGCACGCTCAAAGGCACACCCGCACTGCGTGCCGCGCGTTTCATGATGCGCTGCACCGAAGGAAGCTCAAAGAACTCGGGGCCAAAACTCATCCCTGAACCTCAAAAAGACGCGAACTGCCGTCAGGCGGCGCCACGACGACTTCTGCCGGATGACCGGCCAGGGCTTCCCGCGCCAAACGCGACGCGAGGGCTGGCAGGTTGTTTTCCCGGCTGAGATGCACCAAGACCACCAGTTGCAGCGCGTCGTGGGCCAGTTCCGAGAGCAGTTTTGCGGCATCGTGATTGGACAGGTGACCGCTGCGGCTACTTATACGCTGCTGAATTTTGGGGGGATAGGAACCCGTTCGCAACAGGTGGGGACAGTAGTTGGACTCAATCACCAGTGCGTTGGAATTCGCCAAACGTGTGCGCACCAGGTGGGAGGTATGCCCGAAATCCGTGGCAAACCCAAGCTTGGTTGACCCGTTGGTCACAGTATAACTGACAGGGTCGGCGGCATCGTGGGCGATGGAAAAGCTCGTAATGCTCAGCCCTCCGATTTTAACCGTGTCCCCAGCCTCTACCGTCTCGAGTTTCTCCACATGGCCCAAGGTGGCCGGTAATGACTGCCGTGTACCCTCGGTCAGAAAGACCGGAATGCGGTGCTTGCGCGACAGTACCCCCAGGCCCTGTACGTGGTCGCCGTGCTCATGTGTCACAAACACGCCCTTCAAATCGGACGGGCATAAACCCACGGCCCCAAGGCGTTCTTCAAGACGTTTTAGGCTGAGTCCATTGTCGATGAGGAAGGCGTTGGTTCCATCTGTAACCAGGGTGGCGTTTCCACTGCTCCCGCTGCCCAATAATGCGAATTTTATCACTATTCTACCTTCCGACGGAGTAGCTTCCGACTATGCTGCACCGTCAAAAGTATACCAAAGCCCGCGTTCCCCGGCCACACTGTTGATTTTCTCCATGTCGCGTGATATAACGGCACGGTAATTGCTCGGAAGGTTGTTTTACATGTTGAGATTAGAGCATCAAGTTGTGCAGCGCCAAGAGCAGCGCCTGATTTTGACCCAGCAGCAGATTCTGGGTCTTAACCTGTTGCAAATGAACAATATAGAACTTGAGGAGTACCTCTCCGCCGAGGTGGAGCAGAATCCTCTTCTTGAACTTGTGCCTCCCGATGACGGCATGCCCCTGTCAGTTGCCAAGGCTGAGGAAGACAGCAACGATGCCAGCTTCGCCGAAGCCGTGGAAGCCAATATCTTATCCCGAAACGGAGAGATTCTGAGCCGTTCCTCCGAAGGGGACTTCGGGGACCAGTTCACAGACTCTTATGGTGCTGCGGACGACCGCTACAGGGAAGGCAGGGACCTAAGCGTAAATCCTGAACTTTTTGGCGCTTGGGAATATCGAATGGATTCGGTGACCGGAGAGGAAAGCCTTCAGGCCCACCTCCTGAGCCAGTTGCGCGCCACCACCAGTGACCCAGAAGACCTGTTGGCCGCTGAGACTGTCATTCTTGCCCTGGATGACGACGGATATTTCCGTGGTGACCTTCTGGCACTTGCCTCAGAGGTCGGCTTTGCACCGGAACGGTTGCAGCGCATGCTGGCGCTAGTCAAGACTTTCGAACCCAGCGGGGTCGGCGCAGCCGATCTCCGGGAATGCCTGCTTCTCCAAATCGACGCAGAGTTCCCCGGCGATGCCAGATTGCGCACCCTGGTCGCCTCCCATTTGGAAGACTTGGGCAACCGCAAGATCCCTCTGATTGCCCGTGCTCTGCATATCACCGAGAAAGAGGCGGAGTCGCTGGCCGACCGGGTCTCCATGCTGGAACCACGGCCGGGCCGCCGTTTCTCCACCGGCCCCAGCATGGCCGTAACGCCAGAAGTAATCATTCAGGAAGTCCCTGATGAACGCCGGGCGCAGGGCGGTCCCCGCTTTGAGGTCGTTCCCGCTTCGGACCGTCAGTTTCATGTCCGCTTGAACAATGAATATGCCCATTATCTGGATAAGTCCGCAGACAAAACGGTCCGTTCTTTTCTGGAAGACAAACGCCGGGCCGCCGAAGCGCTGCTGAAGAATCTCACCCGCCGCGAGCAAACCCTGGTCAAAGCGGCAGAGGTAATCGCCGAGACCCAGGAGGAATTCCTCGAAAAGGGGGAAATGTATCTCAAGCCCCTGAGGCTCAAGGACATTGCCGAAAGGGTCGGCGCCCATGAGTCCACCATGTCGCGCGCCGTCAGCGGAAAATTCATCCAAACCCCGCAGGGGGTGATTGAGATGAAGCGCTTTTTCTCCACCGGCCTTGCCACCTCGGGCGGTGAGGAGCAGTCCTCACGGGCCGTGCAGGCCCAGATACGGCAGATGATCGAGGCCGAAGACACCCGCAAACCGCTTAGCGACCAGGCCATAGCTGACAGATTGCGGGACAACGGCCTTGAAATTGCGCGGCGAACCGTGGCGAAATATCGTGAAGAGATGGATATTCCCACGAGCGGACGGCGGCGCCACTTTGGCAAATAGGAGCTTTCAGGCATGCTGGTACACAGTGTTTTCTTCTGGTTGCGCGATGATATTGATGAAGTGAAGCGCCAGGCCTTCCGGAACGGACTGAAATCACTCCGGGCCATTCCGGTGGTTCGGGACATGTATCTCGGTGTGCCGGCCGACTCTCCGTCCCGTCCTGTACTGGTAACCGACTATGACTTCGGCCTTACCGTAATCATGGAAGACATGAGCGGTCACGATATCTACCAGGAGCACCCGCTCCACTTGGAATTCCTTCGTGAATTCTCAGGATACTGGTCACGCGTTCAGATTTATGACGCCATCTGAGATTCCGTCGCCCCTTGACGTAACGGCAGCGTCCGGTATCCGGTTGCGGGTCTGGGATTATGGCGGCGACGGCCCTCCCCTGCTCCTATGCCATTGTGCCGGCACCTGTGGTCGTGTTTTGGAACCCGTCATCGCGCGGCTTTCCCTGAATGCGCGCATCCTGGCCATGGACCTGCGCGGACATGGCGACTCGGACAAACCGACCGGTGCCGATCACTACGCCTGGGAGTGCTTTGGAAAGGATGTGCTCGCCGTTGCGGATGCGTTGGGTTTCAAACAGGGCACCCTGGCTGTGGGCCATTCGGGCGGCGGTGTTGCCGTGACACTTGCGCAACTTTCCCGCCCCGGCCTATTCCGCAAACTGATGCTGATAGATCCCATCATTGCGCAGAAATGGTTCTTCCCTGCCGTCAGTCCCCTCGCCGAAGGCGCACGCCGCAGACGGGAAACATTCTCTTCGCGCGAAGAGGTGCGAGAACGGCTTGCTGGCAAATATCCCTTCAATGCCTGGTCCGCCGAATCTTTTGACGCCTATCTTGCCCATGGATTTGCCGACATGCCGGACGGAACGGTACGCCTCAAATGCCCGGGCGCCATAGAAGCCCATTTCTATGAAGCTGGTGACACGGAATCCACCCTCGCCCGCATGGGCGAATTGAAGGTGCCCGTCTTGCTCGTAACGGGCGGCGCAAGCTACATGCGGGAGCATGTGCTTGAACAGCACAAAAAGACGCCGGGATCAAGGCTGGAGGTTTTCGACAACGTGGGACATTTCATTCCGCAGGAACGGCCGCAAGAAACGGCGGAACTTCTCAATTCATGGTGCGGGTGATTCCTGCGCCGTAAAACGCGGCAGGATGCCGCGTTTACTTTGCGCTACACTCTATTTCTCGACGAGGTAATCGCCGAGAATGAGGGCGTCGAGGCCGCAGGCAAAGAAGCAGGAGAGCGCATCGCCGGGACTCTCCACCAGGGGCATGCCGTTGACGTTGAAGGAGGTGTTCAACACCAGGGGGACGCCGGTCAGTTTCTCAAATGCGGTGATTAGCGCGTGGAACCGCGGATTGGTTTCCCGAAGGACCGTTTGGGGGCGGCCGCTGCCGTCAAAGTGCGTGACGGCCGGTACCCGTGCCTGCCATTCCGGACGGATCGGGAACACTTTTTCCATGAAATAGGCCGTTGCATCTTCCGGAATGTCCAGCACTTCCTGCTGACGTTCTGAGAGGATCGCCGGGGCAAAGGGGCGGAAACCTTCCCGGTACTTGACCGAGGCATTTACCGCATCCTTCATTTCAGCGCGGGTGGGATCGGCGAGTATGCTGCGGTTGCCAAGCGCCCGCTGGCCGAATTCGCTTCCGCCCTGGAACCAGCCCAGGATCTTTCCCTCGCCAATCAGGCGCGCCCCCGTGGCGGGGGCGTCTTCAAGGTGCGCGTGCTGAATCTTGCGGCGGGTCAGTTCGGCGAGAATCTCATCGTTGGAATAGCTGCGCCCGAAGTAATTGTGCCGCATCGCCGCGTTGCCGGACGGCAGGTTGAGCACATTGTGCGCGCCGTAGAGCGCGCTGCCAATGCTGATGCCCGAATCGTCTGGGCCGCCGCCGATAAACACCTTCCGGTAGAGCGTGCCCTTGTGCACCTTTCCGTTCAGCACGGAGTTCATGAAGAAGCCGCCACCCAGCACGAGCGCGTCCGATCCGGTGCGGGCGTGCAGCGCGCCCAGCAGCGAGAAGAGGACCTCCTCCGCCACCCGCTGCACCGCCGCCACTATATCCCACTCCCGCTTGCCCGGTGCCGCGCCCGGTGCCAGGGGAGGACCGAGCAATTCGACGAGTTTGGCGCTGTAATACCCATCCTTGAAATAGATGTAATGCTCGAAGAAACTCAGGTCGAGCTCGAATCGAAGACCGTCCACCTTGACCAGCGGGCGAATCCGGTCATAATAGACCGTCGGATCGCCCAGCGCGGAAAGGGCCATAACCTTCCATTCATCGCTGTCCGGATGGAATCCCATGTAGTCCGTGAATGCCGAATAGAAGGAGCCCATGGAATGCGGTGTGGGATAGTGGAGAAAGGCGTCGATGCGTTCCGGGCCTGCCTGCCCGCACATGCCTGTGGTCAATTCGCCAAACCCGTCGAGGATCATGAAGTCGGCGGCGGAAAAGCCGGAGCCGTAGAAGGCATGCGCAAGATGGGCCTGGTGGTGGTCCACAAAATGGACGGCGAGATCGGAATGGGCGGTTTTCAGCCGGTGCTCGACATCGGTCAGGCTTTCCACGGCATGGGTGGCCAGTTCATTGAGCGTCACATGGCTCAGTTTGCCCCGTGCCCGCAGCGCATCGCCCAGCATGTGGTTCGACTTTCGGAGATAATGGCGCGGATGCCAGCCCATGAAGGCGTCGGATATCTGTGCGAACGTGATTCCGGCAGCTTCGCAACAATAATTGATAGCCTGGTGCGGAAACGCCTTGTCCCGCTTGACGCGGCTGAGCCGTTCTTCGCAGATGGCAGCAACAAGCACCCCGTCGCCCAGCAGACATGCCGACGAATGAAACCCGCTGCAGTTGATTCCCAAGGTGTAGCGCATGCCGTCTCCTGTTTCGTGATCTTGACCGCAAAAGAATAGCACAGTTTTGCAGGGCGTTTGGACTTTTGCGCTGCCATCGCAACCCGTCACCCGGTGGGGAGTTGCGGGACGAATGGGAAGTGCTGGAAGAACGAACCCGCGAAATGAACGGGACGGAGTACAGTTTGGGGGGCAATGGTCAAGAGGATGGACCTGTGGAAAGGCAGCGACACGGCAACACACGGGGCGAACCGGACCGTGTTGCGACAGTCACCCGCCAGTCCGGTTCGCCCGAAGAATTCCGTGCCCAAATCAAAGCCAAAGGGCCCGTCCTTCGGACGGATCAGAACTCCAGTGCGCACAGCTTCGCGTTAATGTCCACCTGGTTTGCGCAGGGCCCGACCTTGATGGTCAGGTCGCACGGGTCTGTGCCCAGCCCGGGCAGGACGGTCGATACGCTGGATGCGGGCACCGTAATCTTGGACGTTGTCGGAGACTGCCCAAAATAGAAGTCTGCCACGTGCGTATCATTTTGATAGAGCAGCACCTGGAAGCGGAACTCCCGGAAACTCATTTCGCTTCCAACCAACTGCACCAGTACGGGCTTGTTTTTCGGGGTAAAGCCGGTTATGGAAAGCTCGGGAACGTCGATGACACCCTCATGGGCCGGGATTGCAATGGCGCCTCCCTGGCTGTAGACAGGCGGTTCGGCGACATTATCCGCACCCGGAGCACCCTGCGACCCCGTGTCGCCTTTGGGGCCCTGCTGACCGACATCGCCCTGGGCGCCGGGGTCACCCTTTGGCCCTTGCGCACCGGTGTCCCCCTTTGGACCAGTCGCCCCCGCAACGCCTGTGGCCCCGATTAGGCCCGGGTCACCTTTGAGGCCCTGCGGTCCCACGGCCCCCTCCGCCCCTGTGTCGCCCTTCGCCCCGGCGGCGCCGGCCGGCCCCTGCGGGCCGACGGGGCCTTGTGGCCCGGCGGGCCCTTCAGGGCCGGAACCCACGTCTGCGGAAACCGTCACCGTCCCGACCCCGTTTTCGGGTGACACGGAAACGTTGTCACCGGGCACAATCTTGTTGACCACGGTGCAACCCGAGCATACGAGCACAAACAGGAGCACGCTTACAGCCATCGTGAGCAATCTTGACAACCAATTCATCATTCAGCCTCCACCGTTGGAATCATGACCTTGTACAACAACGGGCGCATGCCATTCTGGTTCTGATATTACATCGCCGGAGGTGAACGATTAAAGGGTTTCCTCGGCAAGGTGCGCTGAACAATGCCTGCAACCTTGGTCAAACTAATTCGTGAGTTCCCCCTGACGGCACGGAATCCATTTCGACCGCACTTGGCCGAAGTATTCCCGAGAAATGGAAAAAGAAGTGGCGCGCCCGGCTGGACTCGAACCAGCGGCATCCAGCTTAGAAGGCTGGCGCTCTATCCACCTGAGCTACGGGCGCGTTGCAGGAATGAATTATTTCACAGTGGAGGGATGGGTGTCCAACCGAGGGGATCTGCGGGACCCCGCGCCCATAGAAGACGTCGTAAGTGCT
Source organism: Candidatus Hydrogenedentota bacterium (assembly GCA_903893795.1). Lineage (GTDB taxonomy): Bacteria > Hydrogenedentota > Hydrogenedentia > Hydrogenedentales > CAITNO01 > CAITNO01. The sequence continues at coordinate 1,787 of CAITNO010000156.1, read as the reverse complement.
TCATGGCTCCGTATTTTCTACTTGCATGGAGCTGTCGAGCTTTTATATAATTCCGCATCTCCCTCAGGGGGATCTCGGTCGATTTGGTACCTGCGTCGGCTTCGCTCTGGTTTTCCCAACATGTGCTTGGGAAGCGGTATACCCGCGCAGGCGGTTTTCAGTAATCTGCAAGGAGAAAGCAACAACATGGCGAAGAAGAATGTCTACTTTTTCGGCGGCGGCAAGGCCGACGGCAACGAGAAGATGAAAGAGCTTCTCGGGGGCAAGGGTGCCAACCTTGCTGAAATGTGCAACCTCGGCATTCCGGTGCCGGCGGGATTCACCATCACGACAGAAATGTGCTCGGAATACTACAAGCACAAGGGTAACCTGCCCAAGGAACTGGAAAAGGAAGTCGCAGGCGCACTGTCCAAGACCGAAAAGGTCATGGGCAAGAGGTTTGGCGACCCGAAGAATCCGCTGCTCGTTTCCGTGCGCTCCGGCGCGCGCAAATCCATGCCCGGCATGATGGACACGGTCCTCAACGTCGGCCTCACGACCAAGACGATCCCGGCGCTCATCGCCAAGACGAAGAACGAGCGCTTCGTGTACGACTCCTACCGCCGCCTGATCATGATGTACGCCGACGTCGTCATGGAAAAAGCCGCCGGCCTTGAGCCCGCCGAGGGCAAGGGTGTTCGCATGCAGCTTGAGCACGCGATGGAAGCGGTCAAGAAGGCCAAGGGCTACACGGAAGACACGCAGCTTACGGCGGAAGACCTGAAGGCGCTGGCCGAGGACTTCAAGAAAATCGTCAAGAAGACGATTGGCAAAGAATTCCCGGACGATGCGCAGGCCCAGATGTGGGGTGGCGTCAAGGCCGTGTTCCAGTCCTGGAACGGCAAGCGCGCCGTCACTTATCGCCGCATCGAGCGCATTCCTGATGAATGGGGCACGGCCGTCAGCGTGCAGGCGATGGTGTTCGGCAACACCGGCGAAAACTCCGCCACCGGCGTGGCCTTCACGCGCAACGCCGCCACGGGCGAGAACCTGTTCTACGGCGAGTGGCTGGTCAACGCGCAGGGCGAGGACGTGGTCGCGGGCACCCGCACCCCCTCCCCCATCAACAAAGCCACCAAGGGCGAGCAGTCGGCCCATCTTACCTCCCTTGAAGAGGCGAGCCCGAAGCTGTACAAGCAGCTTGACGCCATCCGCACGAAGCTGGAAAAGCACTACAAAGACATGATGGACATCGAGTTCACCATCGAAGAGGGCCAGCTTTGGATGCTCCAGTGCCGCGTGGGCAAGCGCACCGGCACGGCGGCCGTCCGCATGGCCGTCGAAATGGCCGAGAGCAAGCTGATCAACAAAGACACCGCCATCATGCGCGTTGCCCCGTCACAGTTGGACGAGCTGCTCCACACCATGCTTGACCCCAAAGCCGAAAAGACCGCGACCGTGCTGGCCAAGGGCCTTCCGGCCGGCCCCGGCGGCGCCGTCGGCCAAGTCGTGTTCACCGCCGAAGAGGCGGGCGTGTGGGCCAAGAAGGGCAAGAAGATCATGCTTGTCCGCAATGAAACCTCCCCCGAGGATGTGGACGGCATGCACGTTGCCGAGGCCATCCTGACCGCCAAGGGCGGCATGACCTCCCACGCGGCGCTCGTCGCCCGCGGCTGGGGCAAGTGCTGCATCGTCGGCTGCGCCGCGCTGCAGATTGACGTTGCCGCCAAGCAGATGGTTGTCGGCGGCACCGTGGTCAAGGAAGGCGACTGGATCTCCATGAACGGCAGCACCGGCAAGGTGTATGT
>CAITNO010000155.1 GCA_903893795.1 Candidatus Hydrogenedentota bacterium | reverse complement strand
CTAGCAGGCCGTGGTAAAAGCCTCCGTTTTAGGGTGGCCGTTTAAGAAGCAGCAACCAGGAGCCTTTGATGTTTTCCGGGAATTGAGGCAGTTCCAGAACCGGACATGAGGCACGATGGCGTGCCCAAGGGAGTGCAGTGCGCCCATGAGCACGCTCTGGACCGTTCTCGCCGCTCTTTTCTGCCCGTCATGCAGTGCCCTGGGCGTTCCGAACCCGGTTGCATGCCGGAATACGAGGCTCAGGTTGAATGCGCCCACGTGAATCAGCAGCCGTTTGAGTATGTTTTCGTGATGTCGAAGATGGGTTCGTCGCATGGCACCCGTTTCGTAGCAGTGGGCGAAGCTGCGTTCAACAATCTCGCCGCGCCTGCGCAACAGTCTCTTGCCGTGCGCGCCGCGAACACGCCGCCGGTTGGCATACACCGCTTCCCGTTCTTTCTCTTTGTCCTTCCAGTTGCGCCGGCCGCGTTTGGGTTCGCTGATGTAGGTCAGCAGACCGTCTTCCTGCAGGTCGCGCGCGGTGTCGTTGCTATGGTACCCCTTGTCCGTGACCACCTCGCGCATCGGCCGAAGGCTGCGCCGCGCCCGGGGATTCGCGGCGACTCTCCGGATGTTCCGGCGCGCCTCGTCAATGGTCGCCCCCACCGTCTGCGTGTCACCCCGGTCGGCGGGCTGAAGCGTCACAGAAACCACCGCGCCCGTGTCCATGTCCACCGCGTGTTCTGCCTTGTGCGCGAGGTGGGTGCGCCCGTCCTTCATCTTCGTGATGCGTGAGTCCGGATCATGCGGGTTTGTCCAATCGTCGTTGGAACCCTTCTTCGGCCGTTTTTTGTCTATCTTGGCCAAGTCCTCCCGGCTTGGCGTGTCGATGCCGGAGGCGGTGGCCAGTCCGGTCAGGAACTGCTCGTAGCTTTCCCCCGTGTCGCGCCGGACAATGCTGCGCAGCGCCGCGTTGGCTTCCAGCGTCGTAGCGTCCACCCCCAGCGTCTTGCCCCGAAGCAGTCCCTCTTTTGCCAGCACCTCCAGAACCCACTGGAAAACCAGGCGGTGGGTCTCCACCGACATCAAACGCCGGGTCCGGGACAGGCTCGAATGGTCCGGCGTCGTCTCGGTCAGCGCATACCCCAAGAACGCGCGAAGCGCCATGGAATCCGCCACCCGCCACGCGATGCCCCGCTCCGAGTCGATACCCTCGAAGAACCCGATGAACAGCGATTTGAAGTACACAACCGGCGGAATGCTGGGCCGCCCGACCCCGTCGGCGTAGTACTGGGCGCACTCACCCTCAACCATCCCCTCGAAGCCATGCTTGGCCAGCAGCGCCCCGACTTTCTCGTAAAACGGATGGCCCGGAGTGCGCGCCAGGGTGCCCGTCTCCACCCATAAGGTTTCCTGCTGTTCTTTGTTTGCGCGTCCCATTGCCATGCGTGCCGCCTCCACGTTGACCACATGACGCATTGTATCATGCGTACAGATTAATATCAATACTCATACTGGAGCCTCTGCCTGCTTTTACCACGGGCTGCTAGGCCATTCCCCGACGCTGTGGTGCGGCCGTTTATTGACTGCGCGCGGCCATGCCGCCGCTTTTCCCTGCCGGGGTCATTCCCCCGCGTTACGAAGTGCAACTTCGCAGGTAAGTGCGTTCCCAACTGCAACTTGGGAACGAGGGACACGAGAAAAACGAGGAGAAACAGCGGCCTTCCTAACGCCAGGGAAATCTCACTTCCTCCGCTTTATCCTGACCATCCTGCCCATCCATGTTAATCCAATTCATGCCCTCTT
>CAITNO010000154.1 GCA_903893795.1 Candidatus Hydrogenedentota bacterium | reverse complement strand
GTGCTCGGCTATCTGCCCCATGGATTGGCCGTCCTCGATGCGCGCGGCCACGATACGCTTGCGAAGGTCTATGGAAGTTGCTCTCATGTGCGCAGTATAGCATCGTAGGCATAATAAATTAAAATGCTCTAGTACTGCCGGTTGTGCTGCTGTTCCCGTTCCAGTTCTTCCTGGTATTCCACGCAGTAGCGGGCGGCGGGGAAGGCTTCGAGGCGCTTCTTGGGGATGGCCTTGCCGCTGCCCTCGCAGACGCCGTAGGTCCCTTTTTCGATGCGCTGCAAAGCATCGGCAATGTCCATCAGGCGCTGTGATTCGCCGCTGGCGATATTGAGCGAGGTCTCCAGTTCAAAACTGTCGGTGCCGCTCTCGGCATAGCTGGTCAGATCGGCACCCGAATCGCGCCCCGTCTCTGTGCGCGAGGCCTGCTCAATACTGCGAACGCTGCCCATGAGCCGGTCGCGTTCCTCCAAGAGCATCTTCTCGAACTTCTTCAATTCGGCCTTGGTGAGCATGTACGCACAATCTCCTTGAACGGTATGAACGACCGGCCATGTCTCGGGAGTCCGAGTCGGTTCCAAAAACGCCGCAAATACCTGTCACTATTGGGTTTGCATCGTCCTGGCACCATCCGGACGAACAAGGTCCGGTACAGGGCCGAAAAAGCGGCGAGAGTGTAACATAATAGCGGTGGATCTGTCAAGGCGCGGCATTATTCGCATTATTCTGACAGCAGTTTATCCTTGAGGGACGCCAACTGGTCCGCCAGCAGTGTGTTCATCAGCGTGCCGCCGGGTTCGGCGTTGGTCCGGGCCGCGTCGCGTTCGCGCGGGGGGCGCCGATCACCACGGTCGCCGCCGAAACTCTCGCGCGGACGGTCACGGCTGCTGTCGTCGCGCCGGGCACCACGGGGCGCGGGACCGCGGCGGGATCCCTCGTCGCCGGACCGGGGCCGGGCGGGCTGGTCGGAGGGCCGACGCCGTTCGGGATATTCGCCCTGGGGCCGTTCGGCCTCGGGACGGGGCGCAGGCGGCGGCAGAAGCGCGCGGATGGACAGTGATATCCTCTTGGTGGTGGGGTCCACCTTGATAATCTTGGCTTTGACGACCTGGCCGAGCTGCAGCACCTCGGAGGCATCCTTCACGAAATGGGGGGCCATTTCGGAGAGATGCACCAGGCCTTCTTTGCCCATGCCGAAGTCGATAAAGGCGCCAAACTCGGTGAGGTTGGTGACCTTGCCCTCGATCACGGCGCCTTCCTGCACGGTGGACATGTCCACGGCGGGGCGCACGGGTTTGCGCGGAACGGGCGCAAGAATCCGGCCGCGGAAGTCCTTGGCCGGCTCGCCCAGTTCCCCGGCCCAGTCGGCCATGGTGGCCGATCCGAACACCGCAGAGGCGGCGGCGGAGAAATCGATGCCCTTTGCGCTGACAGGAAGGCTGGTCAATGCAACACCGGCCGCCTCAGCGGCCTGTTTGACGGCGGTATAGGCTTCAGGATGGATGCGCGTGCCGTCGAGCGGCTCAGCGCCGCCGGTGATGCGCAGGAAACCGGCGCACTGCTCACAGGTCTTTTCGCCGATGCCGGACACGCTCACGAGCTGGGTGCGGTCGGTAAAACGGCCCAGTTTCTCGCGTTCCGCCAGAAGATTCTGGGCGGTGCCCATCTGAATGCCGCAGACGAAACGCAACAGATGCAGGGGGGCGGTGTTCAAATCCAAACCGACCCGGTTCACGCAGTATTCGGCCGTGCGGAACAGGGCCTCCTGCAAACGGCGCTGGTTGACGTCGTGGGCCTGGACTCCCTTGGCCAGGGCGCGCGGCTCCACTTTGAGCATTTCGGCCATGGGATCCTGGAAACGTCGGCCCAGGGACACGGCGGCCCGCTTGGGCGGGTCAAGATTGGGCATTTCCTGCACGGCCTGCGGGGAGACGGAATAGGCGCTCAGGCCGGCTTCGCCGGCAAAGGCCACCCAGCCGCCGTTGATGCGCTTTTCGCGCAGCAGCATGTTGAGCGAACGGGCCAGTTGCCGTCCCGGTCCGCTGTGGCCCACGGTCACGGCGCGAATGCCGTGGCGCTCCATCCATTCGGGAAGCGTCACCGCCAGCACGGCGCCCGCGGTCTCGCTTTCGGTGCTTTCCACCTGCGTCGCCTCGACGCATTCGCCCCGCTCGTTTACGGCGGCAAGCGTCACGGTGCCCGCACGGTCCGTGTGCACGGCGATCACAGGCACTGGGCCAACGGGCGGCGCCATCAGCGCCGCCTCCACCTGGCCGCGCAGCGAGGCCACGAGCCGTTCATCGGCGATGCGGCGGGCCGTGGCCATGACCTGGCTCTCGATGTCCACCCAGAGCAGGCGGCGGTAGGCGTCGCGCACGGCAGCCTCAATTTCAGGCTCAAAGGACGAACCGGGCTCCTTGACGAAACGGGTCACCAGTTCCCGCACCACGACATCCTCGTCAACGACCAGTTCGACGCGAAGCACGCCGATGCGCGCGCCGCGCAACAGGGTCAGCAGCGTGGCCGGGTCAACGTCCTTGAGGGGCTTGGCGTACTCGAAGTACTGCTCGAAGCGCTTGCGCTGCTCGCCCGCGTATTTCGTGGAACCCGCCGTGATACGGCCCTCTTCCCACATGCGCTCGCGAATCAACCGGCGCACTTCGTGGTCGCAGGCCAGCCGCTCGGCAAGGATGTGGCGTCCGCCGTCCAGCACCTCTTCCTTCGACAGGATTTGGTGTTCCGGATTAACATAGCTCTCCGCCACGAAATCCACCGGACCGGGATGGGCAACCTGCATCCAGAGATAATCGGCGAAAGGATCGAGCCCGCGCTGCGAGGCAACGCTGGCCGCCTTGCTGTGCCGCTGCTTCTTGAAGGGCAGGTAGAGATCCTCGAGCACCAGGGGATCGGTGCACGAATCAAGCGCCGCCTCCAGCGACTCGGTCATGCGCCCCGCCGCCTGCACATTGGCGCGCAGGGCGTCCCGCCGGTTCGTAAGGGCAATGCACTCCAGATTGCGCCGTTCAATGGCCTCAATCTGAAGTTCCTCCAGCCCGCCCACAACGTCCTTGCGATATCTCGCAATGAACGGTGCGGTCGCGCCCTTGTCCAACAGCCCCACGGCGGCCGCCGCATGGACAGGGTCCACACCGACTTCCGACGCAATCATTTCGATGAAGCGTTGCTCGATCATTGGATACTCCAGTTCCACAGGGAAACGGGTCGGAGTGTAGCAGAAAACCACCAGGCAAGCAATGTTACCCCCACCGTTTGGTAACCCCGTCCGCATGTCGCAAAGGTCCCGCTCACCTCCCCTCACCGCCAATCCCCCTCCTCCTCCGGGGCCGGAGGAGGAGGAGATGCAAACATGGCGCGGGCTCATGCTGGAGAGTAATGTGACCGTCGAAGGCGTCAGGCTAGTCCGTTCTTGACTTCGGCGGTCCTGCCGCCGCTTTTCTTCGACGGGGCCACGCCCCGGCGCTGTGGCACGGGCGTCCCGCCCGTGACTGATGTTTGGCCCTTTTAAGAGTGCCTTGTTGAGTATAACAGAGCAGAATATGGAGAGAAAGAACATTTCTGCGGCTTGGTGTTTTGAGCTTTATTGGCCACGAAGCCGGAGAAATGAATGGAACGGCCCCAGAGTTCCT
>CAITNO010000153.1 GCA_903893795.1 Candidatus Hydrogenedentota bacterium | reverse complement strand
TTGTCGGGTATCCCATGGCCTGCTCCTTTGGGTTGGTATACTCTAGCATATATGCTAGAGTATAGTTTAACACGAACCAACGCAAAAAGCAAGGGGTTTTACAAAGACCGTCTAAAATCTAGATAAAGGCCAAACACCAGGAAGCGGCTTTCAGCCGCTTTATTCCTGCGCCCGGCGTGGATGTGCTGGAACGCGGCAGGATGCCGCGTTTACGGTGGTCCGGAACCCATGCTACTCGTAGCTCAGCGCTTCGATGGGGTCGAGGGAGGCGGCGCGGCGGGCGGGGTAGAAGCCGAAGAACACGCCCACGCAGATGGCGAAGGAGAGCGACAGGGCAATGCTGGCGGCGGTGACGGGCGCGGTGAACCCGGCAATGACCGTGATGGCCGCGGCAATGGAGGCGCCCAGCACAATGCCGAGCAGGCCGCCGAGCGTGCTCATGACGATGGACTCGAGCAGGAACTGGAACAGAATGTCGCGGTCGTCGGCGCCGATGGCCTTGCGGATGCCGATTTCGCGGGTGCGCTCGGTGACGGTGACGAGCATGATGTTCATGATGCCGATGCCGCCGACGATGAGCGATATGGCAGCCACGGCGCCGAGCAGCAGCGAGAAGGTGTTGGTCACCGAGGTGACGGCGGCCACCATTTCGGCCATGTTGCGCACCTGGAAGTCGCTGTCCTTGCCCACGGCTATGCGGTGGCGCTTGCGGAGCAGTTCCTCCACCGCCGCCTGCACGGCGGTCTGGTTGGCGCCGTCCTCCATTTGCAGGTCAATCTCGCTCAGGTAGTCCACACCCAGCATGCGGTCCATGGCGGTGGTGTAGGGGACTAGCGCCTGGTCGTCGAAACTGAAGGGGCCCTGGGTGCCCTTGGACTTGAGCACGGCGATGACTTTGAAGGCGACGCCCTTGACCTTCACCTTTTCGTCGAGCGGGTTGGCGTCGCCAAAGAGGTCCTTGGCCACGTCGGAGCCGAGTATGGCGACCTTGGCGCGCTGCTCGATTTCGCTCTGCGTGAAAATGCGGCCACGGTCAATCTCGAAGTTGCGTATTTTGATGTAGGCGGGGGAGACGCCCATGATGGAAGCCTCCTTGTTCTTGTTGTGGTACTTGAACTGCCCGTTGCCACGGGAGATGGGCGCCATGCGGATCACCTGCGGGATGCCTGCATAGATGGCGTCGGCGTCCTCCGGTTTCAGCGTCTGGAAGGAGGTGCTTCTCACACCGCCCGCCTTGGACTGGCCCGGATTGACCATGATGAGGTTGGAACCCAGTGCGGTGACGTGGGACAGGACGGTTTTCTGCGCGCCCGCGCCGACGGCCAGCAGCGCGATGACCGCACCGACGCCGATGATGATGCCCAGCATGGACAGGATGGAGCGCATTTTGTTCACGACAAGGCTGCGCAGCACGATTTTTACGGTGGTCCAGAAGAGCATGGTCAGTTTCCTCCCGCCTGCGCTGTTATTTCGGTCGCGCGCCCGTCCCGCAGATGAATCTGGCGGGGGCACTGGGCGGCGATTTCGGGGTCGTGGGTGACCATGATCAGGGTGCGGCCCTGCGCGTTGAGTTCGTCGAACAGGGCCATGATCTCCTGGCCGGTCTTGGTGTCCAGATTGCCGGTCGGCTCGTCGGCCATGAGAATGGCCGGGTCGGTGACAATGGCGCGCGCGATGGATGCGCGTTGGCGCTGCCCGCCCGAAAGCTGGTTGGGGCCGTGTTCCATGCGGTCGGCAAGGCCGACCATTTTGAGTGCCGCCCGGGCGCGCTGGCGAGCGTCTTTGACGCCTCCGTAGAGCAGCGGAAGTTCCACATTCTCTAGCGCCGTGAGGCGCGGCAGCAGGTTGAAGGTCTGGAACACGAAACCGATGTAACGGTTGCGGATCTGGGCGAGGCGGCGGCCGGTCAGGGAGGACACGTTTTCGCCGGCCAGGATGTATTCACCCGAGTCGGGCGGGCCGAGGCAGCCCAGGATGTTCATGAGCGTGGACTTGCCGCTGCCCGAGGGTCCCGTGATGGCCATTTTCTCGCCCCGCGCCACGGTCAGGGAAACGCCGTCCAGCGCGCGAACCACCACGTCGCCGAGCACGAAGCTCTTGACCAGATTCGATGTTTCAATCACGTTGTCCATGGCTGCCTTCTTTTCCGTTTGGCGCTTCTTCGCTTTGGTTCGGTGCGATCACATGGGGGGAGGGCCGCCGCCGGGGGGCGGGCCACCCAAACCGCCTTTCTTTTTGCTTTCATCGACCTGCTCATGGGGGATGAGGATGGTGTCGCCGACCTTCAGGCCCGACACTATCTCAATGTGCGTTCCGTCCTCCACGCCGGTTTTCACCTTCACCGCTTCGGGTTCGGTCCCCGAACCGGGCACGAGGATGATCTTGTCCGCGCCGCGGCGCTTGACGGCCTCCACGGGAACGGAGGGCGCGCTTTCCTTTTCGGCGACGAGAATGTCCACGTCGGCAGTCATCTTGGGGAGCAGTTTGTTCTTGGCTTCGTCGAGGATTTCAATCTTGACCTCAAAGGTGACCACGTTGGAGACTTCGCTGCCCTTGGTCGCCACACGCACCACCTGTCCCTTGAACTGGTCGTCGGGAAAGGCGTCCACCTTGACGGTGGCGGGCTGACCGTCACGCACCATGCCGATGTCGCTCTCATCGACATCGGCCAGCACGAAGATGCGCGACAGGTCGGAAAGCGTCAGCAGCGAGGTGCCGCCGCCCACATTCATGGTGGGCGAAGCGATGATTTGGCCCACCTGCACCAGGCGTGTCGAGATAACGCCCGAGGTGGGGGCAAAGACCTGGGTTTCCTTGAGACGCTGCTTCGCGTTCTCCAGGTCTATCTGAATTGAATCCACGTCTGACTGGGCCAGATTGATGTCCTGGCGGAGGAGTTCAAGCTGCTCCTCTGCAATCTTGATGCCGTCGATGCCCGCCGCGGCCTTTTGCAGCGTGGTTTCCCCCTGAACGGCGGCGGATTCAGCGCTGCTGACCTCCTCGGGGCTGGCATACTCCTTCTTCAGCAGCGCGGCGGTGCGGGCGGCCTTGTCGCGCAGATCTTTGCTGGAGGCTTCGGCGCCCTTGAAAGACGCATGGGCCTCCTTGCGGGTCCTTTCGAGGTCCAGTTCGGAAACGACCAGACTCTGCCGCGCGCGGGCAAGTTTGGCCTTCGCGGAGGCCAGTTTCACTTCGGTCTGCCGCACCGTGCGCTCCTCGTCGATGGGGTCCACCTTGAGCAGGAGGGCGCCTTTTTCCACCGGCTCGCTCACGTCATAAGGCAGTTCGGTGACCTGCCCGGTAGATTTGCACTTGACCTCCACATCGAGATTCGACTCGACCTTCCCCGTGCAGGAAACCTCCTGCCGCAGCGGCCGCTGCTCAACGGCCGCGCTGGTGTACTGCGTGCCCGTCTTCTTCTCAGTGCCTTCCCGGTGCGCCTTCCAATAGTAGGCGCCGGCGCTGCCGGCCAGCAGCAGAAGAATTGCGAATGCCAGTTTCTTTTTCATGACGACTGCTCCCGGTCCTTGTCCAGAACGATGCCCCTGCGGGTCAGCAGCGTTCCTTCCTTTTGATAGAGGGATGTGACGGCCTGCAGGCGGCCCACACGGGCGGTTGCCTCCTGCACTTTGGCCTGCACGAGTTTCTGCTGCACCAGCAGCACATTGAGATTGGTCGAGCGGCCGAGACGGAACTGTTCGGTTTCCACCGCCAGTTCCTCCTCGCGGTTGCGCACTTCCTGGCTGGACGCCGTGACCTGTTCAGCCTCGCGGGAGACCTCCACGATGGCCTTGCGCAGTTCCGATTCAATGGTCTGCTGAAGGTTGCGGATGACAGCCTCGGCCTGGCTTTTCTGGAGACGGGCTTTCTGGTGGCGCGTCTTTTCGGCGCGGTTGCCCAGGGTCATGGTAAAGGAAAGCCCCGTCTCAAACTGGTCGTAGGTCGCATCGCCGAGGTGGCGGCTCCAGGAACCGGGGGTGCTGCCGCTGCTGTTGGCACCATAGGAGGCAAAGGCATCCAACTGCGGCAGCAGGCCGTTCTTCGTTTGCATGACCGCCAGTTCCCCGTTGGCCAGGTCGAGCCGGGCTTGGGCCAGGTCGGGCCGAAAGAGGTCGGCCAGGGCCGTGCATTCCGCCGGTGTCGGCACGGCATCCGCGGGGTCGGGCGTCGTGATGGGCAGAAACTGAAGTGATTCCGGCGTCTGCTGGTCCGGGTTGAGCAGTTGCCACAGGCTGATCGAGCGTGTCAGCAGGTTGGCCTGCGCGTCGACCAGTGCGGCCTTCTTCGAGGCAACCTCCGACTCGGCGGAGAAGCGGGCGCTCCTGGAGAGCTTGCCCACGGCGATCATCGTTTCGTTAAGGTCAAGCTGTTTCTGCGCCAGGTCCAGCGCAAACTGCTGGATGCGGAGGGTTTCTTGGGCCAGTGCCAGGTCCCAATAGGCCGTCTCCACCTGCGCCACCAGTTGGAGCGTGAAGTTGCGCAGGGCGTAATCACTGATGGCGGCGTTGTTTCGTGCCGTGCGCAGGGAAACGAGGTTGACATCGTTTCCAAAGCCGCGCAGCAGGGCCTGCGTGATGCCCACGGACCAGTCGCCGGAATAGGCGGAGTCGGTGAGTTGGGAAGATTGGTTGCGGCCATAACCGCTGGAGACATACACCTGTGTGCCTGTAGGCAGGGGTTGCGAGAGTGTCACATTGGACGTGAAGGTGTTGGCATGGTTCACCGTGGAACTGCCCTGGTTCAGCACCTGCTCAATCTGCTGCGACTCCTTGAGCAGAGTCTGAAACAGGGTCAGCAGCTGGGCTGTGGTGTCGGTGGTACCGGTGCTGCTGCCCTGAACCGTTCCGGAGGAGCTGCTGGAACTTGTGGCATCAGAGGAGGCCGTGCCGGGCGTGTTCTGGTGGTGGTAATCCAGGTTGGCACTGAGGGCCGGGTCGAAGGCCGCGCGCGCCTCGTCAATGGTTTTGCGGGCGATTTCAGGCGAATAGGCCTGTACGGCCAGCGAACGGTTCCGCGTGAGTGCCGTCTGGATGGCCTCGGCGAGCGTGATGTTCAGGGCTTCGGTCGCCGGCGTGGAAGGCGTTGCCGGTTCCCCGGTTTTTGCGGACGGCGCGCTTTCCAGTCGTGTCCTTGCAGCTTCCATGGTGACGGGCGGCGCCACGCTTTCCGGCGTGTACCGCGCTTCGTAATGTGCGCAGGAGGACAGGAACAGCAGGAGCGTTACGGCGGCGGGAAAAATCCGCCTTCCCTGTCCGGGCTTTGCTTCGTTCTTGCTTTGGGTGTTCATCGCATGGTCTCCAACGACATCCTGTGTCGTGCTTGTTGAGAGCAAGGGCCGTGCCATGCGTGAAAGGGCCTGTTTATGCGGGTGACATCCGCGCTGGTGCGCATTCTTGCGCAACGCGTGCCGTCGGGGTGCGCAAAATATGCGCAAGGGCGCGATGCAGGGCGTGGAGGGATGCCCGAGGTGAAATGGGGTGCGCCGATACTGGGAGCGCCGGCATCCCTGCCGGCTCTTCTGGAAGCAAGAGCGGTGCGCTTCGTTTTGCTTTGCAAAACTTCGAGCACCCTACGGCGAAAATGTCCGGCTCATTCCGGGTCGACGGGGTAGCCCTGCAGGCGGTAGGTCTGGAGACGGTAGGTGAGGGTGCGGCGGCTGATGCCGAGGGCGCGGGCGCTTTCGCTCCGGTTGAACTGGTGCTCCTGCAAGACCTGCAGGATGGTGGCGCGCTCGACGTCGTCCATGTAGGTGCCCTGGGGGGATTCGGCGTGGGTAGGTTCCTCGGTCGCCTGGGCCTGATGCATGCGCTTGGGCAGATGCTCGGTCAGGATGACGTCGCCCCGGGCAAGGAGCACGGCGCGCTCGATGACGTTGCGCAGTTCACGGACGTTGCCGGGCCAGTTGTAGAGTTCCATGCAGGCGATGGTGCCGGGGGAGAAACGCGGCCTGCCCTTGCTGAACTCGGCGGCAAACTGCTGGGCCAGGGGCGCAATGTCGGCCTTGCGTCCGCGCAGCGACGGCACGTGGATTTCCATGACGTTGAGCCGGTAGTAAAGATCCTCGCGAAAACGGCCCTCCTCCACCTCCCGTTCCAGGTCGCGGTTGGTGGCCGCGAGAATGCGGACATTCGCCTGGATTTCGCTGTTGGACCCGACGCGGTTAAAGCTGCCATCCTGGGTGACGCGCAGCAGTTTCGCCTGCAAGGCCGGGGACATTTCACCGATTTCATCGAGCAGCAGTGTGCCCTTGTCGGCCTCTTCAAAGCGGCCGATGCGTCTGCCGAGGGCGCCGGTAAAGGCACCCTTTTCATGGCCGAACAGTTCGCTTTCCAGCAGATTTTCTGGGATGGCGGCGCAGTTTACTTTGACGAAGGGCGCGCCCGCACGGGCGCTCCAGCGGTGGAGCAGGTCGGCAACGACCTCCTTGCCCGTGCCGCTTTCGCCGGTAATGAGCAGGCGCGTGTCCGAGGGTGCGGCCAGCGCGGCCTCGCGCAGCACCTCCAGCATGGCCGCGCTGCGCGCGACGACACCCTCGGGCAGGGAAAAGCCCTCTGGCGCCGGTGCGGGACCGCTGTCGGTGATACCCAGGGCGCGGCGCACGGAGGAGAGCAGTTCGTCGAGGTCGATGGGCTTTTCCAGATAGTCCACCGCGCCGCCGCGCATGGCGCCCACGGCGTCGCGGATGTCGGCATAGGCGGTGACGAGCAGCATGGGCAGACCGGTGTAATCGCTGACCACGCGGTCGAGCAGTTCCAGTCCGGTCATGCCCGGCATGCGCACGTCGGAGACAAGCATGTCAGGGCGCTTCGCGGCGATGCGGCCCAGCGCGTCACCTCCGGACACGGCGGTGGTCACCGAAAAGCCCTGACCGGAGAGGAAGGATTCCAGCAGGCTCCGCTGGCCCGGGTCGTCGTCCACGACCAGGATGCTTTTTCCGGTGGATGTGTTCACGCGTCCTTCCCTGTGCCGTTCCGGGCGATGTTGATGCCGCGCAGGGCAAACACGGCGCCAGTGCCGCCGCCTTCGCAGCTTACTTCCCAATGGTGGGCCATGGCAATTTGGCGAACGACAGCCAGTCCGAGACCGGTGCCGTGCTCCGAGGTGGTGACGTAGGGGCGGAACACCTCCTCGCGGTCCTTTTCGGGCACGCCGGGTCCGTTGTCGCGCACTTCCATGCGCGCGTTGCCGGCGGCATCCACCGCAAGACGCACTTCGACCTGTCCGTTGTCGGGGACGGCCTGCACGGCATTGAGCAGCAGGTTGAACAGGGTCTGCCGCAGCATGTCCTCATCGGCGGAAACGAACAGTTCCGGGCCGGTTATTTCGAGGCGCACGCCCTTTTCATCGCTGTCCATGGAGAGCACGTCGAACATGGACTGGACCAGCGCGTTGAGACCGAGCCGCGTGGGATTGGGCTGCACAGGCCGCGCATAGGCCAGGAACTGGTTGAGCCGGTTTGCGACGCGGTCGGCCTCCTCGGTGATCTTTTCGGCGGTGACGCGCACATCCTCGGGAATGCCCGGGCCGCGTCCGATCATCTGGGACATGCCCCGAATCAGATTGAGGGGGTTCTTGGTCTCGTGGACCAGCCCTGCGGCGGTGACATTCAATTCCTGCAGCCGGTTCGTCGTTTCCTGTGAACGGATGAGTCGGATCTCCAGTTCGGCCGAGCGCCGGAAACCGCGCCACGCCAGGCCCAGCGGCAGGCAGGCAAAGAGTGCCCCGGCCAGCACGAGAATTCTCAAACGCAAATCGGCGGCCACTTCGGCGCGCAGCGCGTCGGTGGGAATGGACACCAGGAACCAGTGGACGCCGTGCTCCTCCACCAATCGTTCATACTCGGGCTTGCTCATCCAGGGCGGCTGTTCGGGCGGCGGACCGGGCGGCGGACCCAGGGCCATCATGAGCACATCCTTGAGCATTTCCTCGTTCAGCGGGCGGCCGACGAGGGAACGGCGCAGTGTTTCGGCGCGGTGTTCTTTGATGGAACCCTCGCGGAACAGGCTCAGTATGGCGTCCACCTGGGCCGCATTCAGTGGATTGTCGCCCATCATTCCGAGCAGGGTTTTGCGGTTGGCTTCGTTGATCAGGGGGTCGAGAAAGGGACTGTTCAGGAAGTCCCGCGCGTTTCTTGCCCCGCCCTGTCCGTTGGGGTCGCGGGATGTATCGAGCGGCAGTATGGCGGGGGAGCCCGCCGTGCCTTCCGTGCCCGGCCCGAGGGCGACGAGGTTGGCGAAGGCGGCGGCATCCTGAGTCCAAAATTCATGGGTGCGCAGCAGCGTCTCCGCGTCGACCGCCATGGGTTGTCCCGCGGAAGCCACCACTTCGCCGACGGCGTTGAGCAGCACGACCGACCGCAGTTCGGTGGAGGTGGTGAGTTCGGTGAGGGCAGCCTCCAGGCGCGGTTTGGGAATGATGGCGGTCCGCCCCTGGGAACGGATAACCACGCTCAGTGCGGCCGAAAGGTCATGGGCGCGGGTCGCGAGGTTTTTCCTGGCGAGTCCCCCCACCCTTTGATGCTCGAGAAACTGCCAACTGGCAAAAGCCAGCCAGAGGATTACCAGCAGCGCATAGATTAAGTTTCGGCGCATGGCCAGAAGTTCTCTCTGCCGTTTGGCGCAGTGTTTGTCACGGAACGATTATATGCCATCGGGGACATTGCGGACAGTATCGGTGAAACGGACCGGGGGCGGCGCATCGGAACCCTGCCCGACGCGCCGCCCGTGCTCGGCCGGTATGAATTACTGTTGGGGCGGACCGTTTCCGGGACCGAAGCCTCCACCGGGTCCGCGCTGTCCCGGTTCGGGACCCCGTGCCTTCTTCATTTCTTCCCTGCTCAGGACGCCGTCCTTGTTGGTGTCCATTTCGTCAAACCGCTCTTGGGCCAGTTTGACCCAGGGGAGCATGTATTCATCCTTGGTGACCTTGCCGTCCTTGTTTGCATCAAGCTGTTCCGCCGTGGGATGGTGCGGCCGCATGCCGGGGCGCCTGCCTGCGCCCTGTCCATCGGGCGGCGGGGGAGGCGGTGCTCCGTTCGCGTCGTTCGGGCCCTGCGTACCGCCGTGCGGTCCCCGCTCGGGGCCACGGTCTTTTGCGAGTTCGTCCTTGCTCAGGATGCCGTCATTGTCGGTGTCCAGCCGTTTGAACTGTTCGGCGATGAATGTTCTCCAGGCGGCCGAGTATTCCTCGTTGGTCACCTTGCCGTCGTTGTCGGCATCAAGCTGGTCGGGGCTGGGGCCAAAGGCGCCCGGGCCGTGGCCGGGACCGCCGGGGGGCGGCATCATGCCGCCGGGACCGCCCGGCGGCGGGCCGTAGCCGTCACCAGGTCCGCCTTGGGCGTGGACCGGCAGCAGGATCATCATCGAGGTGGCAAGGGCAACACAGCCCGTCAGTAGCAGTGTGGTTTTCATGGCCGCAACTCCTTATTGGTTCTCTATTCGGTTTGTGGCGGCGTCCGTCAGCAGGCGCTTCAAATGGATCAGGGCAAGCTTCGTGCCATGAGGCCCAGGAAGGCCGCTAAAAGTGAATAGGGCGGCAAATAGTGGGGATAAACCGGGTCCATCGGCGCGGATGCGATGGGAGGAGGCACCCCGATGGGCAATCGTTGCCCGCCGGGTGGACCGCGCCTGCGCAGAATATGCGCAGCGCGCAGGTCAGACGATGCGCACGGCGTCGCCCCGCTGAAGTCCCAGTAGGGCGGCGGCATTGCCGTTGCGCACGGCAATTTCGATGCGTCCCGAACTGCCCGCCAGGGCGAGCGCGGCCCCGCGGGCCACGTCCGCATAGGTGCCGCGCAGGGGGAGCGTTTTGGCGCCATTGTGAATCACGGCGCAGTGTGACACCGCCGCATCGCCAAAGAGGGCGGAGGGGATGTTGGTGATGCAGTTGCCGAAGCGGTCGATGTGGACCACTTCACCGTGCACGCTTCCATTCGCACCCGCCACGTGCGCGGGAAAGTCCAGCTCCACCAGCATGGAGGTCGGCGGACCCAGTGTGCCGAGCCCATGGCCCGAGGCAAGCCAGGCCGCCGCAGGCGCGAAAATGTCGCGCCCGTGAAAGGTTTGGCTCACTTCTTCAGGCATGAAAGGGCAGGAGGTGATCACGCAAGCCTTCTCGACAGCATGCTTGCGGAACAGCAGTGTCAGCAGGCCGTTGTCGGGAAAAACGAAGCACTGTCCGCCGGCACGAGCCGCAATCGGCCGCCGCGCCGTGCCCACGCCGGGGTCGACCACCAGCACGTGAATGGTGCCTTCGGGAAACCAGGGGAGGGCGGTGTCGGCGAAAAGGGCCGCGTCCATCAGATCCTGCGGGGCGATATCATGGGTGAGATCGACGATGCGCGCATCCGGGCAATGCTTCAGCAGCACCCCTTTCATCGCGGCAACATAGGGGTCGCGCAGGCCGAAGTCGGTGGTTAGTGTGATGATTGGATCAGGCATCGTAAAGAAGCCATCCTCTGCCTTCGCTTTTTGGACTGCGGCGCGACATGAAGTGCCGATGCTCCCAGTCTATTCGGCCATGCCGTATTTGACCACCCCGGCGTCCATGCCCAGTATGGGCGCGAGGTCCACCACAGACAGGGACGGCGTGACCGAAACGAGTTCCTTGGCACCGTTGGGCAGCAGCAGGAAGGTGTCTTCCGACTTCACGCCGCAGGCGGAGGGATTCCATGCGAAGGCCGTGCCAAACGGGACGTCCATGCCGAAATGCGCTTTGAGTTTTGCGGGCCAGAACGTGTCGAGCACGGGAAAAGTCTCGCCCGGGGAGCCAAAGCAGGTGCGGCCGGCATAGCCGGTGGACCCGCCCTGGTGGTGGTTGTGCCATTCGTCCGCCGGGAACCCGTAGTCCGCATAGGCCTGCTGACATTCGGCGAAGACATTGCCCAGGGTCAGGCCCGGGACCGTCTCGATCTGCATGGCCGCGTCAACGGCGCAGATGCGCTGATAGGCGTCTTCGATGCCTGCGGGCAGGCTGCCGACGCGTTTGAACCGGGTCAGCGACACGACAAGCCCCTCGCGCAGGAAGCAGCCGACCACCTCGACATAATCGCGCACGCGGCACGCCTGCAGGCCCGGCCCCAGGAGCGGTTCCTGTGTGGGCAGCGGATGGCGGTATTTGGCGATGCGCTCATCGGCGGCGACCAGCGACACGGGCACCTGGCAGGACCGCTGCATGCCCTCGGCGGCGAGTCTGGCGGCGATCTCATTCTCCGTCATGCCCGCTTCAATGGCGTCGAGCGTGGCGGTCATGGCCTCTCCGGCCAGTTTGCCAAGAATGCGGTATTTCTCCAGTTCCCCCTCGGTGAGCAGCGCGCGAATCACGGCGAGTTCACCGTGAACGTTCTTGCCGATGGAGCCGTCGTCGGAAACGATATTCTTGCCGGGGAAGCGTTTCGCAATCGCACCCGCCGGCTTGTCGGTGAACCACAGATAGTCCACGGACCCGCAGTCCAAGTCGAAGAGTTCCTCGTCCATGATGCGCGGCTTTTCGATGGTGTCGCCGACAAACAGCGCCTGCCCCTCGGCAGGCACGAAAATGGCATTGGACCCCACATCGCCGTGGGTCCAAATGTAATTGCGGCGCCCGCCCGTGGCCATGGCGAAATTGTCCGCGCGCGACAGCAGCAACCCGTCATACCCGCGCTCGCGCAGGTAGGTCTGCAAGAGGGCCTGACGGATTGTAAAAAGCTCTTTACTGGTCATGACAGAAAACCTCCGTTTGTTCCAAGGGTGATTTTAACCAACCTTGGCCTTGGCTTCAAAGGGAGCATGGATAGGAGTTGGAGATGGGGGAGGGTTGGCCTAAGATTAGCGTGTTCAGAGCGAAGTGCAGTACACCGTCTTTTTCCTCGAAGCACATAGCATTGCCTGCGTTGACAGTTGTGGTAGAATTTCGGGATGAAGGTTAATTCAGGATGAGTCCAACCGTGTTCAGAGAAGGCGAGTACAGGTTCTACTTCTTTTCGCGTGAGGAAAGTAGAATGCATGTACATGTGTGCTGTGCCGAAGGGGAGGCGAAGTGTTGGATTGAACCGGAAGTGAAGCTGGCATGCAGTGCCGGTCTCACAGACCGGCAACTGGGCGCGATTCAAAAGATCGTCGAGGATCGTCGTGATGAAATCACAAGAGCTTGGAACGGGCACTTCAGCCGCTGAAGTGGTCAACATATCGGTAAACGGGGTATGGTTGCACGTCAACGGCCAAGAATATTTTCTGCCGCACACGGAATACCCCTGGTTTCGGGATGCCACATTGGGTGCCGTGCTGAACGTCCAACTTCTTCATGAAACACACCTGCATTGGCCGGACCTGGATGTGGATCTGGACGTGGATTCCCTGGAAAACCCCGAGGCGTATCCGCTTACTTACAGGCCGTGACGGTGCGCCTCACTGCGCAGCAGCCCACCGACCGCTATTCACCCAGGCGGTAAAGGAAACGTATGTAGGCCTCGACGCCCTTGAAAAGCGTGGGCAGGTGCTGGCGCTCGTTGGGGCCGTGGATGCCGTCGCCCGGGAGGGCGAAGCCGAGCATGATGGAGTCCACGCCCAGCTTCTCCTGGAACAGGCCGACGACCGGCACGCTGCCTCCTTCGCGCTTGAACAGGGGCGGGCTGCCAAAGACCTCCTCCAGCGCGGCGGCGGCGGACTGCATGTAGGCGGATTTGCGGTCCATGACGGCGCCGGGACCAAGCGAGTGGATCTTGAGCGTCCATTCGACGCCTTTGGGCGCGTTGGCCTCCAGATAGGCGCGGAGCATGCCCTCGATTTCACCCTGACGCTGATCCGGCACAAGGCGCGTGGACAGTTTGGCCCAGGCCCGCGCGGGCAGCACGGTTTTGGCGCCTTCTCCGGTGAACCCGCCCCAGATGCCGTTCACGTCGAGCGTGGGCCGGGCACCCACGCGCTCGTGCGTGGTGTAGCCCTCTTCACCGTAGAGTGCCGCGGCGCCGGTTATCTCCAGCCATTCCTCTTCCGACCAGGGCACGCGCGCGAGCAGCGCGCGCTCCTCATCATCGAGCGGGCGGACGCGGTCGTAGAAGCCGGGCAGGGTGACCCGGCCCTTGGCGTCGTGCAGGCCCGCGATAAGTTCGGCGAGCACGTGGATGGGATTGCGCACCGACCCACCGAAGAGGCCGCTGTGCAGGTCGCGCCCCGGGGCGCGCAGTTCGATTTCGAAATAGGCCAGGCCGCGCAGCGAATAGGTGATGGACGGCATGTCGGGCGCGTGCATGCCCGCGTCGCAGTTGAGCGTCACATCGCAGGCGAGCTGTTCGCGGTGCGCGTCGATGAACGCGGGCAGGTTGATTGAGCCGATTTCCTCCTCGCCCTCAAGCAGGTACTTGATGTTTACCGGATAGGCGCCGTCGGTGTCGCGGAGGCACTCCAAGGCCTTCATTTGCGCGAAGAACTGGCCCTTCATGTCCGAGGCGCCGCGCGCGAAAATCCACTCGCCGCGCACATCCGCGCCAAAGGGGGCCGACTCCCATTCGTGGACCGGATCAACCGGCTGAACGTCGTAGTGGCCGTACACCAGCACGGTGGGTTTGCCGGGGGCGTTGAGCCATTCGGCATAGACAATGGGGTGGCCGGGCGTCCCGTTGATTTCGACGCGGGTCATGCCGAGACGCCGCAGTTCCTCCGCGCACCATTCGGCCATGCGCACCATGTCATCGCGGTGTTCAGGCAGGGTGGACACGCTAGGGATGCGCAGCATTTCGGCATACTGGTTGAGAAAGGCAGCATGGCGGCCGCGCGCCAGTTCGACTGCTTTGTCCGCATGGGTCATGACTGGGTAGACTCCCTGCCGGTGCTTCGGCATGCCGGGGTTGAAACAGCGCGGGACGGCCGGATGTGCATCCAGCCGTCCCGAAAATCGTCAGCGATGGGGAATTAGAGGCCGGAGGCTTCCACGCCCACGACCATCCAGCCGGTCTTTTCGTTGGCCAGCGCAAGCTCGAGCGTGATCGAGCCGAAAGAGCCGGACAGGTCGATCGGGTACACGGTGGCTTTCGCGCCGTCAACCTTGATCTTCGCGTCCTTGTCGGCGATTTCCACGCCGTCCAGGTAACCCGCGTCAATGGCGTCGCCGATGAAGCGCTGGGCACCGGCCTTGTCGCCCCACTGGTCATTGGCGAACTTCTCGGAGAAGTTGGCCATAACGCCCTTGATGTCCTTGGCGATGAGCGCCGTCTTCCAGGCGTCAATCTTGGCTTTGATGAGCTGTTCCGGGGTCGCGGCGGACTTGCCCGAAGTCGCACAACCGGCGATGAGCACCACCGCCAGAACCAATGTCACATACAACGCTGTCCTCTTCGTCATTGTTTCGTTCTCCTGTAAGGCGTTCTTTGAGCCCGGCCCCGACCACCGGGACCCAGCGGCACAGTGTAGCTATGGACCGGATCACAGTCAAATTGGTTTCACGCCCACGCGAAGATTTCACTGGGAGCGCCGGCATCCCTGCCGGCTTCATCTGCGTCCTACTTCATCCGCAAACCTGTCGCCATGATGGTGTGGGGGGGGAGCCCCACGCCCAAGCGCTCTGCGGGCGCTTCTGTTTCGTTGTACCAAAGGAGCGTGTTTGGCCCGGTGACGGTGGCGAACACACGGTCCTCCCGGCCGTCGGTGGCAATCATGGCGCGGGTGGCGCGGGACAGCTCCGGCGCCTTCGCCAGGGTGTCGGCGAGAAAGCGCCGGTAGGCCTGACTCTTGCCGGGGCCGTTGAACACAACGGTTCTGCCGGTGCCATGGTCGGCATGGGCTCCGAACAGGAAATCGTTGACCGATTCATCCCCCTCGACGCTCCGGAGGCGGCCGATGCCGTCGGCATAGAGCAGCAGGCCGCCCTGGCGCACCCAGTTTGTGATGGCGTCCCAGGTGGACTGTTCGGCGGTGGTGCCCCAGAGCAGCACCAGCGCGCGGATATTCTTTAGACCGCCGTCGGCAATCTGGCCGTCGCTCATGTAGCCGAAATCGAAACAGTCGCGCAGCGGTTGCACCTCTTCGAGGAATTTGTTCTCATTGAGCCGGATGTGCGTTTCAGGATAATAGACGGCGATTTCGACGCGGGGATCGCGCTGGCGGTATTCAGAGGCCCACCGTACCCAATTATTGCGGGCACGCTCGTCGGTGAAGATGTTGGGGTAATAGTAGTGGAGGCGCTGAGCGCCCGAGGCCGTGGCATTGTAGACGCGGCCCACGACGCCGTCGGGCGTGACTTGTCCGGCCGGTTCGAAGCTGAAGTAGCCGCCATACTGGCGGCTGGCCGAGGCCACCCAGCGGGTCAGCGAGAAGTTGGCGCGGTAGTCGCTGCCCTCGTTGGTGATGCGCACCCCCGCGTCGTACTCTGCCGCCAGCTTGCACTGCATGCCGAAGTCGGAGCCGTGCTCGACGGGGGCATGGCCCCCGGTGCAGACCTCCATGGGGCCGCGGTAGTGCCTGCGCAGCGTTTCGAGCCAGAAGCGGGTGTGGTTGTTCATGGAACCGATGTACCAGTCGGCAAAGTCGAGCCAGGCCCGGTCGGACAGGGCGTCTTTGCGCAGGAACGGCTTTACCTCGGCGATATCCGTGACGGGCGCGCCCCACGACTTCGACAGGACAGCCGCGTCACCGTATTTCTCCTTGAGGAAGCGCCTGAAATCGGCGACGGCGAAGGGGTCTCCGGCCCAGAGGCCCGCGTGGGTGTGGTACTCGCCGTGGGTGTTCGCCGTCCAGTCGTTGCCGCTGGCGACATAGATGGCCTCGCCGTAATTGCCCGTGATGCCGAGCAGGATGTAGTCAATCACCCCCATGTTGCGGTAGTGTTCCGCAAAGGCCTGAAGAAATCGCGCCAGATGCTCCTTCAGCGCGGGACTCCACAGCGAGGCCACATCCGATTCCTGGCCATGCTCCAGACATACGTACCCCTGGTATCCCTCCTTCTTGTAAAACCAGTCGGGCAGGCTGTAGGCGGACCCGCAGATGAGAAAGGGCACCCATTTCATGCCGTTCTGGCGGTAGAGATCGACGAATCGGTCGTACACGCTCCAGTCATACTTGCCCGGTTCGGGTTCGCAGAGATTCCACCGGACATAGCCCTCGTGGCAGGTTACCCCCGCCGCCTTGAGGCCGGGTAGCGCGGCGGCAAGCTGCCGCGCCTGTGTCACTGAACCCTCGCGCGTTTCCGGGTCAAATCCGCCGATGACCAGTTGTCCGCCCGAGCCGATATGCGCCTGCGGGAGAAGCCGGGGTGTGTCTTTCTTGGCGAGCGCCTCCAGATTGTCCGGTGCTTTCGTGCCCACCGATGCGGCACGGAGCGCAAGCCGCGCGCCGCCCAGGCGAAAGTCGGCGCCCAGGTTTTCACCACCTTTGAAGCGGGGATTCTTCAAAGCAAAGACGGCGGTGCGCCAGCGCTTGGTGCCGGCCATGGCACCGCCCCATTGGTCTTCGTTGGGATGGTAGCGCTCGACTGCGGTGTCGCCGTTCGCGCTTTCATATTCCACCATGATGCCCCCGCCGGGCACGCCGTCATAGTACTCCACCGACAGGAACAGCGGTCCAGAAACTTTCGCGCGTGCTGCATCGTCCAGCGCGAAATAGAGATAGTTGGACGGGGGCTCGGCGCCGGTCTTGTGGGTGATACATGCCGATCCGCCCCTGGTGGTGGTGTCGAAGCTGCCATCGGCACCGTCCAGCGCTTTCAGACCGTTGGATTGCCCCGGTTTCCATGATGCGATGACACCGCTGTCCGCGGCCGTCGCCATTCCCGCAGCCAAGAGCAGTGAAAGTGCCAGTGCAGTGCGCATGATGGGTCTCCTGTATGGGGGGATTATGGCAGAAAGGAATGGACGGATGGGAGTCATCGGAAGCACGAAAACAGGGCGGAATGGCTTACTGGGAGCGCCGGCATCCCTGCCGGCTGGGTTTGCGCGAAGGGCTTGCCGGCAG
>CAITNO010000152.1 GCA_903893795.1 Candidatus Hydrogenedentota bacterium | reverse complement strand
TTGTCGGGTATCCCATGGCCTGCTCCTTTGGGTTGGTATACTCTAGCATATATGCTAGAGTATAGTTTAACACGAACCAACGCAAAAAGCAAGGGGTTTTACAAAGACCGTCTAAAATCTAGATAAAGGCCAAACACCAGTGCCACGAACGTGGCCCTGTTCCCGCGCCGGGCTGGAGTGTAAAGGCTCCTGAGCGGCCACAGATCGTGTGAAGCGACGAAATTCCGGGGGGCGGGGGTGCAATCTATTCTTGGGGATCCCGGCACCTCTGAGGGGGAGATGAGTACCTTTGCCGATTTGCCGCACCTCAGAAAACGTTCACTTCGTCCATGGGTCCGGGTGTTGCATGGCATCCAAGAACCCTCCCCGCCGCCGAAGGTGACACTGCTCCCCCCGGATCTAACATCCGGCATGCGCCCCCATCTTTTCCGCTCAGGGATTTCGAACCACAAAATAGGGATTTCCCTTATCCCGCTCCCGTCCGTGGCACTGTACACTGACATTGGACATGCTGTTGACTGCCAATCCTTTGACGGAGCGTCATGCGTCTGGGTTTTCGCACTGAAAACGACTGTCCGGTCCGGATACTACACTTCAGAGAGGGTGTTCAATGAAGATCCTGGTCGCTGAAGACGATAAAGTATCGCGCATGACCCTGGCCGCCTGTCTGCGGGGTTGGGGGTATGAGGTAATCTCGGTCGCTGACGGGCTTGCGGCTTTCGAGTGGCTGGAGAAAACGCATGGACCGCGCCTTGCCGTGCTGGACTGGGAAATGCCGGGACTGGACGGCATTGAGGTGTGCGCAAAACTGCGCGCCATTACGGACCTCCCTTTTCGTTATCTGATTGTCCTCACCGGGCGTGACCGGGAGGAGGATATCGTGGCCGCCTTGGAGAAAGGGGCCGACGATTACATCACCAAGCCGTGGACGCCCGGCGAACTCCGCGCAAGGCTCGGCGTTGGCCAGCGAATGGTGCGGCTCTATGAACAACTGGAGGAGACCAGTCTTCGGCTCGCGCTGGCCGCGCAAACCGACGGCCTGACCGAGATTTGGAACCGTTCCGCCATTATGAGCCGGTTAAACGAGGAATCTGCCCGGGCCGCCCGCGGCGGCACTCCCTTGTCCCTGTTCATGCTTGATGTGGACCATTTCAAGCGGGTCAATGACACATACGGACACCAGGTGGGCGACCAAGTCTTGAAAGAAGTTGCCCGCCTGCTCCGGGACACATGCCGGCGTTACGACAACATGGGCCGCTACGGCGGCGAGGAGTTTCTTATCGTCGTTCCGGATGTGTCGTATGGAGAGACAGAAACGTTTGCCCAGCGCTTTCGTCAACTCATTGCAGTCACTCCAATTTATGCGGACGGTACCCGCGTCCCCGTCACCGTCAGTATTGGCGCCGTCTGGCTGGCGCCGGAACAGTCCGGCGATATGGGCAGCCTCATCAAGGCTGCGGACTGCATGCTCTATCGGGCCAAGGAATTCGGGCGAAACAGGGTGGAAACCTGCATGTTCGGGCAGGGACCCAACGCTATTGAAAAAAACAGACAGAATGAGGGGTGCACTCTGTGAAACTGCAACATTCAACCGCTAAAGCGTCGGACGGGCACGCGGCTGACCGCCTCGGAAGGCTTCGCCTGGCGGAACAGGCGGCAACAATCGCCGGGGTGCTTGCCATTGTCACAGGAAGCATTGCGCTGGCAGGCTGGTGGCTGGAAGTCCCGAGACTGAGCAGCGCCCTGTTGCCGGTGGCTGTCAGCAACATATTGAAACCCAACACTGCCCTGGGTCTGGTGCTGGCGGGTCTCTCGTTGGCGCTGTCGGGATTCCCAATGCAGACCCGATGGGCACAGTGGCTGTCGCAGGCTTTCGCGGCGGCAACACTGCTTTGGGGGGGGCTCAACCTTTGCCAGTATGTGTTCGGCGTGGACCTTGGCATTGACCGGCTGCTCTACCGCAGACCCGGCGATGCCGTGCCCGAATTGTCTTTCGGGCGCATGGCGCCCACCGCAGCGCTCAATTCCTTCATGCTCGGCTTGGCGCTGTGCCTGCACCCTTTCCGCCGCGCCGTCTCGGCCTCCCAATGGCTGGCGGTGATGACAGGACTGCTGGGGCTGCTGCCCCTCATGGCTTACCTGTACGGAGCCAGCAGGCACTTGGGCATCGGTCACTACACACAAATGTCCGTTCCCGCGGCGGCATCCTGCATTCTCCTGAGCCTGGGGGTGCTCCTGCGGCATCCGGCATCCGGTCCCATGCTGGGCGTTGCCGGTGACACGCTGGGCGCCTGGCTGCTTCGTCGCATGCTTCCGTTCGTCCTGTGCGTCCCCATTGCCCTGGGGTGGTTGCGCGTTTGGGGGGAGAAGAACGCCTATTTCGAGAGCGCGCTGGGTGTGGCCTTGATAATGGTCACTTTCATGGTGCTGTTCGGGGGAATGTTCTGGTGGACGGCCGGGGCTTTGAACCGAATGAATGGCGAACGCCTGCGGGCTGAAGCCGAAATGCAAGACAGCGAGCGCAAGTACCGCGCGCTGTACGAATCAACGCCAGACGCTGTCATGCTGCTCGACGAGAAAGGATTCTTCGACTGCAACGACGCCACCCTGCGGGTTTTTGGATGCGCGAGCCGCACCGACTTCTGCTCGAAGCATCCGGCTGATCTCTCGCCGCCCGTGCAGCCTTGCGGCGCAGATTCGATGACGCTGGCCAACCAGCGGATGGCAACCGCCATCGAAGAGGGTAGTTGCCGCTTTGAATGGATGCACCGGCGCGTTGGCGGCGGGGAGTTTGCCGCCGAAGTGCTGTTGAATGCGATGGAAATTGGTGGAAGGAGGGTGCTTCAGGCTTCGGTGCGGGACATCACCGAACGTGTTCGCGCCCAGGCCGTGTTGGCCAGCCAGCGTGCGGAACTGCAAACCATTTTGGACGAATCCCCATTTCTCATCTTCTACAAGGATAAGGAAAACCGCTTCGTCCGGGTTAACAGGGCGATGATAGAGATTACGGGCCTGCGCAAGGAACAAATTGAAGGTCACTCAGCCCTCGAAATCTTTCCGGGTATCGAGGAAACCTACGGGCAGGATGACCTGCAGATAATCAATTCAGGGGAAGCCAAACTGGGCTTTGTCGAACAGATCCAGACGCATGACGGGCTGCGCTGGGTGCGGACGGATAAAATCCCCCACAGGAACGGTCAGGGGGAAGTCATCGGGGTCATCGGATTTTCGCAGGATATCACCGAGCGCCGGCGCATCGCCGACGCTCTTCGAGAAAACGAGGCCATGTTACGGGCTATAGCATCCTCTGCCCAGGATGCCGTCATCATGATTGGGCCGAAGGGTGACATTTCCTTCTGGAACAGCGCATCGGGCAGGCTTTTTGGCTGGTCCGAGGAGGAGGCGCTCGGCAAAAATCTGCATGCGCTTATCGCGCCGCAGAGATACCATGCAGCCCAGGAACAGGCATTCGGCCATTTTATGCAGACGGGCGAAGGTGGTGCGGTGGGAAGGACGCTGGAACTTTCGGCTCTCCGAAGGGACAGGACCGAGTTTCCCGCAGAAGTTTCCCTGTCCGGCGTGAAGGTCAAGGGGGAATGGCACGGCGTGGGCATCGTGCGCGACATCACAGAACGCAAGAGGATAGAGGACGAATTGCGGGAAAGCGAGGGGCGCGTCCGCACAATCCTGGAGTCAATTCAGACTGGTATTGTCATAGTGGATGAAAAGACCCACATGATTGTTGAATGCAACCCCAGTGCCGCCGAAATGATCGGCCTTCCAAGAGAACGGATTAACGGGCATGTTTGCCACAACTTCATCTGTCCCGCGGAAGTTGGCCGGTGCCCCATCACCGACCTCGGGCAACCCGTGGACAATGCGGAGCGTATCCTGCTGAGGGCCGACGGCTCACAAATCCCGATTCTAAAGACCGCCACCCGTGTGAAACTGTCGGGCAGGGATTGTGTCTTAGGGTGCTTTGTGGACATTTCGGAGCGCAAGCAGGCCGAGAAGGCGCTGCGCGAGGCCAAGGAGGCCGCAGAGGCGGCAACGCGCATCAAGGCCATGTTCCTTGCCAACATGAGCCATGAAATCCGAACCCCGATGAACGGGGTCATCGGCATGACCGGCCTGTTGCTGGACACTGAACTGACCGCTGAACAGCGTCAATACGCGGAAACGGTTGAGAGCAGCGCCCAGGCCCTGATGGCAGTGATCAACGACATCCTCGATTTCTCCAAAGTCGAAGCGGGCAAACTGGACATCGAAACGCTTGATTTCGACCTGCGCGCGATACTCGACGACATGAACGATATTCTGGCCGTCAGGGCGCAGGAAAAAGGGCTTGAATATTCCTGCGTTTACGCACCTGAAACCCCGTCACTGCTTCGGGGAGACCCGGGCCGTCTTCGGCAGATTCTCACCAACCTCGTCGGCAATGCGGTCAAGTTCACCTCCGAAGGCGAGGTCGTCGTGCATGTGGCCTTGGCGGAGGAGGCGGGGGACGAAGTTCTGTTGCGCTTTGCGGTCTCCGACACCGGAATCGGCATTCCCAAGGAAATCGTGGACAGCCTCTTTGAGGCATTCACCCAGGCTGACTCCTCGGTTTCCCGCCGTTACGGGGGGACAGGGCTTGGCTTGGCCATCTCGAAACAGCTTGCCGAGCGGATGGGGGGCGGGATCGGTGTGGAGAGCGCTCCGGGGAAAGGCTCGACGTTCTGGTTCACGGCCAGATGCCACAGGCAGCCTCCCGCAGCGGTGCTCCCCGTTGACATGCCCGTGATGATCACAGACATCCGCATTCTTGTGGTGGACGACAATGCGACCAACAGGTTCGTCCTCAAAGAGCAGCTTCGGTCTTGGCGCTGCCGCTTTGACGAGGCGCCCGATGCGATGACGGCGCTTGCGATGCTTCGGGACGCGGCGGCGGCGAAAGACCCCTTTGTCATTGCCATTTTGGACATGCAGATGCCCGGCATGGACGGCGAGACTTTGGGCCGGCGAATCACCGAAGACCCGGCCCTGCGGCAAACGCTCCTGGTGATGCTGACATCGGTCGGAAACCGCGGCGATGCGGCACGCCTCCAGGAAATCGGCTTTGCGGGATATCTGACCAAGCCGGTGAAACAGTCGCGGCTTTACGATTGCCTGGCGGAGGTATTGGGGCGCCAGACGACGCAACAGGACGCCCACCGCCGGTCCGTTGTCACCCAATACAGCGTTGCGGAGGACCGCAAACACAAAATCCGCATTCTGCTTGCCGAAGACAACACGACCAATCAGTTGGTGGCCCTTCGGATTCTTGAAAAACTGGGCTACCACGCCGATGCCGTCGCCAACGGACTGGAGGCAGTCACGGCGCTGGCGACGGTCCCGTACGATGTCGTTCTCATGGATGTTCAGATGCCGGAAATGGACGGCTTTGAGGCGACAAGACATATCCGGGACGCGAGCACTTCCGTGCTTGACCACGATGTTCCGATTGTTGCCATGACCGCCCACGCCATGAAAGGGGACCAAGAGAGGTGCCTGGAGGCGGGCATGAACGACTATGTCTCCAAACCTGTCAACCCACAGGAACTCGCGGAAGCCCTCGGAAGACAACTGGGCCGAAAGGACCAACTCCGCCCGGCCGGCAAGGCGCGGACCAGCGCGTCGGACAGCTCTTCATTCGACAAAAAGAGCGCCCTGGCGCGCGTGGGCGGTGATGAAGCAATTCTGAACGAAATTCTCGGCGTCTTCCTGGAGGATGCTCTCGACCAGATGGAGCTGTTGGACAAGGCCCTGATGAACAATGACGCCGAAGCCCTGCGCCGCCAAGCGCATTCTCTCAAGGGCGCATCGGGCAATGTCGGCGCCTTGGCCGTCCAGCGGATAGCATCCCAAATTGAGGCGTCCGGGCAGCAGAACGAGTTAAACCGCGCCATCCGGCTGCTTCCCGAAATTCGTGCGGAGTATGAGAAGTTCAGGGTTCTCGTCAACGAAGCGGCTTGCTGAAAAACGAGGAAACGCCCATGAAGATTTTGATTGCCGAGGATGACAAGACCTCCCGCCTGATGCTTGAGGCGGCGCTTCGCAGTTGGGGCCATGACGTGATGTCAGCCTCCAACGGAGACGAGGCTTGGACCCTGTTGCAGGCGCAAGGTCGCCCCCCGCTTGCGATTCTGGACTGGATGATGCCTGGAATGGACGGCATCCAGATTTGCGGGAAGCTTCGCGGGACGGAAGCCAAGAACCCCGTCTATGTAATTCTGCTCACCGCGTTGGACCGGAAGGAGGATA
The DNA here is from genome assembly GCA_903893795.1 of Candidatus Hydrogenedentota bacterium. Classification (GTDB taxonomy): domain Bacteria; phylum Hydrogenedentota; class Hydrogenedentia; order Hydrogenedentales; family CAITNO01; genus CAITNO01. Next base: position 85,834 of record CAITNO010000152.1, on the reverse strand, counting down.
TTGTCGCCGGCCTCAGCGGCGGCGCGGATGACTACGTCACAAAACCATTCGACACCGCGGAGCTTCGCGCGCGTGTTCAGGTGGGACAGCGCATTGTCGAACTGCGGGAGGCGCTGGAGAGCCAGGTGCGCGAACTTGAGACGGCGCTGGCCCACATCAAGACGCTGCAGGGCATCCTTCCAATCTGCATGCATTGCCGCAAAATCCGCGATGACCAGGAGTCCTGGCTCAAACTGGAGCGATACGTCGAGAAACACGCCGGCGTCCAGTTCAGCCACGGTCTGTGCGCCGAGTGCCTGGAAAAGTACTACCCGGAGATATAGGCACGCCAGTGCGGGGTGAGGCGCGGCAGCCGAATTCGACGGTTTGCCCTGCGGAGCTTCGTCCACAACGTAGGTGGTCTTCGGGTTGATGTTGTGCGGGCCGTCCTTCTTGCGTCAAGACTGTTCCCGTGAATGTCGTTGTTGAGGTTGACATTCCGGCCTTCCCCCGACACTCATTTCGCCCAAGTTGCTGGCCTCCCCCTATGCCGGGCATAGCCTGTGGGAAATGCTCCGCACGGTACCAGACCGAGAATGCGCATGTATATGGTGGTAACGAACTCGAACAAAAGTATAAAATGCCAGAAATTCCATTCCTTTCAGGGATGATCCCAGTAGACAATACTTTTACGTGAGGGAATTGGGTGATGCAGATCAGGCGCGGGTTTACGTTGATTGAACTGTTGGTGGTCATTGCCATCATCGGTATTCTCGCGGCGATATTGCTGCCTGCGCTGGCCCGGGCGCGTGAGGCGGCGCGGCGGTCAAGCTGCCAGAATAACCTGAAACAGTGGGGACTGGTATTCAAAATGTACGCCGGCGAATCGACCGGACAGCGCTACCCCCATTTGCAGGTGGGGCGCTTCTACAAATGGAACGGAGTAAAGTACCCCTCCCCCATCGAGGCGCTGGCCATCGGCCCGCAAACATCGGCCATATACCCGGAATACATGACAGACATGAACATCATGTTCTGTCCCTCGGACGAGGACAAGCCGGGGTCGGTGATGGTGAACTCGGATGGAACGGTCGGAAATCCAATTACGCGGCCCAAGGACATCGACGCAAGCTACTGTTACCTCGGATGGGCCTTCGACAAGATTGACCAGGGATTCGTTCCCATTGAAACCTATCCGATGATCACCTCGTTGATAAATGTCCTCGGCGGCACTGTGCCGACCGGATATGATGTGCCCGTCCAACTGGCTGCCACACTGAACGACGCGTTTAATCTGACCACGATGCAGGCGTACTTGCAGCACAACGGCTTGTAACTGATGCGCATCGCCGACGAGGACCGCGACATTGGGGATCAGGAGTACGGGACAGGCGCCGGAAACGGGGGAGGCAACATTGTTTACCGCGTGCGCGAAGGTATAGAGCGGTTCTTCATCACCGACATCAACAATGCGGGCGCAAGCGCCCGGGGCCAGAGTGGACTTTTCATCATGATGGACGAACTGGGAACGGGCAAAGCGGCGCACAAGTTCAACCACATCCCCGGCGGCTGCAATGTCCTCTACATGGACGGCCATGTGGACTTTATCAGCTACGTCAACAGCCAAAGCGCGACACCGCCCGTGACGCCGGCGATCGCGGTGATTGTCGGGGGGCTCTCCTCGGGAAACTGACCCCGAACCGGGCCCCTTTCGAACGGGCGGAGAGTATGGGCGGCGCTCAGAATCTCGTGACGAATTCCAACTCAAAATCAGGAATGCCGTTCTCATCCATGGCTGCCCTTACAACGACGGGATAAGCCCCTTTCACAAAGCTCAGGTCATATGCTGACGGGGACACGGCCTGCCTCAGAACATGGCTTCTTGTGTCGTAGAAAGTGACTGCGATGAGGTAGACGTCCGGCCGGAACACTTGGGGAAGTATGGCAGTCTCTTCGGGTTGCAGGGCGATGGCTGAACCCGAAGCATTGTTGGGCAGGCGGTTTATGTGCGCCTGAGGACCCGGCGTTCCGCACAGGCCGGCATCCGGGTACACCAGCACCTCCGTGATGGGAAAGATGCCCTTGTTCAGCAGTTCAATCTGAAAAGGTTGGCCGAAACAGCCCGACAGCACGCACACAATCACCCATGAGAACAGCATCCACATCATGCATCGCCTGACGCTCAAACGCATCTTTCCAATCCTTTGCGCGTCCTCACCCAATCCCCTTTCCGGGGAAAACTATACCATGGCTGCCTGGTGCGGCCGTTGGTTGCAGCCAACGAATCTAGAATCCAGCGTTTAGATTTGAGGTAAAGAAACCGGTTGGCCATGGTAAGTGTACAGGTCCTGCCAGCGTTCGGAGCGCTGCCAGCGCGGCATTTATTAGCCCGGTCCGTAAGGGCCGGGTACGCGAAGGCCGTCACCAGTATAAAGCGCTGAAAGCGCGACACTGACCATCCCGAGCTGTAAGGCCCGTGAGATGCCTCAATCTTCTGCACGCGTAAACAAGCCAAGACGGGAAAAGCACGCCCCAATCAAGAAGTCGGAGGGGAATTGGAATTGCCCAGCGGGCGTGTTAGAATCCGCGACATCGTGATGAGACTCCTTTCCACAAGAGCGCACTGCATGCTGTGCGGATACTTTGCGGCGGCCTTCCTGGCCGTTGCGGGATGTGCTGTGCCCAAAGATGCGGCCGCCCCTGCACCGGTGGTGCAGGAGAAGGGGCCGGAGTTGCCGTCGGAACGGGTTGCCGCGCCGCCGCCCGCGTACACAGCGCCGCCGGAGTCGGAAATGCCATCGGACCCGGTTCACCGCAAGCTCGTGGGTACCGCATGGAAGGCGAAGGACTTTGAGGCGCGTTTCCTCAATGCGCATCAGATACATGTGCGCGGGCCTCAGACAGAACCCTATGCGCCCGGAGGCATCACAGCCAAGTACAGCTATAGCGGCGGCAGTATCGAATTGAACATCTTGGGCAAACCCTTTGCTTGCGTCTGGGATGGCACCGCGCTCACCATCAACGGCATGCCCGCCGAGGCGTTGCCGCAAACAACGGTGTCAGACAATCCATAAGCCACCGCTCCGTCCCCCCACCTCATTAATCCCATGGGTTCCATTCGTCCCATTCATTTGCATCCCCGGCCCCCGCGCATTATGCTGTGCGGGCCTTTTCTGGCACCTGTTCCGTCTTTATTTCCACCTTTGACAGGAAGGATCGGACGCATGGACCGATACCAAAACGGCCGAACGCTCAACCGCCGGCAATTCCTTAAACGCACAGTCTCCGCCGCGGCAGGCGCGGTGGCCTTTCCCTATATCATTCCGGGCCGTGCCCTGGGCTTGGACGGCGCAACAGCGCCGAGCAACCGGCTCACCATGGGCTTCATCGGCATGGGCAAAATGGCCAAGGGCCATCTGGGCGCCTACCAGGGCGACGAGTCGTGCCAGATTCTGGCCATCTGCGACGTGGAGCAGGGGCGGCGCGAGAAGGCGGCCGCCCAGACCAACGAAATGTACGCGAAGCGCGCGGGCCAGAACAGCTATTCGGCCTGCGACACCTACGGCGATTTCCGCATGCTCTGTGCAAGGAACGACATCGACTTCGTCCTGATCGCCACACCAAACCACTGGCACGTGCTGACGGCGCTGGAGGCACTGCGCAACGGCAAGGACGTCTATCTCGAAAAGCCCATGACGCGCACCGTCAACGAGGGCAGGGCGCTCATCGCCGCGGTGCGCCGCTACGGCCGAATCCTCCAGGTGGGCAGCCAGCAGCGCTCGGACAATGCGTTCCGCTTTGCCTGCGAACTGGTCCGAAACGGGCGCATCGGCGCGTTGAAAGAGGTCTTCGTGAACATCGGCGGCCCGCCCGAGGAGGACAACCTGCCCGGCGAGCCGACACCGGAAGGGCTGGACTGGGACATGTGGCTCGGCCCCTGTCCCTGGCGGCCCTACTCGTCCGTGCTGGCGCCGCCCGAGTCTTTTGACGGGTGGCCCCAGTGGCGCAACTACAGACCCTATGCCGAGGGCGGCATGGACGACTGGGGCGCCCACCATTTCGACATCGCCCAGTGGGGCATGGGCATAGACGGGTCCGGGCCGGTCGAAATCATCCCGCCGTCGCCGGACAATCCCGAGGTGAAGCGCCTGACCTTTGTTTACGCCAACGGTGTGCGCATGCACCACGGCGGCGGCAAAATAGCAGGCGCGGGCACCGAGTGGGTGGGCACCACTGGACGCGTGGGGGTGAACCGCGGCGAGTTCCTCGTGACCGAGCCGGAACGCCTCAAGTACGACCGCATCGGCCCGAACGAAATCCACCTCTACGACAGCCCCGACCACCGCAAGAACTTCCTGGATTGTGTGCGGACGCGGCGCGAGCCTATCTGCCCGGTGGAGGTCGGTCACAGTTCAGCCACCCTCTGCCATCTGGGAACCATTGCCTACTGGCTCAAACGGTCCCTGAAGTGGAACCCGGAGCAGCAGGAATTTGTGGACGATTCGGAAGCCAACCGCCTGCTGACCCGCGCGATGCGCGGGCCCTGGCAGCTTGCCTGAGGAGAAGCAGCCATGCGCACCCTGATTTGCCTTTGCCTTGGGCTGCTTGCTTTCGCACTGCCGGTGGTGGCCGAGGACAGCCCGCTCTCCTTCGACGCGGCGGTGGCCGCGGTGAAGACCTACACACTCGGCGGCGATTTCGCTCCCTGCCAGCTGATTATCGACGAAATCAATGCTGCCGGGAGCGACGCGGCGGCACAGGCCGCGATTGCCGCGAAGCTGGCCGAGGCTCTGCGCGGCACGGATTACGACGCCCAGAAATTCCTCTGCAGCCAGTTGTACCTGGTGGCGACCGACAAGGAAGCGCCACTCATCGCCCCGCTCCTCACCGACGAGAAGCTGTCCATATCCGCGCTCACCGCGCTGCAGCAGGTGAAGGGCCGGGAAACGGACCGTGCGCTGCTCGAAGCGCTTGGCAGCACAAAAGGGGCCGTGCGGGCGGGCATCGTTGACGCGATTGGCGCGCGCGGCGACGCGGCGCATGTGAAGGACCTTGCTCCCCTGCTCAAGGAGAAGGAACTGGATGCGGTCCGTTCCGCCGCCGGGGCGCTCGGAAAAATCGGCGGCGCGGCCGCCCTCGACGCCCTGAACGCGGCGCTACCCAAGGCGGGCAACCGAACGCGCACGGCCATCATCAACGGCATTCTTCTGGCGGCCGAAAAGACGGCCGCCTCGGGCGACCTATCCCGCGCCCGCGCGGCGATGGAACGCCTGACCGACCACACGGAGGACGGGCCGGTGCGCGCGGCGGCCATGTGCGACATGGCGCGTCTGGGCGACGGGCGCGCCGCCGTGATCATCACCCAGGGACTGAAGGACAGCGACCCCGCGGTGCGCACGGTCATCCTGGGCCTGCTGCGCCGCGCGCCCGAGAAGGATGTGACCGCCGACGTGGTGGCGGTGCTGCCTGAACTGATGCCCGAGGGCCGCGCGGCGGCGCTGCGGGCGCTGGGTGACCGAGGCGAAGCCGAGGTGGCGGGCACGGCGCTCAAATGCCTGTCCGACCCCGACCCGGAGGTGCGCCTGGCCGCCCTGCATGCCCTGGGCAGGACGGGCGGTCCGGAGGCGGTAAAACCGTTGATTGAGCGGCTGGCCGGCCAATCCGAAGCTGAAGCGACCGCCGCCGAGGAGGCGTTGGCCACGATCAAGGGCGCGGACGCGGACGCCGCGGTCGCGACGCTGCTGGAGGGCGGCGCACCGCTGCTTCGGGCACGGGTGCTGCTGGTGCTCGGCGGGCGTGCCGCCGCGGCCGCGGTGCCGACGATGCTCTATTACGCCGAAGAGGATGGCTATCTCGTCGTGCGGCAGGCCGCGTTCAAGGCGCTGGGCATGACCGTTACCCCGAAAGAATTCCCCCAGTTGGTGGATGCGCTCGCCGAGGCGCCCGATGAGTGCCGCGAGGCGGCCGAGGCCGGCACCGTCGCCGCCATACGGCGCTTTGGCCCGGATGCGGGCATTGGACCGTTGCTTGCCGCGCGCTACCAGCACTCGTTCAAGAAGAAAGTGCGGGTGTCGCTGCTGCATGTGCTGAGCGAATCGGAGGATCCGGCAGCGCTCAAGACCCTGCGGCGCGCCACGCACTCGTGGACGAAAGACGTGCGCAAGGCGGCCGTGGATGCGCTGTGCCAATGGCCGACCGCAGACGCCCTCGGCGACCTGCAAAGCCTTGTGCGCAGGGGCAGCCGGGGCGTGCGCGATGCCGCCTTTGACGGTGTGCTGCGCCAGTTGAAGCGCGGCACGGGCAAGCCCGCCGCCGAAACGCTGGCCATTTACGCCGACCTGTTTGCGCCCGGCAAAACACCGGAACAGACCAAGGCATTGCTCGCCGGCATCGGCGACGTGGCCGACCGCGGCGCGCTCGCGCTCATCGCGCCCTATCTCGCCCAGGACGCCTTCCGCGCCGAGGCGGCCGTGGCCGCCGAAAAGGTGCGCCGCCACTTCTATGTGGCCACCACCTTTGACGGCAGCGGCGAGGCAAAACGGATGATTGACGGCGACATGAACTCGCGCTGGCGTTCCGGCGCCAACCAGAAACCGGGACAATGGCTGCAGGTGGACCTGGGCGAAAAGACCAGGGTCACCGGCGTCGTGCTGGATACGGCCCGCACAGCCGCCGAATACCCGCGCGCCTGGGAAATCTACGTCTGCGACGACCCGGCCAATCCCGGCAAGCCCGTCGCCACCGGCACCAGCGAGACCCCCATCGCCGAGGCACACTTCGACGCCACCGAGGGACGCGTTGTGAAGGTGGTCCAAACCGGCACGGCAGACTGCTGCTGGTCCGTGCATGAGCTGCACATCCTAACGGACTGACACAAACAATCTTGCTGCGGTTATATGGTGTACGGCGGCAACGACGCCGCTTTGGATGAGGATGCCCCACCGGAGAGAATCCGGGGTGCTCTTCCCCTATTGCTTTCCCTCTATAACGTCAAACAAAGCCGTAAGCTCCGTGTCGGCATTCACCTCCACCTCTATCGCCGCCGAATCGCCCCGATCTTTCCATTGCCGGAACTTGAACTTCTTGCCGTCGCTTGTGCGGGTGGGGTTGGACGGGTCCATAAACTGGCCCAGGTGCTCGCCGCTGCCGTAGCCCTTGGCCGTTTTCATGTCGGCGGGCACGAGGTCTATAACTTCGACACTGTGCTTTCCGGGCTTGTCGAACACGATGTCGAATTTCCCGAAGCTCGCGCCCTTCACGTATTCGGTGGTCCAGGACCCGCAGTGGGTCCAATAGTCGAACCCGTCCACACGGAAGCGCACCTCCCCCAGTCCGGGCTCGGTGACCACCGTGAGTTTCGGTCCCGCCGTGTACAGCCCGTTCTCTGTCTCGGGAAGAAACAGGTAGACACGGCCCGAATACTTGGGAATCTCCAGGCGGCGGTCCGCCCCAATCTTGACCGTAACCCCGCGCGTCTCAAGTTCCTCAAACCCGCCGTTCTTTGGCCGCCCACCGCCCTGGTCATCCAGAAGGGAAACATCATCGAACCAGACTTTTCCCGTCTTGTAGCGGAAGATGGCATTGAGCGTGACGGCCCGTATCGGCTTCTCCGGCGCGATGGTGACCGACTGGCGCTCCCAGTCGTGCGTGCCCACGCTGAACTGCGCCGTTTGCCCGTAGAACCAGGTGCCGTCGCTGTACTGCACATCGGCGTACAACGAATAATTGGCATCGGCGGAACCGGTCACATTCTCCGCCTTGCTCCAACCGGTGACCGTGATGGGCAAGGGCGCGGTCTGGTTCAGTTCCACCACCTGCACCGCCCCGCTGGTCTTGGTGCCGTCGGACAGTTCGCAGGCGATGGCCCGCTTGCCCCCGTGGTTCACCGCCACATCGGCCGCATACCCCGTTTCGAGCGGTGCCCACGCCGCCGTGCCGCCAAAACAGTCCAGCAGTGCCCTGCCCGGCACCGAGGTGTCAAGTGTGATGGCCGCAGGCTTTTCCTTGTCCGGATTCACCGCCACGAGGCCCTTTTCAAACACGCGATAATGCACGCCGCTGTCTTCCAGCTCCCCGGTCAGCGCCTTGCCCAGGCGCAGCCGGTAAAGGTCGGCCGTTTCGGAATTGCCGATGGGACCACCGCCGTTCCACACAAAACCCGCCAGCCGCGCGCTGGCGTAACAGAAAAACGCGTCCTCACGGACGCCGTAGGGCGTGTGGCCCAGGTAGCTCAGCGCCTGAATTTGCTTGCCCGCCCGCACATAGGGCTGCAAATCTTTGCCCACCTTGTTCCAATGATCGGTCCAGTCCATCCAGCGTTCCGTGCTGACCCAGGTGCAGATGTATGACTCCAGCATCTCCGCATCCAGATACTTCCAGTACTCTTTCGGCAGTGAGGTGGGGCTGGCCGAGTTTCCGAGCACGGCGCCGTCGGGTTTGTACTCCCTGATGACCTCCCGCACGCGCTTGAGCAGCATGGCAAAGGCGTGGTTCTGGTCTTCGTAAACATGCTGATGCTTGCCAAACTTCGGCCCGAAGCATTCCACCCGGCTGCCCAGGTTGTCCACAAACACGCCGTCGGCGCCTAGTTCCATAATCTTGCGCACCCACGCCACCATCGCATCCTGGTAGGCCTGCACGTTGGGGCATGTGGTGTACATGTTCTTCGCGTCTTCCGTTTCCCAGAACCCGGTGCGCTTGAGATTGCCCTCCCCGTCCACCTCGATGAATTCGGGGTGGTCCTTGAGATTTAGGTCCTCATAGGTCTGGCTGGCGAAGCCCTGGTAGAAAGTCACATAGGGAAAGCAGCGGACGCCCAGCGCATGGGCGCGCTCGAAATAGTCGCGGATCACGGGACAGTGCGTGACAAAAGCGACCTTCGATTGCGCCAGCGCATCCCAGTCACCGGGCCCGGTGCCGAATGCGTAGGTCTCGGAGTCGGCCAGCCAGTCGGGGGCCGATTCGCCAATATCCAGTTGCTGCGCGGCGGCGCTGCGCGCCTTCCAGGCTTCGGACGGTTCGGCAGGCGAATGGGTGGTACCGGCGAGAAGGAGAAGAAGCACAGGCCATGCGCGCGACATAGGAAACCTCCGGCGGCGGCGCCGCAGTTGCATACGGCGTCATTTTGCCCGCCCGACACCGGTGGGTCAAGCCCAAGCCGGCATCACACCATGGTCTTGGTCGGGTCGGGTTTCTCGGTCGGCGGCGCAGTCTCCTGTTGCGTGGCACTGTCCGGCGCCGGAGCTGTTTCCGGCGCCGCCTGTGCCGCCTCTGGCTCCGGTTGCGGCGCTGCCACGGCCGTATCCGGCGCCACCACCGCTGTCTCTGGCACGGTTTCGGGTGCCGTCACTGCGGTGTCCGGCGTGGGCGTTTCCACCGGCGCTGCCTCCCCGGCGTGAATGGATGCGTTGTCCTGCGACTCGGGCTGCGCCTCTTCAATGAGGGAAAGCAATTCGTCCGGCGCTTGAACGCCAACCGCAGTAACCAGCCAGTCGCCAACCGAACGTGACGCAAGCGCCGCGCCGCGGTCCGCGGCCCGGCCAATTTCATGCGCGGCGTTTCCGCTGGCGTTGGTGATGATCACCTTGGCCGGTTTCCCATCGCACAGAAACACCATCTCCACAACCGGTTCTCCGGCCTGCTGCTCTCCGCGCACAGACACAAGACGGTAGGAGGCATTGGCCGATTCGAGTGAGTTCTTGGGATCAAAGGCCATGTGCATGTCGCGGTCCCGCAACAGATTCCGCGCTGTCGCCGCCACCGCCTGCGCCTGCGACGGGGTGGTCTGTTTCACCGTGCCATGGGCGCCCACGCTCAGGTACCACGGCTGCTGCGCCGCGCTGTGGTCATGCCCGACGGAAAGCATCACCAGCAGGGTAGCCGCAAGGGCAACCGGCAGGACAGCCCAGGCCATCCGCCGTCTGCGCACTGGCACGCTTCCGGCCTGCTTGTGCGCGCTGACCCGTTCCAGTGCGGCGCGCCATGCCTCGTCGGCGCCCGGCGCGGGACGCGCCAGCATCTCGCCCAGCCTCCGTTCCAGACCCAGTTCGGCGCCCAACCGCCCGCAGTCTTCCGCCGTGAGGGCGCGGTCAAAACGTTCCGCCTCATCGGGCGGCATCTCACCGTCCAAGCGGCTCCAAAGAATCTTATCCTGTGGGTTCATATCGTCACCCCGCTTTCTGTTTCCCTCAATTCCCGGGTTTGCAGACGGGCAATAAAGCGGGGAAACGATCGCACAATGCCGTTTCTCCGCGCATAGTCCAGCAGCCGCAGGCGCAGGGAGGCCCGTCCCCGGGACAGGTGCGTCATCACGGTGGCCACCGGAATGTCGAGTATCTCCGCGATCTCCTGGTAGGAAAACTGTTCCACTTCCTTCAGCAGTATGCACGAGCGCTGCGCTGTGGACAACGCCCGGAAAGCCTGGTACACCTCGTCGCCGCACTGGTCCAGAAAAGCGTCGGGGTTCCGGAGCATTTCACTGTAATGCACACTCGTCCAGGCCGGAGCCTGAGCGGGAAGATTGTCGTCGAGCGCCTCAAAGGCCCGCTTTACCTCACGGTTCGCCACAAAGCACTTGTTCACCAGAATCTTGAACATCCAGGCCCGGAAATTCGTGCCCGGCACGAATTTGTCCGCATTCTCATAGGCGGCCAGCACGGCCGATGCAAACACATCCTCGGCCATGGCCGGGTTCCACACGTTCCGGTAGACAAACCGGTAGAACTGGTTCCGGTACAGTTCAATTTGTCTCAGTGTCTCATCCATCTCTGGGTCTGTGTCCCCCGGCGCCTGATAGTGCCCCGGTTGTCTCACTTCTCACCAATCCTTCATGCTGATATGAACGATTTATTATAGGAACTATTCAGACGGCCTGCTTTCAAAATGCCGGTGCCGACATCCCGTGGAAACTTTTCCCGGCGGGATGTCGGCATGTTTATCCGGGCATCAGACTTTCGTCATTACTTCGCAGCCGGAGCCGTCGGCGCGGCAGGCGCCGCAGGCGTCGCCGGGGCGGCAGGAGCCGCAGGGGCAGTCGGGGCAGTCGGCGCGGCGGGCGTGGCCGTCGGTGCAGGCGTGGCCGGGGCGGCAGGAGCCGCAGGTGTGACAACCTTGGCCGGGGTGGCCGTCTTGGCCGGGGCCGCAACCTTGGCCGGGGTGGCGGGCGTCGCCGCCTTTTCCTTCACCACGGTCTTCCCGGTGGTCGCGGCCGGGGTGTCGGCCGCAAACGCGAGGCCGGAAAATGCCAGCGCAACCGCTGCAATCGTCGCCAGTGTCAGATACGTCTTCATGGTCTTCTCCTTGGTCTTTCTCTTCTTGGGTTCACTTTTTGTTGTTCCGGTCACCCATGTGACCTGTTGTCTACGTGTATTCACGGCAACTGCGTTTCCATGTCACTCCATGAAACTTTTTTTGCTGGCAGCCCCGCGAAAATCTGGTTGACAGATTTTCTCTGCCGTGCTAGACTCATGCCGGTTCTTGAACTTGTGTCAGTTAATGCACGGGAGTTCATGTCGTGGTGATGAATGGAGGGACAGACGCACCGGCATTGCGCGGCAAGCAGTTGGAGTTGCATCAGCGCGATGAGCGGGTTTTGGCACTGGCCCAAAGTATATTCATCGATAAGGGTTTTCAGGCCGTCACCATAGACGCCATTGCCCGGGAATTGGGGTATTCGCGGGGCACCCTTTACCAGCGCTTCAGTTGCAGGGAAGAGCTTGTACTGGAACTGGCCATCCGCTGCCACCGGCAAATCACCGCTGTCATGGAACACGCCAGCCGCTTTCCGGGCCGGTCCCGCGAAAGGGTGGTGGCCATCGGTGCGGCCATTGACCGGTATGCCAGCCTCTACACCGACAACCTGCGCATTTTGGCGGTCATTGATTCCGAGATGGTCCGCGAAAAGGCGCCGCCGGACCAGTTGCAACGCTTGCAGCAGGCCCAGCGGGCCATGCTTGCCATCCCGGCGGGCCTCATTGAAGAGGCCGTTGCGGCGGGCGATCTTGTGCTTCCCCCCAAAGCCACCGTGGGCTCGCTGTGCATGGCGCTCGCAGCACTCATTTCCGGCTGGGCCCAGCTCCACCGCCGCTTCTCGGGCATGCATGAGCTGCCGGTGGCCACCTCCCTGGAGGATATCCTGCGCAGCGCCCACCTGCTTATGGACGGCTTCGGCTGGCGTCCCTTCTTTCAGGAATGGGACTATGAACAAACCTATCAGCGTGTTGGAAAAGCCCTGCTGGGGCTTCCGACCCTGAATACCCCGACCGGGGAACAGGCAGCACGGGGAAAGGAGGTCGTGACCTAGAAAGCACCCGGAACCAAACGCCTGTCGTGCGCCTCCCGGATGGAGGGCACGAGCTTTTCTTAACTGCACCACGGAGCACTCATCATGAAGAAGTCTGGATTTACACTCATCGAACTTCTCGTCGTCATCGCCATTATCGGCATACTCGCGGCCATTCTGCTACCCGCACTGGCCCGCGCCCGCGAGGCCGCGCGGCGCTCAAGCTGCCAGAACAATCTCAAGCAAATGGGCCTGGTCATGAAGATGTACAGCAACGAGGCCAAGGGAAGCTTCCCCACCATGCAGGCGGGCATGCTGAGCTGGCACTTCACGGGCATTGAGCCTGTCGTCAACGTATGCCCGAACATGTTCGCCATGTATCCCGAATACCTGACCGACCCGTGGATTCTGGTCTGCCCGTCCTCACCCGGCGCCTCGCTGATGAAAAAGCGCTTCACGGCCCCGGGCAGCGACGCCGTATGCCTGAACACCACCTGGCCCACCAACAGTGAACTGGGCGCGAGCCGCTGCGCCAGCGCGGCCGGCAACAGCTACGCCTATCTCGGCTGGGTTTTCGACCGCTTCGGATCTTCCTATGGCATGGCCGACATGACCGCCCTGACCGCCATTTTCGGCCTTGTGGGCGAGGCGGACAAGGTCCCCGCCAATCCCCCGACACAGGGATCGAAGCAGGTCATCGCCGCCATCGACTCCCTGTTTAACCGCCAGGGTCTCGTCGCCGCCTTCACCACCAGGAATGCCGCAGATATGGCCAAGGCCGTGGACGGCGACGTCACGCTCGATCCCGCGGGCCTGTACGCGGGCATGGGCAACGGTGGCTCGAACACGATCTACCGCATCCGGGAAGGCGTTGAGCGTTTCATGATCACCGACATCAACAATGCGGGCGGGGCCAACACGGCGCAAAGCGCCATGCCGATAACCTTCGACCACGTGGCCTACATCCCCACGTCGTTCAACCACATTCCGGGCGGGTCAAACGTGCTGTTCATGGACGGCCACGTGGAATTCGCCAAATATGACCCGAACGGCGAGACTTTCTGCAACCGGGGCGTGGCCAACCTGCTGGGCGTCATGTCCGCAGTGTTCTAGCCGCACCTTCCGGGTTTAACCGTTTAGCGGGCGGGTCGTTGCCGAAAGGCTTCGGCCCGCCTTCCTTTTCCTATTCCTTTTCCCGCAGCAGTTCCAGAAACGCGCGGGCGGCGCGGCCTAGGTAGGCGTCGCGCCGCCAAATGACGCCAATCGCTATTTCAGGCAGCCCGTCCATCGCCACGGCAACCAGTCCGCGGTCTTGGGCGCCCAAAACGGTCTCGGGAAGAAAGGATACACCCGTGCCCTCGGCGATATACCGCTTGATGACCTCAAAGGAGCCGCTGTCAAGAAACACCGTCGGTGTGAATCCCGTGTTCCGAAAGAATTCGCCCAGCAGCGCGCCCGTGCGCGTCCGGCTGTCCAGCATCAGCACAGGCGTGTCGCGCAGCTCATCGAGGCTTGTGTGTTTCTGTTTCGCCAGCCGGTGTCCCCGAGGCACCACCAGCAGCAGGCGCTGCCGGAACAGGGGCTCAGACGCAAGCTCCGCGTGGTTTTGCGGCAGCGTGACAATGCCCAGGTCCAGTTCTCCACGCACCACCTGCGTGGCAATCGCATCGGAACTTCGGTTGGTGACGGCCAGCCGCGCCTGCGGCAGCCGTTCCGCAAAACGCCGCACATAGGGCGGGAGCAGATACATCGCCGTCGTGTCGCTCGTGCCCAGGCGCAGTTCCCCGGCGGGACCGCTGTCCCGGTCGGCCAGTTCGCGCTGAAGCGCGTCCATGGCCCGCAGAATGTCGCGGGCACGCTTGTAAAGCACATCCCCCTGCGTGGTGGGCCGCCCTGTGCGCCGGTCCACCAGCGTGTGGCCCACCTCCTGTTCCAGACTGCGCATCTGCTGGCTCACGGCCGGCTGCGAGCGGAACACCCGTTCCGCCGCAAGGCGGAAACTGCCCGTTTCCACCAACGCGCAAAAGCATTTCATGGCATCAAGGGTCATGTTAGGGAATAAGAACCTTTTTGGGGTTGGAGGGAAACTTTGAATCGGTTGTGGGGGACGAGCAGTGCCGCCTTAGGTTCCCCCTGAGGAACTGGGCTACTTTGGGTTCCCCCTGAGGAACTGGGCTGCTTTGGGTCCCCCCTGAGGAACTGGGCTGCTTTGGGTCCCCCCTCGAGGGGGGTGGCCCGAAGGGCCGGGGGGTGTATGCTTGCGCATACACTTGGAATGAGCCTTCTTCGAGCATTGGGTCTGCATGGAGGGCATACACCCCCCGCCGCTTCCCCCTTCGCCAAGGCTACGGCGGACACGTCGCGGCTGCCCCTCCAGGGGGCGACTTAAGGCGGCACCACTTTCGTACCTTAAACATGGCTTCATTTTCGTGGTTTCCCGGTAAGCCCATGGTTCACGTTGGCGGTCAAGGACTTTATTCATAAGCCCACCTTATCAGCCATATCATAACATTTCATTGGACTTATGGGAAGCGACCGCGTATCCTGTAGCCTTATTCGCCCCGGAGGGGCACAGCCATTATGAGGTGTCTATCATGGCCGACAAGAAAGTTTCCCTCAGCTACCGCGATGCCGGTGTGGATATCGACGCTGCAAATGTGGCGCTGGCGGGCATCAAGGAACTGGTCAAAAAGACCTACAACGATCAGGTGCTCTGCGACATCGGCAGCTTTGGCGCGATGTACCTGCTCGACCTCCAAAACATGGAGGAGCCGGTGCTGGTGTCGAGTGTGGACGGCGTGGGCACCAAGCTCAAGCTGGCGTTCATGACAGGCAAGCACGACACGGTCGGCGTCGACCTCGTGTCGCACTGCGTGAACGACATTCTGGTGCAGGGGGCGCGCCCCCTGTTCTTCCTCGACTATTTCGCCGTGGGCAAGCTCGAGCCGCAGGTGGCCATCGACGTGCTCAAGGGCCTTTCCGCCGGATGCCGCTTTGCGGGGTGCGCGCTGATCGGCGGCGAGACCGCCGAGATGCCCGACATGTACCAGCCGGGCGAATACGATCTGGCGGGAACCATTGTGGGCATCGTGGACCGCAAGAAAATCGTGGACGGTTCGGCCATCCGAGAGGACGACGTGATTATCGGCCTGCCCTCCACGGGCCTGCACACCAACGGCTACAGCCTGGCGCGCAAAATCACCTTCGAGGTGGCCGGGCTCGGCACGGACGACCTCATGCCCTACACGGAACTCACCGTGGCCGAGGCGCTGATGGAGCCGCACGTGGCCTATGCCAAGCTGATGCAGGTCATCATGAAGCTGGTCGACGTGCACGGCATGGCGCACATCACCGGCGGCGGCATCACGGACAACTTCCCGCGCATCCTGCCCGAGGGGCTGGGCGCCGAGGTGGACCTCAACACTTGGGAGGTGCCCGGCATTTTCCGGTTCCTGCAGGAAACGGGCAATGTCGAGGAAACGGAGATGCTGCGCACCTTCAACGTCGGCCAGGGCTTCATGTTTGTCGTGCCGCCCGACCAGGTGGACAAGGCGGTCGAGGGCTTTGAGATGACGGGCAAGAAATGCACCGTCATGGGCCGGATCGTGAAGGGTGAAAGCCGCGTGTTCTACAAAGGGAATCTGCGCTATGCCGGTAAATAGAATAGAAGTGGCCATGAAGGGCGGCCGGCCCGACCCGGCCGGTGTCGCGCTCTGCGCGCGCCTCCACGAGGATTTGAACGTCCAGGTGGCCGAGGCGTGGATCATCGACGTGTACACGCTGCTCGGCGACTTCACCGCCGACGAGTTGGAGAAGGTGCGCGCCGACCTGTTCACCGACCCCATCATTCAGGACTCGGCGGTCAACAAGTCGATGGCCTCCGGCTACGACTGCGTGATCGAGGTGGGTTTCCTGCCCGGCGTCACCGACAATGTCGGCCGCAGCGCCCGCGAGGGCGTGCAGGACACGCTTGGCCGGGCGCTCGCCGAAGGCGAGGTGGTCTTCAAATCCACCCTCCACGCCCTGCGCGGCGTGGACAAGGACACGGCCCTGCGCATCGCGCAAAAGGCGCTGGCCAACGAACTCATCGAGCAGTATGTGGTGAAGACGGCCGAAGAAATGGCCGATCTGGACGGCGAGCCGCTCTTGGCGCTGCCGATCGTCACCCAGCGTAGCGAGGTGGTTGTCCACGAGATCAATCTCGAGGTGGACGACGACGCCCTGCTCGCCCTGAGCCGCGACATGACGCTCGCGCTCGACCTGACCGAAATGAAAACGGTGCAGGCCCATTACCGCGCTCCGCAAACCCAGGCAGAACGGGCAAAGCGCAGCCTGCCGGCAAACCCGACCGACATCGAGGTCGAGGTCATTGCCCAGACCTGGTCGGAGCACTGCAAGCACAAGATTTTCAGCGCCGTCATCGAATACACCGATGAAAACGGCGAGACCCGCGAAATAGACGGCCTCTTCAAGTCCTATGTGAAGGCGACCACCGAGACCGTGTCCAAGCGCGTGGACTGGCTGGTAAGCGTGTTCGAGGACAATGCGGGCATCATCAAGTTCGATGAAACCCACAATTTCGCGCTCAAGGCCGAAACGCACAACAGCCCGTCGGCGCTGGACCCCTACGGCGGCGCCATGACCGGCATCGTGGGCGTCAACCGCGACGTGCTCGGCGCGGGGCTGGGTTGCCAGTGCATTTTCAACACCGACGTCTTCTGTTTCGCCTCGCCCTTCCACACGGGTGAGATCCCGGCGCGCCTGCTTCATCCACGCCGCGTGCTGCGCGGCGTCCATTCGGGCGTGCGCGACGGCGGCAACCAGAGCGGCATCCCCGACATCAACGGCGCCATCGTGTTCCACGAGCGCTTTCTGGGCAAGCCCCTGGTTTTCTGCGGCACCGGCGGGCTCATCCCCACCACGACGGCGGGACGGCCGAGCCATGAAAAGGCCGCGCGCCCCGGCGACCTCATCGTCATGACCGGCGGACGCATCGGCAAGGACGGCATCCACGGCGCCACCTTCTCCTCGGAAGAACTGCACGAGGGCTCGCCCGCCACGGCGGTGCAGATTGGTGACCCGATCACGCAGAAGAAAATGGCCGACTTCCTGCTCGAGGCCCGCGACTTGGGCCTCTTCTCCTGCATCACCGACGACGGCGCGGGCGGCCTGTCCTCCAGCATCGGCGAAATGGCCCGCGCCTCCAACGGCGCCGAAGTGCACTTGGACAAGGCCCCGCTCAAATACGCCGGTCTGGCCCCTTGGGAGATTTTCCTGTCCGAGGCGCAGGAGCGCATGACGCTCTCCGTGCCGACCGACATGATAGACGCGTTCCTGGACTTGGCCCGCCGCCGCGAGGTGGAGGCTACCGTGCTCGGCACCTTCAACGATTCGGGCAGGCTCGAATGCTGGTTTGAGGGGAAGCTCGCCGGCTCGCTGGACATGGAATTCCTGCATGAGGGCCTGCCGCGCATGCGGCTTCAGGCGAAGCTCAACCCGCCCGCGCCCCCGTCCGAAATCAGCGTGGAATCAAACGACCTCGCCGCCGACCTCAAGGCCGTCCTTGGCTCGCTCAACGTGTGCAGCAAGGAAAGCTTTGTGCGCATGTACGACCACGAGGTGCTCGGCCAGAGCGTGCTTAAGCAATTCCAGGGCGTCGCCCACGACGGTCCCGGCGACGCGGGCGTCATACGGCCCGTGGCGGGGTCGAAGCGCGGCATCGCGGTGGCCTGTGGCATCGCGCCCAAGTACGCCGACCTCGACGCCTATTCCATGATGGCCTGCGCCATTGACGAGGCGGTGCGCAACCTGATCTCCGTGGGCGCCCGGCCCGGCATGATAGCCGGCCTCGACAACTTCTGCTGGCCCGACCCGGTGCAGAGCGAAAAGACGCCCGACGGCAGCCACAAACTGGCCCAGTTGGTGCGCGCCTGCGAGGCGCTCTACGACCTGTGCGTCGCCTATGACATTCCGCTCATCAGCGGAAAAGACAGCATGAAGAACGACTACAAGATTGGCGACACGAAGATCTCCATTCCGCCGACCGTCCTGTTTACGGCCGCCGCCGTCCTGGAGGACGTGACCCACGTGGCGACCATGGACGCCAAGCGCGCGGGCGATTATGTCTATGTCGTCGGCGAGACGCACGACGAACTGGGCGGCAGCGAGTACGCCGCCCTGCGCGGCCTGTCCGGCGGCACCGCCCCGCAGGTGAGCCCGCTGGGCGCGCGCGCCATGTACGAGCGCCTGCACAAGGCCATCACGGGCGGGCTCGTTGCCTCCTGCCACGACTGCTCCGACGGCGGCCTGGCGGTGGCCCTGGCCGAATCGGCCTTCGCGGGCGGCCTGGGCATGGATGTTGACCTCGCCGAGATCGGCGTGAAGAGCGCCGTGTCCGCCCTGTTCAGCGAATCGCAGAGCCGCTTCGTGGTGACGGTCAACCCCGGCAACCTGCTGGCCTTTGAGGCCGTCATGGCGGGCAGCCCCATTCAGCGCGTGGGCACTGTCATGGCCGAACCCATGCTCCGCATCGAATGCCCCGGCGGCACCCATGTGGATGCCCCCATCGCCGAACTTAAGGCCGCGTGGAAAGCGCCGCTGGCCTGGTAAGAAACTCATCAGGAAGCGGCGCTGGCCTGGTGAAACAACTCATCAGGAAGCGCAGTCTGCCCTGAAGACACTTGAGAAAACGATCACATTCACGGCCCGAGACCGAGGTCGCTTTGGGTCCCCCCTCGCGGGGGGTGGCCCGACGGGCCGGGGGGTGTATGCGCCCCCGCGAGGCCAATTGAGGAACTGAACATGCCTGCAAGAGCGATTGTCCTGACCGGATTCGGAATCAACTGCGACAATGAGACGGAGCGCGCCCTGGAGCGCGCGGGCGCGGAGACGCGCCGCGTCCATCTCAACGATATCGCCGACGACCCGGCGATGCTCGACGGATACCACATCCTCGCCATACCGGGGGGCTTTTCCTTCGGCGACCACGTGGCATCGGGCAAGATTCTCGCAAACCGCCTGCGCGGCAAGCTGGGCGGCCCCATCCTGAAATTCGTCGCCGACCGCAAACTGGTCATCGGCATCTGCAACGGTTTCCAGGTGATGGTGAAAATGGGCATCCTGCCCCTCTTCGAGGGCGAGTACCGGCAGGAAGTCACCCTGGCATGGAACGACACCTGCCGTTTTGAAAACCGCTGGGTGAAGCTGCGCATCGCGCCCGACACCAAATGCGTCTGGCTTAGGGGCATGGACACGCTGGAAGTGCCCGTCCGTCACGGCGAGGGCAAGTTCATCGTCAAGGACGACGCCGTCATGGAGCGGCTTCGCGCCAACGGGCAGATTGCCCTGCGCTACATCCGGCCCGACGGCAGCCCGGCCGACGGCGAGTTCCCCTTCAATCCCAACGGCGCGGCCGACGACATCGCCGGCATCTGCGACCCCTCGGGCCGCGTCTTCGGCCTCATGCCCCACCCCGAAGCCTACCAGGACGGGACCAACCACCCCAATTGGACCCGCATGGAAAACCTGCCCGAAGAGGGCATGGGACTGCGGGTCTTCCGAAATGCCGTGGACTATGTGCAGGAGGAGCTGCTCTGATGCACCGGCTCGACCATGTGGCCCTGCGGGCCGCCGACCTGGACCGGGCCATCGACTTCTACACCAACACCCTCGGCCTGCAGCTCATGTTTCGCGAGCTGGATGAGGAGCACCACGAGGCCTTCGCCTTCCTCGAACTCGAGGGCGGCAATCTGGAACTGCTCCAGATGCTCGATGAAAACAACCAGCCCCTGCCCCACACCGCACCCAAGCCCGAGCCGCCCTACTGCCCCCATGTGGCCCTCGGCGTCGATGACCTCGATCTCCTGCTGGCCACCCTGGCCAACGCGGGCATCGCGCTCCTCAAAGGCCCCCTGCTGATTCCTAACAAAGTCCGCTGGTGCTACATGGCCGATCCGGACAACAATGTGATCGAATTCGTGCAGTGGCTTTGACTTACTGGGAGCGCTGGCATCCCTGCCGGCTCCTCACACAATGGCCCCGTCATTAATTCGAATAGATGCTTTGAGGGAAGAACCTCCGCGACAAAAAAATAAGAGGCCTGATACGCTAACGCACCAGACCTCCGCGGAAGGAGAAACGCCACATATGGCTCTGACCTGCAAGATTATAGCATGGCAGACCCATCCCCGCAATAGAAATTTGTCGGTTTTGGGGTTTTGTCAAATACAGACACAAACACATAAAAGAGTATAATTACGGTCACATGCGTCTGTTTGTTTTTTGTCGGTTTATAGCGCTACCACCGGAGCGCCAAGCTCAGCGGCCACCGCCGCCACGTCATCCCGGCAAGTGAAAAGCAGCACCTGATGCCGTGCCCCCACATCCCGCAACAGTTCCATGGCCGCCCGCAGACGGTGGTCATCGTAGTTGGCAAAGGGGTCATCAAAGAGCATGGGCACCGACTCGTGGTCATCGCAAAGGAACTGCACCAGGGCGATGCGCAGGGACAGATAAAGCTGGTCCAGCGCACCCTTGCTGAGGTTTTTCTCCGAGGCGTTGGGACCGGCGGTCTTGAGGCTGATGCGGAAGTCGGGGCCGATGACGAGGTCACCGTGAACCCCGCCGGTGACATAGCGCAGACAGGCCGAGGCCTCGCGGGCCACGATGGGCGCGATGCGCGCATGGCGAGACACGGCCACATCCTCGATGACGGCCAGCGCGCGGGCGGCGGCTTCAAACTCCTGCTCCAGGGCACGGACGGAAGCCTCGACCGCCGCGCGGTCTTCCTCAATCTCGTTGAGCGTGCGGTGCCCCGCCCCCCTTTCGGCCATGGCCAGCACCAGCGCCTGCAACTCCTGGCGAAGCCCGGCGGCCTCGGCACTGACACGGAGCAGTTCTGCCTCCAGTTCCTCCAGCGTGTCCTTCGGCGCGTCGGCCTCGGCCTCCGCGGCGGCGCGGCGCAGGTCGGCCAGCGTGCCGCCCTCCAGCAGTCCGGCCAGTTGCTCCTCCAGCGCCACACGGGTTTCCTGCAGGCTGCGGTATTCACGCGCCTTCTCGGTGCGCTCCTGCCACTCCTCCACCGAAACCACGCCGGCCGTACCAAGCAGTTCTTCCAGGCGCCTGCGCCTGCTCAGTTCCTCGGCGCGCTCCTCCAGCAACAGCTTCTGCGCGGCGTCGGCCTGGTCGCGCAGCAGTTCGAGACGGCCGCTGTGCGCCTGGCACTGGCCGGTATAGTCCGCATAGGCGCGCAGCGCGGCCAGCGTGTCGGGCATGTTCCCCTCTTCGACGAACCCGCCCTGCCGCATCACGCTTCGAATCTGCGCCTCATGCAGCGCCAGCGCGTCCTGGGTCGTTTTCAGCAAATCGCGCTGTTTGCCGAGGCGCTCAATGGAAGTCTGCAGCGTGCCCCGCAGGTCGGACATGCGGCGCTTGGCGTCGCGGTAATCCTGGTACCGGGACATGACGCGCCCGACGGCGTTGTGAATGTCATCCTCTCCGCACAGGGTCTCGCCCAGCCGCTGAAATTCCTCCACAAGCCTGCCGTAGAATTGCGGCACGCGCTCCTCGCTGTCGCGCGTGATCCCTTCCTGCCGTTCCAGTTCCAGCAGGGCGGCTTTTAACAGCGCCTTTGCCTCGCGGTAACAGTCATAGCGCCCCTCCAGTTCGCGGGGGTACTTGCAGTCGGCGCGTATCATTAGAACTTCGACGGGGGACAGATGGGGGTCGTCGGAGGCCATCAAGTCTAGGCTTCCCTGAAGCACGGCGATGCGCTCGGTCGCATCGGTGATGCGAACCTTGGTGGAAACGAGGTGGTACAGGAAATAGCCGAGGGCAAGAAAAATGATGGCCACGGCGAACAGAATAGGCAGCTTGCCCGAAAGGAACAGAATCCCCAGCAGCACCAGAATGGACACGGCGCAGATGCCTGAAAGCACCATCAGGGCGGGCCTGCCCTCTTTGAGCTTGTCGCGGACGCGGCCCAGTGTGTGCAGTTCATTCTCGGTGTTCGCCCGCTTCTCCACGGCCCGCTTGCGGCCCGTTTCAAACTCCCGCAGGCTCTCGGAGATGGAGGTGCATCCGCGGAACAGGTCGGCGTCGGGCGCCATTTCATCCTGGTGCCGCTCCACTTCCAGCTTCAGCCGTTCCAGTTCCGCCTGGGCCTCGCTGCGCGCGCGCAGCGCCAGGGTGAACGAACTCTGCAACTGGGTGAGCCATTCTATGGGGTCCGTTGTTCCCCGGCTGAAATCAGACAGATCGGCCAGACGGTTCTGGGTGAGAATGATCTGCTCCTGGGTCTGGTCCAGCCGCGACTGCTCGTCGTTGACGCGCTCGTCCATGCGCTCCGTCATGCCGCGCAGTTCGTGGTAGCGCGCCTCGACCGTCTCGGGGACGGGCAGCGGCATCACGGCCGTGTTCTGGGCGCTGCGCTGGCGTTCCGACTCGACCTGCGCGGCCAAGTCCTCCAGTTCCTGCTCGCGCCGCTGCACCTGGAGCCGGGCGGTTTCGGAGTGCATGCGCGCCTGCTGCGCCTCGGCCAGGCGTTCCAGCGGCGTGTCGCGGTACGGGCCCAATTGGAAGCAGCGCTGGGTGATTTCGTCAATGCGCTGCTGAATCCTGTCGGCATCCTGCAGCCGCGCGGCCCGCCGGTGTGCGCGCGCGCGGTCCACCGCATTCTCCACCAGTTCGCGCCCGGCGTCCAGTTCGGCGCCGCGCCGCTTGAGCGCGCCCCGTTGCTGTGCCATCTCCGCCAGTTCGCGGCGGGCGGCCGCCGCGCGGGCATGCTCCTCGTTGAGCGCGGCCAGCCGCGCCTGCGCGACGGGCAGGGGGCGGTTGCGGGCATCGGCGCGGCCGATGGCCTCGATGCGCGCGGTGAGCGCGCGCAATGCGGCGTCGGCAGACCGGCCCCCGGCGCCGGAATCGGCAATCGCCAGCAGCCGGTCGCGGATTTCATCGAGCGCATCCTGGTCGCCCAGTCCGTCCAGACTGAGGTGGCCGATGGTGGCCGCATTGACAAACACGGACTTGCCCAGGCCCAGATGGGCGCGCGCAAAATCGATCTCGCGGTTGGCGAGCACGGGAAAGGATGCGGTAATGTCCCGGTCCTGGTGGACGTCCACCACCCGGACCTGCTCGCGGCCCCGGTGGAAGGTGCGGCGCACCTCGAAGCGCACGCCGTTTTCGAGTTCATACACGAGACGGCCGCCATAACACTCGGGCCGGGTCCAGGGCAGGCGCAGGGCGTTGCTCTCTTCGTAGAGGGCGTGCGTGCCGTCGCGCTTCTGGCCGTAGAGCATGTCGGTGACGAAGCAGCGGACCGTGGATTTGCCGCGCTCGTTGGGGCCAATCACCACCTGCAACCCCGGCTCAAAGCTCAGGCTGCAGTCGGACAGGCGGCCGTAGCCGTCGATGTACACCTCGCACAGTCTCATGGAAGCGGTGCCTCCATGCCGCGCACCTGCGGTTCGCGGCCCAAAAATGCGGCCAGACCCACTTCCCGCGCCCGCGCAAGCACGGCCCGGTGTGCCGGGTCGAGCGCGGCGTCGCGCGCTTCCGTCAGGCTGCGCACAAACTCGCCAAGGGCCGTGTCCTCGCGCCCTATCTCATCGAAATCGTCATCCGGCTGGGTCTGGTCGTCAATGCAGACCGCCTCAAAACGTCCTTCGAGCGCCTGTGCCAGGAATGGAATGGCCTCGCGCAGCTCCGGTGCCACCATGCCGGTAAGCGAGACCCGGGCAATCACGGCACTTTCAGACTGGCTGAGCCTGTCGGCGACCACGGCGGCCAGCGCTTCACTGTCCGGCACGGCGGAACAGTCGATTTCGGCGGCGGCATAGATCAGTTTGGACGACTGCCGGGGCGCGACAAGCACCGTGGCGGACTTGTTGGTCTCGGGCGGGATAATCTCCACCTCCAGCAGGTGCATTGGCCCCGCCTCGTCAAAATCGCGCCCCTCGGGCGGGCCCGAATACCACGCCTGAAAGCCTTGGTCCTGCCGCACCGCGATCATGCGGTGGATATGGCCCAGCGCGAGGTAATGCAGTCCCGGCTGTGCGATGGAGAACAGATCAAAGGGCGCGTGGGCCTTGTCCCCTGGCCCCATGCAGGACCGCTCCGTGCCGTGGGCAAGCGCCACATGCAGACGGCCGTCGCGGGGCACGCGCAGGCGCGCAAAGGCGTCGTCCGGCAGTTCTGTGCCCGTTGCCGCAAGTCCGTGCACCGTCAGCGGCGCGCCGGGGCATTCCCATGCGGTCCACTCGGGCCTGCTGAATATGTGAACGTTGGCGGGCCATTCCTCGGAAAACCAAGGCGAGTCTTCCGTAAAGGGGTCGCGGTTCCCCGGCGCGATGAGGATCGGCAACGGCGCAAGCCGCTCAAACTGCTCCCGCAAAAAGGCCAGCGTGTCGCGGCTGACACGGTCCTGCTCGAAAAGGTCGCCCGCAATGAGCACCGCCTCGGCGCCGCAGGTCCAGGCATGGCGCAGCACCGCCGCGAAAGTCTCGCGCAATTGATGGCGGCGCCTGGCCCCAAATCCGGGCGGCATGCCCGCACCGGCGAAACAGGCGTCCAGATGTATGTCTGACGTGTGTATTAACTTCATTGGGAAGTCGCGCTTTCCTCACGCCACACAAGTGGCACGTAATCGCTATAGTGTGCCGAATTCGCGGCGTGAATCCAAGTCCCGTGATAAGCGCCC
This sequence comes from Candidatus Hydrogenedentota bacterium, assembly GCA_903893795.1. GTDB lineage: Bacteria > Hydrogenedentota > Hydrogenedentia > Hydrogenedentales > CAITNO01 > CAITNO01. Next base: position 60,881 of record CAITNO010000152.1, on the reverse strand, counting down.
CTCTGGCCTCTTGGTCACAGCCGAAAGAAGGCCCGGCAAAAGTCCCCTCCCCCACCTCAAAGCCGCAAAAAGCCCAACGTGACGGCACCCCAATGCAAAGGCTTCAGAAGCTTGGGCCAGAATCTGAAACCGGAAGCGGCTGAAAAGTGTGGGGCAGACATTCCTGTCTGCCGTCTTTCCTTCTGAATTCAGGATGCTGGATACTTTGCTTGCGGCCATGCAGCCCCTTGGCAGTACGAAACACCCCGCTTCAACTGGAACCCCGGCCGCCCCCCACAACGGCGACTTCGTTCAGCAACGCATCCAGTGCGCGCGCTGTGATCCTGCCCTGGAATCTGGGCATCAGCAGAAACACCAGCGGCACTGGCGCGATGGACAGCAGGCAAATCGGCAATAGCGCCGGCTGCTTGGCCACCATCACCAGAATCACGGCCACCATGGCCGTTTCGGGAATGGCCAGAACCGCGACCAGAAGCACAAGGAATTTGACCAAGGCCTGCAAATTTCCCAATTCGGCCTGCAGGGTCAGCGACGAACCCGTTGCGGTGATACAGCCCTTGGAAACCATCAGCAAGGGCTTCTTCTTCGTGTTCAGATAGGAAACCGGATTGGTGAACCACAACTGGTTTGCAGCGGGCGGCAGCACCTTGAACCCCTTCGCCTCAAGCAGGTTTCTCGCGCATTCCAGCGCCATGGCCGCATCGCCGCGATAATCCACGCAACCCTCATAGTTATACGCCATCGTCCGCTTCTCCTTCTTCCGGAGCGCTTTCCGGTATCGCCCGCCGACGTTTGCGCACCGCCTCCCGCAGCACATACTCCATCTGCCCGTTGAGGCTGCGGAGTTCATCCGCAGCCCAACGGTTCAGCTCATCCATCAACTCCGGGGGGAGCCGCAGGAGAAATGACTTCTTCTCGGCCACAACAATGCCTTTCTAATGGTACAGTGTGCCGGTGTTCACCACGGGCCGGACAGATTCATGGGCGCACAGCACCACCATCAGGTTGCTCACCATGGCGGCCTTGCGCTCGTCGTCGAGCGGGAACTGCCCGGACTCTTCCAGTTTGGCAATGGCCATTTCCACCATGCCCACCGCGCCCTCAACAATGCGCGACCGCGCCGCCACCACCGCCTCGGCCTGCTGCCGCTGGAGCATCGCCCCGGCAATTTCGGCCGCATAGGCCAGGTGGGCCAGGCGCGTTTCCTCAATGATGACGCCTGCGGGGGCCACGCGTTCCTGCACTTCAACCTGGAGTGCTTTCGACACCTCGTCCGTGCTGCCGCGCAGCGATATCAGCTCCGTCGCGTGAAAATCGTCATAGGGATAGGCCATGGCCATGTGGCGCAGCGCCGCCTCGCTCTGGATGGAAACATAGTTCTCGAAATGATCCACGTCAAAGGCGGCCTTGGCCGCATCCTCGACGCGCCAAACCACCACGGCCGCGATCTCGATGGGGTTGCCCCGCAGGTCGTTCACCTTGATTGTCGCCCCGTTCAGGTTGCGCCGACGCAGCGACACCTTCTTCTTCAGGTAAAACGGATTGGCCCAGTGAAACCCGCTCACCCGCACCGTGCCCACGTATTTGCCGAAAAGCACCAGCACGGCCGCCTCATTGGGCTGAAGTGTGAAGAATCCACTGACACAGACCACCCAAACAATACCCGCCAGCACCACCAGCACAATCAGGGAAATGGCCTCCGAAAGCAATCCGATAATAAAGCCTGCGAGGACCAGGAACCCTGTGGCAATCACCACCGTCAGCACCGCCCACCCGTCGGAAACCCGCCGTTCAAGATCTTTCGATACCATGTCATGGCCTCCTTTCAAAACCATATCAAAATGATATCATGCAAAACCGAGCCTGTCAAGCGAAAAATAGGGACTGACTCGCTTTTCGGCAGTTTGAAAAGCGTGTCTGCCCCCCTTTTTTCGCCCGTGCCACGGCGTGATGCGGGAATCACAAACCCAAATGGCGGGTTTCCACTTATTGTGGAACTGCGTTAGAATAGGCCGAAAAGGAGACCGTGCCATGAACATCATAGACCGACATTTGCCGGAATTTGACCACGAGATGCTTTCCACCCGAAACCTGCTGGAACGACTGCCCGAGGCGCAGGGTGCCTGGAAACCCCACGCGAAGTCCTCCTCACTGGGCGAACTGGCTATCCACATCGCAGGCATCCCGGCCTATTGCCGGTTTATTATTGGCGAGACCCAGTTGGACCTGAATCCTGAAGGCGGCTCGCCCTTCAAGAAGATACCCTTCACCACCACGGCCGCCCTGCTGGCCCTCTTCGATGAAAATGTTCGCATTGGCCGTGAGATTCTCGCCGGAGCCTCAGATGACACCATGATGGAGGCCTGGTCGCTGAAAAACGCGGGGAGCGTGGTCTTCACCATGCCCCGCGTGGCCGTCTACCGGACCATGGTAATGAGCCACCTCATTCACCACCGGGGCCAGTTGACCGTGTATGCGCGCCTCCACGACGTCGCCCTGCCCTCCATCTACGGTCCGAGCGCCGACACGCCCATGTGACCGGTGGCCTTTCCCGTAAGTGGTTTATACGATTGACGCCTTGTGTATTCAGTGTTACACTGCATGCGGTAGTTGCCTTTTTCAACCACAACAGGTGAAAACACGGCCGCTCGGACAGGTGGACAGCGGGTAGAATGCAACAAGGCGGGTAAAAGCATGGGCGATTCCTTTTTTCAGCGGATTCTGGGCGCAACGGATTTGTTGCACCTGCGCAAGGCAGGGGACGGCACCGTTACCCCCCAGCGTAAAGCCGCGATCCGCTGCGTGGAAAAGGGCATTGCCGCCTACAACAGCAAGAAATACATCGAGGCGGCCGACCAATTCCGCCAGGCCATCGCCCAGGACCCCGTCTATGCACGGGCGCACTGCAACCTGGGAAACACCCTCCACAAACTGGGCACGCCGGAAGAGGCCGTGGTGGAGTGGAAAAAGGCCGTCATTGTTGAGCCCGATTCCGACTCGGCGGCCAAGGCCCAGGCCAAACTGGACAAACTCGCCGCCCACAACGCGGCCATCAGCCGGACCCTCGAAGAGGGGCTCGGCGCGCGGGGAGAGCGGCGTTAGGCGCGCACCAAAACTCAAACACAAGGACGGGTGGTACCATTAAGAATGGCTGTGATGAAAACATATAAATGGAACATGCCCACCCGCGTGGTGTACGGCGTGGGGGTCTTTGCACGGCTGGCCGAGTATTGCCATCCCTTTGGCGTCCGGCCCTTCGTGGTGACCGGGTGCCATTCCGCCCGCGCGGCGGGCCTGCCCAACCGGCTGCTGGGCGCCTTTCCCGATGCCGTCATCTTCGACGGCGTCGATGAAAACCCAGGCACCAGCGTCTGTGAGGAGGCGGCGGCCCTGTGCCGCAGCGCCCAATGCGATTTCGTCATCGGCCTCGGCGGGGGCAGCGCGATGGATGCGGCCAAGGTCATCGCCGTGCTGGCCGTCAACGACCAGCCCTGCACGAGCCTCTTCGGCAATGACCAGTACACCCGCCCCCCCCTGCCCATTGTCGCCATCCCCACCACGGCGGGCACCGGCAGCGAGGTCACGCCCTACAGCGTGCTGGTGGACGAGTCCACCAATGCCAAACGCACCGTGCGCGGCACCACCCTGTTCCCCTCCGTGGCGCTGCTCGACCCCGAGCGTTCCGTGTCCATGCCGCGCAACATCACCATCGCCACCGGGCTCGATGCGCTCAGCCAGGCGATGGAGGGCATGATCTCGCGCAATTGCCCCCTGAGCGACCCGCTCGCCCTGGAAACGGTGGAACTGGTGCGCAGATGGCTGCCCGTGGCCGCCGAGTATCCGGGCAATCTCGAGGCGCGGGGCGCCATGCTCAATGCGGGCATGCTCTCGGGCATGATCATCGCCCAGACCGGAACCACCGTGGTCCATGGCATGGGCTATTACTACACGCTGCGCCACGGCGTGGCCCACGGGCTGGCCAACGGCCTGCTGCTCGCACCCGTGTTTGGCTTCAATGCCCACCAGTTGCCCGAGCAGGTCGCCAGAATCTGCGAGGCGCTCGGCCGTCCGGCCGACCCTGCGGACCCCGGCGATTCGGAGGCGGTGGCCAAGGCCGTTGGCGAGGGCATTCACCTCCTGTTCCGGGACTTGGGCATTTCGCCCGCCGCCCGCGATCACGGTGTGCCCGACGGGGTCGTGAATGCCTATGCCACCGAGCTGGCCGGAGACCCCTACCGTTTCCGAAACCAGCCCGGCACCATCGACGAGAGCCTGCTGCAAAAGCTGTTCCAGGCATCCTATGAAGGTGCGGCCTTCAGTATGTAGGATGCGCCTGTTGCGGTCCTCCGGCCGAGAATGAAACGCTATCGCAGCGTGACCACCCCGCCCCCGACGGCATGCACGCCAATGGCTCCCGATCCGTAGGCGTAATACCCTATGGCACCGCCACCGAGGGCCAGTCCGCCCAGCGCCAGACCACCCACGGCGATCACCCCCACGGCCAGTCCGCCCACCGCGACACCGCCGATCGCCACGCCGCCCAGCGTCAACAGGCCAAAGGACACGCCGCCCAACGCCAGTCCACCCACGGCCACCCCGCCCAGGGCAAAGAGCACGCCAAAGGCCGTATCGCCGATGGCGATGACACCCTTGGCAATGCCCCGGGGCCGTCCATGCAGCGGGCCGAAGGCGACATGCACCAACGGCAGTCCCATAATCTTCAGGGAGGACACATATTCATAGCCGCCGCCCATGCCCTTTGCGCCGCAGGCCCCCGATGCGCCCGCAGCCGCATCTGCCGCGCTGGCATTGCGCACCAGTTGCTCCAGAAAGCTGCGGGCCATGGGCTTGTGCAGTGCCGTGAGGAGGAAAGGCCAGAGCAGGCCCAGCACGAAAACGGCCCCGAGCATAAAGGTGACCCAGGGACCGCCCGCGCCAAAGGCGGGGCGCAGGCCCACGACTGGACCCAGCAAACGGCCGACAAGCATGCCGCCGGGCACGGCAAGCCCCACCAGGGTGATGCACAGGCAGTAGTAGAACCAGCGGTAGAAGCGCACGGTGTAGGCAATGCCCCCGTCCGTGTCGCGCGCAAGCGTGACCTCGTTCAGTCCGACACCGATGGCCGTGAGCAGCGTCCGCGCGCGAAAGTGGATGCGGTCCGGCGCCTCAGAAACCAGCAGGTATTGCGCGCGGGCCACGGACCCGCACTGGAACGTCCCCGCCCGCACCGCTTCGGCCACACGGGCCAGCGCGTCTTTCGGCAGCCCCTCCAGCCGCCCTTCAAACTCGGGAAGAAAGGGAGCACTCATGCAATCTCCCCTCCCTCATTCCCCCGTCCACCATCCCACTCCCCATGCTCCTCCTCCCCGTCATTCCCCACTCCGCCATTCCCGCGGAGGCGGGAATCCAGAACGCTCCACGACGACCCAAACCCCTGCCAAGCCTGGATTCCCGCCTTCGCGGGAATGACGGAGAAGGGAATAACGAAGGGCATTATTCTGTGGATTCTGTGGCGCATCATTGCTTGGAAACCCCTTCCCCGGTGCGTCACGCCGCCTTCTGGATGGATTTCACCAGGTCCTTGCGGACCGGGTAGGAGCGGTTGGCGTATTCGATGAACCAGTAGGGTTCCTTGTCCACCACCCGGTCGGCGGGCTGGGTCAGTCCGCTGTGGAAACAAATGGTGAAGGATCCCTTCGCCGGGGCCTTGCCCAGTGAATGGTGGAACTGGTACTTGCTGGTGTTGGCCATCCGCACGTTCGGCGCGAAACCGCCCTTGCGGTATGACTCGTCGAGGGCCATCACGATCTTGACATAGCTTTGCGTCTCGTCAAAAGGCGGCACCCCGGCATACTTCTTGACGTTTTCCGGACCGGCATTATAAGCCGCCACGGCGAGCTGCTTGTCCTGGAAAAGGCCCATCATTTTCGACAGATACTGCGTGCCGCCCGCCACATTCTGGAGCGGGTCAAAGATGTCGGTCACGCCCATCTCCAGCGCCGTGCCAGGCATGAGCTGCATGAGCCCCCGCGCCCCCGCCGGGGACACCGCATCGGGGTCAAAGGCGCTCTCGGCCTGGATAACCGCATACACCAGCGATTCATCCAGCCCGTAGATCGTCGCATAGCGCTTCACAATATCGCGCAGCGTTGCGTCTTCCACGGTGCGCGGCACAACGGACGGCGCCATCGGCTTGGGCGCGGGTGTGTACTTGGCCGGAAGAGGAATGCGCTCGTACCGGATGGAAACCTCCACAAAGTCATTGCGCGTTTTGTACTTGTCCGGGCGGTTGGTGAAAGTCATCGTGCCCGCCTTGTCCCGGAACTGGTGCAGCGAGCGCGGTTTGGGCCGTTCGGCCAACTGCGGCTTCACCGCCGCCACCGGCCCGGCCGACTTGACCACCTCTGCCACCTGCACCCTACCCGCCTCTGCACCCCCCTTGGGTTCCGCAGATGCACCCCCGCCCAGCGCCATCAGCGCCGCCGCCACAACCCCCACGGTTTGCATATATAGGTGCATGGTCATGCTGGACTGGCCATTCCCGTTTGGACAGGACTCCACATATAATCGATTGTCAACAGTATAACATCAACGCCCAAGAGGGGCAATAGGCTGACGTTGCTTTCCCGCACCGAAGGCATCACGTCTGCCTCGGAATTACCCCCACCCGCGAAGAGCCGGGAGTCGGGTGCCATCCTCTTGTTCGCCCGCTTCGGGGGCAAAACAGAACCGACCTACCCCGAAGGCCCTTGGTGCTGCCATTGCTGTGTGCTTCCTCCGGGGCAAGGCAAGTGCGGTTAGAAAGGCAAGTGCGGTCAGAATTGTTCAATGGCTGTGTTTACAGCATTGCATGTTCGTTTTGACCCCGTTGCCGCGGGGGGCTATACTTTTATTTGGGGTCGCCGCGCGCCGAATCCGGCATTTCGGCGCCGCGGCCCCTTCATACACATCTGCGTCATTACCGCGCCGACGCGCGCAAGGAGATTGAGTTATGGGCAGTGAGATCGTCAAGCAGGGTTTTGAACGGGCGCCGCACCGCGCGCTGCTGCGGGCCACGGGCAAGGTCAAAGACAAGAAGGATTTCGATAAGCCTTTTGTGGCCATCTGCAACAGCTTCGTTGAGATAATCCCCGGTCACGCCCATCTGAACGTGTTTGGGCGCCTCGCCTGCGCGGCGGTGGAGGAGGCCGGCGGCGTTCCCTTTGAATTCAACACCATCGGCGTTTGCGACGGCGTGGCCATGGGCCACAGCGGCATGAAGTTTAGCCTGCCGTCGCGCGAACTCATCGCCGACTGCGTGGAGACGATGATACAGGCGCACCAGTTTGACGCGATGATCTGCATCCCCAACTGTGACAAGATCGTGCCGGGCATGCTGATGGGCGCGATGCGCTGCAACATCCCGACGATATTTGTCTCCGGCGGGCCGATGGAGACGGGCAAGAAGGTGGACGGCAAGGACACGGACCTGATCACGGTGTTCGAGGCGGTGGGCGCCTACAAGCAGGGCAAGATAAATGACGAGCAGTTGGAAGAGCTTGAATGCAAGGCGTGCCCGTCGGCCGGGTCCTGCTCGGGGATGTTCACTGCCAACTCGATGAACTGCCTGTGCGAGGCGCTGGGCATGGCGCTGCCGGGCAACGGCAGCATCGTCGCCACGGACCCGCGCCGCAAGGAACTGGTCCGCGAGGCGGCGCGCCAGGTGATTGCACTGCACAAGGCGGGCGTGCGCGCCCGCGACATCGTGACCGCAGAATCCATCGACAATGCCTTCGCGCTGGACATGGCCATGGGCGGCTCGACCAACACGGTGCTGCACACGCTGGCCATCGCGCAGGAAGCGGGCGTGGACTACCCGCTGGAGCGGCTCAACGAGGTGAGCGCGCGCGTGCCGAACATCTGCAAGGTGTCGCCGTCGTACCACTGGCACATGTCCGACGTGGACCGTGCCGGGGGCATCAGCGCGATCCTGGGCGAACTTGCCAAGAAACCGGGCATCCTCCACCTCGATCGTCCCACGGTCACGCTCAAGACCCTGGGTGAGAATATCGCAGGCAGGCAGTCGCTGGACAGCGATGTGATCAAGTCGGTGGACGCTCCCTACAGCCCGACCGGCGGTCTGGCGATTCTGTTTGGCAATCTTGCGCCGCTCGGCGCGGTGGTGAAAGAGGCGGGTGTGGACAAGGAAGTGCTTCGGCACACCGGCCCGGCGGTGGTCTATGAAAGCGAGGAGGACGCCATGAAGGGCATTCTCAACGGCGACGTGAAGGCAGGCGACATTGTGGTGCTGCGCTACGAGGGACCGAAAGGCGGTCCGGGCATGCGCGAGATGCTGGCGCCCACGTCGGCCGTCATGGGCGCGGGGCTGGGCAAGAGCGTCAGCCTCATCACCGACGGCCGCTTCTCGGGCGGCACGCGCGGCGCCTGCATCGGCCATGTGAGCCCCGAGGCGGCCGAGGGCGGGCCCATTGCCGCAGTGCGCAGCGGCGACATTATTGAAATCGACATCCCGGCCCGCACGATTAACCTGAAACTGGACGATCAGGAAATCGAGGCGCGGCTCAAGTCCGTCGGTCCGCCGCCTGACCGCGCCCTGACTGGCTGGCTCAAGCGTTACCAGCGCCTGGTGACCAGCGCCAACACCGGCGCGGTGCTCCAATAACCCACAGATTGTAACGGCGGCGGGCGGACCGGAAGGCTCTTCCCGCCGCCGTGCTGTTTTCCTGGTTGTCGCCCCAATCCTTGCATCAGGCGTTTTGCTTCTGGCAAGGTTAAGCCGTAACGGACAACCCCTGAAGGACGCTCATGGACAAAAAGCGCGTATTCGTCTATCTGGCCTTTACATTTGGAATCGGCTATGCCGTGCAGTTCGGCCTGCTGTTTGCCGGACTGGTCGCCTATAAGAACCCGACCATATTCAACACGCTGCTGCTGGTTGTTGTCATGTGGATTCCGGCCCTAGGTGCACTGGCGGCCTCCCGTGTCTGCCCCGACCCCGGCAATCCGATGCCGAAAGTCTGGCCGTTGCCCGCCGGACCGGCCCTGTGGCTGATCACAGCCGTGCCCGCGTTGTTCGCGGTGAACTATGCGCTGTCCTGGCTGTGCGGTTTTGTCGGCCCGCAGTGGGGGCTGTCCACGCTCATGGGGCAGTTCGGTGCGTCAACGGTGGAGCAGATTCCGCCCAATGTCATGGCCATGCTGCCGCCCCTCCTCACGGTTCTCGGCATCGCTCTGAGCGTTCTGCTGGGGGCAACGGTGGTGGCCGCGGCGGCGCTCGGCAGCGAACTCGGCTGGCGCGGCTACCTGCTGCCCCGGCTTGCGGGCAAGAACCGCCTTGTGGTGCATGCCGCGACGGGGCTGCTGTGGGGGCTGTGGTTCTTGCCGCTGGTGCTGTGGTGGTTCCGGTACAACAATGACTACGAGGGGGTCGTGCCCACCGCGCTGTGCACCCTGGGCATGGCCATTGTTCTGGGCGCGGTGCTCAACGAAATCGTGCTGCGCACGGGCCATGTCGGCCTGGCGGCGCTGGCCCTCGGGCTCTTTGTCAGCCAGGAACGTTTTGGCCTGGCCTTCTGGCCCTATCTGTTTCCCTCGGCCGAACTGCCCTGGGCGGGGGCCTGCAGTGTGTTTGCCATCGCGCTGTGGCTCCTGGCGGCGGCCTTCCCCTTTGTGCTCATTGGTCGGGCGGCAAGGGGGCGGGTTGGGGCGCAGTCAACAGACAAGCGCTGAGCGGAACTGTATTCTGGACCGTTGCTTCTATTGCAGGACTTTTTAACCCTGCGGCGTGTGCAGTGGAACCTCGACCACCTTCGCGAGATGCTGGAAATCCTTGTCCGTGGTGAACACAGGCATGTGATGGTTTGCCGCGACTGCCGCGATCAGCGCATCAATCGTTGAAATGGTCACCCCTTTACTCCGTGCGGCGTTGGAGATACGCGCCGCTGTTTCATGGTCCGCAGTCGTTATGGGGAAGTCTTCAAAAGGCTCAAGCAGGCTTCGCAGCTTTTCAAACGCCTTCTCCTCCCGCACCCCGGTTAGAAGTTCCTGACGAATAAGGCCCAATACCTCCACCCGTCCCTCCTCGACAAGTCCCCGCAACTCATTGACCAAGCCTCGTTCTGCCGCCGAGAGGACGTTCTCCCTACGACGCAGAGCCAGTGACCACACGGAGGTGTCCACCAGGATTTTCATTTGCGGTGCCGTTGCCGCAGCGCTTTGTGGTCATAGTCGTCGCGGAAATCGACCTGGCCGAAGGCACCCAGAATTTCCAGTTGTTTTCGCCGCTGGACATACTCCGTCAATGCGGCCTGCACGGCGTCCCGTTTGGTACGGTGTCCGCCTGCCTTGACCGCCTCCAGAATGAGGTTGTCGTCCAATGCGAGGTTGGTTGCCATATCGGAAATTCCTTTTCTACACATATTGTCACACATTACAATACACAAAACAAGTGACCTTTCGGTTGACGGGGAATGTTGGCGTTTCAGGTCGGTTGCCCCGAATGCAAAGTGAACCGCCCCCCTGTTTTCGTTTAGAATCACGTTTTTACGCCCATTCCAACCGGAGAATTGCCATGTCCAGTCTTAATACGCTTGAACAAATGATCGTTGACGGCATGCTGGGGCGCAGCCCCGATTTGGAGACCTGCTCGCAGGAGCTGGTAAAGACGCATGAGGCGCTCGTGAAGTGCTATGACGGCGGCGGCACGCTGTTCACCTGCGGCAACGGCGGCTCCTACGCCGACGCGATGCACATCGTCGGCGAACTGGTCAAGAGCTTTGAGCGTCGCCGCCCGCTGTCGAGCGCGTTCATGGCGGCGCTGGAGCCGCTGCCCTATGGCGTCGATCTGGCGCAGCATCTGGAGGCGGGCCTGCCGGCGATCACGCTGGGCCTCAACCTCGCGCTGAAGACCGCCGTGGAGAACGACTCGCCGATGCGCGACATTTCCTTCGCGCAGGAACTGAACGTCATGATGCGGCCCGGCGACGTGCTGCTGGCCATTTCGACCAGTGGCAACGCGCCAAACTGCCGCATGGCGCTGTCTGTGGCCAAGGCCAAGGGCGGCACGGGTATCGCGTTCACCGGCCCCAAGGGCGGCGCCATGGCGGACTTTGCCGACATCGTGATCAAGACGCCGGGCGATTCGACCAAGGTCGTGCAGGAGGCCCACGCCACGCTGTGGCACACGCTGTGCTGCCTGATCGAGGCGCATTACTATCCCGAACCGCGGTAGGCTGGGCGGATACCGCCCTGTGGGGCTTATGAGACCCAGGTTGCGCAAGCATCGGTCCGATTGGTCGGATCAGTCCGATCTGCCCGATTTGTGGTGCTGAGCCCCGATTTCACTGTGCCGATTAAGTCCACAAAGGAGGTTGAAATGCCCGTGCCACGCTCGCTTCGCGCCTTGACCCTTTCCGTTGTTCTGCTGGGCGCACTGAGCGCGACGGCACTCAATCTTGAAGGCCTGAATCCCGCCTTCCGTGCGGGTGCGGAGCAAAGCGGCGCGGTGCTGCTTAATCCTGGGGAATGCACGGAGGCCGACCTGCACCAGACGCACTGCCTCGAACTTGCGCCCGACACCGACCCGTACAAGCTCAACACCTATCAGTTTCGCATCAGCGATTCGCGCTGGTTCAAAAAGGGGCCGCGCACTCTGGTGGTGACCTTTGTTGACGAGGGCGCAGGCATGATCACGGCCCAGGCCCTTGCCGATGACGCCTTCAACGGCCAGTATGCGGGACCTGCCCGCATGCGGTCCTACACCCGGCTCAATACGGGGGGGCTGCGCCGTGCTGTGTTTGAATTCAACCTGGCCGCACCGCCTGCGCGCGATGCAAAACATGCGCATCTGACCCTCGGCGGACTGCGCCATCTGGTTGACCTGCGCATTGGTCCGGCGCTGTCCCCGGCCGACTGGGACGCCGTCGCCAAGACCATCCCGGCGAAGGTGTCGCCCATGGTCACGCTGTCGCACCCCATGGAACTGACCACCACGGCGGGGGTGTCGGTGCTGGACAACGGCAAAGACGATCTCAAGACCTCGCTGGAGGCGATGGATGAACTGGCCCCGCTGGCCCGCGTGCTGGGGTTCACGTCCATTGAAAGCTATGTGCTCTGGCGTCGGCTGGAGCCTCTGGAAGAGGGAAAATTCGACTTCAGTTTCTATGACGACGTGGTCGAAAAGCTCAAACAGTACGACCTGAAGTGGTTTCCCCTGCTCATCGTCGGCTCGGCCTATGCGCTGCCCGACTGGTTTGCCAGCAGTCCCGAAAGTGTGGGCATGGTCTGTCTGGAACACGGAGAATCGAACGCCATCCAGAGCATCTGGTGTCCCTGGCACAAGCGCCATGTGACGCGGGTGCTGCGCGCCTTCGGCGAGCATTACGACGGCAAGGGCATTCTGGAGGCCGTGCGCCTGGGGCCGAGCGGCAATTTCGGCGAGTCGCAATATCCCGCGGGCGGCAACTGGGGCCTGCGCGGTCAGAAGATGCACATCCACATCGGCTGGTGGGCGGGCGACCCCTATGCGCGCGCCGATTACGAACAGTATCTCAAGAAGAAATACAGCTCGGTTGAAGCGCTCAACAAGGCATGGGACGGATCGACGCTGCGCGCCTTTGACGAGGTGCGCATGACGCTGCCGCAGGTGATTCAGAGCCGCCAGGAGCGGCTCGACCTGACGGGATGGTACACCGACAGCATGTCGCTGTGGTGCGACTGGTGGGCCCGCGAGGCAAGGGCGGCCATGCCCAACACGCTGCTTTTCCAGTCGGCGGGCGGCTGGGGCTTCCGCGAGGCGGGCACGGACTACGCCGCGCAGACCAAGACCATGGCCGAACTGCACGGCGGCGTGCGGACGACCAATGAAACCGACAGTTACGAGCAGAATTTCTACGCCACCCGCATGGCCACCTCTGCGGCGCGGCTCTATGGCGCGCGCATTGGCGGCGAGCCGGCCAGTTCGCATACGGCGCGCGGCGTGACAGGGCGTCTGTTCAACCTGCTGTCCTGCGACGGCGACCATTTCTTCACCTATCACAGCAATCTCTTTGCCCATCCAATGGCCGTGGACCTGTGGCTGAACGGGTTGCCGATGATGGACACGCGCCAGGCGCCGCTGGTGGAAGTGGCCGTGTATTATCCCGAAACGATGAACCAATTGGAGGACGCGGCGTTCCGGCAGTTGTATGCGTGGGGTTTCAATCCGCGTGCCCGCGAGATCCGCCGGGTGACCGATGTGGACTTTCTCGACGAGCATCTGATTCGCGACGGTTTCCTTGACCGGTACAAGGTGCTCATGTTTGCCTGGGGCAATGTCATCGAACCGGACGTGCTGGCCAAGATTGATGCCTGGACCCGGGCCGGGGGCACGGTCATTTACCCGTCTTTCCCGCGCTCGGCGCTGGAGACGGTGGAGGGCGAGACGGCGGTCTTTGACCGCTGGGCGGCGGGCGACACGGGCAGCGGGGCCTTTAAGCGTTTCACAGGAGACATGGAACCACCGAGCCTTTACGGCGACTTTGTGGCCCAATCGCTCCGGGCGACCCCATCCCTGCACCCTTGGACAAGGGCTATGGTGGAGGCGGAACGCCCCGATGGAGTCTTTCTCAGCATACAGGCAGACGGACATCTAATTATGCTAAACTATGGTGATCGCGAGGCCGCTGTGCGACTGTCGGGGGTGTTTGAAGAGAAGGTGCTTCCCTGGCATATACAACGCACAGGGCTGCCCGCGGCAAAGTAACTCAACAAAGGAGAGCAAAGCATGTCTGTTGGAAAACGCTTCAAGATTGCGTCCATTGGCGCGGGGAATGTGGGCGCGTCTGTCGCGCAATACTGCCTCGAAATGGAACTGGGCGACGTGGTGCTTACGGACATCGTCGAGGGCCTGCCTCAGGGCAAGGCGCTTGACCTGACCGAAGCCGGCCCGATTCGCGGCTACAGCGGCATCTGCACCGGCACGAACGATTATGCCGACATTGCCGGCGCCGATGTGGTGGTGGTGACCGCGGGCCTGCCGCGCAAGCCCGGCATGACACGGCTGGACCTGCTGGGAACAAACGGCCGCATTATCAGCGGCATTTGCGAGAGCATCGCCACCCATGCGCCGAATGCGGTGGTCATCATCGTGACCAACCCCCTGGACGTGATGGTCTATCTGGCCCACAAGAAGCTAGGCTTCCCCGCCAACCGCGTCATCGGCATGGCCGGCTGTCTCGACAGCGCGCGCATGCGCTCCTTTGTGGCCATGGAACTGGGCGTGAGCATGAAGAACGTGGACACCATGGTGCTCGGATCGCACGGCGACGACATGGTGCCCCTGCCCCATTACACGACGGTTTCCGGCATTCCCATCACCAAGCTGATTTCCCAGGAGCGCATTGACGCCATTGTCGAACGCACCCGCAAGGGCGGTGGCGAGATCGTCGCGCTGCTCAAGACCGGCAGCGCCTACTACGCGCCCGCGGCCAGTGCGGCCCGGATGGTGCAGTCGGTGATCCGGGACGAAAAGCAGTTGCTTCCCTGCGCGGCGCTGCTTACCGGCCAGTATGGACTGAATGACATCTTTATGGGCGTGCCCTGCGTTCTGGGCGCCAACGGTGTCGAGCAGATTCTGGAACTGGAAATCTCCGAGGCGGACCAGCAGTCGCTGCACCGTTCTGCAGGCGAAGTGCAGTCCGGCATTGATGGCTTGAAAGAGCTTGGAATTCTCTAATCCCCGTTTCTTTTTCGGATGAAAATCGGCGCGTTCTCAGTAGTAACTGCGGAGCGCGCCGTTTTACTATCCATGGAAAGTGCGGCTGCAGGGCGGGTTGAAATTCCCAATAGTCCCGCAGACCCCGCATTTGTGGGGATATTTTTCCTCCAATTGGCTTTTTGCGAAGGACTTGGGCCTTTGTTTTTCGAGTCAAATTTGACTTTTGACCCCCATTTTCGCTACCTTCTTGGAGAGTTCAACCAGCAGACGGCACGAGGAGAAGTGGGGCGGTCAAGTCCGGGAAGGATGAGCGAGTGCGCGAGGAGTGCGTCTCTCTGGTGAATTATTGCCTTTCCTCAGGGTAATTCGCTTTCTGCGGATAGTGATTCCGGGAAAGTGACCATGTGCATGATCTGAGTTTTGCGGAGTTTCGTGCGGGTTGCGGCCCGCAACGTTGGATGACAACACCTTACTAACAAGGGAGAATGGACTATGTCGGCAATTGTGTCAAAACCCTCAATGAGGCGCGTCCTGCTGGGCCTCCTCGTACTTGCGGTCCTGTTGCCCGCAGGATCGGCGTTTGCCAGCGAGGCGGATCTCAAGATTCCCAATCTGGCGTCGGTCAAGTTTTTGGGCTTCGTCAGTGGTTGGGCCCTGCTGTTCCTCGGCCTGCTCATCTGCGTCGGCGGCATGGCCTTCGGCATGGTGCAGTACAAGGCCATCCGCAACCTGCCCGTGCACAAGTCCATGCTGGACATCTCGGAACTGATCTACGAGACCTGCAAGACCTATCTGTTCACGCAGGGCAAGTTTATCGGGCTGCTGTGGGCCTTCATTGCCGTCATCATGGTCATTTACTTCGGCGGACTGGCTGAAGGCACGAAGGGCCACTGGGGCACCGTGGCCATCATCCTGATGTTCAGCGTTGTGGGCATCCTGGGCAGCTACGGCGTGGCGTGGTTCGGCATCCGGATCAACACCTTCGCCAACTCGCGCACGGCCTTTGCCAGCCTCGGCGGCAAGCCCTTCCCGACGATGGCGATTCCGCTGCAGGCCGGCATGAGCATCGGCATGCTGCTTATCTCGGTTGAGCTGGTCATCATGCTCGGCATCCTGCTCTTCGTTCCCGGTGAAATGGCCGGCCCCTGCTTCATCGGCTTCGCCATCGGCGAGTCCCTTGGCGCGGCCGCGCTGCGCATCGCGGGCGGCATCTTCACCAAGATTGCCGACATCGGTTCCGACCTGATGAAGATCGTCTTCAAAATTAAGGAAGACGACGTGCGCAACCCGGGCGTCATCGCCGACTGCACCGGCGACAACGCCGGCGACTCGGTTGGCCCGACGGCGGACGGCTTTGAAACCTACGGCGTGACCGGCGTTGCGCTGATCACCTTCATCCTGCTCGCCGTCAAGGCGAAGGACCCGTCAGGCAACATCGACCATGCCGCCACGGCAATCCTCCAAGTTCAGTTGCTGGTGTGGATCTTCGTGATGCGCATTGGCATGATCATCACGAGCCTTGTATCCTACCTTCTGAACAACAAGTGGGCGGTGTCCAGCTTCGCCGATTCTCCCAAGTTCAACTTCGAAACGCCCCTCACGCGCCTGGTGTGGCTTACCTCCGGCGTTTCCATCGTGATGACCTTCGTGCTGTCCTACCTCCTCATCCCGTCGCTTTGCGACAACCACACCATGTGGTGGAAGCTCTCCCTCATCATCACCTGCGGCACCATCGCGGGCGCGGTGATTCCCGAACTGGTCAAGGTGTTCACCTCCACCAATTCGGGCCATGTGCGCGAAATCGTGACGGCCTCCCGCGAGGGCGGCGCCAGCCTGAACATCATCGGCGGCTTTGTGGCCGGCAACTTCAGCGCCTACTGGATGGGCATCACCATCGTGTTCCTCATGGGCGCGGCCTACGGCGTGAGCACCTACGGTCTCGGCTTCCTCATGGACGCCCCGGCGATCTTCGCGTTCGGCCTGGTGGCCTTCGGCTTCCTGGGCATGGGCCCGGTGACCATCGCGGTGGACTCCTACGGTCCCGTGACCGACAACGCTCAGTCCGTGTACGAGCTGTCCGTCATCGAAACCCTGCCCAACATCGAGCAGGACATCGAGAAGAACTTCGGCTTCAAGCCGAACTTTGAGACGGCCAAGGACTACCTGGAAGAGAACGACGGCGCGGGCAACACCTTCAAGGCGACGGCCAAGCCGGTGCTCATCGGCACGGCGGTCGTGGGCGCCACGACGCTTATTTTCTCGATCATCCAGCTCCTCAAGGCCAAGTATGGCGTTGACGGCCCCGACGGCGTCAACATGGGCCTGTCGATCCTGAACCCGAAGTTCCTGCTCGGCCTGATCACGGGCGGCGCGGTCATCTACTGGTTCTCCGGTGCGGCGACCCAGGCCGTGGCCACCGGCGCCTACAAGGCCGTCGAGTTCATCAAGCGCAACATCAACCTCGACAGCGAGGCGGCCGCCTCCGTGGCGGACTCGAAGAAGGTCGTTGAAATCTGCACGCAGTACGCGCAGAAGGGCATGTTCAACATCTTCCTCGGCGTGTTCTTCTCGACGCTGGCCTTTGCCTGCTTCAACCACTACTTCTTCATCGGCTACCTGATCTCCATCGCCATCTTCGGCCTCTACCAGGCCATCTTCATGGCCAACGCCGGCGGCGCGTGGGACAATGCCAAGAAGGTCGTGGAGACCGAGCTGAAGGCCAAGGGCACCCCCCTGCACGATGCGTGCGTGGTTGGCGACACGGTCGGCGATCCCTTCAAGGACACCTCCTCGGTGGCCATGAACCCGGTCATCAAGTTCACGACGCTGTTTGGGCTGCTGGCCGTGGAACTGGCCATCACGCTCACCCCGGCGCAGAGCATGACCGCGTCCATCATCTTCTTCCTGCTCTCGCTGGTGTTCATTTGGCGCTCGTTCTATTCGATGCGCATCCCCGAGAACCTCACAGACAAGAAGTAGACTGCGCAATAGTGGAGTCCTGAGACAAGCCAACCCCGGGGTTCTTCGGAACCCCGGGGTTTCTTGTTGGTTCAGCACTTCGGCGGCGTCCGCCGCCCTCTTCTCATCCGGGTGCGGACCCTACTTCCCCGCACGCGCCCCGTTCTTGCTCGGCACCCACATGTCCCCGTGTTTCAGGCCCAGTTCACGGGCCATTTGCAGCGAATAATCGAGCTTGCCCATGTTCGGGTAGCGGCCGTTGGAACCGAAGCAGAACTTTACGCCGCCCTCATTGGCGATGCGAAGGAAATGGGTCTTCGGCAGTTTGAAGCTGGAGCTGATCTCCATCGCGATGTTGCGCGTTATAAAGGCCTCGACCACGGTCTTGATGCGCCGCGGGGTCCAGAGCATCGCGTAGCTTTCGGCATGTTTGGCCGGCAGCCAGGACACATTTGCCAGCACGTCGATGGGCTGCCCGTCGAGAATCTGGAGATGCCAGTCCACGTAGGCGTCCATGAAGTAGTCCGCGCGGTCCTCAATCACCGCCTCCTTTTCCCACAGCTTCATGCGTTTGCCGCCGGGACCGGGAAAGGTCATCGTGTCGGTGAGCACATAGTCCAGCGTGGCCAATGCCTTCTTTGAAAAACAGCTTGACCAGTCGGTCCATTCAGCCTGGACGCCCTTGTAGACGCCCTTTCCCTCCAGCGAGGCGGTCCAGGCCAGCAGTTCCTCGTCGTTGCTCAGCACGCGCGGATAGACGTTCTCCTTTGTGCCCGCGTGCTCGACCATGCCGTAGATAATGCCCTGCTGCAACGACAATGCCGTAATGGCGTCTATCGTGCTGTTGTCGGAATGCACGTGCAGGTCGATCAGTGGAAGACCGTCCTCGCTCAGGGGCAGGTCGCTCTTCTTTGTGGCGCAGCCCGCCATGGTCAGTGCGGCGCCTGCGGCGCCCGCCTTCAAGAATCCCCGTCTTGTCATGCCGTCATGGCTCATGTGATGTCTCCATTGATTTCACAGTCGATGTGGTCCGCAGCAGAGCGGTGCCAGCGCTTATTGTGGGCGCAAAGCCCCCGCCTGTGCAATAAGCCGCTCCCTGTGTCAGATCTTGACAATCATGCGGTTGTTGTAGAGATAGCGTGCGACGATCCAGCAGCCGATATAGCATGCTGCAAAGGCGGCGAGCGCCGCAGGGGCACTACTGCTGAAGGGGATGATTCCGCCGTGGATGTCGGTGTACATGCCGCTCAGCATGTATAGCACGAGCGGGTTTGCGCCCATGACGGTGAGGGTGGGCAGTTCGATGCCGCCGCGGTCGCAGAGCAGGTAGAAGGGCAGAAAACACAGGAAGGCTATGCCCGTGGCCAGCACCGGATAGGGCGCAGTCATGGCATGCTGGGAGAAGCGCCAGAAGCTGGGCTCGTTGGGCCACAGGGCGCGCAGGCCCAAATGGAGCGCCCAGCCGGCCGCGAAGAGGCCGATGCCCCAGGCGAGACAGCCGCGCACGATACCCTTCGGGTCACCGTTGGCAACGAGGTCATAGATGATGGTGCCGAAGAGCAGGCTGAAGCTCCAGCTCAGCGGGCCCAGCGGACCGCCGTCATAGCTGCTGGACATGTCCCAGGGGCCGTAGGGGGTGGCCATAAAGAGGACCTGGTAAAGCGCCACGTAGAAGCAGGCCGCACCGACGCGCCACGCCGTGCCCAAGCCCACGAAGGGAAGGGCCAGGATGCCGGAAAGGCCGATGTCGACCAGCGCGTCCCACCAGCCATGCCAGTTGAGCGGGTCATAGTAGACGATGCCCACCAGCGTGAGAATTACATAGCGGCGCAGTCCGAGCCACAGCGCCCTGCGCAGGCCCAGCTTGGCCTGGTTGCGCAGGAAGGAGAGTCGAAACCCCACCCCGGCCACAAACAGGAAAATGGGCGCGATGGTGTCGGCGTAGGTAATGTATTCACTGTGATGTTTGAAGAACTCGGGAATTTTGTCAAAACGCCCCAGGAAATTGACGAAGATCATGCCCAGTATGGTGTAGCCCCGGTACTGATCCAGGGACAGGATGCGCCCCGCAAGGGGAGATTTGTCTTTCATGGCAGACATGATACTCCAGCCGACCGTTGATGTTTACCCCGCCCGCCCCGGAGAGCAATGATAGCCATCTCCGGGCAGAGAGGTCCATTTGACCCTGCACGGGGCAAAGAGGTTGCATGGGTTCCCCGTTGCCGGGGCGTCACAGTCGGGGCGCCTGTCTTCGATTGTTCAGGTGGAGGGGCCGATCATCTTGGAAGGATCGACCTCGATGTCGAATTCTTCCGAGGTCAGCAAGCCCGAATTCAGCGCCTCCTGCTTGAGCGTGGTGCCGTTGGCGTGGGCGGCCTTGGCAATCTTGGCCGCGTTGTCGTAGCCGATGCGCCTGTTGAGCGCGGTCACAAGCATGAGCGAGTTGTTCAGGTGCTCGCGGATGCGCTTCTCGTCGGCGATGATGCCGTCCACGCAGTGCTCGCGGAACGAGTCGGCCGCATCGGCCAGCAGGCGGATGGACTGGAGCACATTATAGATGATGACCGGCTTGAACACATTCAGCTCAAAATTGCCCGAGGCGCCGGCGAAGTTTACCGACACATCGTTGCCCATGACCTGTACGGCGACCATGGTCATGGCCTCGCTCTGCGTGGGGTTGACCTTGCCGGGCATGATGGAAGAGCCGGGCTCGTTTTCCGGCAGTTGCAGTTCGCCCAGGCCGCAGCGCGGGCCGCTGCCCAGCCAGCGCACGTCGTTGGCGATCTTCATCAGCGAGGCGGCCAGCGTCTTGAGCGCGCCGTGGGTCATGACCATCGCGTCGTGGGCGGCCAGCGACTCAAACTTGTTCGGCGCGGAGCTGAATTCCAGCCCCGTCAGGGTGGAAATGGTCTCGGCCATGGCCTCGGCATAGCCCACCTTGGTGTTGAGCCCGGTGCCGACTGCGGTGCCACCGATGGCCAGTTCGGCGAGCAGCGGCAGCGTCTGTTTTACCCGCTCGATGCCGTTGGCCACCTGCCGGGTGTATCCCGAGAATTCTTGGCCCAGCGTCAGTGGCGTGGCGTCCATCAGATGGGTCCGCCCGATCTTGATGATATCCCTGTAGGCTTCCGCCTTTTCATTCAGCGCCGCGTGCAGCAACTGCAGCGCCGGAATCAGCCGCTGCTGCACCTGTTCCACCGCGGCGATGCTCATGGCCGTGGGGAAAGTGTCGTTGGACGACTGCGACATGTTCACATGGTCATTGGGGTGGACGGGCTTCTTGCTGCCCATCTCGCCGCCGAGCATTTCAATCGCGCGGTTCGAGATGACCTCGTTCGCGTTCATGTTTGTCTGTGTGCCGCTGCCGGTCTGCCAGATCACCAGCGGGAAATGTTCGTCCAGTTTCCCCGAGATGACCTCGTCGGCGGCCTGGCACATGGCCTCGGACAGTTTCGGGTCGAGCAGGCCCATGCGCTCGTTGACGATGGCGGCCGCCTTCTTCAGCGTGCCCAGCGCGCGGATGAGTTCGCGCGGCATGCGTTCGCCGCCGATCTTGAAATTCTCCAGCGAGCGCGCCGTCTGGCAGCCGTAGTACCGGTCCACCGGCACCTTCATCTCGCCCATGGTGTCCTTTTCAACGCGATAGTCCATGTCTCGTCTCCGTAAAGTCTCTGCTCCCCGGCACAATTATCCCCCGTTCGGAGGGGGCCGATCAACGGGGTTTTCACTGATAAATGACGGAGCGCATTCCGTCGTTGCAGGGAAGGGTAGTTGTGTTCGCGCTATTCTTCGCGCAACCCGGCGACGGGGTTTCGGGGCAATCCGGCGAGGAGCATGAACACGAGACAGCCCAGATTGGCGCAGAGAATGGCGGCGAGCAGCGCCGCCTGCAGGGGAAGCGACACTTCGGTGCTCGACAGTAGGACGAGCGGGAGCACGGACGCCACCGAGGCGGCGGTGCCCAGCACCGTTCCGGTGAGCACGAGCGCGCCATGCTCCAGCAGGAGCAGGCGGGTCACGGTGGAGGGGGTGTATCCGAGCGCGTGGAACAGCCCAATTTCGGCGCGGCGCTCGAAGAGATTGCGCAGGACCACGATGCCCGTGCCGCCCGCGCCGAGTACAAGGCCGAGCGCGCCGAGCACGAGGAACATGGCGAGGTAGGCGGACTCGACGGCATAGAACTGGCGGAGCCGTTCCACGGCCGGGACGGCCTCCATGCCGAACTTGGCAAAATCACGGTTGAGACGGGCCGCCGTGTCGGCGGTTTTCGCCGGGGTGGCGTCCACCAGGAAGGCGCGGAAACCCGCCTCGGAGGGGTAGAGCCGGGTGAAGGCCGCATCGGAGATGAGCAGCGAGCCCTGAAACAGGGAGAGCCGCATGGGCAGTGTGCCCACCAGTTTCACCTTCACCTCGCGGCCCGATTCATCGCGGTAAGTGATCAAATCACCGTTGGCACCGGTCTTCTTCTGGAGGCCCCACTGTGCGGTGTTGCCGTCGCCCACGAGCGCCGGGATGACGCCGTCGGGCAGGGGGGCGTCCAGCGCGCCCCAAAGGGTTTCCCCGGAAACGCCCCTGGCAAAGGCGCCCAGGCGGCCCAGCACCGGGGCGTCGACGCCGAAGAGGCGCGGGGTCTGCGCCCGGTTGAGATTGAGGCATCCGGCGTCGTCACCGTCGCGCAGCTTGAGCGGGAGCAGGTCCGCGCCCAGCCGTTTCTGCAATTCGGCGGGCGCGCCAAGGAGGGGCACGGTGGTCTGCGCGAAAACGCCGAAGCCGCCGGTGGCCGAATCGCGCCGGTCGGCGTGGAGGGCCATGTTCTCCTGCATGGCGGAGACGGCGAAGACGAGGAAACAGCCGCAGGCCGTCACGGCGGCGACGCTCATGCTGCGGCCGCGCCGCCGGGCGAGGTTCATCAGCGCGACCTTCCACAGACGCGGGCGGCGTGACGCGGGACGCCGCGACAGGCGGCCCAGCACCCAGCCATAAAGGCCGAGTTCGGCCATCAGCAGCAGTGCGCCGACGGAGAAGAAGGACTCGGCCGGGTTGTCGGGCCGGACGACCCAGGCCCACACCCCAGTGGCAACGGCGCAGAGCAGCGCGAACAGGGACAGCAGCAGGCCCCACCAGGAACCGCCCTGGGCGGTTGCCGTGGAGACCGACGCGGCGTCGGTGGTCATGAGTTCGCGCGGGCTGCGGCGCGTGCCGCGCCACAGCGCGGCGAGCAGCGTGAAGAGGACGCACAGGAAAGCGATGCCCGCGCCTTCGGCCAACGTGGCGGGTGCGGCATGGAAGTGAATCTCGGCGCCTGCCACGGCGCCGGGCCACCAGCGCGCCAGACCGGCCAGCATCAGCCGGGCGTAGCCCGCGCCTGCGAGCGCGCCGAGCGCCGCACCGCAGAGTGCGGCGGGGAAGGTCTCGATCAGGAATATGCCGCGCACGCGGCGCAGCGGCCAGCCCACGGCCAGCAGCAGCCCGAGTTCGGCGGTGCGCTGCTGGAGGCCGAAGACGTAGAGCAGACCAAGCAGCACGAGGGCCGCGATGATCAGGAAGAAGCTCATGCCGATGAAGAGACCGCCGAAATCCATGGCCTGGTTGACGGCGCGCAGTGCCTGTTTCCGCACGGGCTGGAAACGCAGGCCGAGGCGTTCGGCGGACAGCTTTGCGCGGAGCTGATCGCGGATGGATGCCTCTGTCACGCCCGGACCGGAGAAGCGCACGGCCGTGACCGAGCCGAAGCGGTTGCCCCACATTTCCTTGCCCGCCTTGAATGTGGCGATGAGTTTGGGCGTCTGGCCGTACTGCTTCCAATAGGCCTCGTTGGGCTTGTCGGCCAGGAGGTTCTTGTCCATCGGCATGCCGATGTCCCAGTCGCGGCAGTTGTCCACGTCGCTGAGTCCCGCGAAGCGCGGGGCCAGTTCGCGCTCCAGCACCATGGCGTCCATGGGGATAACGCTGTGCACGGCGAAAGAGCGGTGCTGTTCGACAAACTCGTTCAAGGGGCTGACTTGGTAATAGGCGAGGTTCAGCGTGTCACCGGGACCGGCGCCAATCTGGTCGGCCACCCATTGATTGATGACCACTTGGTCGTCGCGCATCCCGTCTGGGACGGGTCCGGCCTCGACAAAGGAGTAGGGCGTGGACTTGCCGTCCTTGGCGATGGAATTGACGAGATAGGTGAGGGTGGGCAGCGCGTTGGGCAATTCGAACGCCGCCCGCACGGTCTCATCGTCGAGGTATACGCGCTCCGATTCAATCTGCGCAATGCCTGATTGATGGGAGCGCACACGCAGACCAATCTGCTCCAGCGTCCATGCCTGATCAATGGCGGCATTCATTGTGTCGAGTCCCGGGCCCTCATCGGCCACGACGAGATTGGCGAGTCCGGCGAGGTCAGCCTGCTCCTGAAGCCAGGTCCGATCCACGAACACGTTGTAGGGCGCGGTCTGGTTGGCCGCGAGGCTGAAGCGGCCCAGTTGCGCGTCGGAAAGGATCCCTTTTACCGTGACGAGACTCTCCACGGTGCTGTTCTTGTCGCGCGCGGCCAAAGGCGCGTCCTGGGGCATGAGCGCGTGCTTGGCGATGCGCAAGGAGAGATCGTCGCCGGCATGCACACCCAGCGCGGCGGCGGTGCGCTCGCCCAGAAAGACCTCTTGACGGCCCAGGGCGGTGCTGGCCGGAGGCGTGTTGGCGAACTGCCAAAAGTTGGGAGAAACGCCGAGCACCTGCACGCGGTTCAACTGGCTCTGCGGTCCTTTTCCGCCGGGCGGCGTGGCCGCCATGCCGGTCAGTGTGAGCAGGGTTGCTGCGTGAATGTGTGTGTCCTTTGCCATGAGGCTGCCGGACAGCGTGTCCGAGAAGAAGCGTCCGCCGCGGTCCATCGCGTGGGCGACGCCGCCGAGCCGTGCGACAGCGATGTCATGCAGGGTTTGGGTGACCGAGTCGCCCATGACCAGCGCCCCGGTGAGAATGGCGCAGGCGAGCAGCGTGCCCAGAAGCAGGCCGAGGTGCATGCGCCGGTGAAAGGCGATGCTGCGCAGCAGGAGACGCAAGACCGGCATGGCGCTCAGCCCCGACCCGCGAGACGGCCGTCGCTCAGTTCCAGCACGCGGCCGAAGCGCTCGGCGATGGCGGGCGCGTGGGTGACGATGACCACGGCCATGCCCTCCTGGCGGTGCAGTTCGAGCAGCAGGTCGGCGAGCAGGTCGGCGCCCTCCTGGTTCAGAGAGCCCGTGGGCTCGTCAGCCAGCAGCAGTGCGGGGCGGTTAATCAGCGCGCGCACCACGGCCACGCGCTGCCGTTCTCCGCCGGAAAGCTGGCCGGGCCGGGCGTCGATGCGGTGTGCCAGTCCCACACGGTCCAGCAGGTCCTCTGCCCGCGCGCGGGCCTCGTCGGCATGGGCCGACACCAATGCGGGCACCAGCACGTTTTCCAGCGCCGTGCATTGCGGCAGCAGGTGGTGCAGTTGGAACACGAAGCCGATGTCGCGGTTGCGCAGTGCGGCCAGTTCATTCGCCGAAAGCCCGGACGTGTCGCGGTCCTTGAATCGGTAGCTGCCCGAGGTGGGTGTGTCAAGCGTGCCGAGGATGTTGAGAAACGTACTCTTGCCGCAGCCGGAGGGACCGATGATGGCCGCGCATTCGCCGGAATTCAGAGAGAAGTCGAGAGTGTCAAGCACACGAACACAAGAGCCGGCAGGGATGCCGGCGCTCCCAGTGGGATATTCCTTCGATATGCCCTTCATTTCCACGAGTGGGTATGCGCCGTTCATAAATACTCCCCTTCCCCTCGTTCCCAAGTTGCACTTGGGAACGCACTTGTTCGCGAAGTTGTACTTCGCTCCCGGCCCTGACCGTCGAAGGCGAAGTACATTGAGCGGTTCATCAAGGTCCCGGCTCCTTTGCCTTGGGCGCGCCGAGCGCCACCACGGTGCCGTCCTCGCTGCCCACCAGAATCATATCGCCGGCGACGGCGGGCGCGGTAATCTCGTCGCTGATTTTGAGCGACCATGCCTTTGTGCCGTCGGACAGGCGCAGCAGGAGCAGTTCGCCGTCGGCCGACACGATGACCTTGTCGCCCGCGATAACCGCCGAGGTGGGCGAACCCTTGGTGTCGAATTTCCATCTGCCTTTGCCGTCGGCGCGGTCCATTCCGTAGACGTTTCCGTCATTGGAGGCGGCAATGACCCATGCGTCATTTACGGCGGGCGTGGAGTAGACTTCCGATTCGCCATCGTCGTTGGTCCAGAGGATCTTGCCTTCCTTCACGTCCACCTTCATCACCCTGCCGCTGCGGCAACCGGAGAAAGCCAGGCCCTTGTCCTGCGCCACCCCGCCCGCCACCTGTCCGTCGGTGCCCACCTTGATGTTGCGCAGCAGTTTGCCCGTGCCCGGGTCGAAGACGTGGATGGCCGAGGCGCAACTGCCAAACACAATGGCATCGGCCGACACGGACGGCGATCCGTCACAGCGCTCGGGGCCTTCGCCCTTCCAGAGTATCTTTCCCGTCACCGGGTCGATGCAGTGCAGCACGCCGGTGGGCTGTTCGATGATGTAGATGCGGCCCGGGTTTCCCGCAAGGAAGTTGGCCGTGCCGCGGATTGGACCCATGAGCTGCACGCGCCAGCGCTCTTCGCCCGTGGCCGTGTCGAGCGCTATGAAGTGCCCTTCGCCGGTGCCGAAGAGCACCAGCTTGTCGAAGCAGGCCAGGGGGGCGTCAATGCGCTCGCGCGCCGGTTCGTCCTTCACCTTCTCGCCGGTGAAGAACTCTTTGGTCCAGAGCTGCTTTCCGGTGAGGTCCGCCGCCACGACGTCGCCGCGCGCGGTGGCGTAGAAGATGCGGCCGACATGCACGACGGGTGTTTCCCGCACCGGGGCGCCCGCCTTGATGCGCCAGAGCACTTCGAGCGAATCGGGGAAGGATGCCTCAGCGATGCCGGTGAGGGCGCCGTCGCCGTGGTAGGTGTTCCACTCGGCGGCCTTTAGCGGTGCCGGGTGGGAGAGCAGCTTTGGAACGGGAATGGGGGCGGCCGGTTCGGTCTTTGCGGCCGGGTGCGGGGTGAGCAGATACACGAGAGCGCATGCTCCAAACGCCAGCAGAGCGGCCACGGCAAGAAAGGTCGCGACCCGCGCCACGGGGTTCATGGCTTCTGGTCCAGCGCCGCCGTATAAGCGGCAATCATGTCGCGCACCACCCGGTCCATGTTGAACTGCGCCAGAATGGCCTGCCGTCCCCGACGGCCCAAACGGCGGGTCTCCTCCGGGTTTTCGAGCAGTGATTGCAGCGCATGCACCAGTCCTTCGGGGTCCTTTGGGTCGTAGAGCACGCCGCCGCCGGTGGCGTGGACGATTTCGGGATAGGAACCCTCCGCGGGCTGCACCACGGGCACGCCCTGCGCCATGGCCTCCAGCAGTTGCAGACCGAAAGCCTCGCCGCCGGGCACCGGCACGGACAGCACCGACAGTGAGCGGAGAAACTCGCCGCGCTGCGCCAATTGGAAATCTTCGATGAATTCGACCGCATCGTCCATGCCCTCACCGCGGAGTTGTTCGTGAATCTCCGCACGAAAACCGTGGTCCGCAGGGGTGCAGCCGCCCGTGGCGCGCAGACGCAGGTTCTTGAACTGGGGCATGCGTTTCAGCGTGATGAAGGCGTCCACCAGCAGTCCCAGCCCCTGGCCGCGGCTGAGCCGTTCAAGAAAGCCGATGACCGGCGGGTCGAGTGTCAGATCGGCGGTGGGCAGCTCATCGGTCTCAATGCCGGGAAAGATCACGGAGACACGGTCGGGGGGAAGGTCCATGCGGGCGATCATGCGCTCCGCATACCACGCGCTGGTGGAGATAAAGCGCGACACGCATTTGGCATTTTCAGAAATGGCCTGCCAGACATGCCGGTCGTAGGGTGGGTGCATGGCGTCGACCCAGGGCTCCTCGTCCTGCAGGCTGCACACAATGGGTGCATCGACAACCCTCTTAATCTCGGGGGCGAAGCCGAGCAGCAGCGCGTTGGAGACGTGGATGATGTCCGGCTTGTCCTGTTCGCCAAGCCATGCGAGGAAGCGGTTGAATTCCTTTTGCTGGTTGCCGCGCCTGCCGCGCAGCAGGGACAGGGTCATGGGTCCGAGGTCGGCGGCGTTGGTGGACTGTTCGCGCGCGGCGGCCTGCCGCAGCACCCAGGGTGAATCGAGCAGGCGGTCCATCCATTGCGGCATCCTGCGGAGGAACGGAATCTTCTCGCGCAGGTACATGTTGACGCCGCCGAAGAAGATGGGCGCCTTGGCACCCACGCTGCCCTCCTCGCCGAACATGGGCAGATAGAGCGGCACCATGATTACGTCATGTCCGGCCCGGCGCAGCGCGCGCACCAGCGCGCGATCGCGCACACAGTTTTGGCAGTAAAAGGTGCCGCCGCTTCCCGGTACCAGATGAAGGATGCGCATCAGCTTTCCTCCGCGTCCCGGAACGACAGCGCCGCCGTGGGGCAGGCCTGAACGCAGCGCTCGGCGACGTCTCCGAGGCCCTTTGCCAGACCGGCGCCAAAGGGCACCCGCAAATGGGAATCAAGGCCGCGCCTGGCAAATGCAATGCCCGCGTCGAGCCCCGAGGCGCGCACGATTTCGACGCAGATGCCGCATTTGATGCACTTGCCAGGCTCAAACAGCACGTTCTGGGCGGCCTGTATGGGTGCCACAGGCGGACGTTCCATGATGCGCGAGATTTGCGGGGCGAGCCCGTATTGTTCCGCGTAGCGTCGCAGTTTGCAGGTCACTGGCTTGGTGCAGTCGCAGTGCAGGCAGCGTGCGGATTCCAGAGAGGGAACGGCAGACAGGAATGTCTGCCCCACATTTTTTCGACGCTCCACCGCATAGCCTTCGAGTTCATTGGGCTGGAGGCGTCCGATATTGGAATTGAAGGATTTCTCCGGACTTGGCGCGGGCGCGTCCGCCAGGAAGGCATTTACTTCGCGTGCGGCTTTCTTGCCGCTGCCCACGGCGCGCACGTGCAAGACTTCCTCTTTTGCATTGAAGAGCTTTGCGTGCGCCGTGAAGGAAAGGTTGCAGGCCACAATCACGGCGTCGTGCTCTTCGAGGAGCGAGGCGATTGACGGCTCGGAGCCCACTTCGCAGTTGAAGACAAACTCGACCCCCAGCGCGCGCACGGATTCAATTTCCGCATCAAGCACTTCGGACGGGAGCTGCTCCTGCGGCAGCATTCGGAGCTTTGCTCCGGCGCAGTCGCGTTTCTCATAGACCTTGCATGCGTGTCCGTTCAGCGCGCATTCCCACGCGGCGGCCATGCCGGCCAATCCCGCGCCCACGATGCCGACGGACAGGCCGGTCGCCATGCGGCGCGTATCCTGGCCGATGGTGTTATCCAAAAAAGGCATGGAGGCGTCGCAGTGGCTCTGTCGAATGGCGATGGCCGTGTCGTATTGTCCGCGACGGCAGACACGCTCGCAGGGGGCGGTGCATACATGGCCCAGCGTGGCCGGGAATATAAGGTCCAGTTTGGCCCGCCGTGCGGCGCCATCGGCCTCATCCTTCTCGATGTGCCGGAGCATGCGCGGAATGTTCAGCCCGGCCGGGCAAATGCGCGAACAGGGGGCCTCGCAGTCGCCCACATGCTCGTCGAGCAGCATTTGCAGAATTTCGCGGCGCGCCTCGTGCACCTTTTCACAGTCCGTGTCGATATCCATGTCTTCGACGGCTTTGGCGGCGCAGGCGGGCAGCAGGCGCCCGGAAGACTTGTCCCGGACGGCGCAAATCATGCACGAGGTGAGCGCGCCGGTCTCTTTCAGCCAGCACAGCGTGGGGATTTCCACCCCGGCCGCGCGCGCGGCCTCCAGCAGCGTTGCGCCGTCGGCGACCTGCACCTCTTTGCCGTTTATTCTGAGCCGTGCCATCAGTCCACCTTTACCGCATTCACGGGACATGTTTCATAACAGGCATTACACCGTGTGCATTTCCCGTCGTCGACGGCATGCACCTCGTAGGGGGTCATGGGAATCGCATCGGCGGGGCAGACCTGGGCGCACTTGGTGCAGCCAATGCACTGTTCCGTGATCGAATAGCTGATGAGCGCCTTGCACTTGTGCGCCGGGCAGCGCCCGGCGATGTGGGCCTCAAACTCGTCGCGGAAATGGGTCAGCCCCGTAAGCACCGGATTGGGCGCGGTGCGGCCGAGGCCGCACAGGCTCTGCTTCTTGATCGCCGTGCCCAGCCGGTGCAGTTCGTCCAGGTCGCTCATGGTGCCCTTGCCGTCGCACAGGCGCGTGAGGATGTCCAGCAACTGCTTGGTTCCCACACGGCAGGGCGTGCAGCGCCCGCAGGACTCCAACTGCGTGAACGACAGGAAGTACCGGGTCATTTCGACCATGCAGTCCGTGTCGTCCATCACGACGAAGCCGCCCGAGCCCATCATCGAGCCCGCCCCGGCGAGCGCCTCGTAGTCCACGTGCAGGTTGGCGAGGTCGGCCGGGATGCAGCCGCCCGAAGGGCCGCCCACCTGGACGGCCTTCAGCGTGCGCCCTTCGGGCACACCGCCGCCGACGTCGTTCACGATCTGTCCGACGGTCATGCCCATGGGCACCTCAATGAGGCCGCCGCGCCGAATCTTGCCCGCGAGCGCAAACACCTTCGTGCCCTTGCTGTGGGCGGTGCCGAGCGCGGAGAAGGCCGCCGCGCCGTGGCGGATGATCCAGGGCACCATCGCCAGCGTTTCCACGTTGTTCACCAGCGTGGGACACTCGTAAAGCCCCTGGTGCGCCGGGAAGGGGGGGCGGAAGCGCGGCGTGGGCCGACGTCCCTCCAGGGACGCGATCAGCGCCGTCTCCTCGCCGCAGACGAAGGCGCCCGCGCCCTCGCGCACTTCGGCATGGAACACGTGGCCCGTGCCGAGCACACTGTCGCCGAGAATGCCCGCCTCCATGCACTTTGCAATGGCCGCGCGAATGCGTTCCACGGCCAACGGATATTCGGCACGGATATAGAATATGCCCCGGTGGGCACCCGCGGCGATGGACGCAATGAGCATGCCCTCGATGATGCGGTAGGTGTAGGACTCCAGGATCATGCGGTCCATGAACGCGCCGGGGTCGCCCTCGTCGCCATTGCAGATGACGTACTTGGTGCCGCCCGGCGCATGGCGCACTTCACGCCATTTGCGCGCCGTGGGAAAGCCCGCGCCGCCGCGGCCGCGCAGGCCGGCATTCTCCACTTCGGCGATGATCGCATCGGGGTCCAGCGGTGTGCCCGCCTCCGCGGCGGGCGGAAGCAGCGGCGACTGGGGTGTTTCGCCCAGTCCCGCGAGACAGCGCTGCAATGCCATGAAACCATCGTGGCGGACATATTCCGCCAGATCGGTGGGGTCAATCTCGCCGCAGCATTCGGTGGCGATGCGGTTCTGCACGTCCAGGAAGCCCGCCACGGCCGCATCTTTTGGATCGAGCGCAGGTTGGCGTACCGCGTCGTCGGTGTAGAGCCGTTCCAGCCAGCGGGTGGCCTTGGCGCGCATGCGCGGCACGGCACCCTTGGGCGGGAAATGGGACAACAGAATCGCGGGCACGTCCTCGGGCCGCATCTTGGCATAGGTCTTGGGCGGCGAGCCCGGCATGACGACCTCCATCAGCGGCGTCTGGTGGCACATGCCCACACAGCTCACGTGTTTGACGCGCACGTCGATGGCATAGCTTTCGAGGGTGTCCTCCAGGGCGCGGCGGACGAGTTCGCTGCCGCCGGCCACGCAGCACGAGCCCAGCCCAATGCGAATCTCCGGGCCGTCCACGGAATCGGCGTGCCCTTTGGTGCCGCCCGGGCGGGCCTCAAGTGCGGCCTGCGCGAGGAAATCCTCCAGCATGCCCGCCACCGTTTCCGATTTGACGTGGCCGTAGGTGACGCTGTCGATTTGCACGGCAGGCGCCAGGGTGCAGCAGCCGAGACAGCGCACCATCTGAAGCGTGAAGGTGCCGTCCTTGTCCGTGTCTTCGCCCTTGGCGAGGCCCAGTTCCTTTGCGACGGCGTCATAGACGTTTTCCGAGCCCTTGAGGTGGCAGGCCGTGCCGTCGCAGACGCACACCGTGTGTTTGCCCGCCGGGCGGAAGCGGAACTGGGGAAAGAAGGTGGCCACGCTCTGGATGTCGGCGGGGGCGATGTCGGTGGTTTCGCAGATGCGCCGCAGCGCGGCCTCGGGGAGATAGCGGTATTGCCGCTGGACGGCCTGCAACAGGGGAATGACCGCATCGCGGCCCCGGCCGCAGACAGCGACCATTGCGTCAATGTCTTCTGGCAACAGTTCCGGTTCCATGTCAGCCCGCCGCGATGCAGATCAGTTTGGTGGCGGTGCGGGCGTAGATGCGCCCGTCCATGAACGCGGGCGTGGCAAAACTTTCCTCGCCCAGCGTGGGACTGCCTAGCTTCTCGAAGCTGTCGCTGTCCTTGAATATCGTCACCATGCCCTTGCGGTCCACGAGGTAGATGCGGTCGCCGACGGCGATGGGCGAGGCGTTGAATCCCTCCTCGTTTTCCTGCATCCATGCCTGCTTGCCGGTTTTGGCGTCGAGGCACACAATCTCGCCGCGCGCCGTGCTGAGGTAGAAATGCGTGTCTGTGCCCACCGGGCTCGATGTGTCCGGCAATGCGTCCTCGAACTGCCAGGCAATCTCCGGTTCGGGCGGTGTCTTGCCTTCGGCAAACTTGATGGCCGTGGCGGTGGCGTAGTCGTTGGCGACTAAGAAGAGGCCCGCGCCCCAGGCGGGGCTGGGGGCCACTTCGCCGCTCAGGCACTTCAACTGCCACAACTGTTTGCCCGTGAGCGGTTCGTAGGAGGTGACATCCTTGGAGGAATTGAGGAGCAACTGGAAGCCCGTCGGTGTTTCGACGCAGGCCGGGGAGGACCAGGAGATGATGCCGCGCTTGACTGCATACACTTCGTGGCCATCCGACAGGTCCAGCGCGACCAGCCGTCCGTTCGCTTTCTGGTCAAACTGGACCAGCAGGAGATTCTGAAAGGCAATCAGCGAGGAGGCATGGCCGTAGTGGTTGTCGGGCGCGCCGAGATTCTTGCCCCAGAGCAGTTTGCCGCTGAAATCGACACAGGCCAGGTCGCCGTTCGCGAAAATGGCGCAGGCGCGATCCCCCTGCACGGCCATGGTGGGCGCGGCAAAGCTAGTCTCATCGCTGACCTTGGGCGGGGCATCGGGGGTGCCCTCCAGTTTGCCCAGTGTATAGGCCCAGAGCAGTTGCCCGCTGTCGCTGTCGAAACAGTAGATTTCGCGCTTGTCGGCCGTCGCGCCGCTGAGGAAGACCCGGTTGTCCCACACCACGGGCGAATTGGGCGCGGGCAGCGGCACATCGGTTTTCCACTTGATGTTCTTGCCGCTTTCTACATCCCATTCCACCGGGGCGGTGGTGAACTGCGCCACGCCGTAGGAACCGGGCCCGCGGAAGGAGGGCCAGTTCTTTTTCACGGTGGCCCAGTCGGGCCACGTCACAGTAGGCGCGGCGGCAGGCTGCGTTTTCTGCTGTTCTTCGGAAGCCGGCAGGGATGTTCCCGCCTTCGCGGGAATGACGGGCGCTCCCAGTGAGGCGGTCGCGGCCGGGACCGGCACATCGAGCCGGGTGAAATGGGCGGCGAGCAGCGCGCCGATAACCCACACGAATCCGGCCAGCGCGATCAGTTCGCGGGCGCGGGCGCGCACGGTCCAATAGCCCGGTGCGGGGACATCCGGATTGGGCAGGGGCAGACGGGGTCTGCTTTGTCCCGCAAGGTACAGCGCCAGCGCCAGCACCACCACGCCGCCCAGCAACAGGTAGGCCCCCGCTTGGAGCTGCTTCTGGCTGGTGAAGAAGGCCTTGCGCGCGAGCAGGTCCAGCACGCGAATCTGTTCGGACAGCGTGGGGTTTGGCTCCTGCGACTGGGCCAACTGCAAACGCAGCTTGACGATTTCCGGGTTGTCGAGCGGGTTGACGGCCCGCATCTGAAGATAGTTGGCGATGAGCAGCGTGGACACCACCAGCGCGAAAAGTCCCGCGACGACGGCCACGGTCATGGCGGTGCGCCACAGCGTTTCATTGGCGGCGAATCTGGGTTTGTTCTTGTCAGAAAGCGGCATCTTCTTTTCCAACGGGACAATACGCGAAGCACCGGGCACAGCTCAGGCATGCACCCTGGTCGGCCACGTAGTCCCTGTTCCTGCGAATCACGGACAGACGAATCATTCTTCCGCAAAAGGCCACGCCCATGAAGGCGCCAAAACACGCGGAGGCGGTCTTGAAGCGAATTCTCAGGGCTTCGGCCTGGGCGTACAGGTCGGCGGGCGTCTTGCTGCCCGCGCGAAAGGCTTCGCTCTCGACAGAGCGTTCCGCGTAGACGCCCTGCTCTTCGGCGGCCACCCGCTCCGCCAGGCGGATGGTCGGGTGGATGCGCGCGATGAACTGGTGCGACGCCAGGCCGGTCCATCCCGCAAAGATGACTATGAGCGGGGTGGCCAGCAACAGCAGGCCCAGGCGGCGCGCCCCGGCGCGGCGGTCGTCCGGCGCGTTTTCCGGCGTCGGCACGACGATGGCGTTGTAGGGGCATGAATTCTCGCACAGGCGGCATTGGATGCATTCGGCGGGGGTAATCGTCACGTGCCACTTGGAGAAGATGGAGGCCCAGCGCAGCAGCACGCCGTAGGGGCAGAGGAAGCGGCAGTAGGGCCGGGCGACGAAGATGCCGATGAGTAGCAGAATGCCTCCGGCCAGGAACATGTTGAAGGTGCCGCCGAGCCGGAAGAAACCCACGAAGGGGTCGTACTGGCAGACGAGGAAGCCCGCGCCGGTATAGATGGCGAGCACGGCGAAGCCTAGGTAGGCATAGGCGAAGAGACCGAGCACATGCTCCAGCGGGCGCGAGATCTGCACCGGGAACAGCGCCAAGATTTCCTGCGCCGCGCCCAGCGGGCAGACGCCCGCGCAGAACACGCGGCCGAAATAGATGGCGAAGAGCAGCGGCAGGAAGAAGTAGACCGCCACCACAAAGGGCACGCCCATGCCGTTGCCCACGACCGCGTTGGCGACATTCTGCACCGAGCCCACGGGACAGATGCAGCCCTTGCGGTAGAAACCAAAGTAGAGCACCGACGCGACGGCCATGAGGAGCACTTCACGGCGGGAACGGCGCTTCAGCACGAGCCACGCCGTGATCGAAAGCGCCCCGGCGAGCGCGGCAATGTCCACCGCCGGGGGAATCAGCCGGGGTGCGGGCGTGACGGGCGTGGGGTGCTGGTATCCCGACTCGAATTCCGGTATGGGAAATCGGAATGCCGCCGTTGCCTGTCCGGCCACGGCTAGGAGGAGCAACAGGGCAAAAATGCAGGGGAGGCGTCTCATGCTTTCGGTGCGCCCCCGCCCTCTAGCGTTTTGAGCATATAGGACTTGGCGACGGGCACGCGCTGGTAGGCTTGGGCGGGGCAGTTGCGGGCGATGGCGCAGTCGTTGCAGTGGACGCAAATCTCCTGTTTCACCTGAAGCTGCAGCGAGCCGTTGCCAAAGGCGTTGCAGCCCTTGACGCATTTGCCGCAGCCGATGCACAGGTCCTCGATGATGGTGTACAGGTAGAACGGCGCCTCAACGTACTTGCGCTTGAGGGCAGCTACGGGGCAAAGCTCGTTTTCCGCGCCACTGTCCTGCGCCTTTGCACCCGGCTGCAGATAGCCTCCACAGAGGTCGCAGAAGCCGCACATTTCGTAGGCATGCACGCATTTCACGGCCGACGGGGTGAGCACGCATGCTGTCGCGCAGCGGCCGCACTGCTGGCATTTGCGCGGGTCCAACTGCCAGCCAAATACCTGCTCGGACGGGTGCGACACCATCCATGCGCCGCCGCCCGCGGCGACGGCCGCCGCCGCCCGCATGAAATCGCGGCGGGAAAAAGCGGGTACAGACACGTCTCCGCTCCCGCCTGCGGCGTCCGTTGCGCTTGTGTCAGTCCCCGTTTTTTCTTTGCTCATGGTTTCCGGTCTCCTGAAAAAGCAGGGACAGACACGTCTTCGCGCCTGCCTGTGGCAGTCGCTACGCTTGTGTCAGTCCCTGTTTCTTTCGGTTCATACACCAGAATCGCCTTCATGGACCCGACCAAAATCAGGATGCGATCCTTCTTGTCCACGGCCAGGTCTTTCACTGGCGAGTGGCTGTCGTTTTCGTCGCTGGTTGCCGGCAGGTCATCCGGCCTGGCGACCACGCCGATCAGCGTGTTGTCCGGCGCGTAAACCTTGACGCGGTTGATGCCTTTTTCGGCGGTGACCACCGAGCCGTCGTTGCGAAACGCGATGTGCGTCGGGTTGCAGCAGCCGCAGAAACCGTTCAGGTCCATGCCCGGCCTGTACCAGGAACTGACCAACTCGCCGGTGGGGCGGTGGTTCTCCAAACCGTGCCGGCCGGGATTGACAATCCACAGCAGGCCCGACGCATCAAAGGCCGCGTCGAAATAGGGGCTGGGCACCACGAATCCGTCAAACTCGTGTTTTGGGTCGCGCTGGCCCATCTCGTTCAGCACGTTGCCGCCGTAATCATAGTGCAGCACGACCCGGTTCCCCGCATCGGCCACGAACACATCCTTGTCGTTGGCGGCGATGGAGGTGATATAGGCGCGGTCGCCGAGTTCCTTCCAGTCCACCAGCGTTGCGCCCGCGGCGTCCAGCACCCGCACGTGGTTGCGCATGCCCAGCAGCAGTTTCCCGTCCGGAGCCACCGCCATCGCATCGGGGGTGCCCTGCACGGCATGGCGCGCCGTCTCACGGCCCTCGCCGTCCAGCAGCAGCACCGCACCTTTTCCCGCGACGCAGATAGTCCCGTCTCCGGCGACGGCCAGCGCGGACGGTTCCTCCAGATTCAGCGGGAAGCGCGCGGTCTGGCGGAAAGCCACATCCTTGTCGTCCACCTTCGTGAAGGGCTTGAGGTCGAGCTTGTAGGCCGGACCCGGTTCGTTGCCGCGGTCTGTGGCGGCGATGACGACGACCAGCGCCACCACGGCAACGGTGAGCACGGCCCACAGCCACGCCGGCAGGTGTTTGGGTGCGTTCTTTGTCGGTTCCTGTTGCATGGTTTATTTCCCCGCCGCCAGCGAAATGCAGACCATTTGCGTCGAATCGCGCAGCAGCAGCCGGTCGCCCGCAATGGCCATGGGTCCCCATGAATCCTGCCCGTGCAGGATTTGGGCCGTCGCCAGCGGCTTATACCCGTCGCGGCTGGCCTTGACCATGGTCAACTCGCCCTCGTCGTTCAGCACGAAAAACTTGCCGTCGGCCAGCAGATAGGGGCCCAGGCCGAAACGGTTGGACTGGCCGCTGGACCAGACCAGGTCGCCGTTGAAGTTGTAGCACACAAACTGCGAGCGCAGCGCGCCTGAGTCCTTGGGCATGACCCCGTAAAGCAGTCCGTCCGACACCATGGGTGTCTGCTGCTCCGAGGTGATGCCGTCCTTCGGTCCGCGCTTGTACAGCGTTTCGGCCTTGAATGCGCCGTTGTCGCCGTGGACCTGGACCATCACGCTGCCCTCGCCGTATCCGGCGCACAGCAGGATCTTGCCGTCGTTGAGCAGCACGGGGGAGGGGGCCACTACCTTGGCGTTCCAGGGCACTTCCCACAGCAGTGCGCCCGCATCGGCGGCTTCGGCCGACACCCCGGCAACGCCGCCCACGGCGCAGTAGACGTACATCTTTTTGCCCGCGATGGTCATGGGCATGATGGAGCCGTGCGACATGTTCCACTTGCGCGCGTTGGGCGTTTTCCAGAGGGGCGCGCCCGTTTCGGCGTCCACGGCCATCATGAGCACATCGGTGCCGCAGGGGGCCAGAACGACCCTGCCGTCCTCAATAAGCGGGCACTGGCCGGTGTACCACAGGGGTTCCTTGGTGCCGTAGTCACGCTGCAGGTCGATGCCCCAGCGGAAGGCGCCGGACGCGGGGTCCAGGCAGACCACGTGGCACCGCGGGCCGATGGTCACCAGGCACTTGTCCGTCACAGCGGGCACGGTGCGCGACATGCCGTGGTTTCGTTTCACGGTGTTTGTGTAGGAATGGCGCCAGATTTCCTTCCCGTCCGCGAGCGAAAAGCAGCGTATGGCGTCCGACTTGGACTGTTCGTCGTAGTCAATCAGATAGACCCGACCCGCAAGCACGGCGGGACCGGCATGACCCTCACCCAACTCCACTTTCCACAGCACGGGCGGACCCTCTTTGGGCCATGCCTCCTCCAGGGGCGGTCCGTCCTTGCGGATGTTGTCGAAATCGGCGCCGCGAAAGCGCGTCCAAGCGCCGGGCAGACTGGCCGCGACCCCGTCAAACTGCTCGAAACGGCCCTTGAGATCGACTTTCTTGCTCTTGCCCTTCTCCCCGGCAGGCGTGCCGTCCGCGCCGGGCAGGCGCGTCTGCATCCCCGGTTCCGCGTCATGGACAAACCAAGTCCACAGGGCGCAACCGGCAACAACGGCGGCGAACGCAAGGGCGATCAACGCCGGAAGGGATTTTCGGGTATTGGACGTCATTTGATGCTTTACTGCGATATTGTCCAGGGGAGCATTATGAAAACAGTCGCCGACCGGCACGTCGAAGACACTATAAAACCGGGGCTTGCAGAAGCCCGGTTTTCGGCACCGGCAAGGAATACGTCTAGATCGTAAAGATACCCGCCCCCCCAGTCAACTTTCGGCACCCTTAACCCTTGCCCCTCGCCAAAAAACCGCCGATGGACAGATAGTCCAGCCCAGCGTTTACGAATGCCGCGACACCCTCTTCCGGCGTGCGAACAATGGGCTCTTCGTGGATGTTGAAACTGGTGTTGAGCACCACGCTGTTGCCGCAACGG
Source organism: Candidatus Hydrogenedentota bacterium (assembly GCA_903893795.1). GTDB lineage: Bacteria > Hydrogenedentota > Hydrogenedentia > Hydrogenedentales > CAITNO01 > CAITNO01. Next base: position 22,395 of record CAITNO010000152.1, on the reverse strand, counting down.
CGCTTGAATTCGGTCAGGATGCGGTGGAAGCTTGGATTGCTCTCCGCCTCCACCAACTGCCCGCGCGCCGTGCCGTCGGTGTGGACCACCGCCGGGTGGTCCCGGTGCATCCGCTCGGTGCAGTCGAAGCAGACCGTCATAAACTGCGCGGCAAGGCGGCCCGCCCCCCAGTTTTTCATGTATTCGTCCACGTCCTCGTCCAGCATGGCCGGGGCGAAGGGCATGAAATCGCTGCGTTTCAGCAGTCCGTTCAGGCGGTCCACGACCTGGCGGTCCGTTGTGCGGACCAGGATGGACCGGTTGCCCAAGGCTCGGGGCCCCCACTCCATCCGCCCTTGGAAGCGGCCCACGATTTTCCCCTCCGCCAGCAGTTGCCCGACCTTTTCCCCTTCGCTGGGACAGGCATCGTAGTCCACGCCCGCGCGTTTCAGCACCAGCTCTATCTGGGCGTCGCTGTACGACTCGCCCCAGAACACGTTCTTCAGTTTTTCCGGCGGGGTCAAATGTTCCGCGCAGATGGCGCCATGGCCCAGTCCGCCGTCGCCCATATTGGGGCACACAAACAGCGCCTCCACCTCCTCCAGTTCATGGAGCCGCTGATTCAACTTTACGTTGGCGAACACGCCCCCCGACAGTACCAACCGCTTCAACCCCGTCTTCTGAAGCCAATACCTGGCAATCTCCACGGTGTGCTTTTCCAGCAGGTACTGTCCCCATGCAGACAAATCTTCCCGCGAAAAGCGGCCCGCATAGTGTTTGCGCGCCCACTGAATCCCGCGCTGGCCAAAGGCCGGTCCGTCATACACCAGGCGCCCGTCCACCATGCGGAAGGGGTCCGGCTCTGTCACCCGGGTATGGTCCCCGTTCGCTGCGAGGCCCGTCAGCTTTCCCTCATCCCGGCATGAAAGAAAGCCGAGGGCTTCGGTCAGCACCTGGAAGAACAGCCCGAAGGAATCCCGCGAGGACGCCGTCCACAGCCGCTCCATCCCCCCCCAAGGTGTCACACCCCCGTCTTCGGGATAGCGGGAACTCCGTTCCGCACGCTTCACTTTGGACAGGGGACCGCAGGTGCTCACCGTCAGCGACAGTCCGTCGCCCATGCCGTCCGAGGTGATGCACAGCGCCTCTTCAAAGCCCGACAAATGCCAGGCGCTTGCGGCGTGCGCGTAGTGGTGGTCGACGAAGCGGAAGGGCTTGCCCCGCAGTTCTTTGGGAAACATCCTGCGCGATACAGGTCCCAGAAAGGGTTTGATCGCCGAGCGCATCAACGACCGGTCCGAGGTGTGCGAAATTGGCGTGTAAAAGGTCACATCGTCCAGCAGTCCGCGAAGAAAGGACTCTTTGTGGCTCCGGCGCGCATTGAACAGCCAGTTGTGAAAGGCTGGCACCATGCGTACCGGAAGGGGCGGGGTCATGAATCCCGCCAGACACACCCGGTCAATATCGCTCAGTCGTATCCCCGTGGTGGCAAAGAGCGAAGCGAGTGCCTGGAAGGGAAAGCCGCCCTCGTTCTTGGCCCGTGTGTAGCGCTCCTCATTCGAGGCGAACAGCACCTTTGGTCCGTCGCACAGTGCCACTCCCGAATCAAACAGGTCTTCATTAATTCCGAGTACTATCACGATACTTCTCTGGTTGTCAGCTTTTCACCCACATATTCGGTTTCCTGAGGCGGCTTTCTTGTCATGAGAGCAGCGTCCGAAAGGCGTTTATGATGGAACTCGGACGCAGTGAAAACAGCAGGGCCAGCTCCACCAGCGGTGAGCACCAGCACTGAACGCATCCCGCCGGAATCGGCGCCTTTTGGAAACGGTCCGCCAGCGGCGCATCCTCGCATTTTGCCCGGAGGAAAGTGCCCACCTGCGCCTGATGGCAGGTCAGCACGTAGCCGTCGGGTTCCAGCACGGATATGAGCCGTCCGGCCACGCACCATATCGGCGTCGGGTCGGGCCAATGCGCAATGTGCTCCAGCCCCCCCAGTGAATTGCGAATCGGCGCGCCGTTTCGCTTGAGTTCCATCAGCCGCGCCACCGTGGCCCGGTACTCCTCCACGGGCGGGCAAATCTCGTTCGATTCCTCGGAGGAATTCAGCCAGCGGGTCGCGGGCTGAAACATTACCGTCAATCCGCGTTCCGAGGCAATGCGGAGCACTTCGTCCACGTGCTCCAGATTGTATTTCGACAGCACGCACAACAGCGACACCGGGACTCCCTCCTCCCGGCACACGTCCACGCCTTCCAGGGCCTTGTCGAAAGCGCCCTTGCCCCGCACGAGGTCATGCACCTCCCTCGGGCCGTCCAGGCTGATATTGACGTGATCGACGGACACAAGATCGGCCCGATGCTGCGATGCCAGCCAGCCGTTTGTGCTCAGAAAAACATTAAAGCCCAGTCCCTTCGCATGAGAGAGGATCTTGCCCAAGCCGTCCTTCATAAAGGGTTCGCCCCCGCCGAAGGTAATCCAGCGGACTCCCAAGCCCCACAGCGTGTCCAGCCCTGCCAGAATGCGCGGCACGTCCCACTCGTCGTGGCGGGCGCTGTGCGCGTTGCAATACTGACAGTGAAGATTGCAGCGGAAGGTGATGTTCCAGGAAACAAATAGGGGGGAGCGGCTGCGCAACACGTGAATGCGGAACAGGGCTACTGCCATTGTCACCGCTTGACCCAGTTGAAACTTGCTGCGTTTTGCCATAGACCAGTGTCCGCCTCGAGACGCAACGTCCGCGCTATAGGATGTTTCACACGTCGTCCCGGCCCGTCATGTGCCGACTGCCTGCCTGCCACCGCGAAGGTAAGGTTCCGTATGGGGTTAGTCTACCAGCAACGGCAAGTGCCGTCCAAACTGCGGAGGGCAGTTGGCAGTTGACAGTTGATAATGGACAGCTGAAATCTCAGGCCTGAGATCTCAAATTCAAGACACCGTCAGGGCGTCTTGACATCCAGGCACTTCATTTCCGACTGGCTGCGGACCAAAAGCTTGCCCTGCGAGAGGGCCATGGGCGACCAGATTTCCTTGCCGCCGAGCAGTTTCACCTCGGCGATTTTCTTGAACGCCTCGGGCGAGGGATCTACCAGGTAAAGGATGCCCTTTTTCCCGTCGAGGTTGTAAATCATCCCGTCGGCCAGCAGGAGCGGGCCACGCTCGAAGGTGGCGGTGAACCAGGAGTCTTTCGTTTTCCAGGCGATCTGCCCGTCGAGCGCCATGCACATCAGGCCGTCTTCGCGCTCGTTTGAGTTGCTGTTGATGTAGAGGTGGTCCTTGTAGAAGAGCGGCTGCTGAATCTGGCTGCCGCATTCGGCCGTCTTGAAGATTTCCTTGACGGTGTACTTGCCTTCCTGCTGTTTCACCTGGATCATGCAGGAGCCCGCGCCGTAGCCGCCGGTGATGAAGAGACGGTCATCGGGCAGCGTGGTGGGGTAGGGGATGGGGATGGGGCACTGGAAGCCGTCATAGGTCCACAGCGTCGCGCCCGTGTCCGGGTTCAACCCCGCCACTTTGCCGGGACTGCCGCCGCCCTTTTTGCACGCGCCGATCATGACCACCTGGTCCGCGCCGGCCACCCGGGTGACCACCGGCGTCGAATAGCCCAGCAGGCCCAGCACTTCGGACTTCCACGCGATGTCGCCGCTGTCTTTCTTGTAGGCCACGACAATGCAGCCTTCCTTGGCCATCGCGGAGACAATCACCAGGTCCTTGTAGAGCGACGGTGCCTGCACCACGCCCCAACCCGGTTCCTGGCCGCCGAAATCGGCCACCAGGTTCTTGTTCCACAGTGCTTTGTGCGTCTTGCGGTCAACGCAGTAGAAATGGCCGAGGGCGCCCACGGTGTACACGCTCTTCTCGTCAATGGTCGGGGCCGTGCGCGAACCGTCATGGCTCACCTCGCCCGGCGCGTCATAGGCAAAGTTCCACAGTTCCTTGCCGTCGTTCAGGCCCAGGCAGCGCAGCACGTCCTGCTTCTGGTCCACCCGGTCGAGCACATAAATCTCGCCGTCGCGCACCGACGGGGAGGCGTAGCCCTGCCCGAGCGGCAGGGTCCACACCACTTTGGGTCCGCCGTCGGGCCAGGTGCGCGCCAAACCGGTTTCCGGCGAGACGCCGTCGCGGTTGGGTCCCATGAACTGCGACCAGTCCGCCGCAGACGCGGAAAGCGCGAAAAACGCCAGTGCGGCGCACAGAATGATCATAGGAGTTCGGAAAATTGCTGATTTCATGGTCTCTATTTCTCCTTTGTCCAACCAGACAACAAATTAGCCGCGCATTTCATGTCGCGCGGAGCGCAGATGATACAACACGCGACAATGAAATGGATATTCTTGGCCTTACTGGGAGCGCCGGCATCCTTGCCGGCTTTCTTTACGCGCGAACACAGCCGGCAGGGATGCCGGCGCTCCCAGTGTTTTCCCAGCCGTCTGGGAAAGGGCTACTTCTTCTTGATGACGATGTTGCGGAACCAGGCCTCACCGTGGTGGTCCTGCAGGGTGATTTTGCCTTTGGCGGGCATGCCTGCATAGGGGACCTTGAACTTGCCGATGGGCTTGGTCATGAGCGCGAAGTCGGTGTCGATGACCTTCCAGCCGTTCATGATGACGATGACCTTGCCGCCCTGGACGGAGATGTCGAAGGAGTTCCATTCGCCTGCGGGACGGCAGGTGTTGAACATGGGGCTCACCACGTCGTAGATTGCGCCGCAGGTGTTCTTGTCGGGCGGATTGCCGAAATCGTCCTGCACCTGAACTTCAAAGCCGCGGTAGGCGGCACCTTCGGGCTGGGCGCGGAGGAAAACGCCGCTGTTGGCGCCCTTGGCCACCTTGAACTCGACGTGCAGGTCGAAATCACCAAATTCCTCGGCGGTGTATCCGGCGTAGCGCAGGCTGGATTTTTTGCAGCCGAAGATGTGCAGGACGCCGTCCTTAAGTTCGAAGAGGTTCTCTTTGTCGGTCACGTTTTTCCATGCGGCCGCATGCTGGTCGTCGAGCAGGTTAACCCAGCCTTCGCCGGTCGGGGCGGCCGTTGCCTTGCCCTCCGCGATGGGGGCCGGTTTCTTGCTGTCCGCCGCGGTGTGGGTGATGCACCCGGCGATGAGGACGACAGTGACTGCGGCCATTGCCGTGAGGACGATCTTCTTCTTGCTCACAGGTATATCTCCGTGTTTACGCTTATTGGTGCGGACCAGGCATGGTGCGTTCCGTGGCGCTTTGCGCCACTTCACACACCCTACAAGCGTGCTATTTCGCGGCGGCGTTCTTCCGCGCGATGAGTGATTCCATGAAGGCGTCAATGCGCGTGCCGATCTGTTCATCCGACCAGGAGCGGGTGTCGCTCTGGTCGGCCTCGATCATGATCGTCGGCAGGCCGTATTTCTCCTCCATGCGGCGGGCAAGTTCATACTGGCCGAAGGAATAGGCGCGGCAACTGCGGTTGGAGTGCATCACGAAGCCGTCCAGGTGGAACTTCTCCGCCATTTCGAGCAGTTCGCGTTCGCGGTAGTCCAGCCCGTGGTTGATGTATCCGGCGATGTAGTTGGCGGCCATGGTGCGCAGGATGTCTTTTTCATCCTGGTACGGGGCCTCGTAGCAGAAGCTCTTGGCGTAGGTGGACACCACGAGCGCGGCCTTGTACTCGCCGAATTTCTTGGCGAGAAACTGAATTTTGTACCAGATGGCGAGATTGTCCCAGCCGAGCCGGTACTTTTCACCCTCCACCGAGGCGATGCCATTGCGGATGCGGCCCTGCATTTCCGCTTGGAGCGTTTTGTAATACTCGATGCACTCGGGCGTGCCGCGCAGCGTGACGATCGGCGCAAGGTGGATGAAGGTGTCGAAGGAGTTCATCGGCGCGGGGCGGTGCGCCAGCATGTCCTGCACGTTCCGCCACAGTTGCAGCGCCTCTTTGGAGCGGTACACGGTCTCCTCGAACCTGCTCCACTGGATCGGCTTGCCGGTGATCTGGCCCACCTTGTCCATCATTTCCTGCAGTTGGGCCTTGACATAGTCAATGGCTTCGGGCCGGTCGTCGCCGTACTGGTAGGGCGCGTCGATCATGATCAGCGGGACGTCGAAGATGCGCTGCAGTTCCTGGTACCACTTGGTCACGGTGCCGCAAATGTTGTTGCAGCAGACGAGAAAGTCGGGGCGCGGCGAGCCGCCAATGGGACTTTTCTTGCTGAGAATGCTGCCAAAGTCGCTGCGCGCATAGGAGCACAGGTCGCGCGAGTAGCCCTGATCTTCCGCCACGGAGCATAGGGAATCGGCCATGCGCGTTGTGCCGATCATGGCGGCGTGGTTTTCGGGGTAGATGGGCGTCACGCCCGCGGCGTGCAGGATTTCCACCGGGCCGCCGCTGGTAATCCAGGCGATCTTCTGGTCCGGGTCCTTTTCCGCGATTTTGGCCTTTATATAATACCGCCCCATCAGCAGCTTCATCTTGTCCGCCGTCTTGATGGGGATGCGCTTGACACCGTTCGATTTCTTCTTGCCGCCTGCCAGTTTGGCGATTTTCTGGTCCAGTTTGCGCTTGGCCAGGGTGCCGCGCAGCAAACTCATGAACACGACCTCCTTGACCTTGTTCTGCACCTTGATTCCGATTCGGTTCGCCATGACTGTGATTCCTGGTTGCGGCGCTGCCGCTTGGTAATGCTATTTGGCCGCATCGGCACGCGCCAGCAGCGCGGCGCCGAGGGCACCCATGATTTGCGGTTCTTCGGGCACGGTCAGGGGAAATCCAATGGCCTTTTCAATGGCCCGAACTACCCCGGTGTTCTTCGCCACGCCGCCCGTCATAATCACGCGCGGGGCCATGCCCGTCCGGGTGGCCAGCGAGTTGACGCGCTGCGATATGGCCAGGCAAAGCCCGGCCAGGATGCGCTCCACGGTCTCCCCCTGGGCCAGCAGCGAAATGACCTCGCTTTCGGCAAAGACCGTGCAAGTCGAGGAGATCTTGGCGGGCCGGTCCGCCGTGAGCGCCCGCGGCCCCACCTCATCCAGCGGCACCTCGAGCGTGCGCGCCATCACCTCCAGGAAGCGCCCGGTGCCCGCGGCGCATTTGTCGTTCATCTCAAACTTGCGGATCATGCCGGTGGGGTCGAGGGATATGGCTTTTGAATCCTGCCCGCCGATGTCAATGACCGAACGCGCGTCGGGATAGAGCGCGTGCGCACCCTTGGCATGGCAGGTGATTTCGGTGACCGAGCGGGTTCTGCCGGCCACGCTTTCGCGGCCGTAGCCCGTGGCGATGAGCGCCGCAATGTCGCCCGTCACGGCGTCCGCCTGCGCCAGCGCCGCGGCCAGCACTTTGTCCGCCGCAAGGGTCAGGTTGCCGCCGCTGGGCACCACCACATGGACGCAGAGCTTTCCGGCCGCGTCCACCAGCACGGCCTTGGCCGTGGCCGAGCCCACATCCACGCCCGCAAAATAGGGTCCGCCCATCAGTCCGCCTTCGCTTTCAGCATTTCCACAAAGGCCTCGGCGCGCGTGCGGAACTGTTCCGGCACGGGCAGGTTTTGCTCCACTTCCACGAGCAGGCCCGGAATGCCGGCCGCCTCGAGCGTTTTGTTGACGTGTGGATAGTCGAAGAACCAGGGGTCGCAGAATTTGGTGAGCAGGAAAACCACCCCGGCTGCTCGGGCCGCGCGTGCCCGTTCGACCAGAAAGGCGCCCGGGTCGAATCCGGCGGTATGGAAGGCCGGGCAGGGCCGACGCCCGAGGTACATTTCAACCAGCGCATCCACCGGATCGCCCGCAGGGGCGTCGGGTAACGAGAAGGAGCGTGAACCCATGCACAGGTCGTCGTCCACGACCATGCAGCCCGCCTCCTCCAGCGCCGTGATGAATCCCATGTTCTGGCAGACGCTGCCCGCGACGAACACGCGGGGCAGGCGCTTTGGCGCCGGGTCTGCGGCTGCTTCCAGTTCCACCACAAAGGGCTCCAGCAGGGCCAGATGGTCCTCCTTGGGCATCATCACCGACGAAGTCACGACGGCCAGCAGGTCCTGCCCGCTGAGCCGCTCCGAATGTTCCCGGCGCAGGGTGTAGAGCCGCTGGATCAGGTCGCGGTGGCGCGCATACAGTTCAATGCTCGCGCGGATGGCATCGTCCGAAATGGGACCCGACAGTGCCTCAATCTGCTCACGCACATCGCCCAGCACCTTGCGGTAATAGGCATGCGCTGCGGCGCCTGCGGTGACGGAGGGCGCCGAAACGATGATTACGCGCTGGTTGGGTCGGCTGCTCCGCCACAGGTCCGCCAGGTTCTGCATGGTGTCGCAGGTGTGGGAGAAGACAACCAGGTCCATGAAGTCGAACTCGCCCGACAGCGCCGCGTCAAAGCTGCTGCGCGCCAGGCTGCACGCATAGGCCTGCAACAGTTGGTCGGCCCGCGGCGTGCCGCCGGGACGCCCCAGCGCGCGCACGGGAAAATAGCCCGCGGCGTGGAGCAGTTCCTGCGGCGCGTAGGAGCAGAAATACCCCGCCACTTTCCTGCCAGACGCAGCAACGGCGCGGGCCGTCGCGTAGAAATCGTCGCAGACCGATGTAAACACTTCCAACGGGGTGCCGTTGCCGCTGACCATGCTTGTCGTCTCCCGGTAAGAGGGCATTGATTCGGCGGGCAAAAGCGGACGAATGCCGCTGTCGCCACCCGCGTATAATACCATTCTTGGTCAGACGCCTTCCCCCTTTTCCGATACACATATGCCCATCCTCATTCCTCTCCCCCAGGCCGAATCCGCTGGAGCGCCGTCTTGAGTAGTCCGGGACTTCCAGCCCCGGACTGGACCCGGAAGTTCACCCATATCCCAATCGCGGCGTTTTCCGGAGTTGGAATGTGGGACTTTCTTCGGGAATGGGTTGTTGGCGTGAGTCATCCTCCAGTTCACCCAGCGAGTCCGGTGTCAGAGAAACCGGACGACCCGGTCACCAAGGCCGCAACTTTGAACCTATTACCGCGGCGTATCCGGCTCAGTTCACCACGACATCAGGGCGTTTGCTTCTTCGTCCGATGCTCATTCCAATTAAGGAAACCGTTGAATGTATCTGAATTCCACCCTGCGGTTCAGTTTGCGGTTGGCTGGCGTGTCGTTCGAAACACCGGGTCTCGTCTCCCCAAAAGATTTCGTTGTAATCCGACTCGGTTCAACGCCCGACTCGACCATATATTTCTTGACCGCCTCGGCGCGCCGAAGACCCAGTGCCATGTTGTAGGCCTCGTCCCCCTCGGAACTGGCATGTCCTTCAATGGTAACGGTTTCTCGACCATAACCATTGCTCTGAGTGTATTTCTTGAGTCTGCTGATTACCTTGTCCGCTTCCGCTTTTCCCGCTGCTTGGAGTACGGCCTTTCCAAAATCGAAGAGAATAACGTTGAACATCAAAACATATTCGGGACCTCCAGGACGCTCGATAGGCTTGTGTAGGGTATCAAGTTCGGTTTCTCTTACCGGTTTCTTCCACGCATGAAACACCACGCCCCGGTTGCCCCACAGTTCTCCGTCCTGGTCGTTCTTCGCTGCCTCCACGGGCAGCCACCAACAACCTGCGCGGCCTTTGGAGTCCGCCTTTGGCTCCGGCTTTGCCCCGGTATTGCCCCACCAAGTCATGTCGTCCCAAGTCTTGGCCGCGTATGCGATACCGCAGTGTAGTGCCATCACACCCAGTATAGCCGCAAGAAACACGTTTCGCATGAGCAGACCTTTCTGGTACGTCCCAATCGTCGTTGCCAGTTCTCGATGCGCGGTCAATTCTCCATCTTCAGTTTGAACTCGGCCCGGCGGTTCAGTTTTCGGTTGGCTTCGACATCATTCGGCACGGCAGGCTGCCATTCACCGAAAGACACCGTCTTTATCCGTTCCGGAGCGATGCCCGATTCTACCATGTACTTTTTGACCGCCTCGGCCCGCCGCAGCCCGAGCGCCGTGTTGTAGGCCTCGTCCCCTTCGGAACTCGCATGCCCTTCGATGGTCACGGTGTCGTGGTTATACTTCTTGAGACTTGCCGCAAGTTTGTCCGCCTCCGCCTTTCCTTCCGCCTTGAGCACCGCCTTGCCGAAGTCGAACAGGACATTGTTTAAGATGATCGGCCCCGGATCGCCGTGACCACGCATCCCTTGTGGTGGAGGCGGCACAACCTTTTTCTCCACCACCGGCTTTTTCCAGGCGTGAAACACGATTCCCCGATTGCCCCACAGTTCCCCGTCCTTGTCGTTCTTCGCCGCCTCCACGGGCAGCCACCAGCACCCGGTGCGTTCTTTGGAGTCCGCCTTTGGCTCCGGCTTTGCCCCGGTATTGCCCCACCAGGACATGTCGTCCCAGGTCTTTGCCGCGTGGGCAACGCCGCAATTCAGTACCATCACTCCCACGACTGCCAAAAGGATCATGTTGCGCATGCGATGACTCCCGTTTCTCATGAATTCACAGGCGTAGCCTGCGGCCAAAGACTCGCACTCAATGGGCGCGGCCCATGTTTTATCAGTTGAAGTAGGTCATCTTGAACTCCGCCCGACGGTTCAGTTTGCGGTTGGCTTCAACGTCATTTGTCACGGCGGGCCTCGACTCGCCGAAAGACACGGTCTTGATCCGTTCCGGGGCAATGCCCGACTCTACCATATACTTCTTAACCGCGTCGGCCCGCCGCATGCCCAGCGCCATGTTGTAGGCTTCGTCTCCCTCAGAGCTTGCGTGGCCCTCGATGATTAACGTGTCGTGGTCGTAATGCTTGAGGTCCGCGATAAGTTTGTCCGCCTCCGCTTTGCCTTCTGCACGCAGTATTGCCTTGCCAAAATCAAAAAGAATGCTATTGTAAATAATGGGGTAAACATCCTTCCGCGGACGGTGCTCAAGTGGTGCTCTCTTTTCCTCCTTCGCTACCGGTTTGTTCCACCGATGAAACATAACTCCCCGGTTGCCCCACAGTTCCCCGTCCTTGTCGTTCTTTGCGGCCTCCACCGGCAACCACCAGCACCCGGTGCGTTCTTTGGAGTCCGCCTTCGGCTCCGGCTTTGCCCCGGTATTGCCCCACCAGGACATGTCGTCCCAAGCTTTTGCGGCGTGGGCAACGCCGCAGTGCAACACCATCACACCTACCATCATCGCAAGGGCTGTCTTCCGCATGTGTTGAGCCTCCTGCCTGATATATCCCTCAATCCAGTGTTCAGTTCCTATCATTTGCCGGGTATATTAGCTTCATCGGACTGCGGCGAATGGCTGGCAGTCTTATGCGTAGATCAATCGGCCCTTGGGCTCAGGAATAGGGCGTCCCAATTCGCGGGCCGTATCAATCCACTCATGTATGACTAGCTCAACATTCTCAAGCGCTTCCTGGTAGGACTGCCCATCGGCCATGCATCCCGGCAGTTCCGGGACTTCCGCGATGAAGGCGCTGTCTTCATCGCTCCAATAAAGAATAATCTCGTATCGGATGGTGGCCATTTGCTCACTTTCACCCATAGGAAGGGCTTCGGTCAATCGCAGGAGCACGCTGTATTTGCCATTCCTAATTCCTAATTCCCAATTCCTAATTCACCACGATGTCCCCACCTTCGGCCTCCAGCAGCACCGTGTACTGCCCGTCGCCGAGGCGGCCGGTGAATTCCTGGCGTTCGCCGCCTATGGACCCGCTGAGGGGAATGTTGCTCTGGACGCGGCCCTGTCCCGCGCGGACGGTGAGCGCCGCGCTGGACTCGGGTGCGATGAGGATGCTCAGGTGGCCCTTGTCCACGTGCAGGTCGATGTTGCCTTTGACCGGTTCCAGCGAGAGCAGGCGCACGTCGCCGCCGGTGTTGCGGGCCGACACCTCGCCGCCGGGCGATTCGATGATGGTGCGCCCCTCGGTATTCTGTGCAACGACCTTTCCAAGCACGCGCTCGATGCGCAGGTCGCCATAGTGGGCCGCCGCCTCCACCGGTCCGGCACAGTCGGACACGCGCACGGCACCCTGTTTGTTGGTTCCTTTGAGCGGGCCTTTGAGATGCTCGGCCGCGATTTCACCCTTGCCCTGGTTCACCGTGACCGCACCGCCCAAAGCGGTCACAGAAGTGGCGCCGTCCGTCCCGTTGACCGTCACGGCCACGGTGCGCGGCACCTGCACCAGCAGGTCCACCCGGTACCCGGTGCATCCGAAACGGGCCAGATCGCCGTCGGCGGCGGTGCTGACCGTCGTCCTCCCGGCGTCCTGCTTGAGCTGCATCTGGAGCGCCTCCAGCGCCTGCGGCGCCTGCGCCGCAGTGGGCATCCAGACGACGCGCGTGGCGGTAACGCGCACGGCGTTTTCGTCAATTCCCTCTACGCGCACACTGCCTGGAATCGCCGCGTCAATCTGGACGGTGTCCGAGTCAATCACTGTTGCGCGGGCCTCGCGGGTGTCGTTGAACACCTGGCCCCCGGCACCGCCCGGCGTCGGCGGGGTGCCCACGCCGCGCACGTCGATGGTCACATCGCCAAAGGAGGCGTTAATGGTCATGCGCTGCTTTGCATCGGCATTGGGATGGCGGGCGAGGATCCGGTCGCCCTGTCCGGACCGGGTCATGTCCAGGTCGCTGTCCAGTTTGCCGTAGACCACGGTGGCGTTGACATCGGGGGTTGCGCCGGGGTCGATGGAAATGTCCGCGCGCCCGCTGTCGACGGTGATGTCGGCCTTGTATTCGGGTCCGAGTTTGGCCAGGGACACACTGCCGCCGAAATTGCTGATCTGGATGTCGCCGCGAATGTCGCTGATATCCGCCCGCGCGCCCTTCATCTGGAAAATGCCGCCCTTGGCCAACCCCCACGGCCTTCACGGGGAACTCGCCGTGCGACCGGATCCGCACCTCGCCGGCGGCCTGGCCGATATCCACCGCGCCGTAGCGCACGTCGAGGCCGATGAAGCCGCCGATGCCGTGTGCGGCCACATCGCCAAAGAAGTTGTCGGCCACCAGGCTTGCATCCTGTGGGATGGTGATCCGGTAGCGCACCGCCAGGGAAATGCGGCCCATGTCGCGCCGGGTCTCCGGATAGAGCGTCTTTATTTCGACGAGGTCCTCCGCAGGGGACACCTTTATTTCTATCGCCTGCGCCAGTTTCGCCGCCGTTTCGGCGGTCTCGGCGCCCGCGGTGATCTCGGCGGTTACCTGCACCACCCGCTCGGTCCAGATTTCCACGCGGATTTCGCCAAACTCATTGGATATGGACACCACGGGCGGCGTTGACCCGGAGGGGTAGCGCTCGGAGAAGCTGCGCCGTTCGGTGTAGGGCGAGGCCTGCGCATCGCCCAGCAGGGGCGCGCCGGGGCCAATCAACTCGTCGGCCTTGCGGCCCATCTGGTCCATGCCGCGTGCCGCGCCCTCTATGCCTGCGCGCATGCGCTGGAGAAAGTCCGGCTGCGCGGTGGCGGAGAGGGTGATTAGCGCGGCGAGGCAGGCGAGGACGGGGGATGTCGCACGGCGTCTCATGGAGCCGCCCCTGCTCAGAGCGTGCGTTCCACGAACAGGTCACGCAAACCGTTCACCTGCCGGTCCAAGTGCGTGCGGACCATTTCGTCCGCGCGGGCACAGCCGGGATTGCGCTGCAGCGCGGCCATGGCCGCGCTGAGGTCCTGGCTCACGCCCTCCACCGCCCGGCGCCGTTCCCACTCGCGCAGCGTGCGCGGCGGACTGTCCGTGCGGGAGACCGCGGCGGCAAGCCGCTCGATGGCGCCGGTCTTGCGGCGAATCGATTCGGGCGAGACCATGATGGCGGCCTGCGCCGTCTGCGGCGCTGGCTGCAGGGCGTGCCGTGCCGCTGTGCCGCCGTCCCCGGTGTTCACCGCCATGCCGAAGGTGAGCACCGCCAGGGCTGCGGTTGCCGTCACATAGACGGCGCCGCGAAAGACGGTTCCCGCCAGGGTGGGACCCTTGCGGCTGGTGGTTTCGGGGGTCTTGAGCCGCACCTCGCGGGCGCCGGCAAGAATCTGCCGCGCCAGGTCGCCCGACGGTTCGGGTGCCGGTGCGGATGCGGTGAACTCAAGGCTGGCGCGGATGGCGCGCACTTCCGCGGTGCAGCGCGGACAGGCGCTTACATGGGCGGCGAGGAAGGCCGACACCGACGAGGAACGGTCCACCAGCGATTCCGCGTACGCCACCAATTCCTGGCGCGGGGGATGCCGAAGGACCGTCTGTTCGATATTCATGCCCATGCCATTCCGTCCCGTGTCAGACGTATTCGCGGTATTTTTCGAGGTGGGGGCGCAGCGCCTGTTCGGCCCGCGCGATGCGCGATTTCACCGTGCCGATCGGGCAGTCGGTGATCTCGGCTATTTCCTCGTAGGACAGCCCCTGGAAACGCTTGAACACGAAGGCCTCGCGGTAGTGGGGGGCGATCTTGTGCAGCGCCTCGTTGACCGCCTCGGAGATTTCGCCCCGCTTGAACGCGGTGAGCACGCAGGCGCTCTCGTCGCGCACGGTGTCTATGGGCGATTCGCCCTCGCCCTCGTGGTCGTTGCTCCACCACGAAAGGCTGAACATCTTCGGGCGGCGCTTCTGCCGGGCCCATTCCTTGTAGACGATATTGGACGCGATGGTGTAGAGGTAGGTGGAGAACTTGGCGGTGGGGGTGTAGCGCTCGCCGTTTTTCACCAGCGCCATGAACACTTCCTGGGTCAGTTCCTCGCCGACGTGGCGGTTCTGCACCATGCGATAGATGTAATTGAAGACGGAGCGGTGAAACCTGCGGACCAGTTCCTCGAACGCGGCCTCCGAACCGCGCCCATGCTCCAGCATCAGGTTCTCATCGGTCCACTGAGCGAAGGGCAACGGGGTGCTCGCATCCCGCAACCGGGACGTTTCGCTGCGAAATACCGCAATATTGCTCTGTTCTTCCGCCATAATGCCTTCCTGACAGCCGTATTTTGGCTTTGTATATTTTAATCCCGCCTAGCGGGAAAAGGTTCCAGTCTACAACGCAAGGGAAGAGAAAGATCTTCCCACATTGCAATGTCCATATCTTCGCACAGCCTGTCCCCGACATACAACATATAGTCGATATTGTGACCGGAACAAGGCGCCGGGGGACTGCTACTGTTTCCGTCCAAGGCCAAGGGACGGCAGCACTGTCGCGTATCGGAAACGGGTGCCTGTAACCCGGCGGCACATGCACTTCTTTAGCAGAGCTGGCCATCGTTTCTCAAGATTTGCTTGTCGGACCTTGCATCTTGGAACAAGGAAGGGAGGGGGCGTTTGGCCTCACTCATCATCCCCAAGCACGTCCAAGTCTGGATAACGGTCCATATTCGGGGTGCGCGACAGCGCCGAGGTCAAGATGTCAACGATTAACTGGTTGCGGTTTACCCCCTCAACCCTTGCGGCAATGCCCAGCGCGTGATAAAGGTCATTGGGCACGCGCAGTGTCAGCCGGGTGGTGTCAAAATCGCCGGGCTGCAGGTCGGGAAGCCTGACGGGCTCGTGCGAAAGGTCCACCGAACCAAACAAATCCGCCTGTTCCTGGGGGGGCACGTGAAGCCGGGTCAGGCGTTCGGTGGGAAACTGCATTTCGAGGATTTCCACGTTGGTTTTGCCTTCATGAACGAGTTCGAGAATGCGGGCGCGGCCTCCCAGAGTCCTGAGATGGCGCACCAAGCCCAGCGGAGTGACCAGAAAGCCGCTTTGGCGCACAAAAGCCACCGCCGCCTCGCCTTCCAGTCCCCGGCGAACCGCCTCGACAACCCGTTCCTGTTTTTGTCGTGTTTGCATGGACAGCGTCTCGCGTCCTTTGGTTCAGCACTCACTCCGAACGCATGGCAACTATTATAGTAAATTGTTGACTAATCTGCAAGTGTTAATAAAAATGCGTCCGGATGTGCCTGAGAGGTCCCCATGAAAGGGGCGGAGGCAATGGGCAAGCTTTGTCTTGCCTGCTCTTGGGGGGGCTGGAGAAAGGCGCCCGTATTTCCTGGGACTGGCTGGGGTCGAATGAACTGCTACAGAACGGTGGTTTTAGAGACAAATCCCACCAAACGGTATGAAATCGCCGGGCGTTTTGGGCGGCACAATAGCAAAAGAGTTCCATAGTCTTCCCGATGGCAGAAGAATGGGAGGATTTTATAAGTCGTTATCCATGAGTAAGATGGGAACAAAGCCCTGAATTCATGAACGCAGGCGATACGGCATCAAGGTGCCGGAAAAAGCCGCTTTCACCTGTCATGGCATGACTCTTGCATACGCACCCATACAGGGCTGGTATGAGTGAAGATTTTGCTTGATGCCGGTGCATGACGAATGTAATGATTTTGTCGAGTGGTCTTTCTTGGTAATTTGGTCTATGATTCAGTTCCTGTCGCGGGATAATGGATTCCTGCGGGACATGGAAAAGGCAAAGGTCCGGGAAACGGGCCATTTTGTCGGGTGCCCCTATTATGTGGAGAGAGCAAGATGAAAAAGGTTGAAGCGATTATTAAACCGTTCAAGCTTGAGGAAGTGAAGGAGGCGCTGGCCAAGGTTGGAGTTCAGGGCCTGACCGTAACCGAGGTCAAGGGCTTTGGACGGCAGAAGGGCCACAAGGAACTGTACCGCGGCGCCGAATACGTTGTCGAGTTTCTCCCCAAGGTGAAGCTCGAGATCGTGGTGACCGATGAGGGCCTGGAAGCGGTGGTGAAGGCCATCGTCCAGTCCGCCTCGACGGGCCGCATTGGTGATGGCAAGATCTTCGTCATACCCGTGGAGGAGGCCATCCGCATCCGCACAAGCGAGACGGGAGACGCGGTGTTGCAGTAACAGCCCCGACCCCGCTGAAACAGGTGAACGACACGTCCGCGCGGCGGACGGTGAAACAATAGGCACAGTGGCAAACTACGAAGGGAGCCATCCATGCACAAGGATTACGGCGCAAAAGAAGTATTGGCAGTGATTAAAGAGAAGGGAATCAAGTTCATCGACCTACGGTTCATGGACTTCCCGGGACTTCAGCAGCACTTCACCTTCCCGGTCGAGCAGATCAAAGAGGAAGTGTTTGAAGAGGGGCTGGGCTTTGACGGCTCCAGTATCCGCGGCTGGCAGGCGATCAACGAGAGTGACATGCTCGTGATGCCCGACCCGCGCACGGCCACCTTCGACCCCTTCTCCGAAATCCCCACGCTGATCCTGTACTGCAACATCCTTGACCCGATCACCAAAGAGCGCTATTCGCGCGACCCGCGCAATATCGCCCAGAAGGCCGAAAACTACCTGCTTTCCACCGGCATCGCCGACACCGT
Organism: Candidatus Hydrogenedentota bacterium; assembly: GCA_903893795.1. GTDB lineage: Bacteria > Hydrogenedentota > Hydrogenedentia > Hydrogenedentales > CAITNO01 > CAITNO01. Next base: position 5,206 of record CAITNO010000152.1, on the reverse strand, counting down.
GTACGTCGGACCGGAAGCCGAATTCTTCATCTTCGACAACATCCGCTACTCCCAGGGCGCGTCCCACGGCTTCTACTTCATCGACAGCGATGAGGCCGCCTGGAACACGGGCCGCGACGAGCAGCCGAACCTCGGCTACAAGCTGCGCCACAAGGAAGGCTACTTCCCCGTGCCGCCGTCGGACCAGCTCCACAACATCCGCCAGGAAATGTCCGATGTCATGATCCAGGCAGGCCTGACCGTTGAGTGCCACCACCACGAAGTGGCCACCGCCGGACAGTGCGAAATCGACCTGCGCTTCCAGCCCCTGACGAACATGGCCGACCAGCTCACGCTCTTCAAGTACATCATCAAGAACGTGGCCCGCAAGCACGGCAAGACCGCGACCTTCATGCCCAAGCCGCTCTTCAGCGACAACGGCTCCGGCATGCACTGCCACCTTTCCCTGTGGAAGGACGGCAACCCGATGTTCGCCGGCAACAAGTACGCCGGCCTGAGCCAGGAAGCCCTGTGGTTCATCGGCGGCCTGCTCAAGCACGCCAACTCGCTGGTGGCCATCACCAACCCGACCATGAACAGCTACAAGCGCCTGGTGCCGGGCTACGAAGCGCCGGTCAACATCGCCTACTCGGCCCGCAACCGCAGCGCCTGCGCCCGCATCCCCATGTACTCGCCCAGCCCGAAGGCCAAGCGCGTTGAGTTCCGCGTTCCCGATCCGTCCTGCAACCCGTACCTGGCCTTCTCGGCCCTGCTGATGGCCGGCCTCGACGGCATCCAGAACAAGATTGATCCGGGCGAGCCGATGGACAAGGATCTCTACGATCTGCCGGCGGAAGAAAAGGCCAAGATCCCGCAGGTTCCGGGCAGCCTTGCCGAGGCGCTGCTTGCCCTCGAAAAGGATCACGACTACCTCCTCAAGGGCGACGTGTTCACCGAAGACGCCCTCGAGACCTGGATCCGCTACAAGCGCGTCAACGAGGTCGAAGCCGTCAACCTTCGCCCCCATCCCTACGAGTTCTACCTCTACTACGACATTTGATCCATACCTCATCCAAAGAGGATGGTTGTTTGCGCGGCCCGGAACGGCAGTATTGTTCCGGGCCGTGCCCTTTTTATTGCCGAAAATGGCGATGCTTCCGAAGGGCACTGACTCATGAAAATGCGTCTGTTGCGCGCTTTCAGCGCTTGTTTGTTGCGGTGTTCTGTTTCCCGGGGCGTTGCCCCGGGCTGTCTTTTTGTGCGCCTTCGGCGCGTGAGACGAAAAGGTTGTGGGCATTGCAATGGTCACGGCATTGCAACCGTGCGGTTGCGGGCAATATGACCGCGTTCCTGCCTTTGAGTTCGCGCGATTCACCTGCTCCCCTGTTTTTCAAAGGCTGGTCCGTACCGCAGGCGTCCCACCTGCCTTGGTTCCCGTCCCCACCACCTATGCAGGGAAGCACAAGGCAGGTGGGACGCCTGCGGTACTGGACAGGCGGGATGCCGGTGGCACCCGGCAGGTTGACCCTGCGCCAGCGGCAACATTTGGGGGAAACGGTGATTGACCGGGTTTCGCCGATGCCCCAACGGGGTTTTGCTCCCTAATCCCGTTGGGAGATGCGGAGTCGTTCATGTGCATGGGCACCATGCTTGCCCGGCGATTGGGGCGTGAAGATTCATATTGACAATTGGCAGGCCGCGCTGTATATATTAAGTTAAAGCGGTCTCTCGTATGAGGGGTGTTTTCTGTTTTTCGGAGGAGGCACAAGTGCTGCCGAGGGAGTGCGTCATGGGTCTGCGTTTGGTTGGCCGTCGGGCCGGTTTGAGATTTCACTTTCCCAAGAGAGGTGAATATATGGGGGGGAACCCGGATTTCTCAGCCCTTTTCCGTATTGTGCCCGTCTTGATGCAAATGATTGTATTTGGTTTCGCGTGCCTCCTGTCCGTGAGCAGCGTTGCACAGCCACCCAACCGCGGCTATTATTGGACCCAAGTCACCGCCGCTGCGCCGTGGGCGGGTCGTGCCGGACATGCCGCGGTTAGCTTCAAGAACCGAATGTGGGTTGTCGGGGGGCAGGGCGACACTGTGACCGGCCAGATGAGGGATATATGGTCCTCATCCGATGGATGCACTTGGACGCTGGAAACGGAAGGGACAACATGGCTGGGGTGGAGTGGATCGAATGCGGTTGTAGTGTTCGATAATCTGCTGTGGGTCGTCGCCAGTTGGAATTCGCCGGGCGACATCTGGAATTCCACTGATGGAAAGAGCTGGAGTCGCGTTGCGGATTGTCCATGGGGCACGCGTTACGGCCCTTTTTTGCGGGTGTTTCAAGGCAAGATGTGGTTTCTCGGCGGGCAGGACATATACGAGCCGGGTCTTATGAACGATGTCTGGAATTCCCCAGACGGAGTGAACTGGACGCAGGTTACGCCAAGTGCAGGCTGGAGTGGCCGGTTTGTCGCTGGAACGGTGTTTCAGGACAAACTTTGGATACTGGGTGGCGCGGACTACGACTACGACTATGGCGCGATATGGCTGCACGATGCCTGGTATTCAGCGGATGGCGTTGTCTGGCAGGGCGCCAGTGCTGAGGGCGTCGGGTATATGGCCTCCTACATCACCTTCGACAGCCAAGTATGGGATATGGAGAGGGCCTATGCCACCAACATGAGCGGGGAGCCGCCCCAAACCATTCCCAGCACTGAGGTGTGGCGTTCCAAAGATGGCCCAACATGGTCTCAAATGCCGGATGCACCATGGCGCACACGCGCGGCCCAGGCGGTCGTGACCTTCGATGGGAAAGCCTGGGTACTCGGTGGAGGGGCCGACAATGGGACCTTCTTGAATGATGTGTGGTGTCTGACGCCCGTCCTGTTAACCGTCGACACGGGCCCGGGCACCCGATATAAATTGGGCGAGGACCTGACGCTTACGCTGTCGGCAGGGGAGCCTGACGGCGTGGTTGGCTACCAGTGGTGGAAGAACGGTGCGGCAATTCCCGGCGCCACGTCCGACAGGTACCACGTGGACCATTTCACCGAAAGAGATGCAGGCACGTATTTCTACGAACTGACGGGGGACGGATGGGGTTCCAGCAACTCTGTGCAGATTGGCGTCCTCGAACCCAACATGCCTGCGGCCGACCCGGCCGGATTGGTGCTCGGGGTGTGTCTGACCGCGTTGGTCCTTTTTCTGCGAAAGAGGAAGCTCTCTCACCAGAGTCGATGAGGGTGGATAGGGAAACCGGGGACCTTTTCAACTGGCGCTGCGTTAAGGCAAAACGCGTTTGTTGCGCACTTTCAGTGCTTGTTTTTCGTTGGAATCCGTTTTCCCGGGGCGTTGCCCTGGGCTGTCTTTTTGTGCGCCTTCGGCGCGTGGAACGTGGGACGATAAGGGGGTGCGCGCTGAAGCCGGTCGCGGCATTGAAACAGGCCATGTTGCGCTACACAGCCTCGGTCCAGCCCTTGAAGTCTGAGACATTCGCCCTCGCATCTTCCATTTTCCAAATGCCGGTCCCGTACCGCAGGCGGGACTCCTGCGGTACGGTGGAACAATTGGATGGGTCGCCGCCCACAGTAAAGACCCAATATGCCCTCCCGGCCCTTTCCATACGGCCACAATCAAAACACTATCACGTCCACCCGCTTCGCATTCGGCCCGCCGGGATGGTACATGATGATGTCCTGCCCGGCGTTGTGGTTCAAGTCGTAAGCCTCGGCCATGCCGAAACTGGGCACCTTGATTTCCACCCAGGAATCGGAGGAGAGAAACTTTTCCTTCTCGCCCGTGCGGATGGCGAGCGTGTCGCTTTCCTTGCCGTAGGCCACGTCGAGCCTTCCATCGCCGCTGAAATCGCCGAAGGTGTAGGCGACGCGCTCGCGGCCCTCCGGGGCGTCCATGGTCAGGCCGGTGGTAAAGGTGGGCTTGTCGCCAAAGTCCGTGCCGTTAAACAGGTACACGTCGGCATGAATGGCGATCTTGCCGCGCACAAAAAAGTTGATGAAATTGGTCACGCCCAGCGGAATGCTGATGAGCACCACGTCCTTCTTCTTGTCGCCGTCCACATCGATCAGTATGGGGCTCGATATGCCGCCTTTGTTGGAGAAGGTCTTGGTGGGCTTCTCCGGGTACTTGAAGGGCTCCTTCGCCAGGTAAATCTGTGTTTGAGCCATCATGTTGACGGTGCCCTTCGTCTGCGTCACCACCAGGTCGGGCAGTCCGTCGTTGTTAAAGTCCTCCATCTTGGCCTCGCCCTGCCATTTCTCCTCCAGGTTAATCGGAATGCGGAACCGCTCATGCTGTTTCCAGTCAGGGCCGTGGGCAAAATCGGCGAATTCGTCGCTGAGAAAGGCGATCCCCTTGGTCTTCTCACCGGGCAGGTCGAAGGGGTGAACGGCGGGCAGCCGGTGCACGATGTAGGTGTTCTCCTCGCGGCGCATTTCGCTGACCACGTCGCATTCAGCCAGCGCCACCGAGCCGTCCATGCGGCGCAGGTCATAACCGGACGGCGTGGGAATGAACCATACATCGCGGCCGTCGCCCAGCAGGTCCTTGGTGCTGTGCTTGAGGAAAGACGGCTCCTTGGTGTGGCTCGGCAGCAGCGAGAAGAACCGGGGCTCGCCAATCTTCTCGAATTTGCCCCCCTCGAAGTGGAATACCTGCGCACCCGTGGCGTCCAGCACCACCAGTTCCTTGGGCGCCTTGCCGTCGCATTCGGCCAGCATGGCCGCGCCCATGGACGGGTCGAGCGGCAGCACAACGGACGGTTTGGCGGGATAGCCGCCCTTGTCGTCGGACAGGAAAAGCGTCAACTCCTTCTTCAGCGGGTCGCTGCGCTCGTCCGAAGTGAGCAGCAGAATGTCTGCCACACCGTCCCCGTTCATGTCCGTGGCATCCACATCCCACACCTTGAGCGCGTTCTCCAGGACATAATTGCGCGGTTGCGGGACAGGCTGGGCAGTCAAAATCAACGCCGTGGTCAACAATGCGGCCAACATGGAGCACTCCTTGCTTTTCCGGTTGAAACCGGGAACACTGCAATAGGGAAGAATCTGGGACGAGTTTATTCACACGGCACGTGCTGCAGGCGTCCCGCCTCCCATGAGAAGGCCAAGTCAAATTGTCGGTCGGACGTGGCCGACCGGCGTATCTTGGTCCCTTTTCCAAGGCATGAACCGGGCTCCCATACGCACTTTGTTCAGCCCGTGGGCTGGGTGCAAGATA
>CAITNO010000151.1 GCA_903893795.1 Candidatus Hydrogenedentota bacterium | reverse complement strand
GCACCCAGCCCACGGGCTGAACAAAGTGCGTATGGGAGCCCGGTTCATGCCTTGGAAAAGGGACCAAGATACGCCGGTCGGCCACGTCCGACCGACAATTTGACTTGGCCTTCTCATGGGAGGCGGGACGCCTGCGGTACGAAGACCGCCACCCTGACCAACACCAAAACCCACATTGGCTGGTCCAATGAGCCAACAAACATGAAACCAAGGCAAACGGAACACAACATGAAACTTGCACTTCTCACCACGGCGGCTCTCGCCATGCTGGCATCCATTGCCCCGGCGGCACCGTTGGAATTCGGCGACGGTCCCCGTATGAACCAGATTCAGGTGCTGGGCACGCACAACAGCTACCACAAGCGCGGGCCGGATCTGCACACCTTTACGGCCATCACGAAGGAGGCCGAGGAATGGGACTACGAGCATCTGCCGCTGGACGTGCAGTTGGACAACGGCCTGCGCAGTTTTGAACTGGACATACACAACACGCCCGAAGGGTGGCGCGTGATGCATGTGCCGCTCCTCGACCCCGCCTCCACCTGCCCCGTCTTCACCGACTGCCTCCAACTGGTGAAAACGTGGTCCGAAGCGCACCCCGGACACGTGCCTATTTCGTTTCTGGTCGAATGGAAAGAAGAAGGGCCCGTGATCGACCCCCGCATCACCGTGCCGACGGAGGCCGACCTGGACCGTCTCGACGCGGACGTGCGTTCAGTCTATGGCCCGGACAAACTCATCACGCCCGATGACGTTCGCGGCGACGCGGCCACCCTGGAGGAGGCCGTAGTGAAACGCGGCTGGCCCACGCTGGAATCGGCCCGAAACCGGGTCTTTTTCATCCTGCACAACAGGACTGTGGTGCGCGACCTGTACGTGAAGGAACACCCCTCGCTGCAGGGACGGACCATGTTCGTGAATTCAGCCCCCGGCCATCCCTACGCGGCGGCCATGGTGCGCGACAATCCCAACGACCCCGAAACACCGGGTCTCGTCCAAAAGGGTTATTGGATACGCTGTACCGTGGGCAGTCCGGACAAGCGCGGACTCCAGGCGGCCAAAGCACGGCTTGAACGTTCTTTAACCTGCGGCGCGCAGATTGTGAGCACCGACTTCCCCCCCGGCGAACCGCACAAGGCGACGGGGTTCATGGTCATGCTGCCCAACGGCCTCCCGGCCCGCTGGAATCCAGTGAATCCCCCGGCAGACACCTCGAAAGAGCCGGAACCGGCACGGTAGGGTGCATGAAAGGCCGTGAAACGGCCTGAAACGCACCGTCCCCCAACCGACGGCATAATCTCCGACCTGCCATGTTCCTGTGCGTAACACCCGACACAAGATGGTGCGTTTCGTGCCGTTTCACGGCACTTCACGCACCCTACTTTTTCGGCTTCGAGTGTATCCCCATCCCGTAGTAGTCCTCGGCGGCCTCCAAGATGGCCTCGGACAGCGTCGGGTGCGTGTGGATGGTGTGGACGATTTCCTCGACAGTCGCCTCCATGGACATGGCCAGCGCGGCCGTGGCGATGAGTTCGCCCGCCTCGGCGCCCATGATGTGCACGCCGATGATTTCGTCTGTCGCGGCGTCACCAACGATCTTGACCATGCCCTCGGTCTCGCCCAGCGCGTGGGCGCGGCCGTTGGCCATGAACGCGAAGCGGCCCACCTTGACGTTGATGCCCTTGTCCTTCGCCTCTTTCTCCGTGAGCCCCACGGAAGCCACTTCGGGCGAAGTGAAATTGCAGGCCGGCAGCACGCGGTAATCCACCTTCTTGTTGCCGCCGGTGGCGTTCGTCGCGGCGACGATGCCCTCGTGGCTCGCGCCGTGGGCCAGCCAGGTGCGGTCTATCACGTCGCCGATGGCATAAATGCCGGGCGCGGCCGTTTCCATTTTCTCGTTGACGATGATGCCGCCGCGCTTGCCCAACTGAATGCCCAGTTTGGGATTGGCCGCGACCAGTTCGGAATTGCACGCCAGGCCGATGCCCACGAGCACCACGTCCACTTCTATTTCGCCGGGGCTGTCGCCCTCGAGGGTGAGTTTGACCCCCTTCTTCAGGTGCTCCAGTTTCGCGACCTTCGTCCCCGTGCGCACGTCCATACCGCGCCGCTTCCACAGTGACGGCAGGCGCTTGGTCAGTTCCTCGTCGCTCTTGGGCAGCACGTTGGGCATCATTTCAATCAGCGTGACCTTGGCGCCGAAGGCGTTCCAGATGCACGCAAACTCGGCGCCGAGCGCGCCCGCGCCGATGACCGCGATGCGTTCGGGCAGCGTGGTCATGGCAAGCGCCTCGGTGCTGCCGATGACGGTCGTCCCGTTGAACTCCAGCCCCTTGAGCACGGCCGGGCGTCCGCCGGTGGCGATGATGATGTTCGTTGCGCCGATTTCCTCGCCGTTCACCACGATGCGGCCCGACGCGGGTATGGACGCCTCGCCGTGGACCACGTCAATGCCATTGCCCTTGAAGAGGGCATCAATGCCGCCAGTGTTGATTCCGACGACCTTGTCCTTGCGCGCGATAATCTTGGGCAAATCCAAAGAGACCCCGTCCACCTTCAGGCCGAATTCGGCGGCGTGCTGGATGGTCCGGTAAAGCTCGGCGCTGCGGATGAGCGTTTTCGTCGGAATGCAGCCCACGTTGAGGCAGACCCCGCCCAGGTTCTTGCGCTCGGCCACCACGACCTTCGCGCCGCGCTGGGCCGCGCGAATCGCCGCCACATAGCCGCCGGGGCCCGAACCGATCACCGCCACATCATACTGTCGCATGGAATAAACCTCCGCTGTTGGGCGCGTTTAGAATGCCGCCTCTTCGAGAATCGCCTTGAGACGCCCCATGAACTGGCCGGCCACGGACCCGTCGATGACGCGGTGGTCACTGGAGATGGTGAGTTTCATGATGGGCCGTATCTGGATACCGCCGTCGATGACCACGACCCGGTCCTTCATCTGGCCGACGGCAATGATGGCGCTGTCGGGCTGGTTGATGATGGCCGTGAAATGATCGACGCCGTAGGCGCCGAGGTTGGACACGGTAAAGGTGTTTCCGGCGTATTCGTCCGGCAGCAGCTTTCCGGTCTGGGCCTTGGCCGCAAGCTCTTTCGTCGCGGCGCACAGGCCCTCAAGCGAAAGCGTCTGCGCCTTGCGGATGACCGGCACGATGAGCCCGCTCGGCAGCGCCGTGGCCATGCCGAGATTGATGTCCTCCACCAACTCCACGGCATCGCCGCACCAACGCGCGTTGACCTGCGGGAACTCCCGCAGCGCTTTGGCCGTGGCATAGAGAACAATGTCATTGTACGACGCCTTGAACGCCTTGGTGCGCGCGCGCAGCGCCTTGGCGCCGCTCATGTCCACCTCGACGGTGACGTAATAGTGCGGCGCGGCGAATTTGCTCTCGCACATGCGCGTGGCGATGATGCGGCGCATGGGGGTCAGCGGAATGCGCTTCGCACCGACCGTCTCGCCCTGAGCCGGGGCGGCCGGTGCCTTTCCGGCGCCCAGCACGTCGTCCTTCGTCACCTTGCCGCCGATGCCCGTTCCCTGCACGCCGCGCAGGTCCACGCCCGCATTCTCGGCAACGCGCCGGGCCACCGGCGTGGCCTTCACCGAACCGACCGTGGCGGCATAGGCCTCCACGTCTTCGGACAGCACGCGCCCACCAACGCCCGTGCCGGGCACAAGCGCCACATCAATGCCTTTTTCCGCGGCCAGCTTGCGCGCCCGCGGCGACACGGGACTGTCCGAAGCCGCCGCCACGGCAGCAGCGACGGGCGCGGCAACAGGGGCCGCAACCACCACCGCAGGCGCGGGGACGGCAACCGGCGCCGGGGCGGCAGCCCCTCCCCCACTCACGCCGTAGGCCGACAGGTCGGGCAGCGCCTCATCGGCCGCGCCGATCAGCGCGACGACCGTAAGCACGGGCTTCTCCACCCCGGCGGGCACCAAAATCTTGCGCAGCACGCCCGAAGCGGTGGATTCGCACTCCACCTCAGCCTTGTCCGTCTGTATGGAAAAAAGCGGGTCACCCTCCCTGACGGGGTCGCCCTCGTTCTTGAACCATTTTACGATTTCCGCCTCTTCAACGGAGTTGCCCATCTTGGGCAGCACGATTTCCTGCATGACACGTTCCTCAGTTTATCCAGCCTTCGCGGCGGAGTTGTTCCTCGCCGTCGGCGGCCCATGCGGCGATGGGACTGCCGGCGTCAATCTGGCTAATCTCTTTCAGCACGGCCTCAATGCCGCCGCTGCGGTACAGTTCGCCCACGCGAACGGCCCCCGGGTCGCCCGGGCTTTCATAATGCACGGCGGCGGCGGCAATCAGGGCGACATAACGCGGGTCCACGCCCGCCTCGACGCACTGTTTCGCCGCACCGATGATGCGGTCCTCCGGGCCCAGTTTGCGCACGGGATCACGGGCGACGCGCTCGACCTGGTCGGCCAGCGCCTTGTTGTGATAGCGGTGCACGAGGTCGAGACGGTGCGCCTCCAGGTCCGCACGATCCAGCCCGCGGCGGCGCGCCAGCGCCTCGCAGCTTTCCGCCGTGGCGGCTGCGACCAGTTCGCACACCTTCTCGTCGCGAATGGCCTGCCAGATGTATTCATGCCCGCGCAGCCTGCCCAGGTAGGCCGTGGCCGCGTGGCTCAGGTTGTGCACAAACAGCTTGCGCTCCACATAGGCTTCAAAGTTCGCGATGGGCTTGAGATGGGCGATTTCCGGGATCGGGCCGCGAAAGGCGTCGCGGTCCACCGGCAGCTCGCAATAGGGCTCCACACAGACCAGCAGCGGGTCTTCCAGCTTCTGCGCGTCCGCCATCACGGGCACCATGCGCCCGATGGAGGCCTCCACAAAGCCGACTTTTTCGTCCAGCGCGGCATGCCACGCTTCGGGAAGCTGGGCGCGCACCTTTTCCCGCAGAAAAGACCCCGCGTGGATGAGATTCTCGCAGACAATAATATCCAGCGGTCCGCCGTCCTGCTCAAAACGCCGCTGCAGGCCCTTGGCCAGCGCGGGGACGATAAAGGGCAGCGCGTTCACGCCCACGGCCGTGGACGCAATGTCCGCCGACGCGATCACTTCCGCCACGGCGTCCAGGTCCCGGCCGTTGACCGCATCGACGCGCTCCACCAGGATGTTCTCGGGGGTTTCATCGACAATGCGGATGGGGTAGCAGTTGCGGGAGCGCAGGGCTTCCACCACGGGCTCCACCACGTCCACAAAGACGGTCCGGTAGCCCGATTCAAAATACAATTGGCCCAAGAAACCGCGGCCAATATTGCCCGCGCCAAAATGCACCGCTGTTTTCAAAGCGATTCTCCTGAAACCCCGCCGGCCGGAGGGGCAGGGAGAGTATAGCATCCAAAAAGGTCGAAAAGTTAGTCACACTGGAGCCCCACTGGGAGCGCCGGCATCCCTGCCGGCTCTTCGGGCTGCTGGCAGCCCGATCCGGATCCACCGCAAACACAGCCGGCAGGGATGCCGGCGCTCCCAGTGGAGGCGGTCTTTGGCTGTCGCCCGTTAATCCCGCGGTTTGGCGTTCCAAAGGAAGCAGGACAGGACCAGGCACAGCACGGCCGAGCAGAACCAGAAGGTCATGGCGGCGGTGAAATCGTGGCTTGGCAGGCCGCCGACGACAATCTTGTGCCCCTCGATCAGTTTGCCGCTGATCTTTTCCTGCATTGTCGCGCCAATATAGCTGACAAGGCCGACCGTACCCATGGCCACGCCGCTGGCCTTCTTGGAGCAGATGTCTATGGCGATCAGACCGCCCAGGAAGGCAATCAGGCAGCCGATGCCCATGCCGTAGATGGAGGCGCCAATCAGATGCTCCACGCGGTAGTTGGCGTACACGCGCAGCGTGCCTTCGGCATCCACCATGCGGCCCCCGTGCCAGTTGGGCATCCAGTCGGGCATCCAGGAAGGCGCGTTCACGGTCCATTCCGGCTGCTTGGCGCCCTTGACAGGGGCTATCACGGCGTCGCCGCCGGGATGGAGCCCAAGACCGGCCAGAGCCTCCATGATTTCAGGCTTGACGGCCCCGGCGTCCACCTTGCCCAGCAGGCCCCGGTCCATCGTGCCCATGAAGGTCGTGGGCGTCATCGCAAAGATGCCCAGGCCAATGACCATGAACAGGCAGCAGACGATGGTAACAACGTTTCGTCTGGACTTGAACAAAAGGTCCGAAATGAACCCCGAGGCGAAGGTGCCGAAGGTTTCGAATATCTTGGCCACAAAGAAGAGACCGCCCACGGCCACCAGCGAGTAGTCCTTGGACTCCTGCATGTACAGCGGTCCCCAGCTCGTCATGCCGTAGCGGGTCACATACATGCACAGAGAGGCGAAGCACACAATCCACACATAGGGGTTGCGGAACACCTCCCGCTGCGCGCTGCCGACAGAGTCGTCATTGAGCGGGGCGACTTCGGCGTGATCATTGCGGAAGTCGGCAATGGCAGGCAGACCGTAGGTGGTGGGACGGTCCGCAAGGGTCCGGTACAGAATCAACGCGACGATGGCCGCAAATGCCGCCGAAAAGAAGTAGCCGGAACGCCATCCATACCAGGTGACGACCAGGGCCGTGCCGTAAATGCTAAACCCCTCGCCAAGGCTGTGCGAGCAGCTCCAGGCGCTGTAAAAGCGGCCGCGCTCCCGGTTGCTGAACCATTGCGACAGCGACACGCCGCACACCACGGCGCCCATGGACTGGAACCAGCCGTGCAGTGCCCACAGCACCAGAAAGAGAATGTAATAGTGGCTGAAACCGAAAAGCATGACCATGGCCGCCACGAGCAGCAGGCCCGTCGGCATGAAGCGGCGCACATTGGCGCGGTCCGCCATGAACCCGTTGGTGAACTTGCCCAGCGCGTAGGTGATGAGCATGATCGCGCCGATGTTGCCCATCTGGTCCGCATCCAGAATATTGGCGTCGAGCATCGACTTCTTGGTGATGGAAAACACCTGACGGCAGACATAGAAGGTGCTGTAGCCGAGCAGGATCGATGTGAAGACGGACCAGCGCTTGAAGGTGTACAGGCGCCGAACCGCGCCCGCATCCTGAATCTGAGGCGCCTCCGGGCCGGCCTTGAAAATTCCGAGGACCGAATTGACTGCTCCCATGAAAGCTCTCCCAAGTCTGTTGCCGTGCCGCAGGCGTCCCGCCTGCCATGGGCGTTGCCGTTACTGCGTCACGTGCGTCTGGCCTGATTGTACCGCTTTGCGCATCCCGCCGGGAAGCACGACCTCGCCGCTGACACCCTCGGGCAGGGTCACGTCCACGGCCAGTGTTGCGCCGCTGTCCCAGCGCACTTTGATATCGCCGTGCGGCGTCGGCACCACGCCCTCCGCCCAGGCAAGACCGACCGTGCGCGGTTCTATAATCACCTTTGCAAAACCCGGCTCGGCGGGCCGCACGCCCAGCACCATTTCCATCAGCCGGTAGGTGGGCGTGGCGGACCAGGCATGGCACTCGCTGCGCGGCTCCTTGGGCGTCTCCCACCAGGTCGTCGTGCCCAGGCGAAGCATGCCCTGCCAGCGGTTCAGGTCCTTCATCACATATTCCGGCTTGCCCAACTTTTCCGCCGCCTCGTGCAGGTAATGGGCAAAATAGAAGGTGGTGCCGCGCAGGGCCGAATCGGTGAACAGCCGTTCGGAGATGCGTTTGCAGCGCGCATCATCGGCCAGGCCGAAGAGCACAGCAAACACGTTGACGTGCTGGCTGAAGCTCTTGGTGGCGATGCCGTCGCGGTAGAGCCCTGCCTGCTCGTCCCAGGCGCGCTCGTTGACACTCTTCGCCACCTGCTCCGAAAGGGCACGGTACCGCTGCGCCGTGAGCGGGTCTTTGAGCGCCTCAAAGAGGCCCACCGCAATGTCGAGCGCCCCCTTGTAGTGCATGGTGCTGACGGAGCAGTTTTCCGCATCGGCGTCGGGCACGCCGCTGTGCTCATAGGTCCAGTCGTAGAAATTCCAGTAGGGCAGGTTGGAGACGAATCCCTGCTCCGTGATGTGGCGCTCGTAGAAACGCAGGATGTTGTCCACAGTGTGGATGCTCTCGCGAACCAGCTCCAGGTCGCCCGTGTGCTGGTAATAGTCATTGAGCATCTGAATCCAACAGAGGGAATAGCCGGGAATGACCTGGAAGGTGTGGTTCGGGTAGCGCGACTGGATGAGCCCCTCGGGCAGCGCCGACGCCTGCAACTGGCGGACCGCATTGGCCAGCAGCCGCGCGTCGCCCGACCCGTACAGACTGATCAGCCCCTGAATGCGGGTGTCGCCGCCATACTGGAGCCGCTCGTAATAGGGGCAGTCCTGGAAGGTGTCAAAGGCGCACATGCGCTGGGTGTACCAGCCGGTCTCCCAGATTTTGTTGATCTTCTCATCGGAGCAGGCAAACTTGCCCCGCTCGACAAAGGGATAACCGGTCCAGCGGTAGGACAGTCTGTGAAGCGTGAACGGTTTGGAGGCATGCACGGCGACGCGCACAAAGCGGAAGGTGCGCTGGATAAAGGGCTCATAGGTCTGGCGACCCTCGCGCAGGATGTAGGTGTCGTTGGAGCCTTCGACGCGCAAGCCGCCCAACACGTCGCGGCGGCCCTTTTCGCCGTCTTTCATGGGCGCCTCGGCATACATAATCTCGACCGCGTCGCCCGCCGCCCCCTCGACATCCACCGAAACGTAACCATTTACCAGGCGCCCGGCATCGAGCACGACGTAATGGGTCTTGCCATCGGCCGACACTCCAAAGGGTAGCCAGGGCACGGCTTGATCGGCTTCAACCTTGAACGAGAAGGGCGGCATCTCGCGGGCGCCATCCACGATGCCCGACTGCACCGGAACACATGACTCGGCAGACCGCATCTCCGGACTTGGAATGCGGCGCGGATAGAGTTTCCAGGGCGTGTAGGTGTCCGTGCGGTCGCCCCACTTTTCTGCGCCGCAGAGCACGCGGGCATGGGCCCAGGAGGCGTCATCAAATGCGGCCTCTTCGAAACCGACCGGCAGCACGCGCCCATCCACCCGCTCATACCAGAATGCGGCGCCGCCGCCGCGCGTGTTTTCATGGCCGCCGCCCGCATGTCCGGGACTGATCAGCACGCGCCAGGTGGCGTTGGATTTCAGTTCGGGCGAATCAAACAGAAAGGCGGGCTTGGCGCTGCACTGGAAATAGGGGATTTCGTTGGTCTCCAGCCCCCAATACATCACCATCACCGCGATGGTGTTCTCTCCCTTGACGATTGTGCCTGAAAGATCGAGCGTGTCGTAGACGTGGTGCTGTGGGTCAAAGCGCGCCGGACCGCGAAACGCCTCTTTGCCGTTCACAAAAAGGGTGTACTGGCTGTCTCCCGTCACATAAGTGCGTTTGAACGATTCCGGGTGCTCCGTGGTGAACTTGCGGCGCAGGTAAAACGCCTGCCCCACGGCGTCGGAATGCAGCTCCGGACCGGGCGCAATCCATTCCGCCTCAAAGGTGTCCGGCTTGGGTTCCAGCACCACCAGCGGACTGCCCGTGGTCAGTTCCTGTGCCCACGCTGACGGGGCCGTTGCCAGGATGCCGAGCGTAAAGACAAGCGTGCAAGCGGCGATAACCCTGAGAAGAGAACGCATTCGGAAACCTCCAGATGGGACCAAAGACACCTTGACCTGTCCTGCGGAACAGAATGGATTATAGCGAAGGCGGGACGACGTTTAGAAATGCCCCACCGAAGGCGCGCAAGCCCTGCCACATGTCGGCAAGGCTGGGCACGCCGGTCGTTTCAGCCAGCCCTTCCAATCCCCTTCCCATATTTCCCATTCCTCCCATTCCGTCTTCCCGCCCCTCACTCCGTCTCCGACCGGTAATAGAAATAGGCGCTGACAAGCGCCAGGCTGGTGAACAAATGCCAGAAACTGTGTCCCTGAAACCACGACTCGCCGGTGGGAAAGAACTTGCCCTGCACATCCAAGCCCCGGCACAGCGCCGACAGCACCAGCATGACCGCCGCCACCGCCAGCCACCGTCCTGCCAGTTGGGCCCGGTTGCGAAGGCGGTTCACAATGCCAAAGGCCAGCACGGCCAGGATGAGCCCGGGCAAGACAACGCTGGACGACATGGACCACTTGTAGACAAACAGCAGCGCGCTGACCACCACGGCGAGCGCGCACAGCACCGGCCACGTGTGCCGCCCCCTGACCTCGGGCAGCCACATGCCCAAGTTCAGCGCAATCAGCGCCACCAAGGGCGAATACATCGCCGCCACGTCCATCTGCTGACCCCGGTAGCTGAGCGAGGCATGAAAGAGACCGCTGCCGAAACCCAGATAGCAGCAGGCCGTGCCGAAGAGCACGCTCATCGCCGGGGTGGAGACCAAATAGCCGCCGCCGGTGCCATTGCGGCGCCGCGCATCGTGGACACCCAGGACGATGGCATAGAGCCCCGCGGCAACGTAGAACATGTTCGACCACGTGTTCGCCCGGGTGCGAAACACTTCATCCAGGTGCACCGCCTCGGCATAGACGGGCCTGCGCAGTTCCGCGCCTTCCCGCCAGCCCGCCCATACATCCCGCCCCTGAAATGCCACCTGCAGTGCCATCAGCAACACCACGATCGCCACGCACAGGCCCCAGACCCAGCCATGAATCCGGCAGGGAAAGGGCTCCAGTTTGAGCAGCCGCCAGCAAAGCGTCTGCGTGGGGGTGTCGTTCATGAATCCGCCTCTCTCCCCTGCTGTTGTGTGCCGGGGATTTGTGATTGGACCATAACCGCAGTCGCCGCGTTTCAAGTTGCCCCGCGCGGCGTTGCCCGATTATGCTCAAGTGGTGTTCGCACCAACCGGAGATATGGGACCATGACTCCTTTTCGGGAAGAACAGCGTTTTGCCCTCTGGGTAACCTGCTTGTCGGCCCTGACTGCGCTGGCAGCCCTCATCGTACCCCCCGTGGCGACGTGGCTCGCCAAGGACGCCTCCGCAATCCCCGTGCTGATCCCTGTGGAACTGTTCGTGGCCGCCCTCATGCTCCTTCCCTTCAACCTCCTGTTCATCACCACCGAAGTCAACGAAAAGGAGGTTGTTGTAACCTTCGGACGCTGGTTCCCCGTTTACCGAAAGCGCATCCAACTCCAGAACATCTCCGAAACCCGGGCCGTATACTACCGCCCCATCTGGGATGCGGGCGGCTGGGGTATTCGCTGGGGCTGCTTCGAGGGAAAGCGGTGCTCCTACCTGAACGCCCGCGGTGACCGCGGCGTGTTCTTGCTTCACGGTCCGGAAACACGTCTAATCATCGGTTCACAGGAGCCGGAACAGCTTGCCGATGCCATACGCAGGGCGGCGGGCAGACACCAATGACAACATTATCGGGAGACTGGACGATGCGAGGAATGATGACAGGCTGTCTGGTAGCGGCGCTTTTCCTAACCGCAGGCTGCGCCGCGACAACGGCGGTGGCAAAAGAGCCGGCGGATTCGCAGAAAACCGCGCAGGTAAAAGAGGATTCGGGTGCGGTGGACAACGCAAAACTGCTCTCCTCCAAGGATTATGAGGCCAAGGTGACGGCGGCCGGCGGCCGGGTGAACTTTGTCTTTGGCAAGGAGCGCCCCTTCGCCCAATGCCACGCCTCCACGGTGGTGCAAACGGCCGACGGCACCCTGCTGGCGGCATGGTTCGGCGGCACAGAAGAAAAGAATCCGGATGTGAGCATCTGGCTGTCGCGCTTTGTGAATGGCGCATGGTCCGCCCCCGTTCGCGCCGCGCGGGTGCATGAGTGCGCCCACTGGAACCCCGTGCTCTTCACCGACGCGGAGGGCGCCACCCATCTCTTCTTCAAGGTCGGCCCCGAAATCCCCTACTGGCAGACCTACTGGATGACCACCCAGGACAACGGGCTCACCTGGTCCACCCCGAAGGAACTGGTCGCCGGCGACAAGGGCGGGCGCGGCCCGGTGAAAAACAAGCCCATCGTCCTCTCCGACGGCGCGTGGCTGGCCCCGGCCTCAACCGAACTCGGCGGATGGAACCCCTTTGCGGACCGTTCCACCGACCACGGCGTCACCTGGACCCGCTCGGCGGATTTCAAGAAAGCCGATTCCAAAATGCCCGGTGTGGGCGCCATTCAACCCACCTTCTGGGAATCGCCGAAAGGCGAAGTGCATGCGCTGCTGCGCACTGCGGGCGGCCATGTCTGGCGCAGTGACTCCAAAGACTTCGGCCAGACCTGGGGTTCCGTGTACGCCACCCCGCTGCCCAACAACGACAGCGGCATCGACCTGCTCCGCCATGACGACGGCCGCATTTTCCTCGTCTACAATCCTGTCGGCAAGAACTGGGGCCCCCGCACGCCGCTCGACCTGGCCGTCTCCAAGGATGACGGTGCCACCTGGACCACCATCGCCCACCTGGAAAACGACCCCAATCTCGACAGCGAGTATTCCTATCCCGCCATCATCCGCACCCGCGAAGGCATCGCCGTCAGCTACACCCACAACCGGCTCAACGTCCGCTGCTGGCAAATCCCGGCGGCGGCGCTGGAGTAACGGCGAGGGAGCCAGTCGTGGCCGATCCAAAGCGCATACTGCACATCGACATGGACGCGTTCTTCGCGTCCGTTGAGGTGGTGCGCAATCCGTCGCTGCGGGGCAAGCCAGTTGTCGTCGGCGGCGACCCGGAGGGCGGCCGGGGCGTTGTGTCCAGCGCGTCCTACGAGGCGCGCCATTTTGGTGTGCGTTCCGCCATGCCCATGGTGCAGGCGCGCAAGCTATGCCCCCAGGCAGTATTTCTCCGCGGCAGCCACGGACTCTACGGCGGGGTGTCGCGGCACATCCATGAAATACTGGAACGGGTCGCCCCGCTCGTGCAGATGGCCTCCATCGACGAGGCCTACATCGACATCACCGGCTCGCTCAAACTGTTCGGGGGCGACGAGGCCATCGCCCGCAAGATCAAGACCGACATCCGCACCGAAACGGGACTGCCCTGCACCGTGGCCGTGGCGTCGAACAAGCTCGTATCAAAAGTGGCCGCCAACGAGGCCAAGCCGGACGGACTGCTCATTGTGCCCACAGGCGGCGAGGAGACCTATCTTGCGCCGCTTCCGATCGGCAAACTGCCGGGCATGGGGCCCAAGACCTGCATCACGCTGGAGGCCATGGGCATTCTGACCGCCGGACAGTTGGTGTCGGCGTCCATGCCGTTGCTGGAGCCGGTGTTCGGCCATCAAATGGCCATCATCATGCAAAGCGCCGCACGGGGCTTCGGCTCCGACGAGGTGAGCCTGGACCGCACGCCCAAATCGATCAGCCGCGAGACCACCTTTCCCCGCGATCTCACCGACTGGCACGAGATAGAAACCATCGCCAGGCAACTGGCGGAGCACTGCGCCCACACCCTCCGCGAGGAGGGGCTGGAAACGCGCCGCGTCACGCTCAAGGTGCGCTACGGGGATTTTGAAACCCGAACCTTCGCCCACACCCTGACCGAGCCCACCACCATTGACGCCCATATCATCGCCGCCGTGCATGAGCTTGTCCCGAAGGCAAAAGAGCGCCGCGCGCGGGTGCGCCTCATCGGCGTCAATCTTTCCAGCCTGTCCTGGAACCAGCACCAGATGTCGCTGTTCACCCGCGAGAAGGACGAGAAATGGGAACGGGTGCTGAAACAGGTGGACACGGTGCGCGACAAGCACGGCTTTGACGCCCTGCGCCTCGCGCGGGGCACCACGCCCGATAAGGACAAAGAGCCCCCCCGCAGACAGACCTAGTGTTGTTGCTTCAGCGCGGCCTCGATGGCGTTCAAGAGTTCCGTCATCACATTCTGGGGCAGAACACCAGCCTGTCCCTCCAAGGCCACATCTTTGCGAACCTCGGCGGCCCCTGCCGGACCCGTCGCCAGTTCCACCAGGAAAGTAACGGCGTCGGGCCATTTCGGGTGGATGGCCAGCGCCCGGCACGCATAGCGGACCGCGCGGAGGTTGTCGCCCTTCCCGGCGCGGATGCGGGCGAAGCGGAGGTTCAATTCTCCGGGGTCGCCGCTCCGGCCGCGCACCACCGGCGCAAGCATATTCTCCACCGGCGCATAGTCATCGGTCAGCACCGACCCGGCATGGCGCTTGAGCAGCGAGGCCACCGCCTCTTCGGGCAGCAGCATCCCCGCGTACTGGTACTGCGTGTGCAGCCGCATCGGCAGGTCCTGCAGCACCAGCGGGCGTTTGGAGCAGACCACGATGAACGTGTCGCGCACAAAGGGCAGCCGGCCTGTGTTGAACACGGCCACGTGCGGGAACACGGTGCGGCAGGTGTTGAGCACGGCCGCCAGGAATGCGCCCGAATCGTACATGTCGATCATGTTCAGCATGTACAGCCCGTCGTCCTGAAGCAGCGTGTCCACCATGCGCGTGAACTCCAGCGTGGTCAGGTGGTAGGGCACGGTGTAGTCGTTGATCGAATCGCCGAAGATGCAGTCGAACTTGGGCGAATTGCCGCGAACCAGATCGGTGACCAGATTGCGCGCGTCGATATCGTGAACCTCGATGGACGTGCCACGCGGCAGCCCAAACGCCGCATGGGCTGCCTCGGTGACCGCAGGGTCAATTTCCGAGACCAGTATCTGCGAACCGGGCCGGGTCACTTCCAGATAGTTCGGATAGGCATAGCCGCCGCCGCCTATAACCAGCGCACGCACCGGGGCCGACGCCGGAAAACGCTTGAGCATGGCCGCGGAATAGACCCACTCGTATTCGTACAGCAGCTTCGACGGGTCACGCAGGTCCACCTGACTGTGCACCAGCTTGTCCAGATACATTTCGCGCACATTGTCGTCTTCCGGATCAGCCGTCACGGCAATGTAGGAGTACTGGCTTTCCGTCTCATAGACGGTGGTGTCCGGGGACGGTGTGCGCAGTCCCGTGTTGAGCGCAAAGGCGCCGCTCAGGTTTGCGGGCAGCAGGGCCACAACGAACGCACCCGCCGTGACTGCCGCGCTTGCCGTGCTCCACCACCCGGGCCGCCAGCACAGCGCCGTGCAGGCCAGCGCCAGCGCCACGCAGGCCACCAGCGGCACCGAGCCCAGCCAGGCGACCAGCAGGTAGCCCGCCGCAAAAGTGCCCACGATGCCGCCCACCGCGCCCCAGGCGTAGATGGTGCCCACTGTCCGGCCGGGCGCAAAACCCCGGTCAAGCAGACGCCGAATGACGAGTGGACTGATCATACCGATGAAGATGCAGGGAACTCCGAAGGCCGCCAGGCAGTGGATGAGAATTTGCATGGGCCACGACATCAGCGCGAGGGTATACAGATCGGTCCGCAAAACGCCCATGCACAGACTGAGCCAGGGACTGCACAGCATCGTCAGCGACGCCAGGGCAAAGGCCCCCGCAATCGCGCCCGGGCCCGCCTTGCGGTCCGCCAACCGCCCGCCCAGCCAGTTTCCAAGGCAGATGCCCGCGAGCACCACCCCGATTACCGTGGTCCAGGTGTACAGGGAACTGCCAAACTCCCGCGAGACGATGCGGGACAGCGCCAGTTCATAGCCCATGAAGGCGGCATTGGACACCAGCACCGTCGCCACGGCAGCCCTCCAGGCCCGGACCGAAGGACGCTCCCCCCTGTCTTCAACCACCCGCACCGGCGGGACCATGCCGCAGCGCAGCACGGCAGCCACGGCAAAGACCACCCCCAACAGCGCCAGCCCCCCGGCCGCCACGACAAGGATGCGCGAGGCGGGAAAAGAGGGCACCAGCCAGAAGCCGGTGGCGAATGTGCCCAGAATGCTCCCGGCCGCCCCCCAGGCAAACACCCCGCCCACGGCGCGGCCGGCCTTCGCCTGCAGGTCCAGGGCCAGCTTGGCCACCACGGGATTCACCATGCCGAGCAGGAATGCCGGACCAAGAAAGACCAGGGTGACGTGCGCGAAGATGCGCGCTGTCCAGGGCAGCGCGCGCAGGGGTTCAAGGGTCCCAAAAAGGCTGTTCAGGGGCAGAATGGCAACGCATCCGGCCGCCGACAGCAGGAACAGCACCGCCAGCAAAGGCGTGGCCGCGCGGCGGTCCGCCATGCGTCCGCCCAGCCAGTTGCCCAGGGAAATGCCCGCCATGATGACGCCGATAATGCTTGTCCACGTGTAAAGCGACATGCCCAGATACTGGGAAATGATGCGTCCGGCCACCAGTTCCACCAGCATCACACAGGCGCTGGCCGCAAACACGGTGGCGTTGGCGCTCAAAGTCGTCGCCACAGATGACAGCATATTACGGGTCTCGGTCCGGGCTTCCATTAAAAATAAGTCTCCTGCGTCATGCGCGGCAACACACTAACTGAAGGGATGTTCTTCAAGCAATGCGCCAAAGACTCCTTGCACTTGGCACAAGTCGCATTCCTTTAATCTCACTGCACCATAACCCATGGTATAGAAGTTAAATTTGGCCGTACGCCCTTTGCCGGTCACCACAATATATTGATTTTACCCGGAAAACCCACAGAAACGATACAACCACAATATATTGTATTCAAACTTTGCTTTTCTGCCTTCTGAATCGAAAATATAGATCAATCCGTGGTTGTTAGGGTATTGACAAACCACTACATATTGTGGTATATTGATGTCGGTGTTTGAAACGAATACGCTCCAGCCCAGCGTATATCGAGGCAACCCATACAGCCCTGGGCCCTCGAAACCTTGACAGAATACGTTTCCGGAAGTTTCGGAAACTGGTTTCAAACACTCCCTCAGATGAGGGCGGAGGGTAACCAAGACCCCCGCCCTCCCTCCTTTTTCAGGCATGGATATTGCGCCGTTGTGCACCAGTTCTCAACTGGCCTAAGAGGCCTTCTTCTTGAGCCAGTCGGCAATCACCGTGTATCTGGCCTCACGGGCGGCCTGTTCGGGGCTGAGGCCAAACGCGCTCGGCTGGGTGATGACGGCGCCTGCAGCGAGGAGTTTCTCCGCGTTGACCTGCTGTCCCGATGCGACCGCCTTGTGCAGAGGGGCAAACCCGGGGGCGGAATCCTCCAGGGCACCCGTGTCGGCGCCGTGGGCCAGCAACAGGTCGAGCACTTCGGGCGAAGGCCGGCCGGCGGCGCGGTGCAACGGGGCCATCCCAAACTCCCGCGCATTCACAAACTGGGGAAATGTGTCGATGAGCGACGTCAATCCGGCAGTGTCACCGCGCTCCACCGCCTGGGCGATTTCATCAATAATCACGGCCCGCAGGAGAATGAGGGTGGCCTCCCGGCCCTGCTGCAATCCCACCTGGATGGGGGTAAGGCCCACGGCGCCGCGCCCCTCCAGCGTATTCCGCTCCGAAAGGGCCAGCGGCGTGTCCCCTTCCCCGTTCTTCGTAATGAGGTCGGCGCCGCGCCCGAGCAG
>CAITNO010000150.1 GCA_903893795.1 Candidatus Hydrogenedentota bacterium | reverse complement strand
TACTTTGGACCGGCCCATCCCATGTGCGCCGACCCGGACGCGAAACTGCCGCGTGAGTTCTATGCCGGGTACGGGTTCTATGCGGAGGCCAACCCGGACCTGCTTGCGGTAAAATATCCCGTCTTTGCAGCCGTGCCGACGGGCAATACGGTCGTCTTTCCAGGGTTCTACCGTCAAATGGAAGACCGGTTGCGGAAAGCCGTAGATGCGGTCACTGCGGCCGAGCCCCTCGTGGACACCAGGCACCGGCTCATGTTCGATTCCGAGGCATCCATGGTGCGCTGGTTCTATCATGTCGCGCGCACGGAGGGGAATTTCTACGATGCGTATCTGCTGCGCGACGCTTTCGGCCAGTACCTTCGGCAACTGCGGGACGGAACGCCCCTTGGTGCGGAGGCGCACGCGAAAGCCACGGCTGAGATGACCCGCTGGCGGGACATTCTGACCGACGAACTGGCCAACGCCAGGGAGGCGTTGCCCGTCATGGAGGCGGACATGCGGCTCGATTTCCGTTACATTGGGTTCTGTCCCGGACCGGAAATGATCCGGGCAAAAATCGCCGTCCTTCAGAAAGAAATGGACGAGTATCTGCCCTCGGTTGCAACCCGGCTCGGTCTGTGATGCCGGCTGTCATGAAAAAGGAACGGATGCGGTGACATTGGAATTCCTGAGAAACCACGACCCACAACTGGTGGAACTCAACTGCGGCCGCGGGAGTGTGCTTATCCCGCCGTCGCTTGGCGGGCGGATCTTCTGCCAGTTCGCCGGGGAACTGGTGCACCGACTGGACACGGCGGGCATGCGGCATCCTTCCCCGACGGAATATGACAACCTTGGGGGCAACTCCCTCTGGCCAGCCCCCGAGGGCGGGGCCTTTGCGTTCAACTACCTGCCGGGTAGTGATGCCTGGAAGGTGCAGGACGGCATTGCCAAAGCCGTGCCCACCGTTTCCTGCGATGGTGAGAACTGCGCCCGGGTGGAGAAGCGCATCGTCCTCACCAACAGGAAGGGTGTGAAGGTCGAACTGGACTACCGCCGTGTGGTGACCGTGCCGGGCGACCTGCATCTTCCCCTGGGATATGCCTTGGAGGGAATGTGCTATCACACGGAAGACCTTTTTATGCCCCAGGGGGAATACAGCGCGGAGGAGGTGCTGCTGGCACCGTGGTCTTTGGAGCAGTTTCCCGGTGCGGACGGCATTGTGGCCTTTGGCAAAGTGGCGATTGGCAAGGACGCGCTGAATTGTGATTTCTATGGCGATCCGGGCGAAAGACTGGCAAGACGGCCGGGGCATTTCACCTTTGCGCTTGGCGGTGTCGCGCGTCATCAGATTGGCGTGAAGGTCCAGAGCCGTCCGCAATTCATTGGGGCACTCGATCCGCGTCGGTCCCTGCTCATCCTGCGCAAGACCGAGGTGCAGCAGGGGACCTACTTCAACATTGCCGACAACGAGCAGCCGGAAGGTCCCTTTTCGGCGGCCGATTTGTTCAGCATCTTCAACGGGGGCGAACTGGGCTTCTATGAACTGGAGACCATCGGCGCCATGCGCATTGTGAACGGTCTCGTGGCCACCAGCGGCCTGTCGTCGCAGACGCTTATCCTTCGCGGAAGCCTGGAAGAACTGCTGCAGTATCTCTCTGAACAGGGCGGATTGCACCTCGATGAGTCGCTGCTGTCCGGCTTTGCGTAAGAACAGCGACGGTCCCCGCCGGACCGCCAGCGCCCTGAATCAATAGACACCCGGCGGAAACCGCGGGGGAGACACGAACCATGCGCCTTGATTTCCTGGACTGGTCGATCATCATTGCCTCACTGTTCTTTTCGCTGGTCATTGGACTGTATTTCACGAAGCGGGCCAGCCGCAGCCTGAGCGAATTCTTCACGGCCGAAGGAAGCCTGCCCTGGTGGCTGGTGGGAACCTCGATGGTGGCCACGACCTTTGCCGCCGACACGCCGCTGGTGGTGTCCGGTCTGGTTCGCAAGGGGGGAATCTACGAGAACTGGCTCTGGTGGAGCGGTCTCATGGGCGGCATGCTCACGGTCTACTTTTTCGCCGGACTGTGGCGGCGGGCGGGACTCATCACCGATGTAGAGTTCGTGGAACTGCGCTACGACGGCAAGTCGGCGGCCTCGCTGCGCGGTTTCTGCGCCGTCTACTTTGGCCTGCTTGTGAACTGCATCGTGATGGGTTGGGTGACGCTGGCCATGAGCAAAATACTTCACGTGATGATGGGCTGGGACAAAGTGTTCTCCGTGGCCGTCCTCGTGGTGTTGACGCTGAGCTACACGGTGCTGTCGGGCTACTGGGGGGTGGTGGTGACCGACTTCTTCCAGTTTATTCTGGCGATGCTCGGCGCCATCGTGCTCATGTTTGTCGTTCTGGTGCAGATGGGCGGACCGGGCGCCATGGTGGAGAAAGTGCTGGCTTCGCCCGGGGTGGACCCGAAGGTGCTCTACTTCGTGCCCGACTTTGGAACGGCCACGCACCTGGCTCTCGTGACTTTTGTGGTGCAGATTTCACTCCTATGGTGGGGCAGCGGGCAGGGAAGCGGCTTTCTGGCACAGCGTCTCTTTTCCGCCAAGGACGAGCGGCACGCCGCGAAGGCCTTTCTCTGGTTCAACGTCGCCAATTACATGCTGCGGCCCTGGCCCTGGATTGTGGTCGGGCTGGCATCGCTGGTGTATTTCCCGCTTCAGGCAGGCGAGGACAATGAACTGGCCTATCCCAAGATGATTGCAACCCTGCTGCCGACGGGCATGCGCGGCATCATGGTGGCGTCGCTCTTTGCCGCGTTCATGAGCACGCTGAGCACCCAGTTGAACTGGGGCGCCTCCTATATCGTCAGCGACATTTACAAGCGCTTCATGGTGCGCAACGCTTCGGACCGGCACTATGTGAACGCTTCCCGCCTGGTTATGGTGGCGCTCATGCTGGCCGGGGCGGTGGCCGCGTGGCAGTCGGAGAGCGTGGCCAAGGTGTGGATCTATCTGATGACCATCGGGGCCGGCGGCGCCTTTGTGGGGCTGCTGCGCTGGTACTGGTGGCGGGTCAACGCCTGGGCGGAAATCGGCGCGATGGTCAGTTCGCTGGTGGCGGCCAACGGCGATCTCGTCTGCAAGGGACTTGCAGCCTTGGGCCTGCTGTCCCCGGCTGCCATGGAGAAGGTCACCTGGTTCTACGCGTCGGAGACCTATGCCTATCGCATCGTGTTCATTCTCGCGGTCTGCACACTGTTCTGGATAATTGTCATGTACATGACCCCGCCGGTTTCGATGGAGCATCTGGAGGGTTTCTACCGGCGCGTTCGGCCCGGCGGATGGTGGGGTCCCTTGGCGGAGCGGTGCCCCGAGATTCAGACGGCTTCAACAAAGCGGGCTTGGACAGGCTGGCTCGCCGGCACCGTCTGCGTGTACACCGGCCTTTTCGGCATGGGCTACCTGTGCATTGGCAAGTACACCCTCGGTCTGGCGATGATCGCACTGAGTGTGGTGAGCGGCTGGCTCATGATCAACAAAATGCCCCTGGACGAGGTCAAGACTGTGGATTCACCGGGATTGTTGATGCCGGAACCGACGGAGGTGCCTGTTCAGGAATGAGTCTGCCCTTGGGCGGAGGTCTATCCTATTATGCGGATTCCGTATGTGTGATTATGCCTTCGGCTCTCGCCGCAACGGCCTGATCCGTGTCAAAGGTGGCCAGTTCGGCCGACAGGATGCTCGCCATTCCCACATGCAGGGCGTCCATGGTGCGCACCGGACAGGGAACCCTGTCCGCAATGCCCTCGGCAGCGCGGAAGGCGGCGAGCGGCAAGGGCTCAACGATCAGAAGCGCATCCGCAATGGCGGCGGAAAGTGCCGTCAACGCGGAGACAACTTCTTCGGCTGTCATGGCGCCGCGTTTGCGTTTACGAATCAGAGACACCCGGGTCTCGGTGACAGTCAGTTCGCTGATGACCACCTCCGGCGACAATGCGAGAATGTCGAGCGCACGCGGGGTGCATGCCTCGGGTGAAAGCGCCGCGACCAGGACCGACGAATCCAAATAGACCTTCACCGTTCCGATTCCCGGCGCTGGTCAACGACCTCGCTGCCATGATAGGACGGACTGACAAAACCGCTCTGCAACGCCGCCAACCGGTCGCGCAGGGCCGTGGGCTGTGCAGTGTTGCACAACGGGGTTTCCGCGCCGGAGGAAAGGATAATCACGCGCACCCGTTGGCCATTGAGAGATGGGTCAACGTCAATGCGCGCATCGTGCACTACCGTGGCAATCTCATATGTGTCCATGTCATTCTTCCAAGAGTCTTTTTGCGACTGGGTGTTCGCGTTCGCCGCAGCGGCTTTTCGCTTTTGCGCGAACGGTCATGACACCAAGAACCTATCATTAATGATACATCGGCGCGGGGCCCATGGCAAGCTTTGCGCCCCATCCTGCGCAGGCAGAAGCATCTAAGTTGTTCATACGATTCATTTTCGCGGCATGTCCCGCTTAGGGATGCCCCTGCCATTGGGTGGACGTGTAGCGGTGGCGGTACATGATGGGCGTTACGCCCTGATGCTTTCTAAACATGTGGGTGAAATGGGCCGAATCGCAAAAACCGAGGGAGTGGGCGATTTCGGTGATGGAGCAGTTCAGATCGAGCAGTTGGTTGCAGGCGTGCTGCACTCGGCGGCGCTGGTAGTAGGTCATGGGACTCCATCCGGTGGCCTTACGGAAGATGGCGCTCAGATGGTCTGAACACATCCCCAGCCTTTCGGCCAATTGGCCCACATTGAAGGGCTGGCAGCGCAGAATGGCCTCCTCAATGTGTTCGAGGGCCTTCACGATCTCCTCCCGGAAGCCCAGTCCGACCTCGACCGGGCTCTGCCGGGTGTGGGAGCGGCTGAGCAGGATGAGCGCCTTGAGCAGGCTGGAGCGCAGAAAGGTGAGGGAGGGACGGGGCGCCACCGATTCCCGGCCGATGTCCGCCAGTTCGTGGTCCAGTGAGGCGAGTTCGGCATCGGACAGCGTGAACCGGGCGAGAGGGGTGTCCTTGGACTGGCGGAAAAGGGCCGCGGCCAGAAAGAGGGGAACGAGCCCCGTCTCGCGCCAGTGGGCCATGAGGTCATCGGCGAGCCATTCCGTGAGGTAATACAGGTTGGTTTGGTGGAGCCCCTCGAGGCCATAGATGGCGTGGGTCATGCCGGGGGCCAGAACTATGACGGTTCCCGGTCCAAGCTCTTCAGTGGCGAGACAGGTCCGGTGCAGCGCCTTTCCCCGGCGGATGATGGAAATCTCGAAATGGGCGTGCGAATGGGGGCGATGGTCCTGGGTCTCGGGCACATACACAGGGCATCCGTAGTGCCACCCCGGATGCTCCTCGTGCCCCGGAAGTAGGCTGCGGGGATTTCCGCTGCCCGCAATCCAGGATCCGACGCGAACCGGTCTGCTAGCCGAAACCCCCACCTCGTCCAGCGTTGAGGTGTAAAGGGGGTCAAAATCGGAAAGGGACGCCATGGTTACCGACGGCATAGACCTTATTCACTCCCATGCTTTACCGGCGCGCAGCGGAAGAAACTTACGTCACTCCGTCACAGGCCGCACCAGTTGGCTGCCCTATTGGACCACCCATTCTTGTCGGGCCACAGGGCCCCGGTCACGAGTCCATCTCGGAAGCATTATAGCAGAATGGGGAAATTCCGCAAGGAATCCTTCCAATCGGTGTCATGGCAAAGGTCAAACGCCCCCAACCGCATATGCCCACTCGGATTCCTACAATAGAATGGCCGATCCCAACAAGACAGAAAGAGGCGGGGCGGCACACAATAGGTGCGACAGGCAAGGCACCTGCGTGATAATGCCGGAACGAAGATGTGTCCAAACCGCGGAGGTGGACGAATGAGCAATTTCTCCTGGCTGGACGGCAGCATAGTCGGGGTCTACCTGCTGGCCACCATGACGGCAGGCATCATGGTCCGCAAGTATGTGGGCCGTGTTGAGACCTTTCTGGTTGCCGGGCGCGAGATGAACCTGTATCTGGGCATCGCGTCCCTGGCCGCAACCGAATTCGGCATTGTCACCTGCATGTACACCGCCCAGAACGGGTACGACAAGGGCTTTGCCGGGGCCACGCCGGGGATACTCTTCGCGTTGGCCTATCTTATTGTCGGCAAGACAGGATTCTGCATTGAACCCATGCGCCGGGCCGGGGTCATCACCCTTCCCGAAATGTTTGAGAAGCGTTTCGGGTCGGGCATCCGCTGGCTGAGCGGTCTGGTCATCATTATTTCCGGCCTGCTGAACATGGGCATCTACCTGCGGATGGGCGGCGAGTTTCTCATCTCGGTCGCGGGCATCTCCCCGCAGGGACACACCCTCGAAATCATGATGACCGTGCTGCTGCTCGCCGTGGCGGTGTACACCATTCTGGGCGGCATGCTGTCGGTCCTCGTCACTGACTTCCTGCAGTTCGTCGTGATGAGCGCCGGACTGCTGCTGGTGACCATGCTGATTATTTACAAGGTCGGGTGGGGCACGCTGATGAACACAGTGGAGTCGCACTACGGCGCGGGCGGCTTCAATCCGCTTCTCAATGCGGACATGGGGTGGTCCTTCATCATCTTCAACAGCCTGGTGGTGACCGCCTGCGTGCTCACGCACCAGCCGGTGGTCCAGCGTGTGCTGGCCGCGAAGGACTCGGAGACGGGTCGCAAGGTCTTCACCCAGACGAGTTTCTTCTTTGTCTGCCGCTTTGTCATCCCCGGCATCTGGGGCATTGCGGCCCTTGCAGCCCTTCCGGCGGGGTTGGTCGGAGAAAACACCCGTGCCGCCATGCCCCTGTACCTCAGCACCGTGCTCCCGGTGGGCTTGATGGGCATTCTGGTGGCCGCCATGCTTGCGGCGGACATGTCCACCGATTCGTCCTACCTGCTGGCCTATGGAAGCGTGATCTACAATGACCTGCTGGCGCCCTTGCGCAGGCGTTTTCGGCCGACGGAGAAACGGGGCATCCTTTGGAACCGCTTTATAGTGGCGGCCTTGGGCGTGTTCTTTTTGTTTTACGGACTGTGGTACCCCCTCAAAGGCAGCGTCTGGGCCTACCTTACGATTACGGCGACCATCGGTTTTGCCAGCATGACCACGCTGCTGATTTCCTGCTGCTATTGGAAACGGGCCAACAATTGGGGCGCAGCCGGGGCCATCATTGCCGGCGCCGTGGTGCCCCTGTCTTATCTGGTGCTGGAGCAGGTGCCCGCCACGCATGATTTCGCGCTGTGGATCGGCCCCAACTGGTCCGGCATCGCGGCCTTTACGGGTTCGGGGTTGGCCATGGTGGCCGGCTCGCTGCTCAAACCGGTCGGACAGTCTGTGAAGGAGGTCTCCGCATGAACTTGGCAAACCACTGGTTCTGGGCCCTGACCACCCTCGCGTGCCTGGTCTGGTACTCGACCATGACTTTCCTCGTCGCATTCCGCGGTGTCTTGGACATCCGGGGCATGCTGGGACGGCTGCGGCAGGGCCAACTCGACGATGAGGCGGAGTTGGCAAGGCTTTCGGAGTCCGACAAATGACCGGGTTCTACGGGCGGGAATGATCGATGGCACGCAGCACCGCACACTGGACGGCAACGGCCAGCACCACCATGAGAGGCGTCCATTGAAACGCCACGGCAATACCGGCCTGCTGCGCGGCGAAGCCCAGACCAATTCCGCCGACAAATCCACCCGCGCCCAGCACGCCCTCGTTGATGGCGGCGCGCCGGTGGCCCGCCTTGGCGCTGGCGAGGCTGTAGTAAAGGCTCGCAAAGAAGCACACGCCGAAATCGGCGCCCACAACGGCAAAACAGAGAATCATCACGACGAGGCTGTGGGTATGGCCCAGCAGCACGAAGGCTGCGGCGGCGGCAAGCTGGGCGGCGCCGAGAACAGCATAGCGTCCCTGCCACGCGCGGGTGGCGCCCAAGACGGCGAAACACAGCACGGTGGCCAGGGACAGCAGAAAGGCCAGCCAAGAATAGGTCGTGGCGGCGCCGACCGTGTCGAGGAAAGCCGGGCGCACATCGCCATAAAGGGTCAGCGCCCCGCTCTCGGCCAGTTCCTTCACCCGCATGGGATAGACCGAGCGCACGGCCGCGAAAAGTCCGTTGGCCGTGAAGGTGGCCGCCCAGGAGGCATACAGAAGTCCCGTTGTCATGGGGACCGCTTTTTCCTCAACCGGTTCTTCCAGTTCCCCATGACCGGACCGCGAACGAACATTTACTCCTGAAAGTGACAGGATGAGGCAAATCACCACGGCACAAAGCGCGAAGAGCAGGGCGAACGGCAGACGAAAGTCCATGTCGTACAGCGGCCCCGCCAACAGCGGGCTCAGCGTGAATCCGAATGCCGTGGCCGTGTTGAAGCCCGCCAGATGGCGGGCACGGGCCTCCGGGTTGGGTTCCTTTCCCAGCCAAGCCTGCAACGCGGGCCAGGCCATGGCCAGGCCCAAAAAGGGCAGGGACGCGGCCACCACGGACAGGGTGCTGGCACCCGCCCAAGGCACCAGCGCGAAGAGCAGCGCGAAGATGCCAACGCCTGCCACAGCCCAACGCAGATTGTCCTGCGCACGGGAGACCAATCCAGCGGAGAGGAAGCAGCCGACGGCATACAGCGCCATTTGCACGGCGCCCACCGTTCCGGACAGGGCCACCCCGCCATGGAGCCGGTCGAACACGAAGAAGGGCATGGCCGTCAACCCAACGGCCACGGAAAAGTCCAGCAGGAACGCGGCCAGATACATGCGGCGGTGCGGCGAGAAGAAGCTGGAGACGCTCACCGGGATAAACCCCGCACCGGTCGGCTTGAAGACCGCGCCGCGTTCAGCACTTTTCGGCCGCCTGGCGGGCCTCAAGGAATTCGGCACCGCGGGCGAGAAGCTGTTTAATCAGCAGGTCAAGCTGCTCCGCGGCATAGGCCCCGCAGTTCCTTGTGATGAACGGGTCGGGACAGACGGAGCCCTCACTGTAGCGAATCTCGCCCTGCGGCATGGGATGGAACTCCCATGGGTGAAAATAGAAGCACAGGAAGGGGGAGACCCCCTGGGACTGCGCGTGGCCGATGAACCCGTCAATGTGGCGCATCATGACCTCGGCACCCTCAATACGGTACAGCGGCCATTGGTCCATGTCGCGCCCGTAGGCGTCCTTGGACTCCATCGACAGGTCGGCGAAATTGGGCAGTTCAACGATGCGCAGGTCGCCCGGCTGCGTCCAATCCTCCCGGCTGGGGTGGTAGGGGGTGAGGCGGTCGCGAAAGAAGAACATGGGATAGGTGGCGTCTGCCACGTAGCCCAGATCGTTGAGCGCGTTGACCACCGCCGTCGAGCCGAAGAGGCGGGGACAGCGGAAGGACACGGGGCGCACCCCGGCAATCTCCTCCACCAGTTCGGTGCAGAGGCGGAGCCGGTTGGGCACCTCTTCGGGCAGGACGGGCAGCATGCCGGGGATTTCGTACAGCGAGTCGCCGATGGTTTCGTGGAAGAGCGTGTGGGCGCCGATCTCATGTCCCCGCGCCTTGACGGTCTGGACCACCTCGGGGTGCCGCTTCAGGCTGTCGCCGGTGAAGAAGAAGGTGGCCGGGACCTTGTTTCTTTCGAGGATGTCGAGGATGACCGGCGTGCCGTGCTGAAGCCCCTCGTAGTAGGGGGTCCAACTGCCGATGTCCGTCTCCATGTCAAAACCGAGCACCACCTGCAAATCACTCATTTGAAGTCTCCTGAATCCGGCATAAAGAACGGACGCGTCGTCTCCGCGCGACTCTCCGCCGTCATTGTGTCATGGACAGGCATAGGGGCATTGAGCGCATCATGCCCGAATTTGTATAAAACCCGGGCCGCAACAACGCGTCCCGGCAAACATCAGCATGCAAGCAACCCGCGCAATGCGCAATTATAACGCACGACTGTTGCGTAACGAGTAGGAGTGGCAAGAAAGATGAAACTACCCCTGACCAACCCAAGCCCGGACATAAAAAACTTTGTCGGCGTTATCCGCGGAGAGATCATCCCCAAACGGCCACCGTTGGCGGAGCTGTTTCTGGACCATGAAGTGGAGCGCGAAATCGCGCAGGCGCACCTGGGCCTGGACTGGGTCGAGCCGTCCGCCGACCGTGATGCCATGGCGGCCTATCTGCGCAACCGGACCGAAGTCTATTACCGCATGGGCTACGACTACATCCGTGTGACCGGCGGCGCGGATTTTCCCGCGACCTCCCTTGATGTTGCCGACACGGCCGAGCTTTCCCGCGGCGACCGCCACTGGGCGAACGAAACCAGCGGCCCCATCACGTCCTGGGAAGACTTCGAAAAGTATCCCTGGCCCGATCCCGCCAAGGCGGACCTCTGGCACTATGAATACGCCGCAAAGAATCTGCCCGAGGGCATGGGCCTCTTCGTGTGCCCCACCAGCGGCTTTCTCGAGATTCCGCTCGACACGCTGCTTGGCTACACGAATCTCTGCTATCTCGTCTACGAACAGCCGGACCTGGTGGAGGCAGTTTTCCAGCGCGTGGGCGACATCATCTGCGCCGCATACCAGCGGCTCATCGGACTGCCCAACCTGCAGGGCTTCTTCCAGGGCGACGACATGGGCTTCAAGACCGGCACACTGATTTCCCCCGACCAACTGCGGACCCTCGTGCTGCCCTGGCACAAGAAGATGGCCGACCTGGCGCACAGCAACGGCCTCCTCTATATGCTGCACTCCTGCGGCAACCTGGAAGCCATCACCGAGGACCTCATCAGCGATGTCGGCATCGACGCCCGCCATTCCTACGAGGACGAGGGCAACTCGGTCATCGATTTCAAGGGCCGTTATGGCGACCGCGTTTCCATTCTCGGCGGGGTGGATGTGGACAAGCTGTCGCGGCTGCCGGAGGCCGAACTGCGCGCCCATGTGCGCAAGGTCATCGACGCCTGCATGCCCGGCGGGCGCTTTGCCTTGGGCTCGGGCAACACGGTCTGCAACTACATCCCCGTTGCCAACTACTTCGCCATGGTCGAGGAGGCGTTGAACTACGGGGGCTGAACCGGGGCGGCCCGGACAAGGACAATATTCACATGCGGATAACGCGCAGAGTACTTATGCAGATAGGAGCACTGGGAGCCATGGGCATCGTGACGGACGACAAACACGCGGCGGCGGCAGAGACGGGACAGGCGAAAGTGGTACCGGTCCCCAATTTTGACTGGCTGCACAAGCGCCAGCGGATCTATTGGTACGATCAGTACGCCCTGAACGATCAGGAAACGGCCTTCGCCGACTACGACCCAGACCGCATCGCGAAGGAAATGGCGGGCGTCGGCGCGGAGATCATCGCGGTGTACGCGGCCAACCAGTTCAGCGTGGCCTACTACCCGAGCAAGATTTGGCCCATGCACCCCAACCTCAAGGGCAGGGACTATTTCGGCGAGGTGTCGTCGCGCCTGCAGGCGCAGGGGCAGAAGGTCATCGCCTACATCAACTGGCTGGAATCGCGCCATCCGGAGTGGTATGTGGTACCCATGGGCGGGCAGCCTGAGAAGGAGTTTCCGCTGGCCTCCTGGGCGAAACACGACAATCCTGACTGGCGCGTTCAGGACGTGCCCGGCGGCTCCTGGCGCTTTGCCTGCATCAATTCACCGCGCCGGAAACAGGTCGTCGAGATCGCGCGCGAGATCATCGAGCGCTATCACCCCGACGGCTTTCACCTCGACATGTGCTTCAACAGCGGCGTGTGCGTGTGCGAATACTGCCGCCCCGCGCTGGAGCGTATCTGCGGCACCAAAGACATAACGCAGGAGGCCATCAATGCGCACTGGCGGGAGTTCATAGACTGGCGCAACGAATGCAGCGCCTCGCTCATCGGGGATGTGTCGGCGGTCCTGCGCGAACATGGCGTGTTCGCAGCCCACAACGGGCAAAACCCACTCTGGCTCTCGCCGATATACGGTTTTGACAAAAACCTCCTGCCCCACCTGGACATCTATGTGTCTGAAATCTTCTACGACCTGCACGCGTCCGACCTGACGATGCGCTGGCACCGCGCCCTGAACATGCCCTCCTGCGAGCTTCTCACCTCCACTTCGCCCATGCACGCCCATCTGTCCGTGCCCTTTGCCGCGTGGCAAGTCAGCGCCGCCAGTGCCAAGGCAAACGGCTGCGATGTTCTGGGCCCGTGCGGCGTCGGTGCCTACCCGGACACCACCAGTTCAAAGACGCTGCACGAGACGGTTCGCAGGGGCTTGGATTTCTTTATGGAGGACGCGGACCTGCACGCCGGGGCCAAGCCGGACGCCAGGGTGGCACTCGTGTTCTCGTGGGCAACGCGCAAATACTTCCGGGCAGGCCGGATGGACTGGTCCCAGGAGTTGGACGGATGGTCCCGCGTCCTGGTCGAGGAGCATGTTCCCTTCGAGGTGGTCATAGCCGAGGATGTGAAGGACGCCGCGGACCTGGCCCGGTACGACGTGGTCATACTGCCCAACACCTCTTTCGTGGACGACGCCTTCTGCGCCGCCGTCAGTGCCTATGCGCGCCAGGGCGGCCATGTGCTTGCCACGGGCGAGATTGGGCTCGGTGACACGCGCGGTTTCGAGCGCGCCGACTTTGCGCTGGGCGAACTGCTCGGCATTGTGCGGAAGGGTGTGGAGGAGGGCCACTTCGCCATGGAGGGGCCGGTGGAGCCTGAACCGGCAACGGGCGTGTTTCAACAGGTGACCGCATCGGGCGAGGTCCTTGCCCGCCAGGTTGCCACAGACCCTGCCGGCCCCGTGGCCGGCGGGCCCGATCCCTTTCCGGGAAAGCCCACGGAGTGGCCTGTGGCGGTGACTCGGAAAGTGGATGCCGGAGAGGTGCTGTACGTCGCCTTTGGCATTGGGCGTTACTACGCAGCAACCACCCTTGTGCATGCCCGTGACCGCATGGTGCGCTGTCTTGACCGCCTGCTGCCCCGGCGCCAGATCGTCGTGAAAGGCCCCAGAAGTCTGGAGGTGACCGTCTGGCGGCAGAAGACGCCCGAGCGCGTCATTGTCCACCTGGCCAACCGGACCGCCATCGCCCACGACATGCCGCGCATACACGAAATCCCTGCGCTGTGCGACGTAACCGTCGAATTGGAGAACCCCTACAAAGCCTCCAAAGTGAGCTGTCGGGGTGCCGCCGTCACCACGGCGAACGACGGAAACACCCTGCGGATGCAGATCGCCACACTGGACGTCTACGCGGCCCTGGTGATCGAAGCGGTGGAACATGCTTAGTCGGTTAGTATTGGCGTCCTGCGGATGGTTGGCGTTGTGTTCCGCCCCGCAGGCGGCCATTGCGCAGACACCGGAGGCGGCCTTCCGGGCGGTTGCACTGCACTGCGAATACGACGCGTCCCCCCTCGGGGTGGATGCGCCACAGCCCCGGCTTTCCTGGAAGATAGAGGGCACAGAGCGGGGGATTGGGCAGACGGCGTACCACATCCTTGTGGCCGGCAGCGAGGAAGCGTTGCAGCGTGACCGGGGCGACCTGTGGGACTCCGGAAACATCCTCTCAGACCAATCTGTCTTCGTGGAATATGCAGGTCAGCCGCTCAAGTCCCGTCAGCAGTGTTTCTGGAAGGTCCGCATCTGGGACCAGCATGAACAGCCTTCTGCGTGGAGCGCGCCCGCTTCCTGGAGGATGGGGCTGCTGGCCGACAGCGACTGGACCGGCCGCTGGATTGCCTCGGACCTTGAGTTGATGGAGTACCAGAAGACGCTTCGCGCGATGACGGATTTTGGCATGGAGCCGGAAACCGAGATCCGGACCATGATCAAGAAATGTCGGAAGATGACGGCCGACGTGACCGAAGCGCCCGCACCCTGTTTCCGAAAAGAGTTTGACGCACCCAAATCGGTGCGGCGGGCGACGGTTTCCGTTTCCGGTCTCGGGCTCTTTGAGCTTTACATCAATGGCCACCGCATCAGCGACCACCAACTGGACCCGGCCTACACGGATTACCAGAAACGGGTCTTTTACCTCACCCATGACGTCACGGCCGAACTGCGGCCCGGAAAGAACGCGCTGGGGGTGGTGCTGGGCAACGGCTGGTTCAATCTCATCACGCCCCATGTACTGCGCTATTACGCCGCCGATTACATCGCCCCGCCGCAACTGCGGCTGGACCTTGATCTTGAGTTTTACGACGGTACGCACGAGTACGTTGGCAGCGACGAAAGTTGGCGATGCACCACTGACGGCCCCATCCGGTTCAACTGCATTCTGGCCGGTGAAAGCTACGATGCCCGCCGCGAGATGCCCGGCTGGGCCGAAACGAACTTCAATGATGCAGACTGGAAACCGGCAAGACCCGCTTCCGCGCCCGAGGGCCGTCTCGTCAGCCAGCAACTGCGGCCCGTGCGCAGGTTGAAGGAGCTTCCCGCTGTCAATGTGAAGAAGGAAGGGGCGGACTGGCGTTTCGACCTTGGCGTGGAGACCACGGGCAGGCCGAGGCTGCGCTTCCGCGGAACGCCGGGGGAGACTATCACCATCAAATTGCCCGGCTCGGACAGCCACACGCTCGGACGCTACCAGACCTGCCAGTATGAGTTTCGCAGCACCGATTACGAGGTGTATGAACCGCGTTTCTGCACCGCAGGCTACCGGTATGTGGACGTTTCCGGTCTCAGTTATGCGCCCGAGGCGGCCGATTGCGTGGGGCAGTTGGTGTGCACCGACCTGGAGACCGCGGGGGCCTTTGCCTGTTCGGACGAGCGTTTGAACAGACTTCAGGAGATTCTGCTGCGCACGGTGCAGAACTACATCGTGCATATACCCAACGACCCCACCCGCGAAAAAGCCGGTTGGACGCAGGATGTAGAGAGCAACTTCCCGCAGACGGCCTACAATTTCAACTGCGCCACGGTGTTCACCAAGTGGCAGCGCGATTTTCTGGACACCATCCACCCCAACGGCTATATGCCGCCGGTCGCACCGGGCCGCTTTGACGGCCCCACCATCAACGGGCCCTGGTGGGGCGGCGCGATAATCTATGCGCCGTGGTACCTATACCAATTCTACGGGGACCGCGAGATTCTCGCGGAGAGCTATCCGGCGATGAAGGCCCAGTTTGGCTATCTTGATTCGATAGCGGAGAACCGCATCGTGCACTGGGGGCTGGGCGACTGGATGGAGGTCGGCAGCGTACGCCCCGTGCGTACGCCTGTGCCGCTCACCTCCACCTGCGCCTACTATTGGTTTGCGTGCATCCTGCGCGACACGGCCGCGCTGCTGGGCAAAGCGGACGAGTCAGAACGCTTTGCCGCTGCCGCAGTCGAAATCCGCAGCGCCTACAACAAAGAGTTCTTCCATCCCGCAACGGGCGACTACGCCAGCGGAAGCCAAACCTGCCAACTCGTGTCGCTGCTCTTTGGGCTGGTGCCGGACGACAAGCGCAACCAGGTCCGTCAGCGGCTTGCCGAGCGCGTGGGGGCCGATAACGGGCACCTTAGCACCGGATTCGTCGGCACGCCACTGCTGCTGCCGGGCCTGTGCGACCTGGGCATGCCTAAGCTCGCCTGGACCATCGCCACCCAGACGGATTATCCCAGCTTCATCGACGCCATTCTCAACCGCGGAAACACGGTGATGAAAGAGGACTGGACCGGCGGTCTTGTGCAGATGCCCTCGCTGCAGGGGCCGATTGGCACGTGGTTTTACCACTCGCTGGCGGGGATTCGGCCGGACCCATCCGGGCCGGGGTTCAAGCGCATCATGATAAAGCCGGAAACTGAGAATGCCCTTGCGTGGGTCAAGGCGCATCATGATTCCTTGTACGGCCGCATTGCCAGCGAATGGCGGCGCGAGGGGGACAAGCTGATGCTAAACGTCACTATTCCGCCCAACACCACGGCCACGGTCCATGTGCCTGCGGAGTTGCGTGACGATGTCACCGAAAGCGGCAAGCCTGTGACGGAATCCCCGGGCGTGAACTTCCTGCGCATGGAAGACGGCCGTGCCGTGCTGTCCGTCGGGTCAGGCAGTTTTCAATTCGCTTCAACGTTGAAACAGGTCGCTGTTGCCGGACGCCTGCACCCGTAGGGCGTGGCGAAAACATTTATCTATACTTTGCGCGAAAAGAGGCTCTCTTTATGAAACACATACTGCCCGGCGGCTTACTGGCGCTCCTGCTGGTCCTCTGCGCGCTGCCGGTGCGTGCAGAGGACGGCGGGGAACGACAGGACGTCATGATGGTGATGGAGCAGGCGGGCGCCCGGGAAGCTTCCGATATGAGCGCCAAGGACAAGGCGGAACTCGCCCTGAGAAAGATCGCCCGCGCCGGACAGGAACTGCTGGTCTACGCGACCCCGGCGATTACCAACAACCCCATCCTTCCCTGGGCGGAGCTTCCGGCAAATCCGTCGGACGTCATGGTCCTACGGGCGTGCCGCGGAGAATATGAGCCTGCCTCGTTTGTGGCCTACCCGATTGTGAACGACCTCACCCTGGAGGCCTCCGCCACCGACCTTGCCGGTTCGGCCGGCACCATCGGCTCGGACAGCGTGGATCTCCGGGTGGTGAAGTGCTGGTATCAGGCAGGCGGCGGCGAAGGGTATTCCAAGCCGCCCAAGTACGTGGAGGGGGTCGGCGAGAAGGACATTATGATTCTGGAGAACACGCCGGTCGATGAGGGCAGGCGCATTCTCACGCCGGAACTGCTGTTGAAAGACGACGACCTGGTCAAAACGGAAAAGTGGTACCGGCAAAATTTCGTAAAGCTGCAGTATCCGGACGGGAAGAAGCGCTGGCTCTGGACCAGCGCCCCCAAAGTGGTATTTCCTGACGGCAGCACGGCCGAGCCGTGGATTATGAGTCCCGACACCCTTGGAAAGCAGGGCGACTGTTCCGTGGAAAACATGCCCATACGGGACGCCCAGACCCTGCAGCCCGTGAGCATCCCCAAGCGCAGTTCAAAACAGTTCTGGATCACGGTCCATGTGCCCGCGGACGCCCAGGCGGGCGCCTATGAAGGCAAGGTAGAATTGCGCTCCCAAGGCAGGTTGCTGGAAACGCTGCGGCTCAAGTTGGAAGTGCTGCCCTTCGACCTGGAGGCAAATTGTCTGGAATCCAGCATCTACCTGCATTTCTTCGGAACCAAGGGCTTTATAGGCATCGCGCTGGATGAGACAGGAAAGGGAACGGTGGGTCCCGATGTGCGCAGCGTGGAACAGTACCGCGCGGAACTGAAGAATCTGCTGGCGCACGGCGTCGACAACCCGACCGAAAGCGTTCCGCTGGAGCAATTGGAGACGGCGCTCAAACTCCGGCGGGAAGTCGGCATGACCAGCAAGATCCTTTATCACACCTACGAGGGCCTGGGGGGGTGGACGGTGAAGCCCGTGGATGTGGAAAGACTCAAGAAGGTGGTCGAACTGGCCAAGAAATATGACTACAAGGAAGTGTACTTTTACGGTCTAGACGAGGCCCAAGGGGACCGGTTGAAGCAGTCCCGGCCCGAACTGGAAAAGATTCACCAGGCGGGCGGCAAAAT
Source organism: Candidatus Hydrogenedentota bacterium (assembly GCA_903893795.1). Classification (GTDB taxonomy): domain Bacteria; phylum Hydrogenedentota; class Hydrogenedentia; order Hydrogenedentales; family CAITNO01; genus CAITNO01. Next base: position 10,210 of record CAITNO010000150.1, on the reverse strand, counting down.
CTTCGCCGCCGGTCTGGCCACATCCCTCGGGGGCGACAGTTTCGACGTTGTGGGCGACCTGCAGGACCTCATGGTCATGTCCTACACCCCGCTAAAGGCAGATGCGGACAAATGGCACAGCAAGGGACACAAAATCATGAGCTATGCCAACCCGCAGTCGGGCTTTGAAAAGCCCGAGACCTATCGCCGGAATTACGGCCTGCTGCTGGACTATGCGAAGTATGACGGCGGGATGACCTTTAGCTACTATTGGTTTGGCTGGAACGACTTCAACATTTGGCCGCCCTACCGGGACCACAATTTTGTCTATCCCACGGCGGACGGCGTCATTGACACCATCCAATGGGAGGGATACCGGGAAGGCATCGATGACCTGCGCTACCTGGCCAAGCTGCGAAAGGCCATTGCAGGGGCCGAAAAATCGGGGGCGGCAAAACAGGCGGCTGCGGTAAAGACCTTCATCGAAAACGTGAACATAGAGAAGGCTGACCTGGTGGCGTTGCGCAATGAAATGATTGGCTGGATCCTGGAACTGAACAAGGCTGTTGCCGAGGGCGGCAAGAACTAAGGGTGGTAACATCCTCGCGGCGGGCCGCGACAGGGAGATGACCATGGACACAATGAGCAGAAGACAATTCATGCAGGTGAGTTCGGCGGGCAGCGCGGCACTGGGCGCCGGACTGCTGGCCCAGGCGGCCCCGGCCGACCAACCCGCGCCGGCCGCACCGGGGGGGGAGGCCTTCGTTGACCGCATCGCCTTTGGACCCTGGATGAACGACACGCGCATGGAACCCATGCCCTTTTCCGGCTGGCCGCCCGACGCCTTTGACGATGTCACGGTCGAAAGCATCATCAAAACCTTCGAACTGAACCAGGCCTTCGGCTACAACATTTACGACATCTTCGGCCTCTTCGCCACCTACGGCTGGCCTGAGGACCTGGAAAGCGCCGCCACACCGGAACGCTCAGCCCGGGTGCGCTCCCTCGTCAAAGCGGCCCATGACCGCAACATCAAGATCATCTGCGGCATGGGCGTGTACAGTTGGGGCTTTGATGAGATCATCAAAAAGCATCCCGAGGTGGCCGGGGTAAACCAGCAGTATCCGAACCAGCAGGTCATGTGCGGTTCCAAGGAGGAATCGTGGAAATGGCAGGAGAAACTGGTCGATTTCATGATGAAGTGGGAGTTGGACGGGTTTCATCTGGAGGCGGCCGACCTCGGCCGCTGCACCTGCCCGGACTGCATGGCCAAATGGCCCAGAAACCCGGACTACTTCTGCGAAATTTCCTCGCGCACGGCCAAATACATCCGCGAGAAGATGCCCGATGCGTACATCCTGGTGACCACTATCAGTTGGGCCGACTGGAACACCGGCTTCGCGGAACAGGACAAGGACTCTCTGGTCGAACTGAGCAAGAGCGTGGACTGCATTTTCGACCAGGGCCACCATTCCTGCTATGTCCGTCCCCCGGCGCGCAAGCCCTTCATTGAGCGCCTGCACAGCCGCTTTGGCACGTCGGGCGGGCTGTGGGTCTATCCAACCTACACGTGGGACCGGCTGCAGTGGTTCCTGCCCTATCCGAAACAGACGGGCACGCACATGAAGGAGCTGTTTGAGGATGGCGGCCGGGGCGTCATGTACTACCAGGGTCCGCCCAACAACCCCGGTGTGGAGATCAACATCGCCTTCGGCGGGCAGTTGATGTGCAATCCCGGCAAGAGCGTCGAGGAAAACCTTGCCGCCGTGCTGGAGCACATCTACAAGCCCAAGTCGGCAGCCGCGCTGGAGAAGCTCGTGTCGGTGGTGCTGGGGGCCGAGGACGCCTATTTCAACCACATGGAGTGGGACGACAAGCATCTGTACCTGAAGGGCAACAAACTGTTTCCCGGCCCGGGCGAACTGCACCTGTCGCGGCCCATCACCGGCCTCTACGGAACGCCAGACTACATTCTCGAACCGCAGCTCAGCTTTGAGGGCCGCAAGGCCTACAACATCGGGCTGGAAAAGGTTCTGAAAGACGCTTACGCCATCGGCGACCAGTTTGAGGCGCAGGACAAGATAACCCGGCTGCAGACGGCCCTGCTCAATACCCTAATGATGGTTCGCACCGCCATTTCGACCCAGCAATGGGAGGAACAGCAGGCGAAGGAGCGCGCGAAATCCTGATTGACCCCGCCTGAACACCCGGCCTTGCCGTGCGTCCCGGAGTTTCTCCGGTGACGCGCCGCAGGGGCGGGCTCTATTTCAGATGTGGCGCCGACGGATGGTCTTCGCGCTGGGTGGTGAGCGGGTCATCCGCATCGGGCGGGGAAAAGGCAATGCCAAGGCTGTCGAGCAGCGTTCCCTCGTAATAGCGCAGATCGACCAGGGCCTTTTCATGGTCGATGCGGGCATCGACCTCCTGCTTTTGTGCAAGGGTCAGGTCCTGCTGAATCTGCAGAACGCGGTAGCCGGTGCTGATACCAATCAGCAGGCCTTTCTCTTCGGCGGCGACATTGGCCTCCTGCCATTCCGTCGCCTGGTGGTTGGTTTCGATGAGGATCCGGGTGGCTTGAACGGCATCCGAGGCGAGCCGCACCTTGAGCATCAGGTTTTGCTTGGTGCTTTCCAGCCCCTGTTTGGTCTGCTTCAATGCGAAGCCCGCGCGCTGATGGACGCCGCGGGCCGTGCGGTTGCCCAAAGGCATGGACGCCGTCAGGCCAACGGCGACGGAATGGTCTTTGCCCCGGACCATCCCCCCGAACACATTCTGCCATTCGTAGCCGTGGCGTCCCTGAAACAGGCTGCCATTGACGTCGAGGTAGGGGAGCAGGTCGTTTGCCGTGCGGCTGCACTCCAATTCTGAGGTCTTGATGGCGAGGTCGCTGACGGTCATTTCGGGCCGGTTCTTGAGGCAAAGCTCGATGCTCTTGACCACCTGCTCCTCTTTGTTTTTGAACATGTCCGCGTCAAAGGCCTCCTCGGCGGGCCGGTCAACGGGGGCAATGTGGACGGGGGAGAAGATGCCGTCCTCGCGCATGTTCAAGAAGGCTTTCAGCGTGTTCTCGGCGTTCCGGGCAAACCATTGCGCGTTCGCGATGTCGGATTGACGCGTGGCGAGGCCCGCCTTGGACTCCAGAACCTCCTTGCGGGCCGCGGTGCCTATTTCCAGACGTCTGCGGCTCATATTGAGCAGGCGTTGCGCGCTGACAAGGGCCTGCGCGCGCACCGCGACATTTTCTTCGGCACCGACAAGGTCCCAGTAGGCCTTGATCACGTCCGAAACAAGCGTCATGACGGCGAGCCGCAACTGGCTCTCCGCCGCCAGCGTTGCGTTCTCGGCCATATGAATGCGGGCCGTGTTGACCTCGCAGCCCCGGCTGCGCAGCAGGGGCTGGATCAGCGTGAGCGTCAGGCCGCCGCTCCATTCCCAGGGGGAATAGCCGTAGGGCGACGCGCCGCCGTTCACTGAAAGGGACGCGTCATAGACCGTGCCGGTGTGCAGCGTTCCGGTTACGGAAACCCGGTCCGTCAGGTTGCGGGACTTGACCTCCGGTTCCAGGGACTGGGACGAGGTGGATTGGTCAACGAGCTGCCTGTTGACAATGGGTGCCGTGGTGCCGTTCGCCAACTGTTCTGCCGTCTGCACGAGGACGTTGGTCGCCTGCAGTCCCACGGAGACGGTTTGCAGGCCCCGCAGATAGAGGGGCTCTTTGGCTTCCCGCGCGGCCAGCGCCGCCTGAACGCTTTCATTGTAGGTAATTTGGCCGCTCAGCAGCGGGTCGAATGCGCCCTTTTCGAGAAGAATGTCGGCCCCGGTTTTCAGCGCCTCATACTTCACCACCTGCAGGGCCGGGTTGTTCTCAATGGCCATCTGGATGCACTCTTCCAGCGTCATCCGGATGACCTTTGTGCCTTCCTCCGCCTCGGCAGTTTCGCGCAACTGATTGAAGTCGATGACCTCCCCGTCCGCCTTCTGGTAGGAGGTCTGCTCCTGGGCAGGCGCCGGAGCCGCCTGGGCGGGCACGGGCGCGGGTTGGGCGTCCGTGCACGGGGGCGCGTCCGCCGCAAACAGTGCGGGCGCCCAGATGCACGCCGCTACTACCATGTTAAACGCCTTGGCCACAGACTTCTCCAATAGAATGCCACCATTCCATCAGCGCGTATTTTCGCCTATTGTGTTTTAATATAGCACACAGCGGGGTTCTTCCGCCCACCTGCATGGTGGGTTTAATCCCGAGCGCTGTCCGGGTGATGGGTGGTTTGAGCGCCGAAATGGGCGCGCGAAGACTAGCGCCGCTTGCGGAATTCCTTGGGCGTCACGCCGGAGAAACGTTTGAAGGCCACGAGGAAGGCAAACTCATTCTGATAGCCCACCATCTCGCCAATCACCCGCTGCGGCGCATCATGGATGATCAGCCACTCCTGGGCGCGCTCCATGCGCAAACGCGTCACCAGCCTCATGGGTGACGTCCCGAAGCGTTCCCGCACCATGTGGTGAAGGTGGGGAGGGGATACGCCGACCACATTCGCCAACGCCTCGACCGTCCAGTTTCCAGCCAAATCCGCGTTGACCAGGGCACAGAGATGGTCGAGACGATTTCCTGTCCCGACGTGGGTGTCAGAACCGGACCCCAACTCCCGCTGGACGTAAATTGCTATCAGGCTGATGTACAGTCCGCTCGCCTCATGGTGACTGTCCGTCCGACCGCGCGACTCTTCGAGAAATCCCTCGGTCACCCTGCGCAGGGTGTCCGTGAAAAGGCTTTTCCGGACGGTCAGCGTCTCCTTTCGGAGGAAAGCCCAGGTCTCCTCATCGGGCAAGTGAAACCACATGAAGCGCCATGTTGGGGTTACTGGACGGTATCCAAATGGTCTGAGTGCGGGGGCGATCAGCAGTTGCCCCGGCTCAACGCGCCTGAAGCGCACAGAGTCAAACACCTCGCCCGCACCCTCCGTGGAATATACCAGCAGGTGGAAGCGCGGCGCGCTCCGCTCGAGGTTATAGCCGGGATGACATTCCGTGATGCCGGCCTCGGCAATCGAATGCGTCTGCATTACGTCCGCCGCCCTGGTAAGCCACGGGAAGAAATGCTCCCGGCACTGGGGCGACCATTGCATAAGATCGCCAATCACTCTAGATGTGCGCACTTTTCGCATTGCGTCATGCCCTTCCGGCCTATGGGACCCGATATTATCGCGCCATCGAACAAAACATGCGGCACTCGGAGGAACATAAACAGACACCCTCGCAAGAGTCTCGCCGTGAAGAAATAATAGTTTCACAAATATATTCAATAGCCCCACCCATTGCAAGGTCCGGGTTCTCATGGCATATTCTTATGCTCGGGTGTTCCTGCTGCCCCAGGGAACTTTGGGTGCTGCCGACGACCGAAGCCCGCCGTCCGGCCAAGCCTGTTTTGACCGCCCATGGCTGCAGGAGTTCTGATGGCGCAGGTGAGCCTGTTCTGACTCATCGGAAAAAGAAAGGAAAAGGCAATCATGCGAAGAAAAGGTTTCACACTTATCGAGCTGCTCGTGGTCATCGCCATCATCGGCATTCTGGCCGCCATTCTGCTGCCCGCACTGGCACGGGCCAGGGAGGCCGCACGCCGATCCAGTTGCCAGAACAACCTCAAGCAGTGGGCCCTGGTGTACAAGATGTACGCCAACGAGTCGCCCGGCCAGAGCTTTCCCCCCATGCAGAGCATGCCCAAGCCGGGCCAGACCGAAGGCGATGTTGCCATCGGCCCCCAGGTCAGTTCGATATATCCTGAGTATCTGACCGACCCCGCGATCCTGATCTGCCCGTCGGACGCCCAGGAGAACGTGGACTCGCTGAAATACGGCGCAAACAGCGGCCATCCGGCGGGTTCATGGAGAATTGCCGATCAGCCCTGGCTGGTTGATGCCAGCTACGCCTATTTCGGCTGGACGCTTGACCGCTGTGAGGATCGCCCCGAGAACAACCTGCCTGCCTCGCAGGCGGCTCCGCTGCTTGCAAGCGCGCTGCCGCTGCTCGGCGACAACGTCCAGCTTGACATGAACACGACGGTGCCTGTCCAGTTTGCCCAGGTCGTGGAATCCCTTCTCAAGAGCGTCTACCTCCAGCACGACTGGTTCGCCGGAGACAAGGATGTCACGTTGGCGACGGCGGGCTTTGGAAACGGTGGAGGGAACATCGTCTACCGCCTGCGCGAAGGTGTTGAACGCTTCCTGATCACCGACATCAACAACGCGGCCGCCTCCTCTCAGGCCCAGAGCGGAATCTGGATTATGCTAGACCAATTCGGCAATGGGAAGAGCGGTATTCCGTTGTTCAATCACGTTCCCGGCGGCTGCAACGTGCTCTACATGGACGGACATGCCGAATTCATCAAGTACCCCACCGCCGCCCCCATCACGAGGACCATGGGGGGGCTCATCGGCGCCGTGGGCGGCCTGTGAGAAAGGCCCCGTTCATATGAGAACAAGAATGGCGAGTGGAATCACCTTGGTCGCGGTTGGAACTGTGTTTGCTCTCTTCGCTCAGGCGGACAATACCGCCATGGGCATGGCGGGCGTAACCGTTACCCCGCATATGATGGCCGACTCGATGCGCTATTCGCATGATCCGGAACCGGCGGTCGGAGCGCGTGTGCAACTCTTTGTGCGAAATGACGCGGCACAAGACAGCAAGCCGCTGGTGCTGGACGGCAAGACGCGGTTGCTGTTTGATGGCAAGTCGCCGGCGGATTTGCTCGCGTCCCACGCATGGGCGTGGCACGACACGCCTTCCGCGACGCCGGATGAAAGCATTGCATTGCCGTCCGGCGCATTGACGGTGTGGACGTTTAACGGCCGGGTTGCACCGTTCGGACCGGGGGGCCGGGTCCGTGTTGAAGCGGGCCCTGACGGTGCGCCCTGGCTGGCGAAGGAAATATCCATCGACAAGCCGAAGTATTGGTTGTCCGCCGTAACGTTTCTTGCGCCTGATGGGGCCATCCAGCCCGACAACATGGTGGTTCATATCGCCAACGGATCCGATGCGCCCGTGGAAATACGTTCCTGCCGTCTCTGGCTGCCTCAGGACCCGAAGTCGCCGCGTGTGCTGTCTCCACAGCCTCCGTTTCACTCCCTGCTGGCATTCAACGGCCACCCGGGGATTCCCGCGGGCGACCGCGGCGGTTTTTCCGCCAATACCGGCCCGCTGCCGCTTGCCTACGCCGCGGTTGAGGTCAACTTGGGACGAGGCGGGGCTGATGAGGTTTCAGTCTGGGGATACCTGCGCATCAAGTCGGAGCGCTTTGACATTTCGGGCGGGTGGGTCAGTGCGACCGCGGGTGAGGCCTATCTAAAGACCCTCATGCGGCTTCACGTCAACACGGGCCATCTGGCTATCACGCCGGGATACAGCGACACGGAACTTTATGCGCGCTACCCGCTGAAGTATTTCAACAGACTGACACCGTTTGAGACCTACGACACGGATGAGATGCTGCCGCGAATCCATGCCGTCGAGTTTCTTGGCGAGCCGCAGTACGGTGGCGGGCATCCCGTCCCACCGCAGGAAGTATGGGAGAAACTGCATCCCTATGCCACAACCCGGCTGGCGACGACGATAACGCAGAGCGAGGAGCGCATATGGCGGGACTATGCCGGCCTGAGCGATTTTCCGCACTATGACGCGTACCGCGTTACCGCTCCGTCACCCGATGCCTGGCGCAAGTACGAGCGCTGGGGGAAGGAACGGATCGGCTGGGGCGCTCCGCTGGAAACGATTGGTGACATGTGCCGTTCCCTGCGCGAGTTGAACCGCCCGATGCCATGCGCGATCTGGTCGCAGGGACCGCATGAGGGCTGGAGCAGGTACGGTGGGCGCGCACGGACATCGCCGATGCCGGACGAGATTCGAATGCAGGCCTATCACGCCGTCTCGACGCGCATAACTTCGCTCTACTGGTTCAACCTCAGCCTGAAAACGCTAGTCAAGTGGCGCGACACCCTGGACGAACTTGGCCGAATCGGACGTGAACTGCGCATGCTTGACGAGTTCATCCTTGAGGGCGACGCCTATCAATTCGAACGTCTGACGCACGGCAGGGACAAACTGGATTGGGATATTGCGTCGGTATGCGGGCCCCGTGCCGCAATATTGTTCGCACTCGATCTGGATTATAGCCCCGATCCCAAAGAGAAAGTGTTTACCTTTGGTTCAGCCCGAAAAGCCAAGTGGAGTTTCCACCTGCCCTCCTACTTGGAAGATGTGAAAGACGTATTCCGCCTGGATGCCAATGGTGTGTACGATACGAAGTGGGCGCGCAAGGACGGCGCCGTGGAGATTCACGAGAAGACGAGCCGCGTCGCCATTTACGTTGCGACGCCCGACCCGCAGTTGCGTGCAGCCATTGAGAAGAAGCGTCAAGGGCTTGTTGCCGCCGAGACTGCGATTCATTTTGATCCCGCGCGAAATGACGCGGACTTTCAACAGCTTGTGCAACTTCGCGGGTCTTTGAAATGAACCTGATAGTCAAATGCGTCCGCGACTCCTTCGGAATACAACCGCAGTGAAATCGGCCGCCGCGTCGAAATGCGGCCAGCACTTGGCTGTGGGGGTTTTGTGATAAACAATGGGACCGTTGAAAGCTGACACCGGAACAAAAACAAGGACGGAACGCACCTCAGTGCGAGGGTGAGGGCGAAAGAAACGGGGGCGAAGGAATTCGCTGAAACAGGGAAAGCATCCCGAACGGCACTGACATAAGGCCACGTCAGGTTGTGCCGCCCCTTCGGGGGCTCAATTCGGGGGGATGGCCTTCAACCTGGCCCTTACGGCCCAGTCTGACAAATACCGCGCCTTTGGCGCTCTGGAAAGTGATGTAGGATTCGAGAATGCTGCCAATGCCCGCCAAATCGACTCGACCTGATCCGGGCCAGTCGGTCTATACCATAAACCAGTGTCATTCGAAAGCGTCCCTCGTTGTTTATATATTGAGACTGCCGCAGGGACAGGCGGGACGCCTGCGGCACATTCCGCCGCCGTACTGACGGCCGCAGTATTCCCGTCAACGGCTTGCCCCGGACCCCGATTTTCGCGTATGGTATGGCTCCTTTCGCGCCCCGATAGTTCAGTGGATAGAACGAACGCCTCCTAAGCGTTAGACACAAGTTCGATTCTTGTTCGGGGCGCCATTTTTTTCTGCGGCGCCGGGAGGGCGCGGCAGAAAAGGGCTAAAGGCCAAAGAATGAAGACCTAAAGTAGAGTGGGGGGACTTGCCGGGCGAAGGAAAGCTCGTGGGTGTGTTTTCTGGAGCGGAAGGTGGCTGTATGATACGCGCCTGCCCCCCCATACTTTTCAGGAGAAGATCCATATCATGGCAGTACGTTTAATTCTTTGCGATATTGACGGGTGCATCAGCCCCGAGGAGTCGGCCGCCTGGGACTGGGAACGCTTTTCCCGGTTTGTGGAGCTGGTCCGCGATGCGTCGGCGGGGCGGTCGGCGCTGGCGCCGATGACGCTGTGCACGGGCCGTCCGCAGCCCTATGCCGAGGCGCTGATGAAAGTGCTGGACATCCGTTTTGCCTCGATTTGCGAGAGCGGGGCCATTCTCTATTCGCTGCACGACAATTGCTCGCGCATGGCGCCCGAAATCACGCCCGAGCGGGTTCGGGGACTTCAGGCACTGCGCAACCACATCGTCACAGAGATCTTTCCGGATTTTCCGGGACTGGTGTACCAGTGCGGCAAAGAGGCGCAGATGTCGCTCTACTGCGCGCAGCCGGCATGCTTTCCCGAGGTGGCCCGACGCGTGGCAGACTTTGCGGTGACCCTTCCGGGGCTTGACGTGATTATCACCCCGTCTCATTATTACATCAACATCGACCTGCCCGGCGTGACCAAGGGCGCGGCCATACACACGCTCCTCGGCGAACTCGGCATTTCACGGGAAGAGGCCGCCGGGGTCGGCGACACGCTAGGCGATATGTCCATCCGCGAGGCGGTGGGCTTCTTTGCCTGTCCGTCGAACGCGGTGGAGGCGCTCAAGCAGGTTGCCGATTATGTATCGCCCTATCCGGACATTCAGGGCCTGCTCGACATCCTGGAACGGCCGGAAATGCAGAGTGGGGAATAGCAGAGCCGGGGGAAACTGGAAACCGGTTAAAAGTGTGGGGCAGACATTCCTGCCTGCCATTCCATGACGTGGTTAAAAACGGGCATACAGGAATGTCTGCCCCACACTGCCTGAAAT
>CAITNO010000149.1 GCA_903893795.1 Candidatus Hydrogenedentota bacterium | reverse complement strand
GCCTTGGCCGCCGCCTTCTCCTGCGCGGAGGGCTTCTCCCGCCTCTCGATCCTGGGTGCCGAGATCAGCATCCTGGACAGGAACCCCTGAAGCCTGACGACAGGGTTGCCGAGTAGTCCGATGAACGGGGCCATCGGACTGGCCAGCATGACCGAGAATCGCTTCCGATCGATGACGCGCTGGGCCGTCCCGGCGCGTTGAATGACCACGGTCGAGCCGTCGAACAGCGTACTGAAAACGCCGATCATTGAGAGAAAATTCTCGCGCTTCAGTGCGTACGATCCGAGGAATACCGCGGCCTCGTCCAAGAAGAGCCCCATGAACCCGATCGAGTTCGGCAGGTACTTCGCCATGGCGGCATCAGTCGTGCTTTGGGTGATGATCATGGGCGGCTCTTCAGGCACGCTTGGGGCACCGCCCTTCTCTTCCGCTGCGGCCCTGGCCTGCGCCTCCGCGTGCGCGATCCGCAGACTGCGCTCGTACTCGCGGATCGGTTGGGCAATGCGGTTGAAACAGCTTGTCTTCTTGCTGCCACTTCCGGCAGCAATCAGGCTGAAGTACGACAGAACTCGCCTCTGGTCCCACAGCTCAATGTCGCCGTGCGCCTGGAGGATGAGGCCCATTGCGCTGACGATCATCATTGCCGCAACGGCAAACGTTCCCCTAACGAGGACAGCAACTGCCATCGCCCACGCCGCCAGCAGCGGCGGAAGCGCGTCGGCGGGAAATGGTGTCGGCGGGTTGAACTGCACGCGCAGCGGGAAGAACGGCGGCTCGTCGTCCTCGTCCTCTTCCCTGTGGCGCTGGGCGGTGCGCTCCATGGCCGCTTCCAGTGCGTCCACTTCGGAATCATCGTCCTGGGCGACATCGCCCAGTTGCGCGACGGCTACCACACCGTGAGGTGCGGGACCATCGGTCGTGCCCTGCGGCACGGTCGGCTCGGGCTGCACATCCGCCCCGGCCGCGTCATCGTCCTGGCCATCGTCACCCCGGTGCGCGGCGGGTGCCGCATCCGGGGTGGCCAGTGTCTCCTCACACAGCCCGGCGGTGTCGGCCGGGCTGCGGCTCGTGACCATCAGGTCGAGCAGATTCTCGGACTGAACCGTGTCCGAAACCTGTGTGGCAGGGCAACCGGTCGCCCTGCCTTCGATGGTCACCACCCCGTCAGGTGTGCATACGGTCTGCACAGACGGAGTCTCGGCAGGACCACTTAGGACCCCGCCGTCAGCTGTGCTGCCTGGAGCTTGCTCCTGCAGTACATCCGCAGGAAGCGCAACTTCCTGTACGTGTTCAAAGTGTGACATGAGTCACTCCTATCTCTTTGAACACATGAGAGCGAAACCTCTTGAGACCCCGAGCCAAACAGTGGCCCGACGCTAATTGAGGAGTTGGCGCTGTCCGTCGCGGGGGGCTTGGGTGACTGGCACTTTACGCCCGGACGGTTTGCGCCACGACGCGGAATGACGTCTTGCAAGGTATGGAAAATGACAAAGCACCCCAGATGGCAATTAACGGGATAACACGGAAGGTGCGAGGGTCTGTGACCGCATCAATCGCTCACATTCCATACTGGGGAATGTCCGAGATCAACGCCGATGCACTTTAAATACACACTTCCAACCAATAATCCCGCTGACCACCTGAAGACTGCTTTTTGTGAGCTACGCTCTGCGTAACCACATACATCAGTGGTCATCCATTGCCTCTGGAGGTGCCGCGTGATCTTGTTCCTTTGAAGACCACGATATTCCGTCCTCGTTCGGGGGGGAAACGGAATAGCCCGTATCTCTCGGGCTTGCCTCCGACTACTACTAAATAAACTGTGCCTTGTGGTTCACGCCGCCCTTGGCTAAGACGACGTGATCTCCACACACATGCAACACGACGCCATAGGCACCGTTGCTCCACGTGTTCAAATTAAGTCTAGCACATCGTCTTGTGGATTTCAACTCATGGACCAGCGCTGCGGCTTCGCGGCCGCCGTCGAGCGGTGCCTGCGCATCCTGCAGGAGCTCTTTCCCGACGAGGTCGAAATCCCCGACCCCGCCTGACCGCCGACAGGCGAAGCGGCGCGCCGGAACCCAGCGACGGGTTCCGGCCTTTTCTTGCCTCACCGGTGGCAGTCGCTGGGCGAAACACCTGTCGGAGCCAATCGGACTTTTTGCGATGTCGAATGGGTGCGCCTCGCCCGACGCGCAGAAAAGCGATGCAGGACAAGGCGCTGCTGGCCGCAGCGATGTCGGAATGGACGGACAGGAAAGGGACCGGAGAACCCCGGCAATGTCCGGTGACCTGGCCTCCCCGGCCCAATCACCGTTGCAATCAAAGGAAAAAAGATGGCGGAGGGTGCGGGACTCGAACTCGCAAGACCGAAGTCGCCGGTTTTCAAGTATAACAACTATGTAACTATCAAACTAATAAGAATAAGGGCGGGCGGCGCCTCCGTGGGAGGGTGGGGTGGACCGGAGAGCATGTGTCGTCCTGCTGCCACGCCCACGAAGTGATGCGGAGCAAGGAAACGCGCGAGTCGGTGCATCCAGGCCGAGAGGTGCTGTGCGGACCAGAAACGGACCGGAACCACCTTTCGGGAAGTGGCGCGTCCCAAGGGGGGGATGCCGCCAGTGCTTGGATGTCGCACCGCCAGGCAGGTCCGGTCCAGCGCGCGGGCGGTCGTCTTCCGCTGGCAGGAGCGGGCGGAGCCCCTTTGCATCCCGCCCTCTTCTGCCCTATCTCTCTGCGGGCGGCTCGGGCCGCTCGTGCACGACGCGGTCGTAGCGATAGGTAGGCTGCGGACGGCCGGGTTTGATGCAGTGGAACGCGGTCACGGCGAACGCCACGGCGTCCGCGCAGGTCTCGGCAAGCGCCTCTCGGAAGAGCGATTCGATCTTCTCCGGGGACACCTGGACGCGGGCGTTCATCGTGAGCGAGGCGCTCAACTCCTGCAGCGTGCCGTCCTTGCGCAGCGAGGCGCGCTCGTTGACTCCCGTGAGGTTGGCGAGCAGTCGGCCGCTTCCGCAGTCTAGGAGCGCCTTGAGGTGGCCGACCTCCGCCTGCTGCTCCAGAAGGCGGCGCTGCATGGCGGCGAACAGCCTCGATGTGAATGCGGACCAGTCCACGGGGCCGCCGGTCGCGGTCAGCCTCACCACGGCATTGAGCCATCCCAGCACGGCCTCACCCTCGGCGTACCGGTCGTAGTCCACCTCGATGATGCGGTTGCCAGCGGAGGCCCCCCCGAGCACCTCCCGAACCCACCCGTCCACGCCCTCGCCGGTCAGCGCGGAAACCGGATGCACTGTCGCATGGGGGAAGCGATCGTGCAGAAAGGCCACCATGTCCCGCAGATCCTCCAATGGAAGGGTGTCTGCCTTGCTCAGGACAATTCGGTCTGCCTCCGCAATCTGGAGCCGCAGGATGTAGGCAGCGTCGGCGTGGAGCAGCGTCTGGTCCGCCTGCAGCACCCCGTGCACGCGGGCGGGGTCCACCAGCACCGACAGAGGCGCGAGCGCGTACTCCGGGAAGCGGTCTTTCATGGGCTGCAGGATGGTCGCCGACAGGTCGGTGCAGCTGCCGACCGGCTCCGCGAGGACGCAGTCCGCGCCACCCTCGACCAAGGACTGGATGGCCTTCTGGAGGCCGGGGAAGTTGCAGCAGAAGCAGCTGCCCGCGACCTCCCTGACCTCGGACCCCGAGCGGGTCAGGAAGGTCGTGTCCACCAGGTCGGGCACCTGGTCGTTCGTCACCAGCCCCACCTTCCGGCCTTGGGCGGTGAGCCGACGCGCCGTCTCCCAGAGGAGGGTTGTCTTCCCCGCGCCGAGAAATCCGCCAACGAGGACAATCTGTGGTCTGTGCATCTTCTCCGGCTCCTTGAGTTCCGCTTGCGCGCATGCCTGAACGAGACCCTCGCCGCTTCCGCAGCATCCGCACCCAGCTGCCTCGCAGCATGCGTCCGCCCGCGCCTGCTGAAGCGCCGACCGCACCAGCGCCTGGTAGACCGCCGCGCCCGAAAGGGCGCCGATCATGGGCGACAGGATGTACACGGCGAGGAAGCCGCCCCGTGGACCGGGAATGGCGACGTTGCCCCATCCGGCGAGCCACGCGAACAGCCGGGGGCCGAAATCCCGCGCCGGATTGAGCCCGGCCTGCGTCAGCGGGGCGATGATCGAGATGACGATGGAGACGGCAAGGCCGATGAACAGCGGTGCGAGGCGGTCTCCGGGGCCGCCGGAATTGCGCCGGTCCGTGACCGAGAACACGAAGAACGCGAGGAAGGCTGTGCCGATGCCCTCCGCCAGCATGGCCTGCCATAGCGTGACGCTCTCGGGTCCCCATCCCTGCGCCTTGGCGACGGCGGGGTTGGGGAAGTACTCGCCCAGCACCATGCCGGACAGCTCGCTGCCCGCCTGTCCCCGGACGATCCCCATGGACGACTCGAAGCTGTGCAGGATGTTGCCGAAGAGAACGTACAGGGTGGCCGCCGCGCAGAAGGCTCCCGCGAGCTGGGCCGCAACGTAGAACGGCACTTTCCGTGCCGGGAATCCGCGAAAGGCTGAGAAGGCGAGCGTCATGGCGGGATTGATGTGTGCGCCCGAGACGGCCCCTGCTGCGTAGATGGCAAGGGCGATTGCGATGCCCCACACAACCGCCACCTGCCACAACCCGGACTGCGCCCCGGTGAGCACTGCGGCGTGAACAGAGCCCACCCCGAAGAACACAAGGACAAAGGTGCCGAGAAACTCGGCAATGCACTCACGGCCCATGGCAGCAGACTTCACGACACCACCTCTTCAATCGGTTCGGCCCAGCATCTGGAGACATTCCATTTGCGAGGGCGGACTCTCCACGCAGTTTACTTTTTCCCGACCGCCTCCGCAACCCGCCCGAGCGCTGACAGGCGAAGCGGTGCGGTAGGGAAACGGAATCCTGTTGCGTTCCGCCCGCAGTTACCCTATCCTTCTGCGGACGGCGAGGGCCGCTCCCGGGACTCGGGCGCGCAGGCCGACGTCGAAGCGGAAGGTGCTGGAATGGGAATCGTCAGAGAGCTGGAAGAGATGGGCATCGTGCTGGGACCGCCAGACGCGAACGGGGTCAGCCGCGGCCCCTGCCCGGAGTGCAAGGGCGAGGACCGCTTTGCCGTCTGGGTGGACAAGAACACCTTCCACTGCAGGCAGTGCGGCATCAAGGGCGGGCTGCGGAAGTTCCTCGAAATCGTCAAGGGACTTAGTCCGGAACAGGCGGCGGCCAGAGCGCGCGAGTGCCCGGCGGAGGAACGTGCGGAGTTCGCCGAGGACAACCCCAACGAAATCAGCGACCCCGCCGTGTGGACGAAGTTCGTGCGCGAGCAG
>CAITNO010000148.1 GCA_903893795.1 Candidatus Hydrogenedentota bacterium | reverse complement strand
GCCCTCAAACACCGGAGGCAGACAGGAATGTCTGCCCCATACTGCAGCGTCAACGCAAAGTCAGGACGGGACCATGCTCAACAAAGAAGATGTGTCGATTATACGCGCGCTGGCGGCGCGCGTGGGTGACATTGCCGCGCTGCCGGTGCAGGAGGAGAAGCGGGCGCTTTGGCGCGGGCTGAACGCGCGGCGGCCGTCGCGGCCCATGGTGATGATGGACCAGGTCTGCTGGAACGAGTTGGAGGACTGCGACGCGCTGGCGCTGCGCTGCGCTGACCCGGAATGCCGCGCTTATGAGGAGTATCTGCGCCGCACGCTGTACCAGTGGGATCATTTCCGGGTGGACATGGTGGTGGAGCCCTTTGTGCGCGTGCCGATGGCCATCCACAACAGCGGCTTTGGCGTGGAGGTGCGGGAGGAGACTGTGACAACCGATTCGGTCGGCGGCATCCTGGGCCACAAGTTCTTCAACCAGTTTGAGACCGATGACGATCTGGAGAAGGTGCAGACGCCGCGCATCAGCCATGATTTTGACACCACGATGCGCCGCATCGAGGAGGCCCATGAACTGTTTGACGGGCTGCTGGAGGTCCGCCCCTGGGGTGTGGATCCCTACCTCTCGCTGTGGGACCCCATCAGTTCCTGGATGGGCGTGCAGGAGGCGCTCTACGCCCTCATCGAGCGGCCCGAATTCATGCATCGCCTCGTGGGACGCATGACCGACGGGTATATCGCCATGCTCGACCAATTGGAGCAGCAGGGGCTCCTGTGCGGCGAGCAAAGCCTGATTCACTGCACCGGCGCCTACACCGTTGAACTGCCCGCACCGGACTATGATCCCGCCCAGCCCCGCACGAAGGACCTGTGGATGTTCGGCCTTGCGCAGATGTTCTCCACCGTGTCGCCGCAGATGTACAAAGAGTTTGAGGTGGACTATGCAAGCCGCATCTGCGCGCGCTTTGGACTGGTCTACTACGGCTGCTGCGACCCGCTCGACGGCAAGATGAACGAGGTGCGCATGATCCCCAACGTGCGCAAAGTGTCCATGAGTCCCTGGGTGGACGAAGAGCGCGGCGCGGCCGAAATCGGCGGCGACTATGTCTATTCGCGCAAGCCCAACCCGGCCCAACTGGCCTACAGCACCTTTGACCCGGAGGAAGTCCGGAAGCACCTGAGCGCCACGGTCAATATTTGCGAGAAACAGGGCTGCCCGCTCGAAATCATTCTGAAAGACATCAGCACCGTCCGCCATAAGCCAGAACGGCTGGATGCCTGGGCCAGGGTGGCGATGGAAGTCGTCGGCGAACAAGGGTAAGGGAGATGTCGGCCATGAATATCATTTGGACAGGCCTGCTCCTCTTGGCATCCCTCCTCGCGTGCACCGCCGTGACGGCGGCCGAAGCGCCGCCGCCCGCGCTCGACTGCCAGAATGGTCACTGGTCGCTGCGTGTCGATGGAAAGCCCTTCCTCATTCTTGGCGGGCAGGTGCACAACTCCACCACCGCCGATGCGGAACGTCTTGACCGCGCCTGCACCACCCTGGCAAGGTCAGGCGCAAACACGGCCTTTGTCCCCATCTCTTGGGAACTGCTGGAACCCGCCGCAGGACAGTATGATTTCGCACTGGTTGACCGGGCCGTGCAGGACGCGCGCAAACATCACCTGCGGCTCGTGCTGCTGTGGTTCGGCGGGTGGAAAAACGGTGCCATGCACTATGCCCCCGAATGGGTGAAGCGCGACAAGACCACCTATCCGCGTGTCATCGATGCGCGCGGCGGGGAACTGCCCACACTGTCGCCCCTCTCCGAGGCCACCCGCCGCGCCGATGCGGCGGCCTTCCGGGCCATGATGACCCATCTCCGCGAAATCGACGGGGCGGACCACACGGTCCTGCTGGTCCAAGTGGAAAACGAGGCGGGATACCTCGGAGCTGACCGCGACTACTCCCCCGCCGCCACACAACGCTTCGAGGGACCGGTCCCTTCCGAACTTACGGCATACCTCGACGCACACCGCGCGGCATTGTCCGCGCCGCTGGCCAGGGCATGGGGAGAAAGCGGGAACAGGCTGTCCGGCACCTGGACCGAAGTTTTCGGCGACATGGCCGCCGAGGCCTGCACCGGATGGGACGTGGCGCGGTATGTGGACGCCGTCACGGTGGCGGGAAAAGAGGCCTGGCCACTGCCCATGTACGCCAATGCCTGGCTTGCCGTCGGCAACGGCGAAAGGGCCGGTGTGTGGCCCAGCGGCGGACCCAACGAGAACATGATCGACCTGTGGAAATGTGCCGCGCCGCACCTCGACTTCCTTGCCCCCGACATCTACCAGTCGCGCTTCGCCGACATCTGCGCCGCCTACGCCCGACCCGACAATCCCCTCTTCATTCCCGAGGTCAGTTTTGATCCCTACTACCCCGCCTTCGCCTTCACCGCCTTTGCCGGATGTAACAGTCTCGCCTTTTCGCCCTTCGGCATTGATGAGGAGGGCGATGAGCCGAGCCCGGCAGCAGTGCAGTGGACAAGGGTGTACGGGGTCCTGCGGCCCCTGCTGCCGCTCATCGCCGAACGGCAGCACAGCGGCACCCTCTTTCCCTTCGCGCAGAATCTCTTCGAAGAGGGCGAGACAACCCTATCCATCCAACTGGGCGAACAACTCGCCGCCGTCATCACCTACACCGTCAAATTCGACGCGTTGAAACAGCGGGGCGCGGGGATGATCGTCAGGCTGGCGCGCGATGAATACCTCGTCGCCGGCATGGGCTTCAATGCAGTCCTCCGCGAACTCCAAGGACCGCCGCGCGACGCGGAGATTCTCTCCTTGGACGAGGGAACCTATGACGAAGGCGCATGGAAGACCCAACACCGTTTGAACGGCGATGAACTGCAGCTTTCCCTCCCTGAAACGGGACGCATTCTGCGCGTGAAACTCCTGCGCTGATCACGTGGGGTAAATAGCAACAGCACAACTTGGCTGTTGCCCCGGTGAGAACAGGCCTGTTTCTAGCACCGTCCCTGTTTCCCCGGCTACCGTAAAGCGCCTTATTTTGTGCGAAATTCCTTCAGTCGGGTATTCTCAACAAGTTGATGGAGCGTCTTGATGGTAAACACTTTTCCCCGCGTGGCAAGTATCATCTTCTTCATATCCTCACGGCGAACCCCAAAGCCACGACCTCCTATGCATGCCACAACCTCATACCTGGGGTTGTCCGCCGTTCTTCCAGCAAGACTCAATTCGCCGAGATGCTGAATGCGGGTGACCTTGTCTCGCGCCGTGCCGTCGTCTTCCGTAATCTTTGCCTCGATTATGATCTGGGGATTGAATTCGCTGGGGATGATGAAATCCGGTGTTTGATCAAAATCCGCAATGCGTTCCGCACGTTTCGTCTTGCGGAAACTGATCCCGGCACCGGACAGGATTTCTTCGATGGCCGATTCAAGGCTGTCGCCCACCAATTCGCTTACCGAGTCGCGATGACCGGCGAATGGCCTTCCAAGAAAACGTTCGTAAAGCAACATGGCGTACGGAACACCCATGTCGGCAAGACTGGCAATGCTCTTAACACCATATTTCGTGTCCGCCTTGTCAAGCCGGTGCAGTTGGCTGACAGCAACTTCCGGAACCGCAGCGGTGAGCAACTCGCAGGCTGTGGCAACCAGAGCTTGAACCCGGTCTTTTGTCGCGCCGTTACTGCTGATAGGTGAACCAGGCGCCATTCGAACCTTCCGATCGAGGGAACGGATAAAGCCTTGCGGCACCATTACACCGGTCTTCTGGGTGGTCACATAGGCCCATTCTGGAGGCGTAAAACCGAGCATGGCGCGAAGCACCACAAGCGAAACCGGTTCCTGCAGGATTAATGAATAGACTGCCGCGGACTCGAACTGTGAAAGCCCCCTTGTGACACCCTTCAGTGCCTCATACCCGCGTTCGAAAGCAGGGTATTCGACGAATCCCGCCCCTTTGGGCATGACCAAGAATTCCGATTCAAGGCAGGAAAATACGGCATCTGCATAGTCCTCCGGCCTGCTCAGTATCTCTTCGAATGCTGCTTCAAAAGGAAACATCGCCTTGTTCAACTCCGTAGTTCTCGTGAGCTTCCCTCACGGCTGCCATGCGTTCATCGTTGCGCCAGGCAGTAAGGCTGCAAAGATGCCCTTCTATTTCAGGCCAGCCGCCGAAATCCCGAAGCCAGCCAGAAACTGCTGCTATTCTTTCGCTGGTGGCGGCTGACTTGACCCAAGCACCCTTTAGGTTCCATATCGCCAGGCGGAGAAGGTGGCCGTATGCGACGCAGCGCGTGTCCCCTGATGTCGGCTTCACATTGCCTTTCTCAAGTTTCGCAAGATCCTCACAGATGAGAAAGGCAACGCCCTCGGTCGAAGTTGGCAGTGTTCTTCTTGAGACGCTTCCGGTCGTCCTGCACACAAACACTGTGTCGATAATAGAGGAGCCTGTTCCATTGATGTGGATGGAGGCGCCCATTTCCGCAGGGCAAGGCAACGAAATCGAACAGGTCAGGCCGGCGTCAAGAATCGCCACGGCCACAGGGAGATAGGCTTCAAGCGTGTTATGGTGATAGGTAAAAGCAAAAGGAGACCCTCTTTTCAAAGCTTTGGCCATCCGCTGAAATACCGAGGACAACCCCTCCGTAAAGTGCTCCAAATCCCTTCCCATGTCCGCGTTTCCGGTCAACTCCTGAGGGTTTCTGGTTGATGCTCCTGCGAATGCCTCAACCTTTTCTCCGACAAGCCGCCGGAGCCAAACATAACAGAAGTCCATCAATTCCGCATATTGTACATTTCCAAAGTAGGGAGGATCGGTAAACACCGCATCAAGTGAAGCATCCGGCAGGTCGCTCGCGGCGGAATCTTCGCAATGGATTTTCACAATCCTATGCTTCCCTGTACTCCCTCCATTTCTGTAGTCACCAATCCACTCACCCGCTATCGGCACAATCTCTTTTCGTAGTCCCTTGTGTCTCACCTCAAACGGAGCGTCGCAGTACAGTTTTGCCTTGCGGAACTTGTCTATGATGTTCTTCCATCCCCCGCTTCCCACGCAACCGCCTTTGCCTGCGTCCACAATTCCCAGGATATTGGATTCACATTGAATTAGACCCACCGGGAATCCATGCACGGAGAATATGTCAAGAGACTTGAGCGCCATGGTGTCATACCGGCAAAGCATATTCTGATAGCGCAGAAGATCGGACAAATTTGTCGCGAGAGCGTTTCGCACCCTCTCATTGGAGGTCTTTGATATGAGCCGCGCTGACATTTCAAGGCTCAGAAGCTGACGTTCGTTGAACATTTCCCGATAATACTTGTAGCCCCATCGGTGGAGACGGTTCGTCTCGTCACCCGAGGGGATCGCATCCTCAGGAACAAACTTGGACTCTGTTTGTGCCCATCTCGTCCCAGATTCAGCCACACGGGCAAGGTCTTGGCTGTCAGGCACCTTAAAGAAACGCCCCGTATGACCATTCTTGCATCGTGGGCAATAATACTCCATGGCGAAGAGACGATGGCTGGGACATCCAACCTCCGCATTTGGGAAGGAGTTTCCTGCTCCGCAATGGGAACATGCACAGCGATTTCTACCGGCTGGCCCCTTCTCCACTAAAGGCTTGTCGCAATGGTGACATTTTCCGGGCCTGTTTCGGTCATCGGTTTCCGTCAGTTGACCGCAGGAATAGCATAGAAAAACGTTCCTGGGATGCCTTGCGTTAGAGGAAAGAAGGTAACCGGGGAAAAGGTCTATGTTTCCTCCGCAAGCTTGACACGCAATGGTTTTTACCCAAAGAAAGTATTTTACGTGTGCATGCGCATTGCCGCAGAGAAGACAATTGGTCCGATATAGGTTGCCGACAACCTTTTCAAGTTCATCACGCAGAAGGGCAGCGGATTCATCATAGGCAGCCAGATCAAGATGCTCGACTTCCTGTTTCACAATCCAATAGGACATGGGGTTAATGTCAAAACCTACCACATCGCAGCCAAGGCGGTTCGCTTCCAAAAGGGGCGTCCCCCCCCCCATGAATGGATCGGCAAATCTTGTTCCCGAAAGGTCATTCGCCCTGTAAAATGAGTCGCGCAACGGACTGTCAGAGAACTCGGACAGCAAAAGTCCCCGAAATAGTGTGCCGGGCCTGCGGGCAAACCACTTATGCACCGCGATAATAGGCCGATAATTCTGCTGTACCTGCTTTTCACGCAGGGCAAGATCGGAAATAAATGCTATATCGAAGTTCTTCTCGATCATCGGGTAAATCCGTCCTGATTCCGCATGGCGCTGGCACTCAGCCGAATCATTGTACCCCGCCAAATTCCCCAATAGAACATGTCAAAACACATACTACGAACGATCAGAAATACCGCCAGCAATTCTGCCGCTCCTCGGTGGGCACAAAGGCTTGGCCAGCGGTGCAGACCTATTTCGTTACTGCGCTGCGGTGCTGTGGGTGGTGGAATCGAGGCGAATGAGCATCGGTTCGAGCGGCGTCAGAACGCGCGGGAAGGCGATGTCCCGGCCCTGAATGAGGTCGCGGCCGGAACTCGTCCCGCCCACGAGCTGGCAGGGGACGGGGACTGGGCGCAGGTTCACGACGTACAAATAGGCCACCCCGTCAATGACCACATTGCGGGTGTGCACCCCCTCCAGCGGATAGCCGGAGCTGTTTACCGGGCGGGGAATGGACGGAAGCGCGGTGCGGACGATGGAGGTGTCCATGGCGTGCAGGTATTCGGTGGGCAGATTCATGCCCTTCACGAACACTGTGTTGCCCGTGGTGCGGATGACGTCGGTGCGCGATTTGCCACGCTCGTTGTACGGAATGGGTGTGCCAACCCGTGTGACCGCGCCGCCCTTGGCAACGAATTCATCCATCTTCTTGAAGGCCGCGTCGGTGGTCGCCGGAGTCTCTGGCATGACCAGCGCCTTGGCATTGTCCAGCGCGCCGTTGGCAATGTCCCGCTCGGTGGCGAAACGCACGTTGTAGCCAGAGAAGGAACTGCCCTCATAGGCATAGCGCACGGACTGGAGGTGCGGTTCGCCGTTGTCCATGATCTTGGAGGACTCGCTGAAAAGCACCTCCACATCGGCTGGCGCCTGGGCAAAAGCGCGGATAATCCCCGCGAGGCGGCGCGCGTCCAGCGCTGTTACCACCAGCGCCTCCATCGCCTCGGGCCGGGTGTACACCGGAGAATCGGCGGACACGGCCAAGCCGGAGGCGCCCGAAATCAGCGCCTCCCAGAGCACGGCCCGCACCACGCCGTAGCAGCGCTGCGGGTCCGCGTTGTCCCCGGGATTGATGCCCGCATTGAGATTCAGCACGGGCTTCTGTGGGGAATAGGAGCTTTGCAAAACGTAATCAATCGCCGCACGGGGATAGTCAATCGCATAGGGCCGCTTGTCGGTGGAACCGGCGGACACGGCGCAGCCGTTGATGTCCATGAGCCGGGCAGTCAGTTCGCGGTCCGGGGCATATTTGGTTTCGCCCTTTTCGAAGGCCGTGCCGGGCATGGTCACCATGATCGCAAGGCCGGGACAGGCCGCGCCCGCGGCGGCCCTCAGGCCAGAAAGCTCCTCGTCCACAAGCTGCGTGTGGAAGCTCTGCCAGTCAAACTGGTAGGAACGCTGGTTCTGGTAGGCGTGGGGGGCATTGTCGCCCCAAATGGTTATTTCATCGTAGTCGGCCAGGTGGGCATGCCAGACCCGGTTCAGGTCCTGACGGTCGGGATACTGCGCGCGAACGCGGTTGACAAACTGCTCCCGCACCGAATCACCGTCAAATTTGAATGCGGGCGTTTCGGCCAGACTGATCCCCATGACCGTTTCCCGGCCGGCAATGGCGGTGCCGACGGCTTTCACATGGCTTTCCAGGGCCGCGCGCACCGCCGGATGGGAGAGGGTGACAAATCCGGGGGCCAGAACGTCAGGCGATTTTTCCTGGATGGCATGGCCCAGCGCATCCTGCGACAACTGGAGCACCACGGCCATACCCTTTTCGGCCGCCACATTCAGAACAGGGTCGAGAGCGGCGCGAATGACCGCCTCGTCAAAGGGTGCGGCGGCAACCGCCGGAAAGTCGTCCAGCGGCAACACGGCGAAATTCATGCCCAGCGACGCCATGCGCGCCAAACGGCCGGGCGCATCTTCTTTGGCCAGGTCCAGCACACCGCCCACCAGCGCCACGGGAGCGCCATCGGCCGCCAGACCCGCGCCCTGGGGAACCACCCGCCCGGTGGTCTTGGGGGGGGTGGGTGCCAGTTCTGGGGCGGACTTGGCGAACACCAGCCCGGCATCCAGGGTCTTGATGGCCTGGCGCACATAGTCCAGCCCGTGGTCGGCCTCCACCCATT
This sequence comes from Candidatus Hydrogenedentota bacterium, assembly GCA_903893795.1. Classification (GTDB taxonomy): domain Bacteria; phylum Hydrogenedentota; class Hydrogenedentia; order Hydrogenedentales; family CAITNO01; genus CAITNO01. The sequence goes on along the minus strand of CAITNO010000148.1, from coordinate 122,517 downwards.
TCGCTGCCGCAATATTGGCGTAGGCGGCAATAAGCGCGTCCCCCGCAAGGGAAAGGCGGGCGCGCATATAGGGATAATTCTCGGGGGACTGCGCCAGCGCATCCACCCGTTTGGCCGTCTCCGCCAGTTGCCCGTCCAGGGCGGTGGCATCGCCCTCCAGCGCATTTGAACTCATCCGTTCCAAGGGCGTGGTGCAGGTGACGGGATCTTTCTTGGAGATATAGTATACGGAAAGAACCGCTTTGTAGTCGCCCGAGGCGCAGGAAGCCGGGTTCCAGTCAAAACTGCATTTGTTCTCCCCGTTCTTCAGATTATAGGTGGCCGTCGATTTGTAAATCACGTCCTTGCCGTCAATGCCAACAATGCGAAAGTCCGCATTTACATTTTCAAAAGCTAGGTCACAGTTGATGAGATAGTTGAATTTCACCGGCGAAGTGGCTGGATAGCTGGGTTCTGCCACCAGTTCCAGTGACACCTTGTCACTTTGTATATATGTGGAAGGATGGGTCCAGACCACCTCATAGGGTTCTGCGGCGCCGGCACCGGTCATGCCGGTGAACAGGACGGCCGCGCCCCCCAAAATCATGAGGACCACGACCGCCGAAACCGTGCGGACACTCGAAAAGCAGACCATTTCGAAGCTTCCTTTCAGTACAGACCCAATACGGCATGTGCAGTCACATTGTATAAAGCTGTCCCCATGCGGGTCAATGTTGACTAACGAAGCCTGAGGGTCTTCTGTTGACGCGCCGCTTCCTCTTCCATAATCTCGCAAAAAAGGGGGTTGCCCAAGAGTCTTCGGTCACGGCATAAGGCCAACTGATACCCCTGAAAAAGGCGAAAACAGGCCCCGTTTAGAGCAGGTTTCCTTTGGCTTTCAGACTGCCGGGCGTCGGCGCGACCTTGCTTCGGAAAGACAAATGAAATTGTCGGGGCGATTACGGGGTTATTCAAAGTGGTAACAAAAAGTGGTGATAGGGGTAAGAAAGTAGTGACTTGGCTGGGGAAGGGATAAGGAAATATATTGGCCCACCCACCGTATTTAGTGGATTGTCCACAGGAAACCTGATATATAGTGTGTGCGATGGCTTCAGGTTTGGATATTCCCTGAAACTTTTTGGCTATCGCCGGTATGTATTAATGGGTCTTATTGTGCAATTCCGGCGCGAAAACAGGATTCAAGTTGTTGACATTACTAAGGTTAGCGTTGGAATTGCCGCCCCGGCGGCGGGAGACATGCGTGTTTTCTGCCGTGGACGAGCATGGCGTAGATCAACCATCCGGTCCCGAGAGAGGCCGTGAACGGGGAAAGTATCGCATGCATCCGCCCAAACGGACACGCCAATCGGCGCCCCGGAGAGACTAGAGCGCATGGCCCCTGGAAGAGAAGCCAGAAGGACCATGGCCGTTCTGTTCTGTGGCGTTGCGCTTGCCTGCGCGGCTATGGCAGAATCGTACTCGGTCCCTGCGGACAAGGTGAACGAGCAAAAGGTTTTCTGGGGAAACCCGGCAAAATTTGAAAAGCCCGCCGCTGTCGATTACAAGGCCATTGTCATGGCCACGGATGAGTACAAGTCCATCAAACAGAACAAGATAGACACGGGTTCGGCCAAGTACTGGATACTCATCAGCCAGGCAAGCGAGAAGGCTGTGAAGGCCGTGGCGGCCGTTGGCAAGGAAAGCCAGTACGACCTGATCGTGGCCAAGGGCTACCTTGAAAGCGTGGGGCTGACCGTGCAACCCACGGATGTCACCAATGCCGTGCTGGAACGGCTTCAAAAGGGAAAGACGACCTAACTTGAGTTTCTGCGGAACATGGCGCGGAATACGGAGCAAGCGTTGAACATTCGGGCGTTTTTGGCTGGAGGACTCTGTTTGGCGTCCGCCCTTGTTGCGGCCGGATGCGCGGGCAATTCGCTGGGTGCCGGCAAGTATTCCTCGCCCATGGGCGCAGGACCGGCCTCGGAAACCCGCGCCACGGACAACTACACCGCCTCCAGGCAGCTTATTGAAGCCAAACGCATGGTCAAAGGCGGCGAGTACTCCTTGGTGATTCCCCGGTTGCAACAATTGACCTCGCAGTTTCCCGGCGATCAGGCGGCCATCGAGGCCCGGTACTATCTTGGCCTCTCCTACTACAACATAGGCGGCTACGGGGATTCCCTTCAGAATTTCCGGGAATACGCTGAATTGGCGCCACAGGGTGAATTCGCCGCTTCGGCCAAAGAATACATCCAGCGCATGACGGAGACCGCGCCGTCCACGCCCGCCGAAACGAGCGTGAAGATCCGCGATACGCTGGCGCGCGCGGCCATGAAGCCGGATGACGCCTCCATCAAGATGGAACTGGCCAACCTCTACTGGGATGCCGCCAGATATGACGAGGCAGGCGGGGTCTATGCTGAATTGCTGGCCAAATGGCCCAATCTGATGAACGATACCGTGGTGCGGACCCGTGTGGCCGTGGAAAAAGACGGCAAACTGACCGTGCTCAGCCCGCAGGAGGCCGAGCGCCGCTATCGTGAACAGGACCCCCTGCAAATATTCAATGTGTCCTCCTTCCGCAGCGGGCGCTTTGAGGACTGGAACGCCACCGCCCGTGAACGGTATTACAATGTTGCCGGTCAGGCGGTGAATCGGAGCGCACGTCCACTGGAGGACGTGCGCGTTACCGTGACTATCTACGGCATGGGCCAGATGGTGTTTGACACCCAGACAAGCTCCCTGGGAACCCTTCAGCCGGGCGAAACCCGCGCGTTCAGTGTGCAATTTTCGAAGTTTGACAACATCTTCAATGTTACCCGCCACGAATGCGTTGGAACCTTTCGCCGCTGATGCGGAATAATTGAAAGGAATGATGAACGTAAAGAGAACCACATTTCCGGCGCTGGCCGGGTTGCTGTTGTTCAGTGCCGCCCTTGCGGTGCATGCGCAGGAACCCAAGCAGGTCAACGTTTCCGTGAAAATCATCGAATTCCAGACCTCCAATGATCTGGAAACGGGGTTCAGCGCCTATTTCAAGGACCGGATTCATCCACGCCCCTATGGGAAGGTGGTTGCGGGCCAGGAAAGCGCGGTGGACTCGCTGGCGCTGGCTTTTCCGAGTTCAAACACCACGGGATTGAGCGTCTTTCTGGACAACCTCACCAACAACTGGGCCGATGTGGAACTGGTGCTGCAGGCGATGGTGGACCAGGGAAAGGCTTTCATCCTTTCCCAGCCCAAGGTGATGGTTCCCGTCGCGTCACCGGTGCCGGCCATTATCAAGACCTCGCAGGACGTTCCCTACTCCAACACCATCGTCATCGGGGCCTCGGCGGTGCAGACCACTTCCTTCAAGGCGACCGGCGTGGCCATGACGGTCAGCGCCCTGGAGGTGGCGGACGACGACGCAAATCCCTTGACCACCGACGATACATACATCAAGCTCAAGCTGACCGCCGAGATAAACGAGGAAGGTCCGCGCATCGCCGTTGCCCTCGGCCTGACCACCGGTTCCGGCGGACTCCTGAACCAGACCACCACCACGGCCATCACGGTGCCCGAGTTCGTTTCGCGCAGCGTAGACACCACGGTGTGGGTGCGCAACGGACAGGTGCTGCTGATGGGCGGCCTGTACCGCAACAACAAAACCACCAACCTCTCCACCCTGCCCTGGCTCCCCGAGACGGAAGGCGTGATGAACAACCTGATCAGCCGCGTGGTGCCTTTTGCGGAAAGCGCCCAGGTGCCGCTCTCCACCACCCTGGGGAACAACAAAAAGGGTTCGGAGCGCCGCGAACTCGTTTTCATGATCAAGGCGGATCTCTGGCGCAAGTCCTACACCGTCGCCGATGAATTCGGCTTCGCCGCCGAGCAGCCCCAGGGGGAGAAGAAGGAAGGCGAAAAGGCGCCTGAAGAACCGGCCAAGCCGAAGGCCCCCGCCGACGTCATCACCGGCGTGCTGGGAGGCAGCGAGGTCGCGGCCCCCGGACTTACAGGAAGCATCGGCGCCCGGCCCGGCAACGCCATTTCCGGAGGCAAATCCAAATGAACGCCTCCAAATCACTGATTGTATTGCTGGCCTGCATGGCACTGCTGCCAGTATGGACGGCGACCGCCCAGACACCTGCGCCGACACCTGCGCCTGCGGCCGCTCCGGCACCCGCCCCCGCACCGCCACCCGCGCCGGCCGCGCCCGCACCTGCGCCTGCGGCCCCCGCCGCAGCCCCGGCCGCTCCTCCTCCCGCGCCTCCGCTTACGGATATCCGTCAGGTGCAGGTGAAGGTGTGGATCAGCGAGACCGACGAGCGCGGTGTGCGCGAAATTGGCGCCAATCTGAGGTACACGCGCTTTGTGCGGGGCAAAGAGACCAACGGCTCTGTGCAGCAGGTCAATTCGACGCTTATCCCGTCCAGCCGCTATGGTACCGTCACCATGCCCTTTCCGGACAAAACCCTCTTTGGGCCGCCGCTCCGTCCCGACCTCGACAACAACCTGGCCAACGGGTTGCAGGACTATTCGGGCGCAGGCATCAATTACACAATACTTGACACCAGCGACGGCACGATCAACGGCGCGCTGGCGGCCATAGAGCACCGTTCCGACGCCGACCTCATTTCCAAGCCCGAACTGCTCGTGGCCAACGGATTGCCGGCCATCATCAAGGCGGGCGGCTCGGTTCCCTTCCAGGACGCCAAGGTCACGCCGCCCTATCCGGCCCAGTTGCAGGTGGCCTGGAAAGACGTGGGCGTGAACATGAACATGACGCCCTCCATTCTGCCGAACAACATGGTGCAGCTCACACTGACGGAGTTGCAGGTGTCCGATGTGAACCAGATCCAGAACCTGAACGGCGTGGACATGCCCACCTTCTCGACCCGCTCGCAAACGGGCGTGGTCATGGTGCCCGACGGTTCTACTCTGGTGATTGGCGGGCTGACCAGCCGGGTGGTGCGCGGCACGGAGCAGCGCGTGCCCATCCTGGGCAAGATCCCGCTCCTGGGCATCCCGTTCCGCTACCGCAAATCGGATGCTGAAACCCGCAGTCTGCTGGTGTTTGTGTCCCCGACTGTCGTGGACCTGCGCGCACCGACTGACGCGGCCAAGAACGCGCTGGACTTCTGGAAGGAACACGGCTCCGAGTGGAGCAACACCAACCAGATCCGCAGCGAAGTGGACGCGATGCAGTCGGGACTGTAAACAACTGCAAAACTCATTTGAACCCGGTGCGGCCAAGACGTGCCGGGTTTGTCTTTGGGGCCAAACCTTCTCCGGACCACCATGGCAGGCATAGACCAGATACGGCAGGACATCCTTTTTCTCGCGGGACGGCTGTCCCACCGCTGCGCGCAGAGTGAAGAGGAAATGGAGGCCGCGCGCTACATCGAAGAGCGGCTCCGGGAACACTGCGCCTCGGTGGACATTGAAACCTTTTCTGCAGTGGACAACCACAACATCGTCATGGGTTCCTACATGGCCGAATTCGCTGTCGTGGCGTTGCTGGCCACATGGTGGCCCTTCGCGGCGACCCTCTACGGCGCCTTGGTCTTTCTCTCCTACGCGGCCGAATACATGGGCTATCCCGTCTTCTCGCGACTGCTCCCCCATTTTGAATCGGCCAACGTGGTTGCCCGGCACTATGCCGGGCGGCCCGCCGGTCTGCTGGTTGTCACCGCCCACTACGACAGCGGCACCGCCAGCCCGCTGACGGACCCCGGCGTCGCGCCCCATCTGCGCGCCATCCAAATCGTCGTTGTCCTGTGCATGCTCTTCATCGTGGCCACCTGCGCCGCCGACGGCCTTGCGCAATGGATGGGCGGCGCCATCCCCGCTCTGGAAGGGCTGCGCTGGACCGCCGTGGCTTTGCTGCTCTCCATCGCCGCGGCCCACTTCTACGGCGCGGGGCATGCCACCGAAGTGCGCGGAGCCGTCACCAACGCCTCCGGTGTGGCGGCATTGCTCCAGGTGGCGGAAAAGGTCAGCGCCGACCCGCCCGAACATCTCGACGTGTGGCTCGTTGCCACGGGCGCCCATGAACGATGGATGGCCGGCATGCGCGAGTTGGTGTCCGGCATAAAAGGCGGCCGTGCCTTCGTGCGCTTCATCAACATCGAATCCGTTGGCGCGGGCCGCTTGTCCTACACCACCTCCGAAGGGGAGCTGGTCGCGGCACCCTGCGGAAAAGATTTGGTCGAGGCGGCGAAAGCCGAGGCAGACAAGCACGGTTTTACCGCCACACCACTGCGCCGGATAGATTCAGCGGCCCACATCCCCCTGGCGCGTGGCTACGGAGCGATAAGTCTCGTAGGCTTGGAACCCAACGGCATCCCCCGGCACTGGAACTGGACCTCCGACAGCATCTCAGAAGTTAACGAACACGCCATCGGGCAAACTGCGGATTTCGCGCACGCGATCATCAAACGGCTTGGGACACGAGAGACGCTCTGATGCAGCCTCCCAGCCTTGCTTCACCCTCCCCCCCCCGTTGTCGCATGGCGCCCCTTGAGAGCGTTTTCTGCGCGCAGTCGTAGGCCAAGCACACCGACCATCTTGAGAATTGTGCCAAGCTGATTCCCAAACGCCCCCCCTATTGCGCTATGGGCATTCTTTTTTCCATGAGTGCAGTCAGTCTCGTATCGCCGGCGGCACGAGGCTCATGGTGACGACTTCCACGCAAGGCAAATGAGCTTTCGCCCAGTCAGGACGTGCCCAGATTCAAGTGGGACACCGCCGCGTCCAGGAATTCGCGTGCCCAGGCGATCACCTGTCCTGCCTGCTCTTCCGATATTCTCGTGCCGATGCCATAGTCACCCACGTTCCGCAGGTCCTGGGCATCTAGCAGTCATCGGTGGAACTGTGCGTCAAGAACACCGCTCTTCGCGAATTCCCGCCCGTAGGCAGCCTGCACGGCCGCGTGACTCGAAAACGACTGGCCCCGCGAAGCCAGCAACGCTTCCGGCACATAGAACATCGCGCAGTACGCGCGCGACGCTGCAAACTCGCAATAGCCCTGCCCCAGCAGCAATTCCGCGGCGGCCACGCTCTCTTTCGCTTTGCCGACCTGCGCTGCGAATTCAGCGTTCACACGGCGACCCCTTCTCTGCGCACATTCATCAGGAAAGGCAGTTGGCGTGTTTCATATTCTCCGCGCGTGACAAAGGCCCGCGAAAGGACCACTCCGTACTCCAGGCTCACCCGCGCGGTCAGCGCTGAAGTCCGGGCGATCATCTCGCCGTAGTCGAGGGCCCCCCGCATCACGCACAGCACGTCGATATCCGATTCGGCGCGTTCCTCTCCCCGGGCGTGAGACCCGTAGAGAATCACGGCATCCAGCGCGTTGCCCAGCGCCTCCGTCAATCCAGCGCGGTAGGCGCGCAGAATCTCATCTCGTTTTGCCGATACCATAATCGTTCCTTGCAATCCAGTGTAGCACTAATTCCTTGGACTTTGCACCGGCGACTTGCTGAAAAAGAACTTGATTCCAGCTCATGTCCATCTCGCTGGGTTTCACTGCTCCATGGCCGACATTCGCGGCGTTGAGTCAGCATGGCATCTTTCTAGCCCCCGAGAAGATTCCCATAAACCCGCTCGCGAAGAGCGGGTTCCCTGAGCAGCATGGAATGCAGGAATGCCCAGCAGTAGACCAGGTGGCCTTCATAGCCGGCGGGATTGCCTTCCCAGTCGAACACCTCTGCACCCTTGCCCATGCGGTCCACAAAACCGTTCTGGAATCCGCCGCCGTTCGGAAAGACACCTTCCTGCTGCCGTTTCAGCATGGCATGGAGAATGAGGTCGGCCTCGGAGGTCATTCCAACGGCGTACATGGCATTGAGCAGGTAGGACGTGTTACTCACGCAACAGCCCCCGTTCAGGAACTGCTTGAAATCGAAGTACGCTTCCATCTCTTCCCGGGGAATCGGGCGAAGGCTTATGGGCGTGCCCAGGTCGAAACGGGTGAATCCGGTTTCTTTCAGCGCGCTCCAGTACCGCTCCAACATCTCCCTGCCTTTGGCCTTGTCTATCAGTCCGTAGTTGATGGCATAACTCGTCGGCGCATCCGACCAGATGTCGTGGAGCACACCGTCCCTGCTCCGCCAGAAGCCCAGCCACCCTGTATCGGCGTTGTAGAACGCGGGCAGGAAGGCGGCCTTCAGTTTGTCGGCTTTCTGGCCATAGCGCTGCTCCTGCTCCGTCCGCCCCAGGCGGTCTTCGAGTTCGGCCAGGCCCCGCCAGGCGCGATAGGTCATGGTGTTCACATAGGCGTTCTTGTGGCCGCTGTTGTAGCAGTCCCAGGCGCAATCCGGGTCGCGCGGTGGCCGCGACCCGCTGTTTCCACTCTGCTTCGACTCAATCAGTCCGTCCCCGTCGGTATCACGACGCTCGAGGTATGCCGAAATAAACTCCAAGTCCTTGATGCGCGCTTTTAACCAGTCCAGATCGCCGGAGGCCTTCACATAACCCCACGCGCCGATCAGTACCGACGGATTGGCATCCATGACGCTCTGCGTGCCTGCATCGAAGGTGTCCTTCCCGTCTGCGGCCTCTTTTCGGGCGGTGCCCTGCGCGGTGTAGGCAATGAGCCCGTCCCCGTTGGCCTTGTGATCCATCCAGTATTCCACCGTGCGGCGCAATATGGGCGGCATGGACACACCGGGTGCCAGTTCGGGCACCAGCAGCGTCGCGTCCACGAGCATGTAGAGCACGCTGCTGACCGGGTCGCTGAGGACATTGTTGGCCCAGGTGCCCATAACGTCCTTGTTTCCGCCGGAAGCGCCGCAACTCAGCTCGATCAGATTGAACCAGCCGCGCCGCGCCGCCTTCCACTGCTGTTCATCGGCAAACCCCGCAGGCTTGGGCAGCACCACCGGGGTGAATTCCAGACTGGTGGAGACGCCCTGCGCGGACATGGGAAGCTCCAGCGTAACGGTGACCCATCGCTTCGAGCGGCTCCCCTCGATTCGGCCCGTCAGTGCCGGTTGTCCCGTTTGCGTCAGAAGCATCTGGCCGAGGTCGGGCGCGTTTAATATCGCGGGCAGCGCGAACTTGCCGTCGGCGGTCCAATTGTCCGCAATGACACAAGTGACCGTGGTCGCTGGTTCAAACGGAAACACCAGTTCCAGCCGGTCTACCTTCCGCGAGATATCCCCGTTGGAAGTCACCTGCATGCGGAGCCTGTCCGATTGGACACCGATCTCCCAGGCGACCTTTTTGTCGCCGGCAAGCGCACAGTCATATCGGACCGTTTCCGGATTCGGCGAGTCAATATGCACAGGAACCTTCAAGACACTGCCGCCGTGAATGAGGCGCAGTTCAACCGGTTCCTTGAGCAGATTGGTCCCCGCACGGTTGGTCCCTTCCGTATCCCAACCGAGCCGCGTGATGCGCGCGGCCTCGCGGTCCGCTTCAAGACTCAGTTGCAGCGACGGCGAGGAGCCGACCAGCGGGATGGCCGGCGCTGCGACCGTTTTGGCTTCACCGGGAACGGTAGTCGCACAACCCCATACCAGTCCGAAGCACACCGTAATGCCCAACACGAAAGTCCTGTTCATCATAAACTCCTGCCAGATTGGTTGTGGCCTCCAGAACTGTCTGCTTCAACTACCCCCCATTGTCGTGCCGCCCGTCTTTCAAATCAAGCCTTCATACCGCCCATACCGCCTATAAAATCGGTACACTTTCCCCTGCGGATGCAAAAAGGTATTATGGCCGCACCGCAACAGGAGAGATGTTATGACTGGTCGGATATGCACCCTTGTATTCGGTTTTCTCGCAGCCCTGCTGGCTCTGTCGGCGCAGGCCGCGCCGGACCTGCGCGTGGGCGTGTCGCTGCATGCCTTTGACCATCTGGGCGGCTTCTCGCAGCAGGCGGAGGCCGCGGCGGCCTGTGGCGTGACAGTGCTCTATGCCACGGGCCTGGGCGGGGACGGCTACACGGGCCTTCCCGCACCGGAGGCCTGGGCCACCCATCTCAAGGACAGCCGCGACTATACGGCGAAAGCGAAACAGGCCGGTGTGCCGACAGTGCTCGGCTATCTTTGCGCCACCTCCATCGTCGGGCTCGACAAATTCGCGGCAAACTGGACTCCCGAAATGAAGTCGGCATTTCACACGACGCCCGACACCTGGCTTCAGCAGGACAGTGACGGAAAACCGCTCCCTTCCTGGTACGGCGGCGAGTACCGTCCGGCCTGCATGAACCATCCCGACTGGCGCGCCTATGAGAAGTTCATGGTGCGCATGCAGCTTGAGACCGGCCACGACGGCATCTTTTTCGACAATCCCACGGTCCACGAAAAGGGCTGCTACTGCCCCTTCTGCATGGAAAAGTTCGCGGGCTTTCTTGCGGCGGAGGGCACGACCGTGCCCGACCACGCCGTGGAGGCGCTGCGCAAACTGGCCGTCGAGCGCGCCGATGATTTCAAGCGGTTCCGCTGCACAACGGGCCGCGATTTCATCGCCGAGATGCGCGCCCATGCGCGGACGCTCAATCCCGATGCGGTGGTCACGGTGAACAACAGTCTGAACGCCCCCGGCGTGCTCTACTCGCAATGCCATATCTACGGTTACAGCATTCCCGAAATGAGCAAAGAGGAGGACTTCGTCACCATTGAAGACATGGCCGCACAGCCGCGCTGGATGGCCGACGGCAAGACGGCCGAATGCGGGCCCACCTATGCGCAACTGCAGGGGATCATCCACGGCAAGCCGCTGGTGGCGGTGACGGTGTCGGACAACGACTATCACACGCCGCCCCATCTGGTGCGGCTGGCCATGGCGGAAGCGGCGGCGCACCAGGCCGTGTACCTGCTGTGGCCCACCTGGCCGGAGGAACAGCGTGCGCGCATGATCGCGGCCGTGCGGCCCTGCACGGACTGGCTGCGGTCGCACACGGAGTTTCTAAACGCGAGCAAAGCGCGCCGTGATGTGCTGCTCTATTTGCCCTTCCGCCAATGGGTGAGGGAAACGAAATGCGCCGTGACCGCGCTGGCCAACGAGCTCACCGCCGCCAACGTGCAGTATGAAGTGGCCGATGAAGAGGCGTTCACAATGAAACTTGCACAGGCGCGTGTGGCGCTGGTGGAAAGCGAAAAGGTGTTAAACGCCGCCGAACAGGATGCCATCAAGACCTTCAAGGCCAAGGGCGGCGTCCTTGTCGCCGGAGACGGCAGGCACTGGCAGAAGGCGATGCACAAGGCACTCCCCCACCCCTCGCTCTCCCTGGAGGCGCCCAAGACCGTCCGCGCCGTCGTCCGCGACACAGCCACCACCACGGTCGTGTTTCTGCACAACCTCCACATTCAACGCCTCTCCTCCTTTGAGGACCGCGTCACCCCGGCCGAACATCTGGGCGTGACCGTGCGAGTGCCGTTCAAGGAGATTAAATCCGTGCGGGTGTCCACCGCCGACGAAGGCATCGCGTCCGGCGCGGTGGAGTATACCGCGAAAGAAGAAGACAGCGGCGCCTGCATCACCGTGAAGATAGCCCGGCTCGACGTGGCCATGATGGTCATCATCGAGAAGGGAGCGGAATAGGCGACCGAAACGCCGGTGCCGATCACCGTCCGGTGGAATAGCACCGCCCCCGCGCTGGTTAACAACATACACCTTTTCAACACCCCCACCGGATAGGTATACTTTTTCCCATGGGCCGCCGTTCAGGGGAGGCCCCCAAACGAAGGAGAACAGGAAATGCAGCTTAACACCGAGATTTTCCGTGAATACGACATCCGCGGCATCGTGGACCGCGACCTGGATGAGTCCATCATGGAACTGCTGGGCAAGGCCTATGTCGCCTACATGCGCGGCAAACGCAAAGTCAACACGGTGGTCATCGGCCGCGACGGACGGCTCTCGGGAAAGGCCTTCGCCAACGCGGTCATCGACGGCGTCACCTCCTGCGGCATGAATGTCATCGACATCGGCGAGGTGCCCACCCCGGTGCTCTACTATGCGATGCAGACGCTCAATGTGGACGGCGGGCTCATGCTCACGGCCAGCCACAATCCCAAGGAATACAACGGCATGAAGGTGGGCGTGGGCAAGACCACCATCTTCGGCGAGGAAATCCAAAAGCTTGGGCGCATCGCCGCGAAGGGCGTGTTCCCCAAGGCGAAAGGCCCCGTGACCATCACCCGCATGGACATCGTGCCCAAGTACGCGGCGACGGTAAAACGAATCATCAAGCTCAAACGTCCGCTCAAGGTCGTGGTGGACGCGGCCAACGGCGTGGGCGGCGTGGTTGCCGTGCCGATCTACCGCGCGCTGGGCTGCGAGGTCATTCCGCTCTATTGCGATGTGGACGGCGCATTCCCCAACCACCACGCGGACCCGACCAAGAAGGAAAACCTGACCGAACTCTTCCGGCAGGTGAAGAAGCACAAGGCCGACATCGGCATCGGTTTTGACGGCGATGTGGACCGGCTCGGCGGCTGCGACGAGAAGGGCAACATGCTGGCGGGCGACCGGCTGCTGGCGCTGTTCGCGCGCAGCATCCTGAAGGACAAGCCGGGCGCGACGATTCTGGGCGAGGTGAAATGCTCACGCGGACTCTACGAGGACATCACCAAGCACGGCGGCAAGGCGATCATGTGGCGCACGGGCCATTCGCACATCAAGGCGGCCATGAAAAAACTCCACGCCGAACTGGCCGGCGAGATGAGCGGGCACATCTTTTTCAAGCACCGCTGGTTCGGATTTGACGACGCCATTTACTCGGGCGCGCGCCTGCTCGAAATCGTGGCGGCGGGAAAAGAACCGCTCAGCGCGCACCTGGCCACCATCCCCGAGCGTTTCAGCACGCCCGAAATCGAGTTCAACTGCGCCGACAACCTCAAGTTTGAAGTCATCCGCAAGGCAACGGCCTACTTCAAGGATGAACTCGGCCTGGACGTGGTGACCATCGACGGCGCGCGCGTCGAATTCCCCGACGGCTGGGGACTTATCCGCGCCTCCAACACGGCGCCGAAACTGGTGATGCGCGTCGAGGCGGACACGAAGAAGCGCATGGCCCAGATAGAAAAGCTTATCCGTGACAAGGTCAATGAACTGACTGCCTGAGCTTCCGCGGCCGGGTGTTGCCCCGGCAGTGCAACGACAGATTCAAAGACAGCGCAGATTTCCAAGGCCCGCTCTGGAAGAGTTTACGAATGCGTATCTCTTTTCTTGGCAAACACTTAACCGTTTGTCGGTTTCGCAGAAGCAGCAGGACCTGCCTTGGCCGGTCAGTATGACGTGTTTGACTTGAGCAAATTTGCAACGGTTGTGGTAAAATAAAGTTGCTCAACGCCCTGATGGGCGTTTCTCCTTCCGCGGAGGCCTGGTGCGATACCGTATCAGGCCTCTTAATTATTTTAGGGCCGGTTGTTGCGGAATCGCGGCGCGGCTCTTTTGCAAATAGTCCGAAAGCGACTGTCGCAGTTGACGCGCCAGCTCAGGTTCTTTGCCCAAGTTGTTCTGGGGGGCGCGGCTGTTCTGGAAGAGCAGCACATCGATGAATTCGAGCACGGACTCGGTGCCGGTGCTTTGGAGGGTGAAGGGGTCCAGCCCCGACTGCCAGGTGAAGCGCCAGCGTCCGGCCCGCTCGGACAGCGCCAGCGGATTGCCCCGCATGGAAACACAGTCCCGAAATTCGCTCTGACGCGCCAGATCGGCCCCATCCAGTCCGGGCGGCACGGCAAGGCCGCACAAGGGCAGCACCGTGGGAACCACGTCGCACAGCGTGGCCGGAACCCTGCGGCTCCTGCCCGCCTGTCCGGGAATGCGCAGGAGCAGGGGCACACGCAGGGCCGCCTCGGTCAAACCGGATTGAAGCACGCCCTTCTGCATGACGCCGCCGGACGCGGAAAAGTCCGGTCCCCAGGGCGAGGTGATGACAACGACCGCCTCGCTCCCGCCGGGCAGGGTGTCCAGCCGCTCCAGAAAAGCGCCCAAATGCTTGTCCAAATCGAGCAGCACCGTGTCATAGAGGTCGACGGCGTTGGTGGCGCGGCCCTTGCCCAGAAAGCCCTCGCTATAACGTTCCAACCGCTGGGGCGCGCGCAGTTCGCGCAAACGCACAAACACAAACCAGGGGTCGCCGGAATGCGCCTCAATCCAGTCTCCCGCCCTGTCCAAGGTGACGGAGTCACTGCCGGGCAGTGGCTTGGGGGGGGCCGATGAGCCGGGCACCGGGGACGGCGCGGTCATGGGCGCGGCGTCATCGAACTGCAAGAAGCCTCGTTCAAAGCCCGAGCCCTGCACCAGGTCTTCCCCGTCGACACCGCGGCCGTCGGTGAAGGCGGCCGTATTGTAACCGCCTGCCCGAAGCGTTTCGGCGATCGAGGCGGCGGGTTTGCTGTCCGCAGGGGGCATATGCCCCTCCAAATGTCCGTGCCGAAGCGGATTCATCCCCGTCAGCAGCGACATGCACGCGGCGGCTGTTTCAGGGGCGGGGGTATAGGCCTGGTCAAATACGGACATGGCCACCGCCCGTGCCTTGAGCGCCGGGGTCGTTTCACGACTGTAGCCAAATAGGCTCATGTTCTCCGAGCGCAGCCCGTCCAGTGCGATAACCAGCACCGGCCTCTTTTTCGCCGCGGCGGGCCGGTCAATGAACCATGGCCCGGACACCGCGAGCCGCCGCTCGGTGGCATTCACGGGGCGCAGGCCTACTTTGGTCAGCCAGGCCTGGCCTGGCCGGGCGCTCCACAGCAGTTCCACCGCGTCGCACTTGTCGGGGAGCCTGTCGGCGGGAACGCGAAATTCGGCCCACTGCCCGTCGGCAAGCGTGACCTGTCCTTCAAAGGTGTCGGACTTGCCGCCAAAAGCCAGACTGACAAAAGCCGTTTCGAGCCGTGCAGGGTCATCCTCGGGCTGGGACAGGTACAGCACAAGGTCACCGTTGCCGTGCGGACCGGCAAAGGGCACATGGGCGGCGAGGCCCTCGCGCAGGTCGCGGGCGGGGGCCCATGTGGTGCCCGCACGCATCGCCGTTTCGGCGCCCGCGGGAACCATGGTGTTGCGCAGCGCGGCGGAGGCTAGCTGCTGCTGCGCCGCAAAGGCCCCCAGCAGCGCGGCGGCCGAAGCCGCAAAGTAGCCCAGCGCGGGCAGGGGCGAGGCGGGGCGGGACTGCAGCGCGCCAAAGAAAACAACCAGTTTCAGGAAGGTATGCGGCACGACGAAGGCAGCCAAATACAGCAGCGCCTCATATTTGTGCAGCGCGGCGACGGGCCAGGGCACGGCGATTCCCACCAGCCAAGGCACCATCAGCAGGGCGGTCGCCTGGGCCACCATGTCGCACAGAAGCGGCAGGGGCGAACGGGTGGGCTTGAGCAGGCGCACCAGGGCCATGTAGGCCAGTTCTAGGCCCGCATAGGCCATCGCTACCGACGCCACCGTCAGCAGACCGGAATGAAATCCCGACACCAATCCGGCGGCGGCAAGCATGCGCCGTACCCACACACCGACAAGTCCGCCGGCGAGACCGAGGCTCACCAAATAAAATGGAACAATCACGGGCACATCCCCAAATCGGCGGCCAAATCCGCCGAAGTGTTAAGGATACGCATTGGCGCGCCGGACCGCAAGAAACACGGCGGCATCAACAAGGGTGCCGCCGGTTAAGGGCCAAGAAAATGGCCGGCCCCACGGGACCGGCCCAATATTCATCATTGTCGTTGGATGCTGCTTACTTTGCGGTCTTCTTGCTCTTTTTCTTGCCCGACTTCTTGCCCTTGGAAGCTTTCGCCTTGCCGTTCTTGGAGGACTTTCCCTTCTTGGAGCCCTTCTTGTGCTTGCCACCTTTGGCGCCCTTGGCACCCTTGGCGCTCTTGGCACCTTTGGAAGCCTTCTTGTGGCCTACGGACTTGGGGGACGCTTTGCCGGTCTTGGCGTGGGCGGACTTTGACGTTTTTGCCTTGGCGGACTTGTCAGCCGCCGCCGAAGCATGCTCGGGAAAAGCGGCCAACACGCCGAATGACATCACGAACGCGAACAGAACGGTTAGAATAAGCGACTTTCTCATGTGTAAATCTCCTGTGCTGAAATGAGCCTGTGGAATTGCCTGTAATGATGAGGGGGACGACGAGACGCGAATTCGTGGTTCAACAGCGCCAGACGCAGCAGACCATTTGCATGGAGAGGGCTGTTTCTACCGAGTGCTCCAAAACGCGCCGGGCGGCACGGCTGAATTCAGGACAGAACGGCGAATGTTCCACCCACTGGGACGGCATATGGAAATCATCCATGCTGTCCTGCGAGCTGTCATCCAAAACCGGTTCGCACAGGTCGACGACGTTGAGGGATTCCCAGTCAATCGACGCAAGGGGGGACGCGAAGACTGGCACGGCGACCGGGGCATTGATGCCCTCCTCGACATTGCCGCCGTCAGCCGGCGACAGGGCTCCCGCAGGGGGGATGAACATGGTTATACCGAGGAACATCAGCGTGGCAAGAAGTCCGCGCGACACCCAGTCTGTACCATTCCGTTTCATGCACCATCCCTGGAAAAAAGAAGCAACCCAGCCGCCTTGGTTCCATTTTGCCCAAGTTATCTCGCCCGCATCTGCCTTCAGAACGCCTTTTCAAAGGGCCAAAGCGACAGTGAATACTCTAGCACAGCACAATATATGGTGCAACTTTCCGGAAGCGCTCCAACAGGTAGGGGCCGGTTCATGCGAACCGGCCCCTCTGAGTACAGGGTGAATCTGTCGGATTTTCGAGTGCTATTTGGAAGGCGCGGGAGCCGGGTCGGCCGGTTTGGTGCACTTTCCGTCTTTGGTGCAGGCACCTTTCTCGCCGCTCTTGCTCTTGTCGCAGGCGCCCTTGTCAGCCGCCCCAGCCTTGTCGCAGCAACCGGACTTTGCGGCCTTGTCACAACAGCCTGATTTGGCGGCCTTGTCGCAGCATTCTCCGGCATGGGCCGGCAAGGCGGCGAAAACACCAAAGGACAGGACAAACGCGAACAGCAGGGTCAATGTGAACGTCTTTTTCATCTTTTTTTCCTCTCGTGTTGATTACACGTTTCAGTTACTTTTGCCAACCGGCCAAACCTTTAGAGGACAAACAGCGCCCCACTTTCCGGTTCGACCTTGTTACAGCCAAATGAACCTTGTCAGCGAAATGGCAACAATAAAACTTGCACTCGCCATGATGATGTTTTCAAGAGACCACTAATGCCAACCGTCAATACTGGCATGAACACCTAACAAACGTTTGTTATTCGCCCAGTCGATGACAAAACAGCCTTGGCATTTGGACCGCGCCTAATGACAAGCGCATCCTGCGGACTACAGAAGCGCCTTCAGATGGGCGATGCTATCCCTGGCCTGGGCAACGGTGCCGCATTCGACTGAGAGGACAAGGTCCCTCGGGGCGGTCTTGCAGATGTCGATCACGCGTTTCCAGTCAATGACGCCCCCGCCGCAGGCGCAACCCACGGGGGTGCCGGTGACCTTGCCGCGCTCGGCGTCGGACTGCTGGATGGAAATGTCCTTGGCATGGACGTGAACAAGACGGTCCTTGACTCGCTCCAACCAGAGGTACGGGTCCTCGCCGCCAAGGAAACTGTTGCCTGTGTCAAAATTGATGCCCACCGCCGGACTGCCCGGCAGTGCCTGAATCCGGTCAAGCCCGTCGGGGGTCTTGCTGTACTGCTGGTGCGGCTCGATGCCGATGAGAATGCCGCGCGGCTTGGCCACCTTCGCGGCCTCGACGAGCGTGTAGCGCATGAGGACGTAGTCTTCCTCCTCCGTGGTCCACAGCGGCTTGGGGCCCTCGTCGGAATTGATGACCGGCGCGCCTGCCTCGGCGGCAAAGCGCACGGCCTGCTTGAGGTATTCAACGCCGATCTCGGGCTTGCACAGCGTCGTGTGCGCGGAAAGACCAGACATCTTCACCCCGGCCTTCTCGCAGGCGCGACGCAGGCGCAGGGGGTCATCCAGCATGGACACGCTGTGGAAATAACCGGCCTCGCTGAGCAGCTCGCGGCCCCAGTGAACCATCGGCTCCACATATTCATAGCCGAGTTCGGCGGCCTTGTCCACGCCCCACTCGAAACACTTGTCCTCGTGACGGACAAATTCAAGGTTGACACCGATACCTATCTTGCCCATGGCGCGAATCTCCTGTTGGTTAAACCTGTTGTCGGAAGACAATTATGCAGAAAAGAGCATGAAAGGATCACGCGAGAGCCAGCGCCCATCCCATGCTTCCCATTACTCCACTGTCTTCCATCCGTTCCATCACAATCCACCCGTTGACGTCCCAGCGACTACAAATCCGTTCCCGAAACCCGCCAGCATCCATTTTCTTTGGTCAGTTCCAGCTTGGCCGTGTCGGACCCGGCGATGCCGGACAGGGCGATGGGCAATGCCGTGGCCCGGTCTCCCTTCAGGGTCACCGTCGCGTCAACGATGTTGACGCGCACATCGAAGGCCGCATTCTCCTTCAGGTATTCGGCTATTTCCTTTTCAATGCCGACCTTGTCTTTTCCCTTGTGGGCGTAATTGTCCGCATACAGCCGCATGATAGCCTGCACATCACCAGCCTCATACGCGGTCTTCCACTGTGCGAGAACCCCTGCGATTTGGTGGCTGTCGTCGGAGGTCTTGCCGGGGGTGGCGCACCCTGACAGCCCAAGGATGGCGCATACCACAAGCATGTACAGGCCAAGCAAGAAACGTTTTTTGTATGCCATTTCTGTTCTTTCCTCTGGGACAGCCGAGGGCGGCGGTCTGACACTAAACACCCCCCGGGCCGCAGGGCGCAGGGGGTGCGAAGCCAGGTCGATTATAAAGCGCATGGGTCAGCGCGGCAACACCGCCAGCCCGGCATAGCCGAGCGGGGCATAAGCGTTGGCACTGTCGAAATGTATCGCGAGGGGCGAACTCATCACGGGCGTCAAGTCGACCAGTGCAGGCGTTGCACCCGAGAAATCATAACGCGCAATCGCCTGACCGCCAATGGTCAGATAGACGATGCCGTCCAGCGCATCCGTGATGTCCAGCCAGCCGTCGGATACGGCGAGCGTCGCGCCCTGTGTGAGCGCGCCGTCGGCGCCGACATGAATGGCACCCACCCCGTATTTGTCGGTGTCCCAATAGGTGTAATAGACACCCGAACCGCGCGCCTTGAAGACGTACGCACTGGTCGGCGCGTCCAGCGTGGCAAGGAAGGTGACCTTCCCGTTTGCACCGTCCCAAGACAGGGTGTTGAGCTTGCTGCTGTAGCTTCCGTTGTCGCTCCACTGGCTGTCCTGAAGCAGTATCACGCCTGTTGCGGCGTCGCGCTGGAGGAACTGGCCCGGCACATTCGCGGCGGTGCCCATCGTCAATGCGGAGGCATCGAATTTCTGCAGGTAGTAGGCGCACATGGAGAACCCGGCGGTGTTGTTCCCCACCTGCTTGCTGGTGCTGACATACACGCCGTCGGCTGCGCCGTTGACCGCCGCCACATTCTCATAGGCCAGTCCAACCACGCCCGATAGCTGGCCGTTTTGCGTGTTGAGCACCGCAAGACCCTGGTTGGCGTCGCCCGAACCGAACACGGTGTCATACTTTGTTGCGGTGCAACGCAGCACGAGGCGATCTCCGCTCAGTATGACTGAATCGCCGCCGTTGCCGCCCCACCACCACGGACCGCCCCAATAGGCCATCTTGGCGCCCGCCGCACCGCTGGATGCTGAAGCCACACCGCCGCCGGCCGTGTCGGCCATGGGCATCACGTCATAGTTGTACCACCAGCCGCCCCACCAGGGGTTGACGTCCACCCGGGTGCTCCACGCAAGGGTCAACGCCGCCGGATTGGAACAATCCACGCGGTAAACCGTGTAATAGCCGCGGTAATCGCCGGTGGTCTCGTAACCCGTGAAGACCAGCAACAGGCCGCCTGGAACGGCGAAGGATTTCGTCAGCGTTCCGGCGGAGAGTTCAAGTTCGCCCGTGGTCGCACCCGCCGCGTCAACGGTGCGCACAATCGTGGTGGACGTGTTGAAGCGCGAAACGACCTCTATGCCGGTGCCATCCCCCACGGGCTGGAAGTCGGCGATGTATTCGGCCAGCGGGATGTGATTGACCACCTGTGGTGCGGCCAGGTTCGCACCATTAATGACCGACACCTCCTCGGTGGTCACCCCGTAGTAAAGGCTGTTGTAGTTGAACGAGCGCAGCGCACTGCCCTGCACATCCACATAACCCTTTGCCTGGAGGCTGTCATGCCCCCAGGTCAGGAACTGGAGCCGTTCATAGCCTCCGCCGGTTTCATTCCAGCCGCTGAACGGCACAATGAGTGTGTCGTCCAGCACGGTGAACGACTTCACATCGTAGTAGGCGTTTGACCAAGACCAGTTGTCGCCGAAGGAGGCGCGCTGGATCAGTCCCGGATTGGCCGGGTCGGCCACGTCGAAGAGGCTGACCGACACGCGCCGACCGTTGGAGTCATCGACCCCCACGGTGACTAGGCGGTCACCCATCGGCTCGATGTAGGTGGACCATCCGGGCACCGTGAGTTCCCCGGCCACCTTGGGCGTGGTGGGATCGGACAGGTCGATCACAAACAGCGGGTCAACCATGAAGTAGGTCACAATATAGGCGCGGGGCCCGTCAAAGCGCGTGGCAAACAGGGCGTCTCCGGAGGCATTGTCCAGTTTGGTCTGGCCCAGCACGGCGAGCACATCGGGGTTGGCGAGACTGACCGTGGTGATGTGTGTTTCGCGCAGGGGCCACCAATCGTTCGAAACCACCCGCAAAACTCCGTTCCACGCATCCATCTTGTACTTGTCGGCCACCATGCCGGGCACGGTGATTGCACCGCGCACGGCAATCTTGCCCGCCGGATCGTTGATGTCGATGTAGGTGACGGTGGTGGTGCTGCTGTTCCAATCCGGTGCGGCGACAAACAACGCCGAACTGCTGGCCTGAATGATGCTGCCGTAACCGTCAAACTCCAACTTGTCCACCGGCTTGAGATTGGCGGGGTCGGCCAGGTTGATGCTGGTCACCCAGGAGGAGGAGGTTTGGTCTTTGACCGCCACGGGGCTGGAGGCGGTCGCACCCGGGACGATGCCCGAACTCACGGTTCCGCCTGTGCCGTTAACCCAGGAGTACTGGAAGTTTGCGCACACCGCATAAAGGACATCGCCCACAAGCCGGCTGTCCACAAAATCGCCCGGCAGATCAATGGAGCCCTGCAACGCCGGTGCCGTGGGCTGGTTCACATCGACAACATACACGCGGGCACCCACCTTGTAGCGGAGCAGTCCCTGCTCCTGAACAATGTCGGCGGCATAGCCGACCAGCACATAGGCGCGGCCGTTCTTGACGTAGAGGTCGCGGGGATAGCCCGCGGTGGGCACACGGCCCACCACCTTCTGCTGATCCAGATCCACCACGGTCAGGCCGCGGTATTGATTGAGGACATACAGGAATTTGCCGTCGCGGCGGATAACGTCCGGCTCCACCACCTCACGGGTCGTCGAACCGCTCTCCGCCGTGTTTGTCGCCCCTGCGGAGGGGGCAAGCGTATCAACCGCGCCCCGGTTCGTTCCTGCATTGGCGCTGTAAAACACAGGGCTCTCACCGGGACCCACTGGGTTCATGGAGGTGCCCGGCAAAACGGGGTTGGGGTTGACCGTTTTTTTCGGACAGCCCGGGAACATCACCAACAACAGACTCAACACCAACAACATCCCACTGCGTCGCATGGCAACGGCCTCCGCTGTTCTCCCGGTTCCAACTCTCGCCAGATCGACCGGGCCCAATAGTCCATTCTATTACCCGTTATTATACACCCGATGCAACCAATTGTTACCAGGGTTCTTCCCGGACGCTTGCCTGCCCGACAGCCTTGCGCTTCTGGGTAGAGACAAACGGACGCGCGGCGAATGCGGTTGAGTATTTCATTTACATAACTCATTGCTATTACACGTTTTATATAATTGCGAAGCGCACATGAAAACCAATAGGAATCGGCTGAACTCCCGCGCTGTGTCAAACAAATCAAGGGGAACGCCCATCCCATAGGCATTGACAGAAATGGCCAGAACGTTCATAATGCGTGCATAGGGTTATATTGGCTCTGGAGGTTATCCTGTTGTATGGACACGTCTGCAAGCCTGTCCAGTGCAAGGATGCACTGGAGGGAATAGCACTCAAAAAAGGCATGTCGTAAGTTTGCCTAAACAAGAGGAGAATGGAGATGAAGAGAGCTTCGCGGGGTTTCACTTTGATCGAACTGCTGGTGGTGATCGCCATCATCGGAATTCTGGCGGCCATCCTGCTGCCAGCTCTGGCCCGGGCGCGGGAATCGGCGCGCAGATCAAGCTGCGCCAACAATCTGAAGCAATGGGGCCTTGTCTTCAAGATGTATTCGAACGAATCGGGCGGGAAATTCCCCCCCATGCAGGTCTGCGGTTTCTATGATTCCAGCGGACTCCCCCGTGCCGTCCCGACGGACGCAATCGCCGTCGGACCGCAGGTGTCCGCAGTCTACCCGGAATACATGACTGATGTCGCCATTGCCATATGCCCCTCTGACCCGGGCGAAAACGTCAGCTACTTCAAAGACAGCACGACCGGAAAGATCATCCTGCAGAACAAGCCGGAACGCATTGATGCCAGCTACGCCTACCTCGGCTGGCTGTTTGACCGACTGCAGACGCCGACGCCGGTTCCGATTGAGACGTTTCCGTTAATCAGCGGCGGCATTCAGGCGCTGGGCGGGACGGTTCCCGCAGGGTCGCTCGCACCGGTTCAACTGGGCGCAGGCGTGAGCGAACTTTTTTATGAAGCGTTGTCCTTCATTGGATCAAGCGACGGACTCTCCCTTCTGGCGCTTGCCGACAAGGATATTGACCTGACCAAACTCCCCTCGGGCACCCCCGGTCCGGGCTATGGCAACGGCGGCGGAAGCATGATCTACCGGTTGAAAGAGGGTGTCGAGCGCTTCCTCATCACCGACATTAACAATGCGGGAAGTTCCTCCTCCTCCCAGAGCAGTCTGTTCATCATGCTGGACCAGCTCGCCGGGTCCGGCGCGGTGGACTTCTTCAACCACGTGCCCGGCGGCTGTAATGTTCTTTACATGGACGGCCATGTGGACTTCGTCAAGTACGTCAGTTCGGACACCGCCGGCACGCCGCCGGTGCTTCCCTGCGTGGCGACCATTGTGGGCGGCATCGCGGGCGCCAGCAAATAAACACCTTCCGAGAATTGGCGCGATGAATTTGTCGGGCCCGGTGGACTGAGGCCACCGGGCCCGACCTCTCACTGGAAGAATGGAAGCATTCATCAATCTGGAACAGCGCGAAGCCCTCGTGGTCCAAATGATATGGTCCTGCATGCGCACGCCATACTATTCCCGATTTGCCGCCCTTCAGTGTGGGCAGTCCATAAACAGCGCCGGGGCCACCCTTCGGGAAAGGAGGACATCACAGGGCGATGGCGCTTCATCCTCCATGACCTCCACGCGCGTTCTCTCAAACTGCTCTTTGAACGTTGCTTTGACCCGGCTAATCCCCCCTATAAGCCATCTGCCATCCCCTCCTCCAACTGCCAGGATTTGGCATTTTTCTTGTATCCCGCCCGGGATTCATGCTACAAATCAGGCGGGGTGCGGAGGACAATCCAAGCGGGGGACGCGACTCTGGAGGACGCCCGCATGAAACGCGATCTTCATGCCATGACGGCAAAAGTCTACGACCTGGCGGTCGTGGGCGGGGGCATCACCGGAGCCTGCATCGCGCGCGACGCCGCGATGCGCGGACTGTCGGTGGCGCTACTGGAAAAACGGGATTTTGCCAGCGCAACCACGGGGGCCTCCTCCAAACTCATCCACGGCGGGCTGCGCTACCTGCAGAATCTGGAACTGGGCCTGGTGCGGGAATCGCTTCGGGAACGCCGCATCTGGTCAAACACGGCGCCGCACCTGGTGGACCCGCTAACTTTCCTGATGCCGATCACCAGCCGCCGCTTCAAGGACCGCATGGTCAAGAAGATTGGCCTGACGCTGTATGACTGGCTGGCCTACGACCGGAACAAACTCAAAGACCCGGAGAAGTCAATCCCCTCGCACAAGCGGCTGAACCGGCAGGAGGTGCTGGCGCTGGAGCCCGGCCTGAACGCCGAGGACCTCACCGGGGCGATGGTGTTTTACGACTACCAGATGTACTCGCCCGAACGCCTGGCGTTGGCCTGCATCATGAGCGCCGTGGAAGCCGGTGCGGAGGTGGCCAATTACGCCGAAGTGGTGTCGTTCATTCTCGATGACGGGGCCGTGGCGGGGGTGCGCGTCCGCGATGCGGCCGGCACGGCCGATGACACTGCGCCCGCGCATGAGGTCCGCAGCCGGTTGGTGGTCAACGCTTCGGGGCCCTGGGCAGACCTGCTCACCGGTGAATTAAGGCGCGAGCTTACGGGGAAAAGCGAGCCCTCGCGCCACCTAATCCGGTCCAAGGGCATTCATCTGCTCACACGACCGCTCACCAAGGGGCATGCCATCGCCGTGCCCTATGAAAACGGCCATTTCTTCATTCTTCCCTGGCGGGGATACTCCATTCTGGGCACGACGGACACGGTGTACAAAGGCACGCCGGACGAGGTGCATGTCACCGAAAAGGACATCACCAACTTCCTTGCCGTGGTCAACAAAGGCTTTCAGGGCGCCAATCTGCGCCGCTCGGAAGTGCTGCATTTTTATGCAGGACTACGGCCCATCGTGGATGTGTCCGAAGACAGCGACAAGATTTCAAAGGGTGGCGAAACAGAAGCCGATGAGCCCGATTCCTACAATGCCAGCCGGGCGGCGGAGGTGCTGGACCATGATGCGGAGGAGGGTTTGCGCGGCGTGCTCACGGTGATCGGGGGCAAATGGACCACCTCGCGCAACCTTGCCGCGAAAGTCGTGGAACTTGCCCTGGCCAAACTGGGAAAACCGAAGGTCCCCTGCGCCACCGACCACACGCCCACCTATGGCGGCGATATCGGGCGCTTTTCCGAGTTCAGGAAGAAGGCCATCGAAGACTTCCCCAACCTCCCGCAGGCCGTCGCAGAGAATCTGGCCAGAAACTACGGCAGCCGGATGGGCGATGTGCTGGCGCTGGCGAAAGATTCCCCAAAACTGCTCGAACGGCTTTCTGACCGCTTCCCCGATATCGCCGCCGAGGTTGTGTATGCCGTCCGGAACGAGATGGCCCTGACGGTGGAGGATGTGCTGTTTCGCCGGACCGGTATGGGCACCATCGGCACGCCCGGCGACGCGGCCATTGAGAGGGTCGTGGACGTCATGGCAAAGGAACTGGGATGGACTCCGAAAGAGCGCCGCGCCCAGGCCGACCGCGCCGCGGCGCATTTCGCCTCGTGGGCGCGCACCCGCGCCATCGTCAACCCCAATTCCTCCGGTGGCCGCACGCGGGCCATATGGCCGCAGATTGAGGCGCGGGTGCGCCATGCAATCGGCCCGGTGGATGTGGCCTACACCGACGGCCCCATGGCGGCCAAGCGGCTGGCAACGGCGGCGCTCAAAGACGGCATCGAGCAAATCATCGCCATCGGCGGCGACGGAACTGTGAATGAAGTGATTAACGGCTTCTTTGAAAATGACAAGCCGATCAATCCGGAAGCGGCCCTGGCCGTGCTGACCAGCGGAACCGGCCGGGATTTCCGGCGCACCTTCGGCATGCCGGAGAAAATTGAGGATCAGGTGGACCGCATGGTGGCCAGCGAGATACGCCCCATCGACATCGGCAAACTGACCTACACCAATGACGCGGGCGGTGAGGAGGTTCGGTATTTCGGAAATATTGCCAGCTTCGGTCTGAGCGGAGCGACGGATCATGCGGTTAACAGCCTGACTTTCGCGAAGAACTTTGGTGGAAAGTTTGCGTTCAAGTGGGGCATGATCAAGTCCCTGTACCGATACAGAAACCAGATGGTGCGCATCACGGTGGACGATGTCTTCGACGAGGAGGTGCTCGTCAGCACGGCGGCCGTTTGCAACGGACAGTTTTTCGGCAGCGGCATGTGGATCGCCCCCCAGGCAAAGGCCGACGACGGCCTTTTTGATGTGGTCATCGTGGCGAATGTAAGCGTGCTCAAGCTGCTCTGGCATGTGAATTCCATCTACCGTGGCGAGCATCTTTCCATTGAGAATGTCACCTGCGTGCGCGGAAAGCGTGTGACGGCCACGCCTGTTCACGAAGGCGAGGTCGTTCTATTGGATGTGGATGGAGAGACGCCGGGCCGTCTGCCCGCCACCTTTGAGATTCTGCCGGGGGCGCTCCAGTTCAGATACTGACATACGAACAGGGTGCCGCGCTTCTTTGCCGGCAAGTGCGCTCCCAAGTTAAACTGGCCAGCGAGAGATTCGGCGTCACCAAGACAGGAAGGGCGTGATATCATGAGTTTGGACCGTCAGAAACTGCGTTGGAACGGTTGGGGTTGGGTGGATGCGCCGGACTTTCTGGGCGACAAAGCCGAGGCGGTGTGGGCATGGATTGCGCGAACCATGGGGGTGGAGGCGTTGCCTTCAACACCCGCCAAGGCGCTCTCGGAAATAAGTCTGCCGCCGTCGCGACTGAACACGGAGTGCGTGGCCCGTCTGAGAGAGGTGGTGGCCGCGGACCGCGTGATGACCGACCCTTACGAAAGGGCCTACCACGCCCGCGGTCGAAGTTATCACGACCTGCTCTATCTGCGGGAGGGGCATCTGGAAACGGCCCCCGATGCCGTGGTCTATCCCCTGTCGGAGGACGAGGTGCTCCGAATCGTGGAGTTCGCCGTGCGCGAGAACATCGCGCTGACCGCGTTCGGAGGCGGGTCGAGCGTGGTGGGCGGTGTCACGCCGCTCTTGCTGGAGGGCCAGAAGGGCGTCATCACGGTGGACATGACCCGCATGGATCAAATTTTAGAGATTGATGAAACGGCACTCGTTGCGCGGGTTCAGACGGGCGTCTACGGTCCGCAACTCGAGGAATCTTTGCAGGCCAGGGGATTCACACTCGGCCACTATCCGCAGTCCTTTGAATTCTCGACGTTGGGCGGTTGGATAGCGCCGCGCAGCGCGGGGCATCAGTCCAACAAGTATGGCAAGGCGGAGCACTGGCTTGTTTCGGCGCGCATGGCAACACCGCGGGGTCTCTGGGAGACCGAGGGATTTCCCGGCTCCGCGGCCGGACCCCAGGGCCGGGATATCATTGCCGGTTCCGAGGGGGTGCTGGGCATCATCACCGAGGCCGTGGTCAAGATCCACCGCGTGCCGGAAGTGAAAGACTACCGGGCCTACCTCTTTTCGTCTTTTGGGGACGGTGTCAACGCCACCCGCGAGATGATGCAGTCCGGCGTGGCCACGGCCATGATCCGCCTGTCTGACCTGAGCGAGACCTTCTTCTATTCCGCGCTCGACTCAGGCGGTGCCGGGGCGGATTCCCCGGCAGTGTTCTGCGTGATGCTCGTTGGCGTGGAAGGGGAGCGGTCTGAAGTGGACCACACGCTCGAACGGAGCCGCGCCGTCATCAAGCGGCACGGCGGCATTCACATGGGCGAGGGTCCCGGTGTTGCGTGGTATGAAAAGCGCTTCCTCACCCCCTATCTGCGCGACCCCATGATGGATCGGGGCCTGGGCGTGGACACGCTGGAAACCGCCACGCGCTGGTCCAATATCGTGCCCCTGCACGACCGGGTGACCAAGGCCATTGCGGATGCATTGGCCGAAAACGCCCCCGCGGCAGGCGCCAGCGGCATCGTCATGGCGCACATCAGCCACTGCTACCGCGACGGCGCAAGCCTCTATTTCACCTTCGCTTTCCCGCGCGCACTTGACCAGGAGGTCGGACAATGGCTGGCCGTCAAGAAGGCCGCAACCGACATCATCAGCGCCCACGGCGGCACCATCAGCCACCACCATGGCGTGGGTACCGACCATGTGCCCTGGATGGTCCAGGAAAAAGGGCCGATAGGAATGGACGTGCTCCGGGCGGTCAAAACACGGGTGGACCCCGCGGGAATCATGAACCCCGGAAAACTGCTCTGACACAAAGCACTCGCCGGAACCCTTTTCCGTCGGCGCGCCAAATGGAGGAGACCAGCATGCCTGAACTTAAGCGGGTGACCATAAGCGGTGTGATGCTTCGTTGCGCACACTGTGGCGGCGGTGCTTTCACACCGCGAAAATGGCAGTTGGCAGCGCCCCTCACCTCTGTGATCACCCTCGGCTCACTCAACGAAACCGCCGATGTGTTCGTCTGCGCAAAATGCGGCCGGCTTCACTGGTTCCTGTTCAAGGACAAAAGCGACCCAGACTGCATCATGACCGAAGTGGACGACGACTATGACCCGGAGTGCGTCGGGATTGAAGACGGAATGCGGCCGGGACCGGTTGTCATCGAGGTGGAGGAAGAATGTCCTGCCGCGGATACCCGAGCACAATGCGCAGCGACGGAAGACCCCGACATGTCAGAACTCGATGAGGACTATGATGTCGTGTGCTTCCAATGCGGCCGGGTGATTCCTGCCGGGCAATCCGTGTGCGCCAGTTGCGGCTGGACCTACAAGGAGTAACGGCGGCGCTTTTTGCGCGCGGCAATCGCGCCAGTAAGCGCAAGCAACGCGCACAATGACGCCATCGTTCCGTGCGAGGCCAGGGGAAGTGTCTGGGTCACCACAATAAAGTCGCGCCTTGTCACGGAGGAGGAACTGAGGTCTGTGGACACCGTGAGGGTCACGGTGTAGCTGCCTTCCGCGTCGTAGCTATGGACAGGGCTGGATTCATCCCGGCCTTCCACAATGTCGCCGTCGCCGAATTCCCAGCGCCAATTGACTATGCCGAGCACATTGTCGGCCGCGCTCCCGGTGAACTGCACGGTGAGCGGCGGGCTGCCCAGCCACTGGGAGGCGGAAATACCGACGGTAATGTCTTCAGTCCTCAGCGACAGGGCCAGATTTTCGTCGTAGGGGGTGTATGTGTTGTCCGTCTCGTCATGCAGCAGACATTGCCCGTCGCCGCTGGGGGAATTGAGCCACACCACATAGGGGTCCCCCGTGCGCAGCTGCTGCACGCGCACCCATCCGGAGGCGAGGGTGACGGGCGCCGAGAAGGTGGCATGATAATGGCGGAGTGGGTAGTTCCGGCTGTACAGCAGGGGCAGGTCCTCCCGCACCGGCATCACGGTTTCCTCATGAACGGCGGCGCCGGGTGTGCCCCCGTTGTCCGGGTGAAAGCTGACAATGAAGCGGTCCGCCGGGGCATCACAGGGCAGCCAGTAACCCGACCCGCTGTCGTATCGGGCGGAAATGCCCCACCAATCCACCGTGGCAATGGGCAACGCGACCCCGTCGAATCTCTCAAAAGCGGACTGCGCCGTGGTCGTGTCGCTGCGCAGGGTGCCCCACTGCGCGTCAAGGGCGGAGGGTGCCTGACAGTAGAGACTGTGCGCGGGACAGGCCGCGGGCGTCAGGCCGAGGTTCGGGTCAACTTCCGCGTTCTTGTTCAGCCATTGGCAACCCGCCAGAATCATGTCGCCGGAGGGCCATACGTGGCCTCCATTGAAGGTCTTTACGACGCAGCGTATCCCGTTGTAGACCAGTTGTCCCTGGGTCTCCGGAATGTCGTAGGTGTAGTTGCTGTCCTGCGTCCCAATGAGGATATACACGTTAAGCCGGTCCGTGCTGGGGGTGAGCGTGGTGTTGACGGGCCAGCCCGCGTCCAGCAGCAGTGTGCCGCAGATTTTCGCGGGATAGCGGAAGGCCAGGGCCAATGAAGTGCGCGCGCCGCCGGACAGGCCTGCTGCGAAGCGGCGTGTCGGTGAAAGGTTGAGGCGTGCCTCGGTGTCGGTCATGACCGCATCCTGCGCCGTGAATATGGTGGTCCATGGACCGTTCATCGAATTGTTCGACACCGCCAGCATCCAGCCGTTCGCCGACGCGGCGGCCGCGAGGAGAAGCAGGGTGCCCTTTCCATCCCCGCCCGGATCGAAGCCGTAGCAGATGGGAGCCGGTCCGGTCGTCGTCACCGAATCGGGGATATACAGTTCATAGGACTGTGAAGCGTCGGCCAGACACACCACGTGCGTGTTGCCGTTGGGGTTGTTGTAGGCCGATTTGTCGAGCATCTGGGTTGAGGGAGCCGCCGAATCGGTGGCGGCTCCCCCAAACAGGCACCATGCCAATGCGAAAAGGAAAAGGAAGACGGCGCGCAGTGCGGTCGCCGCGTTCAGCCCCGGAAGTTCCTTGTCCATGATCACCCTCCCATCTCCCGCCCGCGCAATGTTCCGACTAGCAATGGTCAGGCAGTGCTCGGACGGCTTTCCAAGTTCAAGACACCCATTGGGTCTATTATCAAACTATCGATTGAAGTTGTCAAGACTTCCTTTGGCGCCAGCAAGAAAGCGGGCTATCAGACCTCCCCCATCACCTTTACATCCTCCCGGCGCTCTGCGGGAGTGACGGTCAAATGCTCCAGTTTCCCCGCCCGGAGAACACCCTCGACGGTGGTGTTGGCAGGGGCATGAAGTTTGAACTGAACATCCCAATCCTTGGGCCAGGCGGGGAACAGGATGATCTGCTTGCCTTCAGTCTGCATGAGCATGGTCTGGACGGTGTTGAGCAGGTTGCCACCGTGGTCCTGGTCGGGAACCCAGTCGTAGTTGGGCCCCCAGAAGGCGGGGAAACGGCTGCCGTCGTGTTTGCGCTTGGCATTGGTGACGAGCATCTTGCGCGCCTCGTCGGCGCGGCCCAGCAGGGACGCCTCGATGGCGGTCTGCTGCCAACCGTTGAAGGCCTTTTCGACACGGGCGTCGAAGGTGTCCTGCGCCAGTTGCAGGCTGGGTTTTGCAACGCCGTAAAGGCGGAAGGGAAACAGGGTGTAGAGTTCGGGGTTCTCGCAGTTGGCGCGGCCCTGAAAGGTCTTGGCGGGCAGTGTAACGGGCTTGCCCCTGCGCTCTCCGCTGGGCAGTTCGGGCGTTTCCGACAGCAGCCTTGTCCAGCGCGCGCGGGTGTCGGCATCGATGCTGTCCGAGGGCAGCGCCAGCAGGCGCGGCAGCACGGCGCGGAGTCCGGCGACGTTGGGCGTGTCATTGGTCACGCCGCTCTGGTAGGTTTCAATCGACTGGGTCGGGTCGAGCAGCAGTGTGCCGTCAGCGTCCCGCTTGAAGCGTGTGTCGAAGTAGCGGAGCATGGCATCGGCCCAGGGCACCAGCTTCTCCTTGAGCAATGCCGCATCGCCCGTGTGCTCATAGTAGTCGAGCATCATCATGGTGAGGTCGAGCCCACTGGACCAGATCCAGCGGATGTAGGGGTTGACCATTTCCGAGGCGGAGAGCCCGTCCCGTTTCCAGCCATAGTCGATGTTGCAGTACATGCCCCAATAGTTCATGGTCTCGGCCATGAACGCACCGTCGCAGTTGAACCAGATGCGGGTGCGCGCCCTGGCCAGGTCGAGCGAGTCAAGGTACATTTTGAACATGGGCTGCATCATGTCGTAGTCGCCCGAGGCGAGCATGGGCCAATAGGGCAGGCGCGTGTTTTGCCACCAGTAGGCGCTGCCCCACTGCCGGTAATCCGGGTCGGATTTCACTTCGCCCTTGTCGCGCCATTCGACGGTGAAGATGGAACCGTTAAACTTGATGGGGGCCGCGCCCCGCCCGCCGCAGGCGCTTATCCAGCGCTGCAGCGCATAGGCGCACGTGACCGTCGCCGCGTCGGCGTCGCCGCTGATGCGGATCCAGCTCCGGTCCCAGAATTCGCGCCACCAGCCTTCGTGTTCGGCGCAGGCCTTGGCTGAATCGACGGAGCGGACCTTGGCTGTCGAAGCGGCCAATTGCGCCAGCCACGTCTCAATGGTGGGAGTCTGCGCAGTCAGCGGAACAATGGAGACCTCATGGGTTTGAGAAGCCTTCCCGGACCGGAGGGTTTTCAGGTCTTGTCGGACCAACCCGTCGCCGAGAATGGTTGCACCGAAAGTGCGGTGCAACAGCGGATCGCTAAACTGGCCCATCACGGATTCCATGCCCTGGAGTTTCATGCCGACGGGCCAGACGGAGCTTTCATTGCGGTAATACCAGGTGACACGATCCGGCGCGTCCTCCACCAGCACGTCGGGCGCAACCGTGCCCGACGCCGCCGTCTCCACGTCACGGTTCGACTTGAACTCCGTGTCCGTGAGCGGGCGCGTTTCGGTGCGCCAAGGTTCCAGCCGCACGGTCAGGTCGGACGGCGATTTCCCTACGGACTGCACGCAGATTACCGGCCGATTGGCATCCACCCAGACACGCAACACGGCAGCATTTTCCCCGTTACCACCAGTGATTTCGATCTGCCCCTCGCGCAACTTCAATTCCTGCCGGAACCCGCCACCCTTCGCAAAGGGCGAGGGCGACAGCGTGATGCGGACCCGCCCGAGTTTCAGCAAGTCGTAGTTCTGGTCCCAACTGTCCGTCTTGCTGAGGAGCAGCAATACGTCGCCATTGTCCTCCACCCAGACATTCATGCCAATGTCACCGTTGCCGATGGGCATCGACCCCGATGAATCGCCGCTGGGTGTGTCCCAGACGACGTTGCATTGGTCGAGCGATGTGATGCGGACCACCTCCTCAGAATGGCAGGCGGCGATGGACAGCAGTGCGGTTGCCATAAGCAGCAGGCTAGTGCGCGTCGTGAGTTTCATCTTGCAGAGGACTCCCGTCTTTGTTCCTGTTTCCTTGCAGTGTCTTTCAACACCCACCGGCATTATGCCGGGCATCGTTCTCAGGTTACCATCTCCATCCGCAATCCAAAACTGTCCCGTGGAGGCACGGCTGGGACCGTCTGCGACACGCCTTTGGCGATTCGTTCCGCCGTCCACAGCGCGGCGAAGGCGTCCAGAATATCATCCTCTTCGCATTGCATCTTTCGTCGGTCCATAAGGGCGTGGGGCAACCACCGGCCAAAGGAGGGTTCGAGCAGTCCGTAGCGAATCTTCATGCCGGCATCGGTCCTCTTTCCCTCCACGATGGGCTGTTGCCCGGCCATAAGGCAGAAGCACAGCTCCGGATGCACCTCCCGGAAGATGTCGCGGAGAGGAGCTTCCTGCTGCAGCAGCGCATCAACCTCAATAATCTTGGGCATGATGGCAAAACCCTGCTTGGACATCTTCTTCCCCTCCACGCCGAACCATATCTGGCACGCATCCTTATAGTTGGCTGCGGCCAGCACGGGGCGGATGGGCGCGGGAAAGACACTGCACCCGCGCACGCGCCCCAGCAGGCGCCGCGCTTGAAGATCGCACTGGCGCGGTCC
Source organism: Candidatus Hydrogenedentota bacterium (assembly GCA_903893795.1). Classification (GTDB taxonomy): domain Bacteria; phylum Hydrogenedentota; class Hydrogenedentia; order Hydrogenedentales; family CAITNO01; genus CAITNO01. The sequence continues at coordinate 89,296 of CAITNO010000148.1, read as the reverse complement.
CGCTTCCGGCAGACCGATGGGAATATCAATGGCGACCACCCGCGGAAGGACTTCGCCATGGACAATTTCGCCGGCAGTCCTGCACAATCGCCAGGAAACCTCGTCCGAATCGAGGTCCCTGGTGACCACCACCCAGCCCCCCCGGCATCCGTCCACACCACATACCATGTCCATGAAGTTGTTCCCTTCTGTGCAACCCGGTCAGCATAGCAGATTTGGGGCAAAAGCAAGGGACGCGAAGGTCACACGTTATCTCTACTGGCAACCGCACAAAAACGTCGCCCAGATACTTGCCCTCATTCGGTGCCGTGCGGAGCTTTGAAAGACGGCCAGAGCCGGTTGAATTGGCATTGTCCGAAAAGCAAGAATCAAGGACCACTTTGGAGGGACTGGCCATGACACAAAGCGACCCCGCGACCCGGCGGTTAAAGAAAACAGTGCTGGTGCTGACCTGCGTTTTTCTCCTCCTGCTGTGCGTCGTGACCGGGCTGCTCCTATCCCTTCTCGTGGACGTAAGACAACAGGTTGCGGAACTGCGCGAGCACACGGGGCAGATGGCGAAGGGATTGGGGCAGGTCGAACAGGCACTGGCAAAGGGTGTTCGGCAATTGCCGATAAACATCCCCGAACCGCTTTCGGCCAATGAGCAGACGGCCGGCGAGATCGCCCATCTGCTCGACTGTGTCGGCCAGCCCGAATTGCGCTACGAATATGAAGACAAGCAACGTGCTGCGGAATGGGTTCAAATGAAACTCAAGGGCAAGGCCGTCCTTTTCGGGGGCAAACTCGCCTCAGCGGAGGATTTCATTGACAACGTCGCGGCCAAGACAAGCGAGGGCGCCCTCTATTACGTCATAGACAAGGCTGGAAAGAAATCTGAATTGCGGGTTTGGCTGGCGGAGCGTTTGCAGGAGTATCGGTCACGGTGAGACTGGCGCAAACCAAACGCAGGCATATCCCATCCTCCCCCCATTCTTGCGGCTGTTGAAAACTTGACCATTGCCGGGAGCACCGCTAAGATTCGAGCAGGCCCTATGTGAAAGGATTGTTCCCATGCAGCCAGATCAGGACATCATCATCACCGTGCTCACGATGGAGCATTACGAGGCCGTGTACGCCCTGTGGTGCGGTTGTGAGGGCATGGGGCTGACCGAGGCGGACTCAAGGGAAGGCACGGAAAAATACCTGCTGCGGAATCCCGGCATGAGCCGGGTGGCGCTGGACGGCGACCGGGTTGTGGGGGCCGTTCTGGTGGGGCATGACGGCCGGCGCGGCTATCTAAACCATCTTGCCGTGTCTCCCGACTGCCGCCGCCGCGGCGTCGGCGCCATGTTGCTTACCGAGGCTCTGGAGGTGCTACGGGCCGACGGCATTGGGAAGTGCCACGGACTGGTCTTCAAAGACAATGTGAACGGACTGGAGTTTTGGCGGGCGGCCGACTGGCATATTCATGAAGAAATATGCCTCATATCAAAGAAGCTCCCGCCGGTCTGATACGCGGCGTCGCCCCCACCCGATCAGAATTTGTCCTGAAAATTTCACAGACCCGTGCTATAATTACCACCGGTAGGCAGTTTTGAAGTTTCTGTACCGTGCAATTTATCTCAGGGATGTCCAGAGGAACAGGCGGTCCGATTCTGCAAGCTAATGGTGCTGGAGGGCCGCGCAGAGGGAAAGTGCGTATGGTCACTGGCCGCAGCCGCAGGTCCGGGTTTACCCTGGTGGATGCCCTCGTGGCGTGTGCCTTGCTGACGGGGGGGCTTGTCATCGTGGCCGGGGCGCTGGACGGGCTGGCCCTGGCGGACAGTGCCACCGGTGCGAAAGTGCATGCCCGCGAACTCGCGGTCAGCGCGCTGGCCGAATTGAAGGGGCTCCCCATCGATGCCGTCTTCCAATACTCCCCACAGGCAAACGCGCCCGGACAACTTCGTATCGAACTCATCAACTCCGCCGGTCAGGCCATAGCCCTGCCAATTTCACGGGGAGATGCCAGTGCATTCCCCCTCCAAATCGAGGCCCGTGTGAAGGCTGGTGTTACGGACAAGCGGGGGCATGTCATCGAGGTGCAGGCCCTCGGGTTTCTAACGAGGTGAGGCCGACAGAGTGAACAAGACCAACAGAGGCTTTACGCTGGTCGAGCTGCTTTTCGCCGCATCCATCGCCGTCGTTATCCTGGGCGCGGCACTGGGGGTGATGATGCAGGTGCAGGACACCGGCAATGTGCTGGAAATGCGCGCCGCCGCGCGAACGGAAGCACAGCGCGCCCTTCTTGCCGTCAGCCGCGAACTGGGCCAGGCCTCCCTGGCCTCGCTCAGTGTGCTGCCCGGTGAATCCATCCGCTACCGGGTCGCGGTCGATGCTGACGGTGACGGCACCCTGCTCGATGCCAAAGGCCAGGTGGAGTGGTCGGCCGAGCGTGTCATTCAGCGGGACAGCGCGGACGCCAACCATGACGGTATCGGCGCGGAACAACTGGTGCTCATAAACGGCTCCGGGGTGACGGTGCTGGCCAACGGTCTGGCGCCGGACGAGGCCCATGAGGGCACTGCGGGCCAACCCGGTCTATGGTTCGAGTCCGTGCCCGGCGGGGTGCGGGTAATAATCCGGACGCAGGCAACAACCCATCCCAAACGGCATGTCCTGACCGAAGCATTGAGCGAAACCGTTTCCGTGAGGAACCCGTGATGATTCACCGCCATCCCTCCTCCAATCAGGGTTTCGCCATGGTGCTGGTAATGGTCTACATCTTCCTCGCCGTGGCGGTGGTGGCGGGCGTTTCGGTCGCTGTCATGTCGGGTTTCCGCGTGACCAACAGTCTTGAAGCCTCGCGCAAGGCGCTGGAAGCCGCGGAGTACGGCGAGGTCCAGGCCCTGACCGCCCTGAACTCGGACGGCGCGGCGAATTTGGGGTTGACGGAGTGGCGCAAATTGCATGCGCCCGTCTCCCCCACCCCGGAAACCCCCTGCCGCCATCCCATATTCGGCGAGGCGGGCGTCAGTCCCCTGCCCGTGGCTGCGGTGCCGGGCGCGGAATATGTTGCCATGACAGAAACCCTGGACAAGTCAGACCTGATACTCGTCTGCGCTGCCGGACGCTGCGGAAATGCGGAACGCCGCATCGAGGCCGTTTACCGTCCGGCAAGTGCAGAGAACGACAGCCAGCCAAAACGTTTCACCCGGATTGCCTGGCGGGAACTGCCCCCGCCGCGCTAGCGAGAAGCGCGGGCGGTGCGGATGAAGAACACTGCGAACAGAACCAAGAGGTATGCACCATGCCGACCTTCGAATTTGAGGGATGCGACCAGAAAGGCCGAACCATCAGCGGATTTCTGGACGGACTGAACGCCGCGCAGGTGGAGGAACAGCTCATCGAACAGGGCATTCGCGCCACGGCCATTGTCGAACAGGGCGCCTGGGCCCGCTTTGCCCGACCGGGCCACCTCCTCAAAGCGGAGGAGATTGTGCTGCTCAGCGACCAATTGGAAACCATCGCGCGGAGCGGCATGCCACTCGCCCCTTCGCTCGCATCACTGGCCGCCGACGCCCGAAGCCGCCGGGTGCGGCAGATCCTGGGGGAAATAGGGAAAGTTCTGGAGTCGGGCGGCACACTGGCCGAGGCGCTCAGCCGCAGCGGGGCCGGTCTGCCCTCCGCCGTGCTGAGTTTGATTCGGGCGGGCGAGCAAACAGGCAATCTCCCCGCCGTGCTGGCCCAGGTGTCCAAGCATTACACCCGCTTGACTGAGGCGCGCAACGCCATGCGGCAGGCGGCGGCCTATCCCGTGTTATTGATCGTTGCTGCGTGCCTGCTTCTGGGCGTGATGTCCGTCTCCGTCGTGCCCCAGTTTGCGCAAGTCTACGGTTCCTTCGGACGGTCGTTGCCGCTTTCCACCCGGATTGTTTTCGACCTGAGCGCCTTGGTCGGGACCTTGTTCAGCCGTGACCTGCTCGGTTTCTGGGTGGCCCTGCTCCTGATGCTGCTGGGTATACGGCTGTATTTGGGCATGAGCGCCCGTGGCCAGACCACCCAACTGCGGTTGCAGGAATGGTTTCGCTACCGCTGCCCCTTTTTCGGCCCGCTCTACGAGGCGGTGGTAACGGAGCGTTTCGCCCGCGTGCTGGGACTGCTGATCACCAACCATGCCGAGGCCCCCGAAAGCCTGGCGCTCGCAGGCGTGGCCAGCGGCAGCCTCCGTGTGGCGCGCGCCTCACAGAATGCGGCCGTGCTGGTGAACAATGGAAGCAGGCTTTCGGAGGCACTGGCGGCGATGAAGGTGTTCCGATCCGGCTTCCTGTGGGTGGCGGGAAATGCTGAAAGCCAGGGCGAACTGGGAAACACCCTGCTCCGCCTGGCGGACACCTATGAGCGGGAGGTACAGCGGCGGGCGGCGGCGCTGGTCTCCCTGGCTGCTCCGGCGGTGATTCTCGTGGTGGGCGCGGTCTTCGGCGCGCTCATTGTGTCCCTGCTCATGCCTGTGCTGAATCTCACCGCGCTGATCGGCGGTTTCTAACCCCAGGGAGGAGCGGCCCATGCCCTCCAGTATGACTTCAAAAACATACGGCCCCGGATGGCCCGGCCCCCGATTTCTCCGGCCGGCCCGGCAACGCCGGGCATTGCTGGAGATGACCGGTCAACTGGCCGACCTCATTCGGTTGCGCATGCCTCTGGGCGATGGAATTTCGGCGATGGCGCTCGACGCGCCGGACCGCAAGCTGCGCTCGCTGCTGTTTGTGCTGAGCCTGGACCTGAAGAACGGACTCACCCTGCACGAGGCGATGGCCAGACGGCCCAATTTCTTCCCCGCCTCCTACGTGGACACCGTTCGGGTGGGCGAGGAGACGGGCCGCCTGGGTACCATTCTGGAACGGCTGGAAAACAGCCTCCTGCAAACGGGGCGCTTTCAGGATGAACTGGCCGGACACCTGTTCTACCTGAAAGCCATCCTGTTTTCGGTGCTTTTGGTCGGCACCACGGCCATCCTGCTGCTCAGCAGCCAGTTCAGGGAGATTTTCTCCAGTTTTGGCGCCGCACTGCCCCTGACGACGCAATGGGTGATGCGAATCCATCAACCGCTGTCCATGGCCCCCACATGGCTGGTCCTCCCGGGTGTTTTGCTGTTCGCGCTGCTGCTCACCTGGCTGGAACGCACCGTTCCACTGCTTTCGGTGCAACGGAACCGCCTCAGTCGGATCGTTTGGCAAGTCCTGCTGCATCTGCCCTGGGTGGGACCGCTCTACCGCGCGCGGGACCTCACCCATGCGGCGCAACAGCTTGAAACGCTGGTCTGGGCGAAGCTGCCCCTGGACAAAGCCCTGGACGATGTGGCGGCGGGGGATGTCAGCCCCGCCATGTCAGCCGCGCTGAACCGGCTGGGCAAAGCGGTACGCCAGGGACTTTCCTTTGACGCCGCGCTCGGCCGCGAGAAGACCCGGATGTTCCCGCAGACCTTTCGCGGACTGGTCCAACTGGGCGACCAGGCCGGCGCGCTTTCAGAATCGCTGGGACAGTTGGCACAGATATACAGGTGCGAAACGCTGAACCGGGCATACATGCTGGTAAACGTGGGCGCGCCGCTGGGGGTGTGCTGCGTGGGCGCCTATGTGTTTCTCATTTGCCGTTCGTTCTACGGCGTTGTTTTTGCCCTTTCCTCCCTGGTGACACCGTAGATTTCCACTTTCCGGGTGAAGCGGCGCGCACTTGGGGGAAAGTTGAGTTTGGCAGGAAATGCAAATGGACTTAATGACGAGCGGGTTCGACGCATCTTTTGGGCAAGTTCGTGCGGGTGCATTCGCCGGAAACAGGCCCCGGCGCATGACCTTAATTAATAATGGCCTAGGAGCCGGACCGCAGCCCCAGTGTGTGGAATTGCCCAAAACAGAGGTGTTTTTGACTGTTTTGGCCGAGATAAAGGAATCTTTTGCTGATTCGGAATAGGGGATAAAGTCTTCGAGGTTAAGAATAATGAAAATGTCTACCGAAATTATGAAGTTGGTGTGCGGAATATAGGTGTTTAGCCATGAGGTCAGGCCAGAATATATCGGCAGAAAAACACAGGCCAGAACAGCCTCCAAACGAGAGGTCATGGATAAGCAATGGTCCAATTGCGCGTAACATGTTTTCTTACAAACACTTACATCTAGAGAGTTGCGACCATTCAGGCAACTTTAACCCGCAGTCCCGCATGGACACGGTTGCACAAGAATGCGGTGTTCTATGTGCTTTTCCCCTAGTAGCTCCGCGAATATTCCCGCATACTGTACGGATGTCAATCCCCCTTCAAGCTAGTACCATTCAGTTGTACTCGACACAGGAAGTCGTAGTTTTCTCGTTTGACGACGACAACGTGGCGAAGTTAACTGGGTCAAAGCTAAAACAAACAAAGTCAACTGATTATCCCATTCATAGGGGAGGATGCGCATGAAGATTCACGAATATCAAGCCAAGCAGCTTTTTGCTGAGTATGGCATTACCGTGCCCGCGGGGGAAGTGGCCACCAGCCCCGCCCAAGTTGCGGAAATTGCCCGTGGTATTGGCGGTCCCGTAATGGTTAAAGCGCAAGTGCATGTTGGCGGTCGTGGCAAGGCGGGCGGCGTGAAATATGCCGCCGATGCCGTGGTTGCCGAAGAAATTGCCGGCAAGATTCTCGGGATGGACATCAAGGGCCTGACGGTTACCAAGGTTCTGGTCACTGCGGCGGAAGAAATCGTTTCTGAAGCCTATGTGGCCATCGTTCTTGACCGGGCCACCAAACGCCCCGTCCTCATGGTTTCCTCTGAAGGCGGCATGGATATCGAGGAAGTGGCGGCGAAAACACCGGAGAAGATTCACCGCTTGGCCATTGACCCGGCAGTGGGACTGCGGCCCTATCAGGCGCGCAATCTGGCCCAGAAGCTGTACCAAGCTCCCAAGCTGGTCCGCCAGGCCACCGACATCCTCATGAAAATGAGCGATGTGTACTGGGATTTGGACGCTTCCTTGGCCGAAATCAATCCGCTCATCACCAATTCCAAGGGCGAAATCATCGCCCTTGACGCCAAAATCACTGTGGATGACAACAGCCTCTACCGGCAGCGGCGCATCGCCGACATGCGTGATCTTGAGGCGGAGGAGGTGTCGGAGGTGGCAGCACGTGAGGCAGACCTTTCGTATGTCAAACTGGACGGCACCATCGGTTGCATCGTGAACGGGGCCGGATTGGCCATGGCCACGATGGACCTGGTCAAGCGTTATGGCGGTGAACCGGCAAACTTTCTGGACATCGGAGGTTCCTCGAACCCCCAGAAGGTGGTGTCGGCCATGCGCATCATCCTTTCGGACCCGAAAGTGCGCGCCATCCTGATCAACATCTTCGGCGGCATCACCCGCTGCGACGATGTGGCGAACGGCCTCGTGGCCGCCTTTGACCAGCTTGGACCTACGGTTCCCATCGTTATCCGGCTGGTGGGCACGAATGAGGCAGAGGCGGCGGCCATTCTTGCAGACATGAACCTGCCCTGTGCGGCAACACTAGATGAAGCTGTCAAAAAGGCCATAGAACTTGCCGCCGTGCCGGTAACGGCATAACGGCACGTAGCGAAAGGCAACCTAAAACAATGTCCATTTTTATTGACAAAGAGACGCGGCTCATAGTGCAGGGAATTACAGGGCGTGAGGGTTCGTTCCATGCCCAGCAGATGAAAGAATTCGGCACGGCGGTGGTGGGCGGTGTTACCCCCGGCAAGGGCGGCACGGACGTGGCGGGCATTCCCGTGTTTGACAGCGTTGAGGATGCGGTGGCCGCGACAGGCGCCAACACCTCCGTTATCTATGTTCCACCCCCGTTTGCGGCGGATGCTATTTTCGAGGCGGTGGACGCCGGCATCCCGCTGGTGATTTGCATCACCGAAGGCATCCCGGCCAACGACATGATGAAGGCCTACCAGCACGTCAAGGCGGCGGGCGCACGGCTCATCGGCCCCAACTGCCCCGGTCTCATCACCCCGGGCGCGGCGAAAGTGGGCATCATGCCGGGTTCCATTGTCACCACAGGCAATGTCGGAGTCGTTTCCCGTTCTGGAACGCTTACTTATGAGGCGATCTGGGCGCTGACTTCGGCCGGGCTGGGCCAGTCGACCTGCGTCGGCATCGGCGGCGACCCGATTATCGGCACGAATTTCGTGGACTGTCTGAAGGCGTTCCAGGAGGACGAGCAGACAGAAGCCGTGGTAATGATTGGCGAGATTGGCGGAGCCGACGAAGAGGCGGCGGCCGATTTCATCAAGAACCATATGACCAAGCCCGTTGTGGGCTTTATCGCCGGCACCGCGGCGCCTCCGGGAAAGAGAATGGGCCATGCGGGCGCCATCATCCTGGGAGCCAGCGGCACGGCGGCGGACAAGATTGCCGCGCTCAATGCGGCCGGTGTGCCGGTGGCCGGCTCACCGACAGAGCTGCCCGCACTTGTAAAGCAGGGGCTGGACCGCGTAAAGGGCTGGCCGGAAGCGATTTCCGGCAAGAGGCAGCCGGGCGGTGAATGCTGCGCCAAGGCGCAGTCGACCGCAGACGCCTTTTCGGTCCATGCAAGTGAACAAAGCGTTGTCCCAGAAATGGTTGTGTGTCCAGGGCTGTCAGCCAACAAAAAGGATGTCACGGAATGAACAAACCTTCGGCCGTTGAAACCAAGACCCGCGTGATCAAGAAGAGCAAGATCGACTATTCGCAGGGTCCGCCGCCGGTATCCATCAATGCGGCATGGTGCAAGGCCTGCAACATTTGCATCTCGCTCTGCCCGCAGAACGTGCTCGCCGCCGACATCGAAGGCAAGCCGGTCGTGGCGCAGGAAGAGAACTGTATTCAGTGCGGTGCCTGCTGGACCCACTGCCCCGATTTCGCCATCAAGTCGAACTATAAATAAAACCGCACATACGTGTCAGTAAGGAGTAGTCGATGCCTCGCGGAGATCGACAATTGGTCATGGGCAATATGGCCTGCATGCGTGGAGCCATATATGCGGGGATGCGTTTCTACGCAGGATACCCCATCACCCCCTCGACGGAAATCGCCGAAGGGTGCGCGCGCGAACTGCCGAAACTGGGCGGTCACTTTATCCAAATGGAGGACGAGATTGGCTCCATTGGCGCCGTCATTGGTGCGGCCGTGGCCGGTTCGAAGGCCATGACGGCGACGTCGGGGCCCGGATACTCCCTGATGCAGGAAAACATCGGCTACGCGTACATGATAGAGGCGCCCTGCGTCATCGTGAACGTGCAGCGCGGCGGGCCTTCGACGGGCCTGCCGACCAAGGTGAGCCAGTCGGACACGATGCAGGCCCGCTGGGGCACACATGGCGACTACACGGCCATCACCGTGGCCCCGTCCACCGTCACTGACACGTTTACGGAAACTGTCCGCGCCTTTAACCTGGCGGAGCGCTTCCGGACACCGGTGACAATTCTGATGGACGAGGTGGTCGGACACATGCAGGAGATGGTCTCCTTTCCGGAGCCCGGCGAATGCGAGGTGTTCAACAGGACCAAGCCCACATGTGTGCCTTCGTCCTACATGGCCTACGGACCGAGCAAGACCTGCGTGAATCCGATGCCGTCCTACGGCGAGGGATACCGCTGGTTCGCCACGGGCCTGACGCACGATGCCCACGGGTTCTCCACGGACAAGCCCGAAGAGGTTGTCGTTGAGCTGGACAAGCTGCGCAACAAGATCACCAACTATGAAGACGAAATCTGCAAGGTGCGCGCCGAGTACATGGACGATGCGGAAATCGCCATTGTTTCTTACGGCTCGGTCTCACGCACGGCGCTACAGGTGGTCAAACTCGCCCGCGAGGCGGGGGTGAAGGTCGGCTTTGTGCAGTTGCAGACGGTGTGGCCCTTCCCGCTCAAGCAGTTGCGCGAGCTTCTGGCGAAGACCGCCCACGTTATCGTTGCCGAATTGAACATGGGACAAATTGTCGGAGAAGTGGAACGCGTCGCCCTCGGCGACACAAAAGTTCACTCGCTGCTCCGCTACGATGGGGATATTTTCACTCCAATGCAGTTTCTGGAGAAGATTGAAGAGGTGCGCTCATGAGCATAGCCGCCAAAGAAGCCGGCGCGCGGCAGGAATCGGACGTCGTCCTTCGGTACCTGCGTCCGCATGTGAAATTTCCGAACATGTGGTGTCCCGGATGCGGAAACGGCGTGGTGGCCACCTCGCTCATCCGCGCCATAGACAAACTTGGTCTTGATAGGGACAATGTGGTACTTGTATCCGGAATCGGGTGCAGCAGCCGCATGCCGGTCTATCTCGATTTCCAGGCATTGCACACCACCCATGGACGGGCCCTGGCATTTGCAACGGGAGTAAAGTTCTCCCGGCCCGACCTCAAGGTGATAGTCATCACCGGCGACGGCGACTCGCTGTCGATCGGCGGCAACCACTTGATTCACGCGTGCCGCCGCAACATCGACATCACGACCATTCTCATCAACAACTATATCTACGGCATGACCGGCGGGCAGATATCGCCGACCACGCCGCCTGGCGCCCACGCCACGACAACGCCCTACGGAAGCGCTGAGAAGCCCTTTGAGGCCTGTGACTTGGCCAAGGGGGCCGGCGCGACCTTTATCGCGCGCACAACCGTGTACCACACGACGCAGATGGACCGGCTCATGATGGAGGCCATCCAGCACAAGGGATTCTCGCTGGTGGAGGTGATTTCCAACTGCCACACCTATTACGGACGGCTTAACCGCCTTGGACAGGCCACCGCCCTGCTGAGAATGTTCCAGGAAAAGGCGTCGGTGCAGGACAAGGGAACGAACATGGTCGATGACAGGACCAAGGATATGATTCCCACCGGAATCATCCACCGTGATTCGGAAAAGACGGAACTGTGCGACGAGTATCAGAAGCTGATCGACTCGCTTGCGAAAGGAAAACCGGCATGAGCCGCGTGTCACTGCTTGAAGTGAAGATTCCCGAGGACCGCTATGAAATCCGGCTTTCCGGATCGGGCGGGCAGGGACTGGTGCTGGCCGCCATGCTGCTGGCCGAGGCCATCGGGGCGGACGCCAGCAAGAGCGTAATCCAGACCAAGTCTTACGGACCTGAGGCGCGCGGTGGAGCGTCAAAATCCGATGTCGTTGTGTCCACAGGCGAGATCTATTATCCCAAGGCGCTCCATCTGGACCTGCTGCTCGCCATGACGCAGGAATCGCTGAACAAGTACTACCCGGACCTGAAGGCCGGTGGGACCCTGGTGATAGACGACACCCTGGTAAGCAAGCTTCCCACGCAGGACTATTACGGGCTCTCCTTCACGCGCATCGCCAAAGAGCAACTCAAGAACGTCATGGTGGCAAATGTGATTTCGTTGGGAGCCATTGCCGCCATCACAAACGTGGTCGGGCTGGATGCCCTGCTGACGGCTGTGCTGGCACGCGCCCCGCGCGGCACGGAAGAAGTCAACCGCATCGCCGTCGAAACGGGCTATCAGGAAGGGCTTGCCCTGAAACTGAAAAAGAACCCGCCGACCAACTGAGGTTGAGGCGCGTGGATATTGGAAAAGGAAACGCCGGGGTTCTTTATTTTGCGTTGCCGGGGTCGAAGGCAAGAACAATGTTTTCCTGTTCTTTCACGAGGTCAGCGTAGCTGGTGCCGTCGTAGACGGCCAGCATGGCATCCAGTCCCCGTTTCCACATAGGCAAAAAAGCGCAACTGTCTTTCATGGGACAGCTTTGCTTGATGCCGTGTTCCAGGCAGTCCACAGGTGCCATGGTCATTTCCATGATGCGGAGCACCTGACCCACCGATATCTCCTCCGGGGGACAGGCCAGCCAGTATCCGCCCTCCCTCCCCCGCGCCGAGTCCACTATGCCGCCGCCTTTCAACTGAACCAGAATATTTTCGAGAAAGCGGGAGGGCAGACTTTGGGCCTCCGCAATGGCACCGATGGTCACCGGGCCACTGTCATATCGCCGGGCGAGCTCGAAAACGGCCCGCAGTCCATATACGGTCTTTTTGGAAAGATGCATCATGTCAATCTCCGTAATTTCTACCGATTTTATATTAGTGTCATGGAGGGTGAATTGTCAACAAGGCCGCCAAAAAGCCTAGGCCGCCGCTTGCAGCCCTTGTTCAGGCTGACGCGAATCCCTTCAATACACAGGTGGTGCATGCCGAAAAAAAGGAACCGGCCGTGTCCAAGTCGGGATTGTCCGCAGTTGTTCCAGCCATTACAAAGTTTGGTGCAAGCTTGAGGGGACTATTGGGGAAACGCATTCTTGCCTGCCTGCTCATTGCTTTGGCGGCGCTATGCGGTATGGGGGCACAGGCCGCGGCGCCGGGCCTTGAAAGCACTCCAGCCACGGAGGTCGTCGGCCAGGAACCCTTCGGAGCTTCCTTGTCCGGCTCCTTTCCCGTCGCCCCTGCGGCCTCCGTTTTCGCATGGGAGACGGCCCGGATTGGCAGAATCCGGAGTTCAACGGTGATGACACTGGGCCTCCACAGACCATTTTTTCTGTCCGAATGCCGACACGGTCTCCCCCACTCCCAATTCGCCGGTCTGGTTCCGTTTCAAACTCGAATTCACGCCTGAGCTCATTGGCATGCCTATGCTGCTCCAGGCACAGCCCCGTCAGAACAACCTTCAAGTTTTCCTGAACGGAAAGCGGTTGGCCGACGCCCAAAAACGCATCCGGGATTTTGCAGCCTCGCTGGAACAAAAGGTCGAGGAAAGGACCCGGGAACTCACCGCCGCCGCCGCAGAAATATAGACGCTGCAGGGCATTTTGCCCATCTGCATGTACTGCCAAAAAATCCGCTATGACCAACAGTCCTGGCTGCAACAGGTCCAGTATCTGAAGGACCACTCCGACGTGGAATTCAGTCACGGCCTGTGTCTTGAATGCCTGAAAGAGCACTATTCGGAGGTCATGGGGGGGCGGTCCGGAAGTTGACCCTTGACCGCAGGCCGAAACGGCCTGCACCTTCAGAGCATCAGGCCCTCTTCCTCGTTGCAGATGCAGGTGACGCTGTCGCTGGCGCGGGGCAGCAGCGAGTCCAACTGACGCAACAGGGACGCTTTGTCCCCGGGAAGTCGTCCGCCCAAAGCGATAAGGTTGGAGACGTGGTTCATGCGGAAGAGCGTCTCGCCCAGTTCGAGCCCGCCGAGCATGGCGCGGGCCTCGTGCAAAATGGCACGGTCGGTCAGCGGCGCGAAAGTGCCCTGGCGGGTCCACATCATCAGCGGCGTGTGGGGCACGATCATGGCGGTGAGGAAGGACAGGTAGCGGGGCTGCATGGCGTTCACGACCGCAATGGTGCCCTGGATGTGGTCTTCTGACAGGGCCGTGCCGCCTGCCCCAAGCAGGACGATGGCGGAGAGGGCGATGTCGGCATCGCGGGCAACACGGGCCATTTCAACCATGTCCTCGGGGGACGCGCCCTTGCGGATAAGTTCGAGCACCGCCGCGCTGCCGCTTTCCAGTCCGAGATAGGCAAGGGAGAAACGCAGGCTGCGGAGGCGGCCCAATTCCTCCGGGGTACACTGAAGCAGGTCCCGGGCGTTGGTGTAGGCGGCAATGCGCTCAAGCCGGGGGAAGCGCGCATTGATGTGTTCGCAAAGCGCGGCAAAGGTTCGCACGCCCGCGCTCAGCGCGTCTCCATCGCAGACAAACACCCGGCGCGCGTTTGGATACCTGCGCGCGGCCGTGTCCACATCCTCCCAGACCTCGTCCAGCGGACGAACACGGTAATGCTTCTCCACATACATGGCACAGAAAGCGCAGCGGTTGTGGCTGCACCCCACGGTGAGCTGAATCAGAACACTGTCCGCCTCGCTGGGCGGGCGGTATATACGGCCTTCAAATCGCATGGCGGCGCTCCTGCCTGCGGCCAAGGCCGCGATTGGATGGGAGAATATGCGTTTCCCCTCCTCCGGCGCAAGCGAAGGGCAGCGAAAGCATATGGGCTTTACGGGAAGAAATGAATCCGCCTAATGGAGCCGCCTTTCCGGCGTTTCTCCGTTGTCCCGCAGAGGCCGTCTGGAGTACCCTTTTGCCAACAGTCTCGGCGGAGCAGACACACAGTCCGCCACATTTCCAAAGGACACGACAGTTGATTGACATACGACTTACCCCCACGGGCAGGCTCTGCTGGGAAGGCTCGGGCGACACGCCCGACGCACCGCACCTGCTTCGCTTCCAGGAAAGCTTCAACGCAGACTGGCGCGAAGGACTTTTTCTGCTTGCCGCGGAGAAGGCGAATACCGGCTCCTCGCCGTCCTTGCGCTATTGGCAGGGCATCGCGGAATCCCTGCTTACGCGTCTGTGCCATCTGCCCGAGAACATGACGCTTGCCGAACTGGAACCGCTGTCGGAGACGGAGTGCGCCCAGTGGGTCCTCACCGCACCACCGATGCCGGGGGCTGAGTACCTTTCCCCGGAAACGATCACCAGGCTCTGGAACCTGTTGCTGGAGTGGTGCGACGGGGCCGTTGACCCCGACCAGGGTTTGCAGGCCTTCCTAGCGCAACGCGCGCCAAAATGGCACCAAGTGGGGCGGGTCTGTTTTCATCTGGCGGAGAACAAGACCGATACCGAACGCCCCTTTGCCTTCATGGCAAGTTATGTCTCCGGATTGAGCGCAACGGGGCAGGCGCGCCACCTGCCCCTGGGCAAGGCTTTGGAACAGTATGCCGGTGCCAGGAACCGTCCGGCGCTCATCAGTCTCCTTGCGCCGGTGCAGGCCGCGTCGGAACGCTGCGAATGGGTCAGGGCACTGGTGAACAGCGGGGCAATTTATCAGCCGACGGCCTGGACGCCGGACCGTGCCTACCGCCTGCTGCTCAGCGTGCCCGCCCTGGAGGAAAGCGGCCTGATGGTGCGGCTGCCCGACTGGTGGCGGCGGCGGCCAAGGCCGCAGGTGTCGGTCAGTATTGGTGGCAGAAAGCCGTCCATGCTGGGTATCGATGCGGTGCTGGATTTCGACGTGGCCGTGGCCCTGGGAGACCAGCGCCTTTCGCGTGAGGACATTGAAGCCCTGCTGGCCGGTCAGGATGGCCTTGTCCTCTTCAAAGGCCAGTGGATTGAAGTGGACCGGGAGAAGCTGCAGGAGGCCATCGCCCACTGGGAATCGCTGCGGCATGAGGCAAGAGACGGCGGCATTTCCTTCATTGAAGGCATGCGCCTGCTCGCGGGGGCTTCGTCCGATTTGGCCCAGGAACGGCAGGCGGAAAGCGAACGCGACTGGGTGCATGTCGAGGCGGGGGAGGCACTGCGCGGCATACTGGCGGGCCTGCGCGACCCGGCGCGGCTGGTTCCGCTTTCAGACCTTGGCCTGAACGCGACACTGCGCCCCTATCAGGAGAATGGGGCGGCGTGGCTGCGTTTTCTCACCGAATTGGGATTGGGCGCGTGCCTGGCCGACGACATGGGCCTGGGCAAGACAATCCAGGTGCTCGCGCTGCTGCTCCAAATGCGCAAGACGGGAACGGGACCGTCACTGCTGATCGTGCCCGCGTCGCTTCTGGGCAACTGGCGGGCGGAAGCGAAGCGCTTTGCGCCCCTGTTGCAGCTCGCCTTTCTTCACCCTTCCGAGACCGATGCGGAGACCCTGGAGCGCATGGAAAGATCCGCCCCGCAGTCCCTCGCTTCGGTGGACTTGGCGGTCACCACCTATTCCATGGTAACCCGGCAAGAATGGCTTGGTGGGGTGCGCTGGCGGCTGGTCATCATTGACGAGGCGCAGGCGATCAAGAACCCCGGCACACGGCAGGCCCGCGCGGTAAAGCGACTGACCGCCCAGGCACGGGTGGCGCTGACCGGCACGCCCGTGGAAAACCGGCTGGGGGACCTCTGGTCCATTTTCGACTTTCTCAATCCGGGCCTGCTGGGTTCGGCGAAGCTGTTCAAGTCTTTTGTGGACGGTCTTCAGGGCCGGTCGTCCGACCAATATGCGCCGTTGCGCCGTCTTGTCACGCCCTATATCCTCCGCCGCCTCAAGACGGACCGCACGATCATCGACGACCTGCCTGAAAAGGTCGAAACCACGCGATTCTGCACGTTGACCAAAATGCAGGTACGGCTCTACGAACAGGTCGTCGGCACGTTGAAGGCCGCGCTGGAGAATGCGGACGGCATGAAGCGTAGGGCACTGGTGCTGCAAACGCTCATGCGCCTGAAACAGGTCTGCAACCACCCCAGCCAGCTTTCGGGCGACGGGGTCTATGCCCCGGCGGACAGCGGTAAATTCCTGCGCCTGGAAGAAATCTGCGAGGAACTCGCTGAACGCCAGGAGCGGGTGCTGGTGTTCACGCAGTTCCGCGAGATTATCGACCCCTTGGCCCTCCATTTGTCGGGCATTTTCGGACGGAGCGGCCTCGTTCTCCACGGTGACACGGCCATCCCAAAACGCAGGGGCCTGGTGGAGCAGTTTCAGCGCGAGGACGGGCCGCCGTTCATGATCCTGTCGCTGAAGGCCGGAGGCACGGGGCTGAACCTCACGGCGGCATCGCATGTGATCCATTTCGACCGGTGGTGGAACCCGGCGGTGGAAGACCAGGCCACCGACCGCGCCTTCCGAATCGGCCAGCGCAAAAACGTGCTGGTCCACAAGTTCGTCACCGGCGGCTCGGTTGAAGAAAAGATTGACCTCATGATAGCGGAGAAAAGACAATTGGCAACGGAACTGCTGGGCGGCGGTGGGGCCGAGATGGACCTGACCGCGCTCGGCGACAATGAACTGATAGACCTGGTCCGGCTGGACATCCGCCGGGCCTCCCTATGACAAAGGAGCTGGCACGATGTCGTTCTATTCATGGCGTCCTTATGTTTCTGTGGCCGAGCGCCGCGCGAACGCGCGCAAGGAGATGGCCAGACTGGCGAAGAAGGGGATGAAGGTCCAGCCCGTTGAACTTGTGGGGCGCAAGATTGCCGCGAGTTTCTGGGGCAAGGGCTGGTGCGACCATCTGGAGTCTTTCTCCGATTACGAGAACCGTCTGCCGCGTGGGCGCACCTACGTTCGAAACGGCTCGGTCTGCCATCTCGAAATCCAAGCAGGACGCGTTGAGGCGCTGGTGAGCGGTTCCGAACTGTACAAGGTGACCATCGAGATAAAACCGCTGATCCAGAAGACCTGGGAGGCCATCAAAAAGCGGTGCCAGGGACAGATCGGCTCGGTGCTCGAACTGTTGCAGGGCAGACTGTCCGATCATGTGATGGAGGTCGTAACCGACCGTCAGAACGGCCTCTTTCCACAGAAAGGTGAAATAAGGCTGCGATGCTCCTGCCCCGACGGGGCGATGATGTGCAAGCACGTGGCCGCCGTGCTTTACGGTGTGGGAAGCAGGCTGGACCACCAGCCCGACCTGTTGTTCGTGCTGCGCGACGTTGATGCCGCCCAGTTGATCTCCACCGAAATGTCACTGCCGACCGGCCTGGCGGCCGACGGCGATGCGCTCGCGGAAAGCGGCCTGGCGGACATCTTCGGCATCGACATTGACAGCGGCGACGCCCCACGCCCGGCAGCCGCCGGCAAGACGCGCAAGGCATTGCCGGCAAAGCCAAAAGGAAAGAAGGTGGCGCCGGTCACCGTGGTGAAAGTGAAGGCAAAGAAAACCAAGAAGGTGGCGGTTGCGAAGAAACCCAAACTGCCCTTTGACCCGAATGCACCGACGGGAAAAGGTGTCGCCAGCCTGCGCAGGCTTGCCGGACTCTCCCCGGAGGCTTTCGCACATCTCCTGGGCGTATCCGCTCAGAGTGTGCAGCGCTGGGAAAAGACGGGCGGGGCTGTAGGCCTGCGCGCCCGGACCGTGGCGGCGCTCGCGCGATTGCAGCAAGAACGCATTGGAGACTGACCGCGTGCCTGAGTTATTCGTGCGAGGAAGCAAGCAAGTCAAAGCACGAGGCAGGCGGGACGCCTGCGGTACGTATCGCAGGCGTCTCGCCTGCCTCGTGTCCCCGGTCTTTCCGCCACGAATCATCTCAAACATCGGTAGGCGGTTTGTTGTCCTGCTGGCGGGTATCCTGTGCCTGCCGGCCCTGGCCCTTCCGCCGGGCGGCGTCTATGAGGTGACCCTTCATGGCGCGGTGGGCGATGGCACGACCGTCAACACCACCGCCATTCAGACCGCCATCGATGCCTGCGCGGCAGGTGGTGGCGGCGTGGTTTCGTTCCCGCCGGGGGCATTTCTGACAGGCACCCTCTATCTGAAAAACCATGTGCATCTGCGCGTGGAGCAGGGGGCCACGCTGCTGGGCAGCACCAACCTAGCCGACTATCCGGTGAACTACTGCAAGTACGTGTCGCGGAGCGACGAGTACACCGTGCGGGCGCTCATCTGGGGGGAGGGGTTGGAGGATGTGGGCATCACAGGCACGGGCACCCTGGACGGTCAGGGTGCGGCGTTCCGCAACAGGAAATCAGACCCGGAGGAACTGAATAAAGCGAACGCTTCGCGCGAAAAGGAAGGGCGCTACCTGCTGCAAAGTCGGTACCTCGACCGGCCCTGCCTGATCCGCCTGGTCAGTTGCCAGAGAATACTCGTGGAAAACGTCTCGCTTCGTAATTCACCGATGTGGATGCAGCATTATCTGGACTGTGATTTCCTGACGCTGCGGGGCATCAACGTGTTCAACCACGTGAGCCAGAACAACGACATGGTGGACATTGACGGATGCCGCAATGTGGTGGTCTCGGACTGCGTGGGTGACTCGGACGATGATGCGCTCACGCTGAAGAGCACGGGCGCCAGGCCAACGGAGCATGTGGTCGTCACCAACTGCATCCTGCGCTCGCACTGCAACGCGATCAAAATGGGCACCGAGTCGGCCGGCGGCTTCAAGGACATCGCGATTAGCAACTGCGCGATCCAGCGGTCCAACGCCGTTGCGGCGAAGGGCCACGCCGGGCGCATCGAGGGTTTGGCAGGGGTTGCACTGGAACTGGTTGACGGGGGCTCACTGGAGCGGGTCTCCATCTCCAACCTCGTCATTGAGGGCACCACGGCCCCTATATTCATGCGGCTGGGCAACCGGGGGAAGGCCCCCAAACCGAGCGACCCCGCACCGCCCGTCGGCACCTTCCGCGACGTGTCCATCAGCAACGTCGTGGCCACCGGCGCCAGTGGAACAGGCTGTGCGATCGCGGGCATACCGGGTCACTGTTTGGAGGGGGTGACGCTGTCCAACATTCACATCCGCTTCGCCGGGGGCGGCAGCCCCCGGGACCTGGCGGACGTTCCGGAGGTGGAGGACGATTATCCCGAGAGCAGGATGTTCGGCACACTGCCCGCCTATGGCTTCTATTTCCGGCATGTGCGGGGACTGCGTGTGCAGGGACTCGAACTGAGCTACGACACGCCGGACCCGCGCCCGGCAATTGTCTGCGAAGATGCGAGCAGGCTGCGCCTGCAAGACATCCAAGCACAGGCCGAACCGGGCGCGGCCACACAGGTCTTGCTGAAAGACACGAAGGATGCGCTCATCACGGGATGTTCAGCGATGAGCGTAGAGGCCTTTGTCACCGAGACGGGGAACTGTGAGGACATTCGGCTGATGAACAACGACACAGGACGTGCGAAGACGGAACGGGCAAAGAGGTAGACCGGGGTACGCCCGATGGAGCGATGACGCGCCCCGCCGCTTGGGTGTGTGCGTCCTACAATGACTCATTTGAAGCTTCAAAAGCCCTTTCGCACGCTTGCTTTACCTGTCAGGAGGCTTGCTTTGCCTTGGAGCAAGCTTACTTTGCTCTGGAGGAGGCTTACTTTGCCTCGGAGGAAGCGTGCTTTGCCTCGGAGGAAGCGTGCTTTGCCTCGGAGGAAGCGTGCTTTTTCGTCCGAAAAGCGGCATTTCTACAGCAAAATAGGCATTTTTGCCAACATTTGCCTGTTTCACGCCCCCTGTCGGGGATTTTCACGCCAAATGACCGGCAAGCAGCCAACCCAACCGTAGAAGATGCTTCCAGCCTCTTTCTTCTTCTGACTCAGAACCTTTACGCGCCCCGTACTCAAACGCAAGAACGCGGCAGGATGCCGCGTCTGCGTCGCACGCGCCTGAGGCGCGATAGAAGTGCAAAGCGAAGAGGGACAAAGGGCGACAGTGCTACAGAACCCAGGGCTACGGAGTCCGCACAACACGCAGGCCGATGACTACGTCGCTGATGTCCGGTTTGTAGTGGCAGCGGGCGGCCGAGCGACAGAGGAAGGCGGCGCCGGTGTAGAAAAAACCGCCGCGCATCAGCCGGTAAGAACCTCGGGGACTGTCCACCCAAGCCTGGCCACCCGCAGTTGCGCCGGTGTAGTCGTCGTGCGAGTCATCCTCGCACAACTCCAACACATTGCCGCTCATGTCGTACAGGCCAAAGGCATTCGGCAGCTTCTGCCCCACCACCTGCGCATATGCCTCGTCGTACCAGGCATAGTCCCCGATGGCCGTATAGCCGGGGTCGTCGCCCCAGTAGAACCGCGTTGTCGTTCCCGCGCGGCAGGCATACTCCCACTGCGCCTCGGACGGCAGACGGAAAGTCTTGCCGGTGTAACTGTTCATCGCCGTCAAGAACGACTGCGCATCATTCCAAGACACACACACCGCCGGACTGTCCGGATCGGCCAGCACATAGGGCATCCCCGTCCATGGCGCTGTTGGCATCACCGCCGTCCATTGCCGTTTGGTCAGTTCATACTTGGCCATCCAGTATCCGCCCAGCGTCACCAAATGCTGTGGGTCTTCGGACGAATAGCTGCCCTGCTCGCCCGAGTAACGGCCCATCATGAAGGCCCCGCCCGGTATCCACACCATCACCAGCGGCACATCGCCAGGCAGCAACACCGTCTCTTCGGTGGCCGGAACGAATTTGATGTAATCGCTGCATACGGCGGAGTAGTTTCCTGCTCCGTCCAAGTACTGCGCCCGAACCGTGTTGTACCCGGCCGGACCCGCCAGTGTATGGGGACAGGTGGCTTGGGGCAGCGACCAAGCCGTCCAGTGTGAGCCGTCATCACTGAACCGCACCCGCGACACGCCGGCACCCGATCCATCAGACCAGGTCAATCCCAACACAACCGTATCGCTGCCTGTGACCGCCGTGCCGCCGTTGATGAGGATGCCGCCAGTCGGCGGTGTTGTGTCCAGCAAGATGTAGTCGCTGTACACTGCGGAGCGGTTGTTCGACTTGTCGAGGTACTGGACACGTACCGTCTTGTGTCCGTCCCCGCTAGGGAGCGTGTAGGTACGCGTGGCCGCCAACGGCTCCCAAGCCGTCCAATGCGCTCCATCGTCACTGAACCGCATCCGCGACACGCCCGAACCGCCCGCATCATCAGCCCAGGTCAGCAACAACGTGACATTGGGCGTGTTCGTTGCGGAGCGGTTGTTGTTGATGACAACGGTGCCCGTGGGCGGCGTGGTGTCCGCCGCATACGCCGCCGGCTGCGTAAACCCCGCAAGTGCAAGACACAGCGCCACCGGCATGAATCCCAAGAACCATGAACCTCTTCTCATCCTACTCGCTGCTCCCATGTCGCGTTGCCTGTCGGCGCATGGCGTTCCGGCGTGCCCCACGCCAAGCCACCGCAGGCTCATACTAGGAAGAACTATATGCCCGGGAATGCGCAGGGATCAATGCGCGGCGTTCATTCACTTGCTTGCGGCAGTTGACAGAATGCTTCCTACGATATAGCGTGTTCCGTTGTCCTGATTGAAGTAATAGACCGCCAGGTACTTGCCATCGGCCATGGGGGTCACCCAGGGATAGCCGAGGTCGCCGCTGCCGCCGTCGTCGCGGAGGATGATTTCCTTGGCGGTGTCGGTGTTGGTGCATTCGGCATCGAGCACACGGGCGCGGACGCCGAAGGGTTGGTGGCGGTAGCCGTAGACCAGCAACACCCGGCCGTCGGCCAGCGTGGTGGCGCAGTGGGGGTGTCCCTGGAATCCGGCATCTTTCCAAGGCTCAAAGGACTTGCCGCCGTCCTTGGACCGGGCGAGGACGGTATGGTCGTCGAAGTCGGCGGTGCGTATGAAGGCAATCAAATCGCCGCCCTTGGTTTGGTACAGGGAAGTCTCATTAAAGGACACCTTGTCGTCCTGCGCGATGGGGCAGCGGTATTCCCAGCTCAGGCCGCCGTCTTTGGAGGCCATGAGCTGCACCTCGCTGCGGCGCGGTTCCAGTTGGGACTGGGAGGCCACGGCCCAGAACAGCGTGCCGTCAGGCCCCTGACACATGGCGCCGCGGTTATAGGCGGGGCAGGGTTCACGGAACACGGAGATGGTCTTGCATTCCGGCACGGGCGGCGGGATGATGGGACCCTTCCAAGTCTGGCCGCCGTCGGTGGAGCGCACCAGGTAGCCGCCCATGAACACGAAGTCACCGTGGCGCAGCGTTTCGGGATACTTGGACGCTGCGTCGCCGCGCAGCAGCGCCCAGCCGTAGCTGCTGCACACAATGCTCCCATCGCGCAGTTGAGTCATGCAGGGGTCCTGCGAGCCGCCGAAGGGATGGGCAAAGACCAGTTCGGGCTCGGAGGTCCAGGTGGCACCGTTGTCCTTGGAGCGCACCAGCACGAGCTGGCTGTTGGGGTCGATGTGGTTGGAACCGGTCTCGCCGAAAATGCGGCGTTCCGGCGCGCGGCGAAACGCCACCAGCAGTTCGCCGTCGGGTTTGCACACGACGGACGGAAAGGCGCTGAAGAAACGGTCGTCCTTGTAGATGATAACGTCCCTTTCCTTGATGAGGTCCTGGGCGGGAAGCAAGGCAGGCTGGATGAGCATGGCCAGCAGCAATCCCATGAAGAAACGATAAGAATTCATGGTGGTTCCTCCGTGGTATCCTGTAACTGGGTTCTGCACGACAGTATAGACAAGGATTCTTCGGATAACCAAAACTACGGCCTTATTCAAGAGGGAGTATCTTTGCGAGAATCCCACCCCAACCCTCCCCTTGCCATGGGGGTGGTCGGCGCAAGCCGCTCGTTCCAAGTCCCCCCTTGAGGGGGGTGGTCAGCGCAAGCCGACCGGGGGGTGTTGCCCCTCTGGTTTTTCGCGCAGCGCCTACACCCCCCGCCCTTCGGGCTGCCCCCCTCAAGGGGGGACTTTGCGGACCCTTCGGGCTATCCCCTCGTGGGGTGGGGCTTTGCTGACCCTTCGGGTTTTTCCGGTTATCCCCTCGTGGGGGGGGCTTTGCTGATCCTTCGGGTTGTCGCCTCGTAGGGGGATTGTTGGCCCTTCTGACTGCCGCCCCACGAGGAGGGATAAGAACCATCGCCATCAAGGGGAACCCTATGGTGCTGTCTTCAACCCTTCGGCGTGCACCTGCCACTTGCCGTCATGGGGGAAACCGGGGGCGTTTTCGGCCGGACCGCCGTCCCAGCCTGCGGCCATGAAGGCGGCCGCGTAGAGCAGGCCGCCGCTGGAGGGCAGATAGGGCCAGGGGCCGCCGCCAACGGGATAGCCGCGCTCGTCAAAATCAAAGTTCTTGTGCAGTAGCAGGTCCACGGCGCGGTCCGGTTCGCCCAGGCGCGCGGCCGTCATGGCAAGCATGGGGAAGTCCCAGCCCCAGGTGTCTTTCCAGCGCCAGCAATCCATCACCTTGTCGAGGGTGCGTTTCATGGTGTCCCGATCCACGCCCGCTCCCGGCAGGATGCCGAAGATGCCCGCAACGGACGGATGGTTATAGTTCCAGGCGGTGTAGCTGTCGGGCAGGTGTTCCTCAAGCAGGTAGACACCGTCCTGCACCGGCAGGGGCGCAAGGTCGTGGAGCACGGCGTCCCATTCGGGATTGCGCGGCAGGTCCATGCGTTCGCGCCAGCGCTGGGCGGTCTCCAGGCCGAAACGCCAATAGGCCAGTTCAAAGGCGGGATTGTAGACCTTGTCGGGGTCGGTGGTTTCGGGCACGGTGTAGATGGGCGGGCCGAGCACATGGCGCTTGGCCTCCTTTTCCTCCACCGCGAAGGAGGCCATGAAGTCGGCCGTGTCCGTGACGATGTCGGCCCATTCGTTGAGCGTGTTGCGGACGGGGTTTGCGCGAAAGGCCAGCTCGGCGAAGAAGATCGGGTGCGGCTGCTGCCAGATGAGCATCGCGTGAATGGGATGGGGCGACTCGCGGCCGTCCGGCCCCGTGCATTTGGGCCAGCGCGCACCCTTGTATCCCTGCCTTGCGGCCTTTTCGCGGGCCGAGGGCAGGTCTTTCGCGTATATGCCGAGGCTGCGTTTGAGCAGGGGCCAGCGGTCCCACAGCGCGTAGTGCGCGCCGTGCCACCAATACATTTCCATGTGGAATTTGCCGTTCCAGCCGTTATTGAACAGACCGCTTTCCTGCGGCGGCAGCGACCCGGCGCAGTTGACAGCGGTGATGTATTCAGACAGGACGATGCGCCGCTCCAGTTCCGTCGCGCGGGGATCGGTGCTGCCGGAAAAGTCTATGGCCCCGCCCTGTTTCCAGAAATCGCGCCAATACACGGATGACGCGGCGTGGGTGGCCGCAAAACTGGGGAGAGGGCCGGCTGCGGGACTGGGGGCAAATTCGCATACGAATTCCAGACAGTTCGACGTGCCCGCCGAAAGGACATAGTGGTGCTTTTCACCGGTGCTGTTGAGCGCGGCGCCGTGACTCCAGGAAACGGTGGCGCTGTAGCTGTCCCCATCGACGGTGCGCAGGAAACTGGCCTCGTCCGGCCGGTCCGAAGTCATGACCGTCTTGTGGGCCTCGGGCAGTTCCCAATTACCGCCGCCGCCAAACTCCTTGAGATCTGGATAGGGAAAGGCCAGCTCCACTTGGAGGCGGTGTTCGGCAATGAGCCGCGACTCAACCCGCACTGCCACGGCATCCCGCGCGGCATGGGCGCAGGTGACGACGCTGACCGGCTGTCCATCCAGTTCAAAACGGCTTTCCAGGATGCCGGTCCACAGATCGAGATTCTGATGAGGGTGAACAAGGTCGGACGCCTTGATGGGCGCGGCGTTCTTCCCCGTGCGCACCAGCCGGATGCGTCCCAGGTTCATGCGGTGCGGATTGGCATAGAGCCACTTGCTTATGTCGTCACCTGTCCCCGCCATGTAGTCCACCGAACGGCCGCAGTACGCCTGCTTCGCCGTCCATTGGAAATCGTTAGGCGTCTTGCCCTCGGGCAGCAGAGAACTGTGCCAGCCCCACTGTGACAAGATGCAACACTCCTCCACTGTTTGGAGGCCCGTGATGTCGGCCGTAAAGGCGAACTCGCCGTTGCCCACCTGCACGCGGCCCGGCGTGCTAAGGTCAAGATTGTGCCGGGTTACCACCACCTGGCGCGCAATGGACGCTTCATCAGCGCCTGCCGGCACGGCGAGCATGGTTCCAAGAAGAACGCAGAACAGCAGGAAATTCATGATGACACTCCGGGAGGGGCTGGGGTCTTGGGAAAGGAGGGTTTGGCACTGAGTATGGTGCATGGCTTTCTATTTTCCCTCCAGAGATACCTTGAAGCGGTTTTCGCCGGGTTGCAGATCGTAACGCAGGAAGAGCAGTTCGCGGGGAAGGATCTTGCCGGCGACGAGGCCGGGAGCTTCGCCAATCTGGTAGAGGCCGTAATCGCCCCAGAGCGCAAGGCCGTAGGGCATGGCTCGGTCGCTGGTGACGCTGAGTTCGATTTCCCTGCGCCAGACGTACTGGGTGTTGCGGATGAGGCGCGGCCGGGGGATGTGCATTTCGCGGTAATAGTCGCGGTCATCCCAGGGCTTGGCATAGTTTCGGATGCAGGCAGGCTGCACCTGGCCGTCGATGAACATCATCTGGGCGCCGCAGTCGTAATAGAGAAACGTCTTGGGCCAGGGGCCGACACAGGTGTTCCAGGTGTAGTCGGGATTGGGACGGCGCGTGGGGCTGTCCTCCCACAGCATATAGGACGGCGCGGTGCGGTCGTTCAGGCTGCGGTAATGGCGCACGGCGTCGGGCAGCGACATGACGCGCAGGTCGGGCTTGGCCAGCAGATGGTCCACGTGGCGTGACATCATGATGGCGGCCTCGCGGATGTCTTCGGGCGTGTAGCAGTGGTTGCGTTCGTTGCACTCCATCTCGTGGGCTTCCTGGTGCTGCAGCAGGAAAACAGCGTCGTTGTAGCGGATGTTGCGGTAATAGTTGTCCGCGAAGGCGTCCCAGTAGGCGCTGTCTTCCCAGGCGCAGATGGACGCGCGGGCGACGTCGTTGGGGTCGTTGGTGTAGACCGGGGCGTTGCCGCAGTGGTAGGTCTTGAGCAGGTCGTGGGACAGCCAGGGCACGGCCACCACGCTGCGCTGTGTGGCCGGTTTCAGCCGGTCCCCCGGGTCCATGTAGAAGAAGCCCCAGGGACAGCCCCGGTCGGTGATGTCATCCACCTCGATCTGCTCCCAGCAGAAACCCCAGACGCCCTCAAAGCCTGCGGCGGCGAGCAGGTCCACAATGTCGGGATCGCAGTGGACATTGCCCGCAATCGTGGCTTCGGCCCAAGGCAGCGCCTGCCGCACTTTGGCCCGGCGCTCTTTGAGGAACTGTTCCTTCTCGGCATAGCTGCCTGTGAGAATGGGCAATTCGACGGCGACCTCGTCACCGTGGGCG
Source organism: Candidatus Hydrogenedentota bacterium (assembly GCA_903893795.1). Classification (GTDB taxonomy): domain Bacteria; phylum Hydrogenedentota; class Hydrogenedentia; order Hydrogenedentales; family CAITNO01; genus CAITNO01. The sequence continues at coordinate 62,755 of CAITNO010000148.1, read as the reverse complement.
CTGTGCCAGGCCGTGAGCGTGTCCGCCGCAATGGCGGCGGATTCGGGACTGACAATCCACGTGACCGGCACGCCGCGGGGGTGCATGATGTCGGCCAGCACCTTCATGCCGTCGAGGCAGGTCTTGCCGTCTGCCGTGCGGGCGGCCAGGGAGGCGAAGGTGTAGATGAGTTCAGGCACGAGAGTGGGTTTCCTGCATGGGACCTATGGGACAGATGAGACGAATGGGAAAAACGAAGTTTGTCATGGGGAACCGGCCCCCTCGCAGTGAAGCTGGATAGCTTCGAGAAACTCGTCACCGAAGGCGTCGCATTTCTTCTGGCCCACACCCTGCACATCGAGCAGGGCAGCGCGGTCCAGGGGTTTGCGGCAGGACATATCGCGCAGGGCCACGTCGCCAAAGATTACAAAGGGCGGCACACCCAGCTCGGCCGCCTTTTCGCGGCGCACCTGACGCAGCACCTGGAACAGGGCGGGGTCGAAAGTGCTCAAGTCCACTGACTGCCCCTTCTTTGAGGCTGCCTTGCGCCTGGGTTCGGACACCCGCGCGCGGGGCGACTCCCGATCCGTCAGCAACGGCGTTTCCTCGCCCCGGTTCAGTGACAGTCCCTTCGAGGTCAGGCCGAGGACATTGTACTCGCCCAGCTTCTCCAGATAACCCTGGCGCACCAGTTGCTCCACCCAGTCGCGCACGGAGCGTGCATCATGGGCGTCAAGCAGGCCGTAAGACGGCAGATGGTTGTGTTTCTTGGACAGGATGCGCTCTTCACGTGAGCCGGTAAGCACCAGCGTGGTGTAGCTCGGCCCGGCCATATGGTCCAGGTCCAGCACGGCGGCAAGGATGCTCCGACCGATCTGCTGGGCGTCGGCCCGCGAATCAATGTCGCCAAGGCACACGTCGCAGGCGCCGCAGGAACGCTCCGGAAAGGGTTCGCCGAAATACTCCACGAGCGACTTGTGGCGGCAACTGAGCTGGTCACAATAGCGGGCCATGTCCTCAAGCTTGTTCAGGGCCACGTCCCCGCCTTCGGACTCGTTCTTTTCGATGATGCTGCGCCACAACTGGAAATCGGCGTAGGAATACAGGAGGATGCAGTCAGCCTCCAGGCGGTCGCGCCCGGCCCGGCCCGTCTCCTGCTGGTAATGCTCCACCGATTTGGGCATGGCGCCGTGGATGACATAGCGGACGTTGGATTTGTCGATGCCCATGCCGAAGGCAACCGTGGCAACGACGATGTCCGTGGTCTCGTTCGTAAAGGCCTCCTGGTTTTTCTTCCTGTCGGCCTCGTCCATGCCCGCATGATAGGGCAGCGCCTTGTATCCGGCCTGCGTCAGTTTTGCGCAGAGGCCGTCCACGTCGTCGCGGCGGATGCAGTAGATGATCCCCGACTCGCCGGGGTGCGCGTCGATGATTTCGCGGACCTGCCGGAACAAATCGGTCCGCTTTTGCACGCGGTAGCGCAGGTTGGGCCGGTCGAAGGAACCTATCAGCACGGAGGCGTCGCGCAGACCCAGTTCCTGCACAATATCGGCGCGCACATGCCCCGTGGCGGTGGCGGTGAACGCGTGCATCGATATGCCGGGAAAGGCCTCGCGGAGCTGTTTCAGCAGGCGGTATTCGGGACGGAAATCGTGGCCCCAATGGCTGATGCAATGGGCCTCGTCGACCACCAGAAAGGAAACGCCCGCCTTCTTGAGGTATTCGATGAAAGCAGGCTGAACCATGCGCTCCGGCGACACGTAGAGCAGCTTGAGGCTGCGCTCCTGGATGGCCTGATGCACGGCGGTGCGCTCGCGCGCGTTCATGGTGCTGTCAATCTTGGCGGCCGAAATGCCGTTGGTGCGCAGCGCGTCCACCTGGTCCTTCATGAGCGACAGCAGCGGCGACACGACCACGGCCATGCCGTCCATCGCCAGCGCCGGGGCCTGGAAGCACAGCGACTTGCCGCCGCCGGTGGGCAGCACCACCAGCGAGTCATGCCGGTCCAGCGCGCACTGCATGGCCTCGCGCTGGAGGGGCAGAAAACGGTCGTATCCCCAGTATTGTTTAAGAATGTCGCCGAGAAGGTCCATAGGCGGCAAAGTTTAACACGACACCGGGCGGCGTGCGCCATTTTCGACACGGGATATGTACATTGCCGTGAACCGTAGGGTGCGTGAAGTGGCGCAAAGCGCCACGCAACGCACCATCCCATGGCCTCGTCGTGGCGCGGCTTCCAGACCATGCCACAACGGGGCTCTGCTATTAGTCCCCCTTTGAAGGGGGTGCCGCGAAGCGGCGGGGGATGTGTAAATTGCCGTGAACCGTAGGGTGCGTGAAGTGGCGCAAGGCGCCACGCAACGCACCATCCCATGGCCTCGTTGTGGCGCGGTTTCCTGACCACGACACAACGTGGGTCTGCTATTGGTCCCCCTTTGAAGGGGGTGCCGCGAAGCGGCGGGGGATGTGGAGCCCGAACCAAGACCAACATCCCCCCAAATCCCCCCCTCGTTGTGGCGCGGTTTCCTGACCACGCCACTCTCCTCCGACCGAAGGTCTCGTTGTGGCATGGTCCGGAGACCATGCCACAACAGGGGAGGCTATTCCATGTCCGCACCGCCCCGATGCAGGCATGGAACGCCGCTGTTGAATCCCCCAACGCCCCATTGCACGCCCACAACTCGGTGTTGTAGGCCCGCAACCCGGTGTTGCACGCCCGCAACGGCCAATTGCAGACCCGCAATCGGCAATTGTAGGCCCGCAATCGGTGATTGTAGACCCGCAGTCGGCGAATGTAGACCCGCAATCGGTGATTGTAGACCCGCAGTCGGCGAATGTAGGCCCGCAACCGGTGATTGTAGGCCCGCAACCGGTGATTGTAGACCCGCAACCGGTGATTGTAGACCAGCAATTGAGCTTTGTAAGCGTCCTTTGCGGCGGATTGGACCGCCGCCGAGGCGTTTTCGGCCAACGGAAGAACGGCGTAAACCGTTCAAAACACGGAGGATAGGAACATGGCAACTTTTCCAAGAACAGAGGCGGACATTGTGATCCTCGCACAGGCGATGCAGTCGGGCCTGGAGGACAACGCGGCGACCTATCCGGCACCGCCGGTGACCGCGGTGAACCTGGGGCGCGGCCCTGGACGCATTCGTGACGGCCAAGGCCGGGCTCGTGGCCGCACAGGCGGCCGCCAAGGGCGCCCTCGACACGAAGAACGCGGCGCTGGCGACGCTGGTGGACGACATGAAGCAGGATCTGCGCTATGCCGAGAACAAGGTGGCCAACGATGAGGCGAAGCTGGAGCTGCTGGGCTGGGGCGCGCCCGCCGGACCCACGCCGACGCCGCCGCTGGCGGTGCCCGGTCAGACCCGCACCTTAGAGGCGCCGCGCCAGGGGGAGGGCTGGATCTATCTGGACTGGAAGGAGCCGGTGGATGGCGGCGCGGTGAACGCCTACAAGATTCAGCGGCGGTTGCGCCCCGACGGTGCGTGGACCGACGTCGGCATGGCCGTGGAGAGCGAAATCACGCTCACCGCCCAGGAACGCACCAAGGAGTGGGAGTACCGCGTCGCCGCCGTCAACCTCGCCGGCGAGGGTGCAGCCAGCAACACCGTGATGGCCGTGCTGTAGAAGGGCGAAGTACAAAGGCGATATGGAGTGCCTGGTGTGGTGAGTCATCCGGATGGAGTCTTATGTTTGAGCCTCCAGAGCTAAAAGAACACCGTCATTGCGAGGAGGACGCAGTCCGACGCGGCAATCTCTTGCTCGCGTCAGGCTGTGGGTACAAGAGATTGCTTCGCTCCGCTCGCAATGACGGACTCTCGATAGCAGCCATCTTTGTGACTCACTGCCCTTAGCCCTTAGCCCTTTGGGAGATTTACTTATGGCCACGTTTCCAACGCGTGAGGCTGACATTCTGATGCTCACCCTGAGCATGCTGTCGGGGCTGGAGAACCAGCCGGCGCTCTACCCCGACCCGCCGGTGTCCAAGGACGACCTGGCCATCATGATGGTCACCTTCGTGATCGCAAGAGACATCAACATACCCGCCCAGGCCGCGGTCACGGCGGCCGCCGCCGCCAAGGAGGCCGCCCTGCACGCGCTGGTGGACGCGATGAAGACCGACCTGCGCTACGCGGAGAACACGGTCCACTTCGACGACGCCAAGCTCAAGCTCATCGGCTGGGGCGCGCGCGCAACGCCCACAGCGGCGTCGGCGCTCGCCCTGCCCGGACAGACCCGCAGCCTCGAAGCGCCGCGCCAGGGCGAGGGCTGGATCTTCCTCGACTGGAAAGCGCCGACGGACGGCGGCGCGGTGAACGCCTACAAGATTCAGCGCCGCCTCCGCCCCAACGGCGACTGGCTCGACGTGGGGCTCGCCATCGACAGCGAGACAACCCTGACCGGGCAAGAGCGCGGCAAAGAATGGGAGTACCGCGTCAGCGCCGTCAACAAGGCTGGCGAAAGCGCGCCGAGCAATACCGTGATGGTGGTATTGTGAAACGATGAATGCTGAAGGGCAAAGGGCAGAGTATGGGGCCACCGGTCCTTCTTTCCCTTTGCCCTTTAGCCATTGCACTTCGCTCTTTTCCGCCGCGCCGGATTTTTTTCCTTTCTATTGGGGAGCGTCCACTTTGCCTCCTTTGCCTCCCGGCATTTGTTAAGTCACTTTCCCGTGGAATACACTGTATCTGGTACACAGCAACGCTCCAATTCTTTTGTAAAGGGGTCCACCATGCAAAAGCTCAAAATCTTCTTAAGCTCCGCACAGTTTGGAAACGAATTCTCAACCGAAAGGGAAGCTCTCCCCGTAATCTTTCTGAAGGAACCACTCGTCTCGAGTTTCTTTCTTTGGGTCATCGAGGGACAGGCGTCTCCTAGCGACATCCGGCGACAGTATAGGGAGAACCTTGAAGACTCGGAGGGCCTCATTTTGCTGCTCGGTACGGAGTTGAGAGACGCGGTAAAAGACGAATTCGACATTGCGGTCGAAAAAGAAATCCCCGTCTTTGCCTTTAAGAAAGCATCCTGCAAACCAACTCCCGCGATGCTCGAATTCATCTCAAACAGGGTTCAGAAGTACTGCGTGGTTTATGACTACACATCCTTCGACCGCCTTACAGCGTCTATTCAAGATGTGCTCCTCTCGTCTTTTCGGAAGACTCGGGCGGTTCAAAGGGGGGTTGGCGACATTGTCGATATACAGCCAACGACAGACGAAGAACGCACCCTCCACCTACTTGTTGGTGTCTTGGAATCTGATCAGGCGGTCATGACAAAGGAGAGGGTTATTGAGGCCTTGTTACTTGAAGTCCTCGGAAGAACACAACAGGGTTGTACCGTGGCGGATCTCAAGGTTTCGGTGAAGCAGCTCATTCGTGGTAGCGGAGAGATGCTTGGGGGGGAAATTGAACCAGCTCTGAAGCGCCTTGGAGATGAAGGGCGCATAAACTTCACCGCGGGCGGACGTTATTCCCTCGTGGGTTCGGCACGGACCGAATTGCGGGATCGGGCCACGACAACGGTCGAAGAAGACGACGAGATGTATCGTGAATTCTTCAAGAGCCAGTCTCGATCATTGGAAGAGGGGGATTTCGGTGTATACAGAAGAACCTTGGACAGGTGCATCAGTAGAATACTTTATGCAAACGGACGGCAGCTTGCAGCTCTTCAGACTGGCGGCGACAAGGACGCCACCCCTTACGACTCCGAACAACTTAGCCGCACGATTACTGCGGTAGTCTCCACAGAAAATACGATCTGCAGTCGAATGGGAGCTTGGCATACTGCCATCATGGAAATCATCACAAGCTCCGACGAACGGGTAATCAGGTGGCTGAATCGCCAAAGAAAAGCATACTGGATGCTGGCAACCCTTGGAATGGACCCCGAGTGTTCATCTTTCAGGCGTGAGTTTCTCAAGCGCTACCGTGTGTATCTCGACTCGCACATCGTTCTACGGGCTCTGGTTGAGGCCGGTGGAGAGTCACAAATGTGCACCGAGATCGTCTCTCTTGGACGGCGGCTCGGCGTTACGATGGTTGTTTCAGACGCAATGGTGCTTGAGGTCGAGAACTCGTTTCATGACGCGCAGGAAACCTATCATGCGGCCAACAGAGATGTCACCAGAATGGCCGCCGTCTACTCCAATCTCAATAGAAGATCGGACATAGTCAGCGGGTATTTTAAGGCAAGGGAGCTTTCTCCCCGGCTTTCATTCGAGGGTTTTCTGAACAAGTACTATTCTCCCGTGGACTCGTCAAAGTTGCGCTTATATATAGAGAAGGAACTCGGCATCGTGGTGGAGCCTATTCAGGTCTTTACGGATGACGAACTCGGTGAATTGGAAGTCATCTGCAAGAGGCTTCTCGAATCACGGAGGCAAGAATACGAACGGTATCCTGCAGAGGAGAGATACAAGTGGGAGAGGAACTATGTACTAAGAAGTAACGAGGCCAGACAGATTGGCCTGGTTTATCGAAAGCGCCTAGAAAACGTAAACGAATCACAGCTTCAGTGCTGGCTGATTACGTTCGATGAATTCGTTTACTCGGTGAGCGTTGAACTTATGAAGCGGAGGTCGCCCAAGTATCCCGGGCCATGTCACATGAAACCCGCAAGGTGGCTCGAGATTCTGGCAAACGCGGATGGTTCCAATATCTCCGTCAATGTATTCCGAGAGATCATGCTTTCGGACGAAATTCAGCACGCCTCGGACTTCCTTGAAACGCAAGTCATCGCCGAAATGCTTAAGGCGCGTATTGACCAGGAAATTCGAAGTGTCGAGGTCTTGCGCAAGATGTTTGCGGATATTCTCAACCGTCCTGCGGTGCAGGATGCCTTTGAGGCACTGGCGAAGGTTAATGACAAGGGACGAATGGATGCACTCGCCAAAGTGAACAGTCAGGTTGTCATCGCCATGGGCGAGAAGGTGAAGTTTCTAGAAGGTGAACTGCAGACCACGCACGAGGCAAAACGGCAGGCCGATCGAAGGGCCGCGAAAGAAGAGAAGCGGGTGCGCTACTACAGGGCAGTGGCGACCAAGGCGAAAGAGACGCGCCGGTCCCTCGGCCGGGAACAGAAGGCCAAAGATACTTACGCGATAGGCACAATCGCGCAAACGGCGACCAACGCGAAAGGGACGCGCCGGTCCCCCGACCAGGAACAGGAGACCCAACCGGTGAAGGTGTTCTACAGTTACTCGCACAAGGACGAGACGCTACGGGAAGAATTGGTAACGCATCTGAGTATATTGAAGCGCCAGGGACTGATTCAGGAGTGGCACGACCGCCGCATTGTCGCCGGCGACGAGTGGGGCCCGGAGATTGACAGGCATCTTGAGGAGGCGGATATTGTCCTGCTGCTAGTCAGCGCTGACTTCATCGCCTCGGACTACTGCTACGCTATCGAGATGAGACGCGCGCTGGAACGGCACGAGGCAGGGGAAGCGAGGGTCATCCCGATCATTGTGCGGAAGACCAATTGGGGTTCCACACCATTCGCAGGATTACAGGCTTTGCCCAAGGATGGGAAACCTGTCATGGCGCACAGGCCAAGAGACGGCGCTTGGTCCGAAGTCTCTAAGGCGCTGGAGAAGATCGTGCGTGGAGTTAAGTGAGTCCGTTTGGCGTGAACAGCACGCGGGCGAAATTCCCGCAATTCCCCTCCCCGGTTGTGGCGTGGTTTCCAGACCACGCCACGCTCTTCTGACCGAAGGTCTCCTCTTTGAAGGGCAAAGGGGCAAAAGAGGACGGACGGATACTGCTCTTCCCATTGCCGTCCGCACACAGCGCTTCTGGAAACAGAGTCAATATCACGCAGATGATCCGGAGAAGAGGTGACCTTCGGTCGGAAGAGTGGCATGGTCCGGAGACCATGCCACAACAGGAACAACATCCCCCGCCGCTTCGCGGCCGCCCCCTTCGAAGGGGGATCTAATGCAGCGTCCTCCGTTCCGCGTGCGGCAGGCCCCCGCTCCGATTATCACGCCTGGCGCTTCCGCCTTACATCCATGTAGACGGCGGCGAGGATGACCAGTCCCTTGAGAATATACTGGAGGGAGAAGTGCACTCCCGCCTGATTCAATCCCTTGTCGAGCGTGCCGATGATGACCGCGCCGAGCAGCATGCCGGGGATGGTGCCCACGCCGCCGGTGAAGCTGGTGCCGCCGACGACGGCGGCGGCGATGGCGTTGAGTTCGAAGCCCTGGCCGGAGTTGGGCTCGGCGGAGTAAAGCTGCGACGCGTGGATCATGCCGGCGACGCCGGTGAGCACGGCGCAGAGGATGTAAACGATGAGTTCGGCGCGGCCGACGGCAATGCCGGTGAAGCGGGCCGCCTCGCGGTTGCCGCCGATGGCGTAGAGGTGCTGGCCGAAACGGGTGCGGTGCAGCAGCACGGCGCCCAGCGCCAGCAGCACGAGCATGATGATGACGGGCACGGGCACGATGCCGCCGATGCGGGCATTGCCAATGGCGAGAAACAGGCTGTCCTGCGCGGGGATGCGGATGGGGGTCTCATTGATGCGCAGGGCCAAACCGCGCGCCACGAGCATGCTGCCCAGCGTGATGATGAAGGGCGGCATCTTTGTCTTGGCGGCGCAGAAGCCGTTGAACAGGCCGAAGAGGGCCGCCACGCCCAGTCCGGCGCATATGGCAAGTCCAAGCCGAAGTATGCTCTGCTCCGTAGGGTCGCCCATGCTGAGCACGGACACGGTGACCGTCCCAACGAGCGCCAGCACGGCGCCGACAGAAAGGTCAATCCCGCCGATGAGTATGCAGTAGGTCATGCCGCAGGCGATGATGGCATTGACGGAAATTTGCTGGACCAGGTCGATCATGTTGTCGCGCGCGAGGAATGTGTGCACCTTCATGCGAAACAGGATCAGCAGGACAATCCAGGCAATGATGAGGGGGATCATCCGTTTTGCGGCGTTCATTGGGCTTGGGCTCCCGTGAGCAGTTGCATGACGGTTTCCATGGTGGCCGATTCGGCCGGCAGCGTCTCTATGATTCGGCCGTCGCGGTAGACGGCGATGCGGTGGGACATGTTGAGCACCTCGACCAGATCGGAGGAAATGAGCAGCACGGCCATGCCCTCCTCAACGAGGCGGGCAATGATGCGGAACATGTCCTCGCGCGCGCCCACATCGACGCCGCGCGTGGGCTCGTCGAGAATGAGGACTTTGGGCCGGTGTTCCATCCAGCGCGACACGAGCACCTTTTGTTGGTTGCCGCCGGACAGGGAATCCACGCCCGCATCGGGACCGGATATCTTGATGCCGAAGGCATCGACGGCGCGGTCCACAATGGCCCCGCGCTTGTGCTGGTCGGGAAAGCCAAAGGGGTTCCATTCCTTTGCCCAGGGCAGCGCGAGGTTGAAGGCGATCGTCTGAATCATCACCAAACCCTGGCCCTGGCGGTCCTCCGGGATCAGCACGATGCCGGCTTCGAGCGCATCCTGGGGCGTGCGGAGATCCACTTCCGTGCCGTCCACCAACAGGGTGCCCCCGTGGAGTTTGTCTATTCCGAAGAGGGTCCGCGCCAGTTCGGTGCGGCCCGCGCCCACAAGCCCGGCAATGCCCAGAATTTCGCCGTGGCGCAGTTCGAAACCAACGCCCCGGACCTTCTCGTTTTGAAGACCCCGCGCCTCCAGCGCCACCGCCCCGGGCCGGGCGTCGGGCCGGTGGAAATAGTCCACAATTTCGCGGCCGACCATCCAGCGCACCAGTTCGTGCTGGTCCACCTCGCCAATCCCCCGCGTGCCGACGGTGTGCCCATCGCGCAGCACGGTGACCCGGTCGGCAAGGCGCATGATTTCTTCGAGCCGGTGAGAGATGTAAATGATGCCGACGCCCTGTGCGCGCAAATGGTTGAGCGTGGCGAAGAGGTTCTCCGTCTCCGACTCGGAAAGCGAGGAGGTGGGCTCGTCGAGCACCAAAATGCGCGCCTCCGTGGCCAGGGCCCGGGCAATTTCGACTAACTGCCGGGAGGCGACGGACAGGCCGGAAACGGTCTCGCGCACGTCGCGAATCTCTTTCATGCCGAGCCGGGCCACGAGGTTTTCGGCGGCGCTTTCCATGGCGCGGCGGTCGAGCAGGCCCCAGCGTCCCGGTTCGCGGCCCAGCCAGATGTTCTCCGCCACGGACAGATTGGACGCAAGCGAAAGTTCCTGATGGATGATGCGCACCCCGAGGCGGTCCGCATCGGCAACGCCCCGCACGGACTGCTGCGCGCCGTCAATCAGGACCGTGCCGGTGTCGGCCCGGTGAATGCCGCCAAGTACCTTGATCAGCGTGGACTTGCCCGCGCCGTTCTCGCCCAGCAGCGCGTGAATCTCGCCCGCGCGCAGTTCAAAATCGACCCCATCAAGCGCCGTCACGCCGCCGAAGCGTTTCGTGACGCCGCGCAGAGCCAGCAGCGGGGCCGCCGCCGGGGCAGGGGCTGCACTCACTTCGACGGGCCCTTGGCCTTGTTGGCAAGGAAGGAGTCGGCGTTCTCCCTGGTGACCAGCTCCACCGGAATCTTCACTTCCTTGTCGACCGGCTTGCCGTCGAGATGCTCGTAGACTTTCTCCGCCGAGATTCGCCCGATCTCACGCGGAAATTGGGCCGAGGTGGACAGCAATTTTCCGGTCTTGAGAACGTCAACGGCCTCCTTGGAACCGTCGACCGTCACGACCAGCACCTTGCCGAGCTTGCCCGCCGACTCGATGGCCGAAATCGCGCCGAACGCGCTGGGGTCATTAATGGGGAACACGGCGTTGCACTCGGGGAAGCGCGCCAGCAGGTCGCGCATGACGGGCAGCGCGGCTTCCGTGGTGCCCTTGCCCTCCTGCGTGTCCAGAATCGTAAAGCCGGGATGCTTTGCCGCCTCCTCCTTAAACCCGTCCACGCGATCGATGCAGGCCTTGTTTACAGAACTGTGCAGGATGACCACTTTCGACTCCGGCTGCACTTCGGCCAGCTTGCGGGCGGCCAGGCGCCCCGCCTCAAGATTGTCCGATGCCACCTGGCACAGCACCAGGTCGGCGTCCTTCACGGGCGCATCGACCACCACCACGGGAATGCCCTTCTGCTTGGCCTGGGCCAGGCTGCCCGTGACGCCTTCCCAGTTCACAGGATTCAGAAAGATTGCCGTGGCCCCCTGCAGCACCAGGTCGGAAATGTCATTCTTCTGCTTGAGGCTGTTGTACTGCGCATCCAGCGTAACCATCCTGTCGCCGTGCGCCTCAATAACCTCCTTCATTCCGTCGTTAAGCTCGACGAAGAAGGGATTGTTCATGGTCTGATAGGACACGCCAAAGAGCCGTCCGCCTTTGGCGTCCTTGGCCGGGGCAGCCCCTCCCCCACCCTGCGACGGCTGTGAACAACCCGCCAGCAATGCCAAAGCGCAACACACCGCAAGCAGACCTATAAGCTTTATTCTCATGGAAATACTCCTAGTTTGTCTGTGAAAACCCGATTATACTATTTTTTTTGTCCGTTTCGGCCAAAGCCATCAAATGTCCATCAAACAAAACCCCGCTGGCAGAGGGTTTGTAAGTCCTTGTTTTCCAGGAACTAAAGCAAAAATACCGCCTCCACCCACACACAAAATATCCGTTATCATCAAATAACCGTCAAATAAGCGATTCAAGCAACTCACGCCCAGAACGGCACGTATTTGGCGTATTTCTTGCCTTGACCGGGATCGTAGGGTTTGATAAGGCTGTCTTCCATGCTATCCCGTATAATCCGTGAGGCCGTGGCTGCGTTTCTTTCCTCGATCCCAAACCGTTCCCTCAAACTGGAGTTGGTCATGGGATCACGCTGAACCAGACGTAGACACGCATGGAGATAACAGGCTCGGGCCCGGTCGGCCCGATCCATCTCCCGAAGGTCCTTGTGGGCGAACAGCACCGCACGCGTGCAACCCTCAGGCGTTTCAAAACTTGGTGCGGGAAGCTGGAAGAATTCCGTCTGAAACACCACCTTGTCCACACCGCTGCCGCGCTCCTCGCAAACGCCAACGCGCCGCATGAAGGACGCCAGCACTTCGTTTCGGGAACGGGGTGGAGTGTCGAGGAATCGTTCGGTGCCGACCAGGGGAAGCCCCGGGTTGGTGATCTCCATACGGTCGAAAAAGACCTCTATCATGGGTCCGCTTCCAGTCACGGAAAAATCTTGGTGAATGAGAGCGTTTGCGACCAACTCGCGCACTGCCACTTCAGGATACATGGGCACCTCTTTGCGCAGCGCCCTGCCAATGACCTCATTGCGCGGCAGGGATGCGTTCAGAAAGTCAACGAGACCCTCAAAGCCCGCAGCGTAGCCCTTGCGCCCGGGTTGCTCGCGCACAGTTCTCAACCGTCCGGCCCCCTCGTAGAAAATGACGCGCACCTCCTTTCTTGCAAGGCCCCTAAACTGTTCGAGATTCCTTGCGAACAGTATCCCGCCAAGGTTGGTAATGTCCCATCTTCCGGCAGGATTCGACAGCACCATGCGGTCCTCTGCCAGGCGCTGCAAAATCTTCCCGGCACCGTTCGGCAATGGCAGGCCCAGAAGATCAAAGTAGGCCGGATAGTCCAACAAAGCAAGCGCTTCGCCTCCGCCCAAATTCTCTGCGGCCTTCATCTCCTCAAAGGGCACCCGGTCAAAGACACGCCAGAGGGCGCGCTCCTTCTCGGGGTAATCTCTTAGCTTCTTCTTGTAGGACCCCACCCGAATGTATTCGGCCCCCTGAAACTGGACCGGTTTGGAAGTGGCGCGGGGAATCTCCAGAAGCACAACCACCTCGCTTCCGACGCTGACCTGCTGAAAACGGAAATCGATTCGGGGCACAAGCAGGCGAAGCAGCCAGCTTTGCATGTCCTCGTTGCCTTTTCTGGCGCTTTCCGCACGAAAAGAGGTGCCCACGACTTCGTGGGTCCTGTCGGCAATGCCCCAGACCAGATAGGCATGCATCTTGCCACAAAGCGCAGCCGAATTGCTCAATGCGGAAATATACTCTCCGATCTCCTCCGGATTAGCATTGTTCTCTTTGAACTCGACCCACTCGGTTTCTTCGGGCAGTTTGCAGAGTTCGGCTACCAATCCCGCAAAGTACTCGTTTGCACGCTCGGAATTCATGGGTTGCTCTCCAGTTTCAGGGGCACGCAATGCGCCAGACCGCCTCTTTCGCGCAGCAGGCTGGCGATTTGCAAGAATAGATTTGCGTGCTCCTGAAAACCGGACATTGAGTCTCCCTTGGACAATCTCTGACAAACGTTCCCTTTACAGACAACAGGTTACCCAATTGGCATAGGGGATGCAATTCTGACCGGATGTCACGCAATAAGGCAGGAACCGTTCCGCATCCAATAGTCTTAGTATATGGGGAATGGGTGGACGCGCCGACGAATCCCAGAAAACGGCCGAAAACAGTTTCCCTGTGCTGTCCACGATCTGCGCGAGGGGATAAATGTGCTGGTGCCGAAGCTGCTGTTTGTGGGAACGCTAGACCTTGACCTCACCCAGCGAAAAGCTGACCTGATGCGCGATGGGCCGGAACTTGACCAAGCCCATGCGTTCCACCATGAGCTGCCAGGGCAGTTCGATATGCCCGCCGAGGGCGCGGCGCATTTCGTTGACAACAGAACGCGTGCAGGGTTGCAGATCGATCGCCACGGTGCAGTGGGGCACCCAGGTTCCGGGCGCATAGAGCGGCCAAAGGTGATGCCGCAGGTCGCCGAGCGCCTCGTAGAACGATTCGTGCAGGTCATCCAATGCCGGGGAAGGTTCCACCGCAAGGAAGATGACCCCGGTGGCGACAAAGCCCTCAATCCCCGAGAAGGTCAGGGGAAAAGACCCTGCGGATTCGGCGAGGGATTGCAGCGTCTCCGTCACCTGCGCGGTCTGCATGCCGTCCAGGTCATTGAAACCACCGAGGGAGATATGGGGAATGGAATCGCTGGAGGCGAGTTCGGTGGAGATGCCCTCGTCGGAGAGCCATTTCCACAACTTCCGGACGGCGGCATCGGTGCGCTGATCGAAGAAGAGTTCCACTGCATAGGGCATGGCATGATCCTCGCTTCGGTTGATGGCCCATTATAATGGTTTTTCGCGGGAATGGAAGATGTTTTCACGCTGAGGACCGCGACGCCCGAGGGTCAGACCGCGGCGCGCATGGAAGTCGTTCAGCTTCCGACTGAGCCTTGCCATCAAATATTGTCCAGCAGGGCATTTTGTGTCATCATGCTTGCTGCGGGCACCAACTTCCGGGGCTGCGGATCCCGGAAAAATGCAGGCGAGCGTGTCTGTCCGGCAGTTTATGGCAGATTCGAACGATGGATGATGAAATGTGCGGATGATGAAGTGGAAAACAACGGCAGGCCCCTTGGTGGCGCTGGTTGTGTGTTCGGCACTTGCCTTGGGCTGCGCGCTGCTCCTGCTGCTGTTTCCCAGCGGGCAGACTGTTTTGGCCATCCCCTTCTCGCTTGTCTTGGCAGGAGTTGCCGTTGCCGTCCTGCTGTTTTCCGCCTACCTGGCCATGCGCGCCCTTGCGGGCAGGCGCCAGGAGGCGGCGCCCTTTCCCGCGAATCCGCCCAAGTTCTGGGGCGGTCTGCTGGCGGTCTTCCTGGGGCTTACTGCCGCTATAGGCATGACAGGCTATCTCTATACACGCCACCAGGCGGCACAGCAGTTGGAGGCGGCACAAAATACCCTTTTATCGGTCGCCGACCTGAAGGTGGGCCAGATTTCAAACTGGTATCATGACCGGCTGATGGACGCCCGGACCCTTCTCGCCAATCCGCTCGTCCAAAAGCAGATCGCCCTGTTTCTCGCGGAACCCTCCCCCTCTGATCTCGATGAGGAACTCTCCGCCTGGTTCAATGCGAAAGCCGTGTTGAATGACTGCGGCGTCTATTTGTACGACCGCGATGGAAATATCCGGCTGTCAGCCCCCCGCCAAAGGGCCGACGCGCCCAACGTCTCTGGCGACCCGGATTTCCAGACGGCGCTGGGCGGCAGTGACGTGGTGGTCACAGACCTGCACTGCGGTCCCGCTGACGCGAAGGGCGCGCAGGGGGACATTTATCTCAGCTTCTGGATTCCAGAAGGGATCGGCCTTGGAACGGCAGGCACCACCGGGGGGGTGCTGGAACTGCGCGTGAACCCCTACAAACTGCTCTACCCGCTGATTGGATCATGGCCTACAGACAGCCCCTCGGCGGAGACCCTACTGGTCCGCCGGGACGGAAATGACGTGGTGTTCTTGAACGAACTGCGCCACCGCAAAGGCACCGCGCTGACGCTGCGCTTCCCAGTGGAGGAGAACCAGAACCTCCCTGCGGTGCAGGCTGTGCAGGGCAGGGAAGGCATCGTCGAAGGCAGGGATTACCGCGGTGTGCCAACGCTGGCGGCACTGCACGCCATTCCGGGCACCCCGTGGTTCATGGTGTCCAAAATTGACCTTGAAGAGATCCTCACGCCCATGCGCAGCCAGGTGGTGACCACCATCATCGTGCTGGTTGCCCTGATCGTTGCCTCGGCGCTCGGTGTGGGGCTGCTGGGACGGCGCCGGGACAACGAGTGGCTGCGGCAGCAACTGGCCGTGGAACATGACCGCAGGGCCCTTGCCGAGCGCTACATGGTCCTGAACAAGCATGCCAATGACGTCATTTTGCTCAGCGACCAGCAGGGAAAGATTCTTGAGGCCAACGACCGGGCACTGGCGGCATACGGCTATTCCCAGGAGGAAATGATCGCGCTCAGGATGAGGGACCTGCGGGGGCCGGAAAGCGAGATGGAATCTACCGACGGCACCATGATGGAGTCCGTGCACCGCCGCAGGGACGGGTCCACCTTCCCCGTTGAAATCAGCACGCACACAACGGCAATCGAAGGGGTGACCTATCACCAGAGTGTCATCCGTGACATCACCGAACGCAAACAGGCCGCGCGCTCACTGATGCGGATAAACCAGGAACTGGCGCGGAAGAACCAGGAACTGGAACAGATCGTCTACGTGGCGTCGCACGACCTGCGGTCGCCCCTGGTCAACGTGCAGGGATTCAGCACGGAACTGAAGGCGGCGCTGGACGAACTGCAGGCAATCCTGGCGGATGTTCCCGTCCCCGAGGACAAACGCGCGCGGCTCAGCCTCCTGCTGGACGAGGACCTGCCCGAGTCGCTCGGATACATCCTGTCGGGAATCGCGAAAATGAACGCGCTTATTTCGGGGCTGCTGCGTTTGTCGCGACTGGGCCGCGCGGCCCTTTCCATCGGGCCGGTGGACATGAATGAACTGGTCACCGAAGTGGCAAGCACCTTCGACTTCCAGATCAAAGAGGCCGGGGTGAGTCTTTCCATTGGCGAACTTCCATCCTGCCGCGGCGACGCGGCGCAGTTGAGCCAGGCCTTTTCAAACCTCCTTGGCAATGCGCTGAAGTACCTTGACGCGTCCCGCCCCGGCGTGGTCCGCATCACGGGAGAAAGAGAGCGGGGACGCTCGGTCTATTGCATTGAAGACAACGGCATGGGAATCGCGGCGGCGCACCACGCCAGAGTCTTTGACCTTTACCACAGGCTCAATCCCGCGGCAAATGCCGGGGAGGGCCTCGGGTTGACCATCGTCCGGACCGTGCTGGAGCGGCAGCAGGGCAAAGTCTGGCTGGAGTCGGAGTTGGGCGCAGGCGCCCGCTTCTATGTGTCCATGCCGGGCGCTGACAGGGGGCGGGACAGCGCATGACGGACAGGGAGATCACCATTCTTATCACGGAAGACGACGAGGGTCACGCGGTGCTGATCAGGAAGAGGCTGGGCCGCGCCGGCATCAATAATCCGATGCTGCATTTCCGGGACGGCGACGAGGTGCTGAACTTTCTGTTCCGGCAGGGACCTCCCCCACACCGTGATGCCAATGCGGCCTATCTACTGCTGTTGGATATCCGCATGCCCAGGGTGGACGGGGTGGAGGTGCTCCGGCAGGTAAAGGCGGACCCGGAACTTTGTATACTGCCAGCGATCATGGTCACGACCACGGACGACCCGCGCGAAATGTCGCGCTGCCATGAGTTGGGCTGCAGCAACTACATCACCAAGCCGGTGGACTACGA
The DNA here is from genome assembly GCA_903893795.1 of Candidatus Hydrogenedentota bacterium. Taxonomy (GTDB): domain Bacteria; phylum Hydrogenedentota; class Hydrogenedentia; order Hydrogenedentales; family CAITNO01; genus CAITNO01. The sequence goes on along the minus strand of CAITNO010000148.1, from coordinate 45,698 downwards.
AAAGTTTGTCGCGGCGGTGGGACAACTTGGCCTTAATCTGACGTTTGCCCACCCCCCAACCGGACAGCAAGGAATCGTGAGATGACGGAAAGCGTCGGAAAAGACGCGACGAAACAGCGCGAAGAACTGCTCCCCGTGCTGGTGGTTGAGGACGATGCCGGGTTGAACCGGCTCATCCAGAAGACCCTCCAAAAGGAGGGTTTTTCCACCGACGGCGCGCTGACCGGCGCGGACGCAGTCGCCAAAATGACGGGCAACCGGGACATGGTGCTGTTGCTGGACTATTCCCTGCCGGACATGACTGCCCGGGAGGTGGTGGAGACCCTGCACGGGCAGGGGCGTCCGGTCACTTTTGTCGTCATGACGGGCTACGGCGATGAACGCATCGCCGTGGAGATGATGAAACTCAACGCCAGTGATTATCTGGTCAAAGACTCCTATCTGATCGAAGTGCTGCCCTCGGTCATGGGCGAAGTCTGCCACAAGGTGCTCACCGAACGGCGCCTTGAGGAAACCCGCGAGGCGCTGCTGAGAAGCGAGGAGCGCTACCACCAGTTCGTGGAAATGAGCACCGAGGGCGTGTGGCGCTGCGACATCACGCCGCCCGTTGCCATGACGCTCGACGAGCGCGTGCAGGCCGAGGCGATACTGCGCCAGGGCCGCCTCGCCGAATGCAACAACGCCTACCTGCACCAGTTTGGGCACAAGAGCGCCGACCATGCCCTGGGAACGCCCCTCTATGATCTGCTGACCGGAACACACGACGCCAAAATGGAACTGGTCCTTCAGGTAATCCGCTCCGGATACCGCACCAGCAGCCTGGAAACCATGGACTGTCTGCGGGACGGACGAACGGTGTGGACGCTGAGCAACGTTGTCGCCATCGCGCAGCACGGCCATTACGTGTGCGTCTGGGGCACAACCCGGGACATCACGAGCCGCAAGCGGGCGGAAGAAACGCTGCGCGCCAGCGAGGCCCAAAAAAAGGCGATACTCAACGGCATCACCAGCAATATCACGCTGGTAGACAGGGAATTGAACATTCTCTGGGCAAACAAGGCGGCGGCGAACTCTGTCGGCAGGCGGACCGAAGACATGGTCCACCAACCCTGCCATGTTTTCTGGGGTGACCCCGCCAAGCCATGCGACAACTGCCCCACGCTGACGGCGTTTCAAACGGGGAAACCGGAACACGCCATCGTGCAGACACCGGACGGAAAGACCTGGGACAAGCGGGGCGAGCCAGTGCTGGATCCGGAGGGCAACGTGATTGCCATCGTCGAAATTGCCGAGAATATCACCGCGCGCAAACGGGACAACGAGGAGCGGATGCTGCTGGCCATGGCGGTGGAACACGCCGCGGAGGCGGTCATCATCACCAATGCCCAGGGCGTTGCGAACTACGCCAACCCGGCCTTTGCGAAGATGTTCGGCATCGCCCGCAGCGCGGTGCCGGGCGCCCACATAGCCACCATCATCAACACGGGCGGGGAAGAGTTCGCCGAAAGCCTGAAAGAGTCCGCGGAAAAAGGCGCCGCATGGAGCGGGTGCATCAACAGTCTGGGTGTGGACGGCAAGAATCTTGTGATCGAGGCGATGGCCTCCCCCATCCGCGACGACCAGGGCCGGACCGCCCAACTGGTCATCCACCTGCGCGACGTCACCAAGGAGAACGCCCTGGAGACCCAGTTGCGCCAAACCCAGAAGCTGGAGGCCATCGGCACGCTGGCCGGAGGCATCGCCCACGATTTCAACAATATCCTGTCGGCCATTATCGGCTACACCCAGATGGCCCTCACGGGCGTTGAACCCGAAAGCCAGCCGGCCCGGGACCTGGCCCAGGTGGTCACGGCCAGCCGCCGCGCGGCGGACCTGGTGCGGCAGATCATGACTTTCGGCCGGAAGCAGGAACAGATCAAACTTCCACTGCGTTTGGACATCCTGGCCAAGGAGGCGCTGACCCTCCTGCGGGCCACCATCCCGGCAACGATTGAGATGCGTCCGGCCATCGCCAACAACTGCGACTGCGTCCTGGGCGATCCCACACAACTGCATCAGGTCATCATGAACCTGTGCACAAACGCCTATCACGCCATGGAAACGGGCGGGGGCGTTCTTGACTTCTCCATCGAACCGGTCATTGTCGATGAACAGCAGGCCGAACTGGGGCACAATCTGCACACCGGGCCCTACCTGCTGATGACGGTGGCCGATTCGGGCTGCGGCATGGACCCGGCCACACTGGAGCGCGCCTTCGATCCTTTCTTCACCACCAAACAGCAGGGCCGGGGAACGGGACTCGGCCTGTCCATTGCGCACGGCATCGTCAGAAACCACGACGGCGCCATCGAGCTCCAAAGTGCGCCGGGAAAAGGCACCACCGTGCGGGTGTTCCTTCCGACGGTGAAGGTCGCCGCCCCGGAAATCGGCGCCCCCCCCATCGCGCCGCTTACCGGCCATGGCGAGCGCATCCTCTTTGTCGATGATGAGGCCATGCTGATGAAACTGGGCAAACGCATCCTGACCGACCTCGGCTACAAGGTCACCGCCCTCGGCGACGCCAACGAGGCTTTCGAATTGTTCCGTTCGAACCCGGACGCCTTTGACCTCGTCGTCACCGATCAAACCATGCCCCACTGCACCGGCCTGGAACTTGCAACAAAACTTCACACGGTTCGACCGGACCTGCCCGTCGTGCTGGCCAGCGGCCTGAACCTGGCCATCAGCGAGGAGGCTGCGGCCGCCGCCGGGATATCGGAAATTCTGGGAAAACCCGTGTCGAGCTACAAACTGGCCAAGACCGTGAGCCGTGCCCTGGAGGCCGCGCGCGGGAGGGCACTGGGCGATGACGGAGGAGACCCGCAGGATCTGTGACGCCTGCGGAAGGCGGCACCGCCACATTGGGCGGAAACAACCGACATTCAATAATCGGCCAACAAGGGTAAAGACACCGACATGAAACAAGCTCACGCCATCACTGCGCTGTCACACCATAAAGCTGTCTTCGGAACCTCCCTGAAAAGGCTCGCGATGGTTTGCCTGCTCGCGGCATGTGCTTCCCTTCAAGCCCAACCCGCCCCGGCCGCGGCCATCAAGGTATATTCACTTCCCCAGGGCGAGCCCCGCGCGCCCCTCGCCATTACCGCGAACGGGCAACCGCTGCCCGTGTCGCTGTGCTATGTTTCCGCCTATCCATACAACCGGCGCTGGCCGGGCCATCAGCGCACGCCTGACCAGCGCGAGGTCGCCTATTTTGCGCGCCTGGCGGCGGACGGGCCGGTCACCTTTCAATACACCCCCGTGAAGGCCTTTTCGGCTTGCATCGTCCGTCCCCTCTCGGCAAAGGTAATCCCGACCGTGAAGGACGGCACAATAACCTTCACCCTTCCCCATGCCGGGGGTTATTCGGTCGAGCTTGACGGCACCCACAACGCGCTCCATCTCTTTCTCGATCCGCCCATAGGCTACAGCGTCGCGCCCGACGGGAAAGGCGTTCACTACTTCGGACCGGGCGTTTATCATGTCGGCATCCTCAATCTGAAGGATGATGAGACGGTCTATATTGACGAGGGGGCCGTCGTGTACGGCAGCATCCACGGGCACGGCGTCCACAATGTTCGCATTCTCGGCCGGGGCATTCTCGACAACAGCGAGAACGTGGAGGAGATCCTCTTCAAGGTCGACAAACTCGGGGACGGCTCCACCGACACGGGCAACAGCCGCCGCGAGCACACGATTCACCTCGTGGATTCTGATGACATCGAGATCGAGGGCATCACCATCCGCGATTCACTCGTCTACAACATCGCCTGCTTCGGCTGCGCCAATCTTAGCGTCAAGAACTGCAAGACCATCGGCTGCTGGCGCTACAACACCGACGGAATCGACCTCCACAACTGCCGCAAGGCCCGCGTCAGCGGCTGTTTCGTCCGCACCTACGATGATTCGCTCTGCGCGAAGGGCCACACGGGCTACCGTTTCGACACCTGCGAGGACATTGTCTTCGAGAACTGCGTCGTGTGGAACGACTGGGGAAAAGCCTTCGAGATCGGTGCAGAAACGCGCGCCGAGCACCTGCGCGGCATCGTCTTCCGCAACTGCGATGCCATCCACCTCACCAGTCCCGCCATCGACATCATGAATGTCGATTACGGCAGGGTGCATGATGTCCATTTTGAGGACCTCCGCCTCGAGTACGACCCCGTCATGCAGCGCCCCACCCTGCAAAAGAACGACGAGACGCCCTTCGTCCCCGACCCGAAAAGCACCTACATGCCCCGCGCAATCTGTATGGAAATCGTGAAGCACGCCGAATACTCGGGCGGACTCGAACGCCGCGGCTATATCTACGACATCACGCTCAGCAACATCCGCATCCACGCCGACCGCATGCCCCCCTCCTCCTTCGAGGGCTACGACGGGGAGCATGCAGTATCCGACATCACCGTGGACGGCCTCTTCCTCGGCGACCGCAGGATTACCAGTCTTGAAGACGCCCAGTTCGATCTCGGCGACAACACCCACAATATTACGCTCCGTTGATACGACACAGTACCGCAGGCGCGGGTGTTGCTCCCCTGAGAAGCGCATGGAAATGACAAATGCCCTACTGTCTGAAAAACCCCATTTCATTGCCCCTTGAACTGTTGGCGCCCAGCCCGGGACTTTTCAGTCATCCCAGCCGCCTGCATGGCCAGGCCCATGTCGCGCGGGTCATCGTCCACAGCCTCATTCTGGTGGACGCCCTTGGGCTCGATGCCTGCGCGCCGAAGGCATGGGCCGCCGCATACCTCCACGACATTGGCCGGAGGCATAACGGAAGATGTCGCAACCACGGCAAATACGCCCTGGACAAACTCTCCACGCTGCCGCATGTCACCTCCTTCCTGGTCGAAGGCGGTGTCGCGGAGGAGGACTGGGAAGGCATCTCCGTCGCGGTGGAGAACCACTGCCGGGAAGAGATTCCCAAGACCCACCCCCATTGGACGCTGACCGCCATCCTCAAGGATGCCGACGGACTGGATCGGGTCCGCCTGGGCGATTTGAACCCCCGCTATCTTCGCTTTCCCCAATCGCAGAAACTGATCGCCTTCGCCCAGGACCTGTACGATGAAACAGACGGAAGGCTCGTTCCCGGCCCCGATTACTTTGCCTCGCTATGGCCAATAGCCCAACGCCTGCTCCCCAAGGCCACCGCCTGACCTGCCACCGGTTGCACCGTTCCCACGTCAACGGGTGACACCGCTCCCCTATCCCCCAAACATCGGCACACGTCCGAAGGACACGCACTTCTGGGCGGAAGCGATGCTCTCATCCCCGTAACACGGACTGTTTCAATGCCGTAGCCCTATTCAAAGCCCACACCTTTTTCGTCCCACGCGCCAAAGGCGCACAAGAAGACAGCCCAGGGCAACGCCCCGGGAAAAGGGAATTACAGCGAAAGGCAGGCGCTGAAAGTGCGGAACAAGCGCGTTTCGCTAGGTCAGTGCCCTTCAGAAGCGTCGCCATTTCCCCCCCGAATTCCGTCAGAGCGTAGCGCGGACCTCAGGCGGCGGGGCATATGGACCGGGCTGTACGGTTCCTATAAAAGCATTATTCTTACTTAATAGGGAAGCGTTCCCGGTTTCTCCTGGGCGGTTTCATATTTGTCGATCTGTTGTAAACTTTCTTGAAACGGCCGGTCAGGCCCGGTGGGCGCGGTCGCCCGAGAAAACAACCGCCGGAAAGACAGTAAAATGGGTCGGCCACATTTACTACTAGACCTGTTCGTCAAAGGAAATCTCTGTTTTCAGTCGGCTCATATGGACTGGGCTCGACGTTTCCGTATTGCTCGTGCAGTCTGCGCCCGTTCTCCTCAATTGCAGCGTCAACCTGTTTCTTCAGCGGCTCAAGCGACGCGCTTTCCGGCAACACGGGGGCGGACAAGAGGGAATGGGCCTTCTCCTCGTAGGCCTTCCGATACTTCTCGAATAACTCAGAGGTTTTGTATCTTTCGTAAATATGGTACGCCATTTCTGGCGTCACATCATCAAACTCTTTTTCAAGGATTTCGAAGCAGTGGGACGCCGCGTATTTGGAGTCGGCAATTGGCTGAGCAAACAACAATTTTCGCACTGCATACGCACGTGCTGGAAACCCGACTTCTTCCGCTATGTTAACGAGACAGCACCCCGATGGGATCACCGTAGCACCAATGGATTCGTTCGTGGACCACAACGGCAGTGCATAGTCATAGAACTCACACCCGTATTTGCTTTGCGCAATGCGCCGCACTTTGGACAGGCACCATACCATACGGAGTTCAATGGCTCTCTTGAAGGGTCCGTCCGCATGCTCGTGGAAAAGGCGAAGAATCAGATCTGCGTGGCGATTACAAATGGGAGCGAATGAGAGACCGCCCAGCAGAACAGTAAGCAGTTTGGCGTCATCTTGAGCGAACGACTGCCGTATACCCCGTTCCATGTCTTCGTTGGACATTTCGCAGGCTGCGTTAAGAGCGAAACCTCGGCCCCGCAAGTACGGCGCATCGCCAAATACGGGAAAGTCGGGCATGTCATATCCGGCCATGGTGCTAAGAAGTACAATTGCACAGATCATGATACTCTCTTTTCAAGTAAATAGGGACAGTCACTAATTTATGCTTTTTGCATCGGTTGTGTCGGGCGCGTATTTGCGCCAGCCCCGCGGCCGACCCACGGGGAGGGGACGAACGCGACGGCCCAGGGCTTTCTCGACCTTGCTGAGAAACGCGTCGCTCCCCAGCGGACGGCCGGTATGGGTGTTGTGGCGGATGCTGTCCATGGCCTCCGTGTCCCGGGCGACTTCCGCAAGGGTCTCGCGCCACCTTTCGGTGGACATGTCCTTGCGCCACTTCGAGAGGTCAAGGAGGGGATGGGCCGAAGCTTTGCGGCAATGCGCCGAGGCGCTGGACCATGGGTAGGTCCATGGCAGCCTGACGATTCCAGCACGCACCGGGTTCAACTCGACGTAGCAGAGTGCGTTGAGCGCATGGCCCTCGTCCATGGGGCAGGAGAAGAAGCGGTTTTGCCACAGATGCCCGCTGCGCCCGTGCAACCGATTGATGTATTGTGTGTACAGAAAATGGGTCCGGCCGAAGGTCTTTGTAAGCGCCGCCTCGTCTTTGGGTACCCCCACAACATGAACATGATTGGTCATCAGGCAGTAGCCGTCGACCCGGAATCCAAAGCGCAGCGCCTGTCCGTGCAGCAATTCGAGATAGACATGCCGGTCATCATCGACAAAGAACACGTCCGCTTTGTTGTTGCCCCGCTGCGTGACATGATGGGCCGCGCCCGGAATGATTATGCGTGCGACTCTCGGCATGCCAACAGATTATCAGAAGGCCCGTCCTTTGTCAATTAAAATAGTGACTGTCCCTATTTATCCCAGAGAGCGAGCGTCACGCTGGAGGCCCTCCTACACTGCGCTGTATTTCAATAGAGGAAGCTCAACGCAAGTATGAAATATAGTTCAGGAAGCATCGGCCACTCGTTGTGGCGTGGTTTCCAGACCACGCCACGCTCTTCTGACCGAAGGTCTCCTCTGCCTTTCGCGGTCTCCTCTGCCTTTCGCTGTGCATCCGCCGCGCGCCGGTTTTGGCAACCCACGCGGCATCCTGTACAAAGGGCAAAGTACGAAGGGCGAAGGGCAAGGGCTTAGCTGTACCGGGCCTCGGGATGGAAGCTGACGGCGGCGGCGGTGGTGCCGGTGGGGCTGAATTCGCCGGCCGGGGTGATGATGACGCCTAGGGCGGGGCCGGCGTTGAGGGTTTCCAGGATGACGCGGTTCATCTGAATGTCGGACATGCCGGGATAGCCGGGGGACCAGCGCAGTCCCGCTTTGGGTTCGACACCGAGCATTTCCCGCTGGAGTCCGTTCAGGTGGCCGGCCATGTCTTCGGCGATGCGGTCGGACAGGCCCTGCAGGAAGAGGGCCGATTCGGAATCGCCCTCGGCCTTCATCTTTTCGATGAAGGCGTCCACCTGGGGTCCGCTGGTGGTGATTTGGAGGCCCATCACGCCGGGGCCGGAGACCGCGCAGCGGGGGGTGAAGAACTGGGCGCCCGAGACCAGGTCCTCGTCGCCCGCGCCGATGACGGTGTTGAAGCTGAGACGCGCTATCTCGCGCGCCGGGTCGGCGGGGTCGAGCACGACAACCTGTTCGCCTTCGGACCAGCAGGGAAAGAGTCCCATGACACCCTGCGGCTTGAGCCAGCCGAGGCGCGCGGCCTTGTCCACCCACTCGTTGAAGAGCGCGTCCAAATCCGCCGCGGTGGTGTGGGTGCGTTCGCGGGACACGGAACCGCCGAATTTCCAGTTGAGGGCGTAGAGGGTCTTGCGGTCGATGTGGACGGCGAAATCGCGCAGGTCGTATTCGATACGGCGGGCGCGAAAGCGCGGTTCATCGGGGAAGACGAGCCCTTCATGGACCACTGAGCGGCGGGGCAGCGTGGCGAAAAGTTCCTCCTCGCGGGCCAGGCGCTGGCGGGCGTGCTGGTAGCGGTGGATCAGTTTGGTCCGGTTCGTGTCGTAGAGTTCCGCCTTCTGTTCGGGCTGGCCGGTCATGACGGCGTTCATCACATTGACGCCGTCCATGGCGGTGCGGCAGTAGAACACGTCGCCGCGCATGTTCGCGGTGCCGTCGCCGCCGGCCATGGCGACGAAGGCGGCATGGCGCTCGCTGACGGGCGCGCCGCCGACAAGCACGGGCAGGTCGAGCCCCTGTTCGCGCATCATCTGCGCAACGGTGATCATGTGGTTGGAGGTCTGCACGAGCAGGGCCGACATGCCGATGGCGTGGGCGTGGTGCTCGCGGGCCGAGTCGATGAAGGACTGGAGGGGCGTCATGGTGCCAAGGTCGATGACGCGGTAGCCGTAGTTTTCGAGGAGCGTGCGGGCAAGGTCCTTGCCGATGGAATGCACGTCCTGGTAGACGGTGCCTATGACGACGGTGCCCTTGTACTCAATCTTGGCGTGGACGTCGATGCCGGCCTCGTCGCGCATGAACTTTTCGAGAAAGCCCATGGCCTGGCGCATGACATCGGCCGACTTGAGCAGGTGGGGCAGCGACACTTCGCCGCGGCCAAAGCCGTCGCCCAGGTCCTGCATGGCGCGCATGAGGTGCTTGTTGATGAAATCGAGCGGCGCGTGGCGCGCCATGGCGTCGGCCACCTGCAGGACGATCCGGTCCTGGTACTCGTAGTCGCGGCCCCGGAACGTGAAGGAGCCGGGCTGGCGCTCTTTGTGCCCGTCCTTAATCTTCTCGACAATGGCCTCCTCGACGGGCAGGCTGTCGTAGAGCACGCGCCGGGGCGCCTCTCCCCCGGCCTTCTGCGCGGCGATGCCCTCCAGTTCGGCAAAGGCGTCCATGTCGCGCTCGAGCACAATGCGGAGGCCGAGCCGGTAGTGGGCCGGGTCGAGGTCGGAGACAAAGACGTAATGATTGGGGTTTATAATGGCCGCGTCGAGGCCGCGCTTGCGCGCCTCGTCAAGGAAGACCGAGGTGAGCACGGTGCGCATGTAGGGCTTCTTGGCCAGACCGTTGGTCAGGTTGCCCACGCCGAGCGAGGTGTGCGTTTCGGGGAAACGCTCCTTCACCAGGCGCACACCCTCCAGCGATTCGACGGCAAAGTTCATGCCCTCAACGGATTCGGAGCCGATGGGAAACACGTTGACGTCCACAAAGATACGGTCTGCGGCGACACCGTAACGGCCGCGGGCGCGTTCGAGGATCTGGGTGGTGAGGTCGAGCTTTTCCTGGGCCGTGGCGGCGGGGCCCTTGGGGCCGGTGCACAGCGCCACATAGAGCGGGTCGTGCCCGGCGGTGGCCTCCAGCACGGCGTCTATCTTGAGCAGGCCCGGCGAGGCCTCCTCCATGGAAATGGAGTTGACGATGGGGCGGCCGGGATAGACCTTGATCGCCTCGGCAAGCGCATCGACCTGGAAGGAGTCGAGGCACATGGCGCCGGAGAAGTCGGTGGTCTGGGTGTGGACCACCTCGCGCAGCACCGCGACGGTGTCGACCACGTTGGAGTCCATGCACACATCCACGACCTCGCAGCCGAGCCCCTCGATCTGTTCGCGCACCACCTCCTCCAGCACGTCGTGGTTGATGCCGGTGTCGTTTTCCACGGCATCGCGCACCTTCTTCGAGCCGCGGATGTTGAGCCGCTCGCCAAAGCGGATGAGCGAGCGCGAGCCGTCGAGCAGCACGGCCTCCTGCGGGCCGGACACGTAGAGTCCCCGCTCGGGGGTGCGCGCGCGCGGCTTGATGCCGCGGATGGCGTCAACGGTGGCGGCGATGTGCTCGGGCGTGGTGCCGCAGCAGCCGCCGACAATCTGGACGCCGTATTCGGTGACAAAATCGCGCAGCATGCCGGAGAAGCGGTCGGGGCCGAACTTGAACACGGTCCGGCCGTTTTCCGACACGGGCAGGCCCGCATTGGGCACCACGGAAATGGGCAGCGGCGAAAAACGCGCCAGCGTCTCGACGGACTTGAGCATGAGGTCGGGGCCGATGGAGCAGTTGATGCCGAAGACATCGATGCCGGTGCCCTGGAGCGTGACCTGGGCCGCATGGATGTGGGTGTGGAAAATCTGCATGCGGCTGAACTGGTCCACCGTGACCTGCGCCATGATGGGCAGGTCCACGCCGCGCTCGCGCATGGCCTGCCGCCCGCCGAAAACGGCGGCCTTCAGTTCAAGTATGTCCTGCTGGGTCTCGTAGAGCAGCACATCGCTGCCGCCGTCGATGAGCCCCAGCACCTGTCTGCGGAAATTGTCCGCCACCGCGTCGAAGGTGGACTGCCTGAGGGCGGCCCGGGTACCCGACAGCACGCGGTTCGACGGTCCCATGGAACCGATGACAAAGAGCGGCCGTCCGTCATAGCCGGACTCGGCGCGGTAGCGGTCGCGGGCGGTGCAGGCTAGTTCGGCGCCCCGTCGGCTGAGATAGTAGGCAAAATCCTCGTGGGACAGGCGCCGCAGGTCCATACCGTAGGGGTTGGGCGCGAAACGGTCCAGATTGAGACCGGCAAAGTCATATTCGGCCAGGCGGAACGGCGACGCGCCGAAGGTGTTGGTCTCGATGGCATGCGCCCCGGCGCGGTAATACTGCAAATGAACGTCGATCATCGCCTCAGGCTGGGAAAAGGAGAGCAGGTCGCCGAGCATTTTGAAATCGGGACCGCCAAAATAGGCGTCATCGAAACCGAAGCCATGGATGGTGGTGCCCATGGCGCCGTCAATAAAGAGCACCTCTTGCTGCAATAACTGTTTGAATTCCATCCCAAATCCGATCGTTAGGGGTTGTTGAACGGGGCAAGACGCCGCGCCCGCGTGTGGAAAACACCCATTTTAGCACGTTTTCCAGAGTTGGTCACACTGCTTCGCCGGGTCTGGCGCATTATTGCCCTTTTAATTGTGCGGAAGAGGGCCGCCCTGCCGTCTCTGCCGGTTTCAGGAGTGGATTTCTCGGAACATTTTGTTTTTCAAAGCGAAGACAGGCATTGCGCACGGCGGTTCTGAATGATACAATGCGAATGGAAGAATTTCCGTCAGCATGTTGTGTAGTGCCCGCCGGCGCCGCGGCGGTTAACCTTTCAGCGAGGATAAACAAATGCTCCTGACCGATTACATTGAACAGAGTTGCATCGTTCCCGCACTGGCCAGCAAGACCAAGGCGGACGTCATCAAGGAAATCACGCGGCTTCTTTTCGAAAAGAAGAAGCTGAAGGGTTTGGAACCGGCGCTGGACCAGATCATGGCGCGGGAGATCACCGAGAGCACGGGCATCGGCCATGGGCTTGCGGTGCCCCACGCGCGGGTGTCGGGTCTCAAGTCGCTGTACTGCGCCGTGGGCCGGGTCAAGGAAGGGATTGATTTCCTGGCCGTGGACAAGAAGCCGGTGCATCTTATCTTCCTGATTGCCTATCCGCCGACGCAGCAGACGACCTATCTCAATTTCGTGGCGACACTGGCCAAGGTGCTGCGCACCCCGGAAAACTTTAAGGCCATCCTGAACGCCACCGATGCCGAGTCGATTCACCAGGCAATCGCCGAGGCGTCACGCAAGATGGTCGCGCCTGAAGAGTATTACGCCAAGAAGATGAAGGCCGACCCGGAGCTGCTGCAGGCGCGGGACGCCCATGCCGACCTCATCCTGCTCGCCAGGCTTCAGCTTTCGCAGGAAATGTACGACACGGCCCGGAGCGGCAAGAAGCAGATCAAGCAGCGGATGGAAAACATCCGCAGCCTGGTCGATGCGCGCATCATGCGCCACTACGACCGCCTCATGGCGGCGCGTCCGCCCGCGCTGGTGCCGGTCGAGGGTGACACCTGCCAGGGCTGTTTCATGAAACTGCCCTCACAGTTTGCCCAGAAGGTCCGCGAGGATTCGGACCATATCCACACCTGCCCCAACTGCAGCCGTTTCATTTACATTGTCTAGCGTGCGGGCCGGGCTTGGACCGGACCCTGCCGGCTGCCCGCTCCCCTGTTGAGGAGAGACGACTATGGACGACAAGAAACTGGACGAACTTATCCAGCGGGTTGACCTGTTTCACGGGCTTGGGCGCGACGACGTGGCCAAGATCTTCTCCAAGGGGATGACCATGCGCGCCCTCAAGGACGATGTGGTTTTCTTCCAAGGCACCGTGGGCAACCAGATGTACATCGTGCTGGGGGGCAAGGTCGGCGTGTTTAAGGGCGACAAGTGCATCGCCGAACTGCGCACGGGGGACATGTTCGGCGAGATGGCACTGGTCAACAAGGAACCGCGCAGCGCCACGGTGAAGGCAATCGAATCCAGTCACCTCTTTGTGCTTTCGGAAAGCACCTTTCAGTATCTGCTGACCAAGCGGGTGGCCGTGCAGCTCCTGCTCAACATCGTTCGCACCATGAGCCATCGCCTGAAGGCGACCACCGCGAACAGCCAATAGCGTCAATCACGGCCAAGAAGCTGAACCTAAAGGTCAGAGAACATTTCAGGCCGTAGCCCGATGTTGACTATGCTGCACGCGAGGATGGGTTCCAAACCCAGAGCACGGGCCGCGGCGATAAGTTCGAGGCTCTCCGAACCGGGATTGAGAAAGAACTCGCGAGGTTTTTTCGCCGCAATGGCGGGCAGCATCTTCAGCCCGACCGTGGGCGGCACGTACATGGAGACGCGGTCCACCGTATTGGGAATCCCTTCAACCCCCGCAAAGGCCGTCATGCCCTCAATTTCCCCCGCGGCGGGATTGACCGGGTAAACCGTCCACCCGCCCTGCAAGAAAGCGCGAACCGCCTTGTTTCCATATTTTCGCCGGTCGGCCGATGCGCCGACAATCGCTATGCTTGGCATGGCCAAAGTTCCTTTTCTTTTTCTACCACAACCCAAAAGCCCCGGCGGTGGTCAAACATGTTGCCGTGCGTGACAACAGGCTCCCGGGCCGGTTACTATACGCCGGTAGGGTCTCTTTCATTCAACGCAGATAAGGACAGCATTCATCATGGGTTTGTTCAAGCGCATACTTAAAGGCGTGGCCATTTTTGCACTTCTGTTGACCGTTTTTCTCTATTTTTACGTCTTTCTTCCATTCTGGGATGTTCCGTTCAACGCACAACGGCATGCCAACATTCCTCTGACGCCTGCCTGGGCACTGGAACCGTGGGTTTGGGAAGACGACTACAACACGGAAGCCTACACGCTGGAGCTGCTCAACGGCTATCTGGACCATGATTTCCCGGTGACCACGGTGCTGATCGACAGCCCCTGGAGCCTGCGCTACAACGACTTCACCGTTGACGAAAAGCGCTACCCCAATCCCGGCAAGTTTTTCAAGGACCTGAAAGAGCGCAAAATCCGCGTTGTGCTGTGGATGACGAGCATTGTCAACAGCAGGGCCGACAGCACCGCGATCAAGGATTCCAGCGACTGGTTCAACGAGGCGGCGCGCAACGGCTTCCTCGTGGGCGACGGGCACCAGGAAAAATGGTGGCAGGGCCGGGGTGGCTGGGTGGACTACACCAATCCCAAGGCCATGGCCTGGTGGCGCGGCATGCAGCAGCAGGTGTTTGACTGGGGCATTGACGGCTGGAAACTGGACGGCGCCGCCACGCTATTCCGGGGCAAACTGGGGCCGCTGCCCTGCCTCTACCAGAAGACCGCCTCGGGACTCATGTCCACGCGCACCTACATGGACCATTACTACCGCGACGAGTACCGGTACGGCCTCACGCAGAATCCCGAATTCGTCACCATGAGCCGCTCCATCGACAGCCCCCTGCCGTGGTCGCACCCGGAGGGCTATGCCCCGATCGACGCGTCTCCGGTGAACTGGGTGGGCGACAACACGCACACCTGGGGCTATGAGAGCAAAGGCCTCGAACGGGCGCTGTACTGCATTCTGCGCAGCGCCAAACTCGGATACAACGTGATCGGTTCCGACATCGCGGGCTACCATGGCAGTGACGTCATACCCGCGGACATTTATATCCGCTGGGCACAGTTCTCCACGTTCTGCGGGTTCTTCCTGAACGGCGGCCACGGCGAGCGCTGCATGTGGAAACGCACGCCGCAGGAGATGGAACTGGTGCGCAAGGCCCAGTGGCTCCATTCGGAACTGGTGCCGTACATGTACAGCCACTGCGTGGCGGCGCACAAGGGCGGCAAGGTGCTCATGCGGCCGCTGAAGCAGGGCAAGTATGAATACCTCTTCGGCGACGACTTCTTCGTTGCCCCCATCTACGAGAACAAGGAAGCGCGGGAAGTCGTGCTGCCCGAGGGTCGCTGGCGCTACCTGTACAAGGATGACGAGGTCATCGAGGGGCCGAAGACCTTCACGAAGAACTTCCCCATCGACGAGTATCCGGTCTATGTGCGCGACGGCGCGATCATCCCGATGAACGTCCGCCGCGACTACACGGGCATCGGCTCGAAGGAGTCCGAGGGTCTGCTGACACTGAACATCTACCCGCACGGCGAGAGCGCATTTGCCGTCGAGCACGTCGACAACAGCGGCACGCTCGATGTGACGGTGAAAGAGGGCACACCACTGGAAATCACGCTCCAGGGTATTGGCAAGCCGCACCTGCTGCGCGTGTACAGCGAGAAAAAGCCCGCGTCCGTGCAGTGCAGCGGCCTGGCCATGACGGAAGGAACGGATTGGGAGTACAAGGCTGAACAGAAGCGCCTGATCATCCGGAACAAGGCGGTGGGCACGGGCAAATACGCAGTGGCGTTCTAAACGCCTGAGCGAAACGCGGCCTTTCCTGGGCACGCCAATCTCCTGATTGGCCGTCTTAAGAAATGCCAATCAGGAGATTGGCGTGCCCAGGAAGCCGCGCATTGCCTCCCCTTTCACCGCCTCTATTTCTGCACCTTCAGGTACTTGTCGAAGAAGTGGTTCATGAACCACTGGCAACGGACATTCACCTCGAGCGCGATATCCATCGTATGCGGGTAACCGTCAAACTTCTCGTATTGGACGGGCACACCCAGCTCCTTCAGTTTGGCGTAGAGCAGGTCGGACTGCGCCATGGGCACGGTGTCGTCGATGGTGCCCTGAAGGATCAGCGTGGGCGGTGAATCCTTTGTGACGTGCGTGATCGGCGAGGCCTGCGCGTACAGTTGGGGCGCCTCGTCATAGGTCTTGCCGGCAAAGAATTTCCGGATCGTTGAATTGTCACGCGCCGCCGGAAGGGTAATGTCCGTCGGCCCGTAGAGGTCCACCACCACCTGCACGGCGCTGCTTTCCTCCGCATAGCCGCCATCCCCTTCCAACTCCTTCACGTTCGACGAGTAGCCGAGCATCATGGACAGATGGCCGCCTGCGGAACCGCCAACGGCGGCCACGCGATCCTTGTCGATGTGGTACTTTCCGGCGTTGGCACGAAGAAAACGCACCGCGCATTTGGCGTCCTGCACGCAGGCCGGGTAGGGGAACTTGTCGGCGAAACGGTAGGTGATGCTCGCCACAACATAGCCCCTCTGCGCGTAACGGATGCAGTAGTACTTGTAGTCCGTGGTCTTGCCCGAGGTCCAGCCGCCGCCGTGAATGAAAATAAGCAGGGGCAGCGGCTTGTCGTTGCCCTTGGGCAGATAGAGGTCCAGTATCTGCCGGGGATCGCCCTGGGTGCTGTATGGCAGGCCTGAAAGCAGTTCCACCGTGTCGGGCACGGCGATGGGCGCGTTGATGTCGAGCAGCGTCAACTGCCCCGCCGCCGCCGCGAGCAGCAACTGCTCCTTCTCGGTGAAGCCCGTTGGGATTTCGGGCGGATTCGGGGCGGCAAGCAGCGCCGCCTCATCGAACGCCCGGGCGGCCGGGGCGAAAGCGGAAACACAAAGCACCGCGAACAGTGCCACGGCAAAAAGCCGGGACTTGGCAGACACATTCATAAAACACTCCCTTTTTGCAGTTATTATGCCGCTGCCGGCAGTTTCTTGCTTTCTAACAAACCACTGAGGTCACGACGAAATCTTGGGGGCGGTGCCGAAATCAGAAAGGGGGATTATAACCACGGAACACACGGAATGACACGGAAAAGGAAGCGGAATGGAGATGTCGCCCACATTCTCTTGCTTCATCATGTCCATCCTGCCATCCAGATTAAACCGGTTCATGCCCCCTTCCGTGCAATTCCGTGTGTTCCGTGGTCAAAATGCTTCTCTTTGCTTTGCCTTTGCCACAGCAAACTTTTTGTGGGCAATGCCACCGAATGAGCGTCCGCAAACGGCGCAAAATATACAAAGGGTTCCGATGACGCTTACTCTATTGGAGCATCGTCTCGCGCTGCAAATTCTGCCAGCACCTCCACATGGGGCGTGTGGGGAAACATGTCCACGGCGCGCACGCCTTCCAAGCGGTAGGCTTCGAGATAGGACGGCAGTTCACCGACCAGCACCTTGGGGTTGCAGGACACATACAGTACGTGGGGCGGGCGCAACTCCACGAGGCGCCGTATTGCCTTGGGGTGCATGCCCGAGCGCGGCGGGTCGAGCACTACAGCCACCTTGCCCTGAAAGCCGCCTGCCGTCAGGCAGTCTTTAAGGTAGTTCTTCACCTCGTTTGTGACAAACTCCACATTGCCGATGCCGTTTACGGCGGCATTGTGGTGACCGTCCTCGGACGCGGCGGCGACGTTCTCCACGGACCACACCTGCCGCACCAGGTCGGCGCAGGAAAAGGCAATGCCGCCCATGCCGCCAAACAGGTCGTACAGCGTGTCGGGCGCGACGCGGCGCACCCAGGCGCGGATGAGTCCGTAAAGGCGCTCCGCGCCCAGAGGGTTGGTCTGGAAAAAACTCAAGGGTGAAATGCGGAAGGACAGCGACCGCCCCTCCCCCGCCTGCAACGCGGACAGCGCGGCAACGGGATTCTCCCAGGTGTCGCGCGGCGGGTCCTCACGGATGACCAGCGACTCTTCAATCGCCGGCGCGCCGTACAGCAGTTCCAGTTCATCCGCCGTGGCCACCTCGGCGCCGCCGCTGAAAATGCCGCGATAGATGGAGTCGGCCCGGAAATGCTCCCGGACGGCCGCGACAAA
The DNA here is from genome assembly GCA_903893795.1 of Candidatus Hydrogenedentota bacterium. Classification (GTDB taxonomy): domain Bacteria; phylum Hydrogenedentota; class Hydrogenedentia; order Hydrogenedentales; family CAITNO01; genus CAITNO01. Next base: position 28,152 of record CAITNO010000148.1, on the reverse strand, counting down.
GGGTGCCGTGTCCAGCGGGCCGGGCGAGGTGATGAGCACGACCATGCGCTGCCCCGTGCGCTTGGCATCGCGCACCAGCAGTGCGCGCAGGAATCCCTCCTGCCGCCGCGTGTCGAATCCGCTCAGGCCCAGGGGACGGTGCCAATCGTTGACGGCGGCAAACAGCCGCTCCACCCCTTCGGGACCGATGCGGCACTCCTCCAGTTCCAGCGGCCAGGACCAGCGGCCCCTCTCCTTAAAACCCAGCACCGTCTCGCGCACGAATCCCGGGGGCGGCGGCGCCTCGTAGCGCTTCGGCGTGAAAACAGGGTCTATCTTGTTGCGGTAGTGCCAGAGCGCCGGGGAGGGCATCACGTCTATCGGTCTGTCCCAGAAAGGGGCAAACAGCGTGCCCAGCGCCTCCGCCTTGTTCGCGAGTTGCTGTTCATAGGGCACGTCCTGCGCGGCGCAGCCGCCGCAGCGGCCAAAATGGGTGCAGGGATCGTTCTGGCTCATGCGTCCCCTGCTTTCTCGAGTCCGAGCAAAGGCAACAGGTCCTCCAGCCGTGAAATGGTCGCATCGGGCTGCGCATCCCCCGGATGGCGCTCAAAATGCTCGGGCGGTATCCAGCGTGTGAAGTGGACCACGCGCATGCCCGCGCGTTTCGCACCCTGCACATCGGCCAGCCAGTTGTCGCCCACAAAAAGCGTCTCCTCGGGGCCAACGCCCAACTCGCGCAGACTGGTGGCGAAGGTGTTCGGATGGGGCTTGACCAGCCCAAGGTCGCCCGACACCACCACGCTGTTGAAATGGGGCGCGAGCCGCACCTTGTCCATGCTGCGGCGGATGGCGACGCCGTCGGGATAGTTCGACAGCAGACCAATTGCAAACTGCGCGCGCAGTGCGGTCAGCAGCGGCGCCACCGAGGATTCGGCTTCCACCACGCCCACAAAGGCCTCACGCCGCACTTCCAGGAGCGTTTCAAGATCGCGGGGGTCGGGCTCGACACCGTACAGCGCGCGAATCAATGCGGCCGTCATTTCCACGGGGTCGCTTTCGCGGAAGGCCGGCGGGTCGCCCTCGTAGGGCCGCATCCGGTCCGCGTCACGATGGGCATTGTAACCGTCCCGGTCGAGGGTGCCGTAGCGCGCCTCGATGGCCTCGCCGAGCCGCCGGTCAAATTCATCAACCTGCGCGCGGCCGAAGGGAATGAGCGTGTTGCCGTAGTCGAACACGACAGCCTTTATATTTGAGAATTGGGGGGGCTTTGTCATTACTGCTCCGGGTCTTTTTCTGCGACTGCTTCGCATGATTATGCCGTCAAAAAGTGTCCCTTGTTACAAGTCCTGGATTCCCGCCTTCGCGGGAATTACGGGGCAGCGCGTCCCCATCCGTCTTTCCCGCGCAAGCGGGAATCCAGTAGCCTAACGAAAAGGCGTTGAACTCCACGTCACCGCTTCTTTTCCAGCTTCGCCGCCGCCAGGTCGTCCAGTTCGTAGCGGATGCTTTGCGTTACGGGGAAGCGGAATCCTGTCTTCGGGTCGAGGTCGAGATCCATGACCTTGAGCGCAACCGGGTGCTGATCCCGTTTCCACTGGCTCTGCGCAAATCGCCGCGCAAAATCGGCCGTCCAGGTGCGCAACTGCTCCGCATCATGTTCCGGGTGCCGCTGGACGATCACCTTCCAGCAGTCGGCCAGGGACATGCGCCGCCGCGCGTAGAGGTACATCAGGTCGTCGAGCACGACGTAGGGCATCAGGTCCTTCTCATCCTGCTGGTCCGGGGCCAGTTCGGCGCTGGGCGGAATGGCGAGAACCTTTTCCAGCGACTGGATGCCGTCGCGCCGGGCGAGGTAGGCAAGCAGGCGCGAAACGATGGTCTTGGGCACGTTGGCGATGGGCGAATAGCCGCCCTGGTTGTCGCCGCCGGTGGTGCTGTAGCCGACCGCCGCCTCGCTCAGGTTGGAGGTGACCAGCAGCAGCCCTTTGGCGCTGTTGCCCCAGTTGAGCATCATGGCGCCGCGCACGCGCGCCTGGAGGTTCTGCTTGGCCATGGGCGCAATTTTCTCCTCGCCGCCCAGGAGTTCCCCCGCCTTTTTCGTGGCCAGAATGGCCTCGTCATGGATGCTGACCACCCTGAACGGCACGCCCAGTTCCTCGGCCAGCGACTTGGCCGCATCGAGCGTGCCCGCGCTGCTGTAGGCGCGGTTGGGCAGATAGACCGTGCTCACGCGTTTGGCGTACTCCTTGGCCTTCGCGCCCTCCTCCAGCGACTTGGCGGCCTCAACGGCCATCAGCAGGCACAGCGCGCTGTCGCGCCCGCCCGAAAGGGCGATCAGGAAGCGCTCAAAGGCGCCCACCTTCTCGAAATAGTCGCGCAGGCCCAGCACGAGCGCATCGAACAGTTCGTCCAGCGCAAGGTCGCGGCTGTTGTCCGCCTCTGGCTCGACCGGTTCGCGCACGTAGAAATCCTTCGGCAGGTAGGCGGCGAATTCTGCCACCGATGCCTGGCGGTAATGCACGTTGTCGCAGTCAACGGTGTGCACGCCGTTGTGCGCGGCATCCGCCACATCGAGACGCCAAGTGGTGTTCTCCGCGCGGATGCGGTCAAGATTGTCCAGGTCGACGATGCCCGTGGTGAGGGTCCAGTATTTCCGCGACAGCAGCGGCCCCTCGCACACCAGCCCCTCGGGCGTGGCGATGAGCCCGCCGCCGTCGAACACCAGCCGGCTGTTGTCGCAGCCGAGCAGGTTTGAGTACGCGTACACGGACTTGAGCGTGTTCGCCGCGCCCAGCACGAGCCGCTTGCGGTCCTCGTTCTTGAGCGGGGTGAAAGGCGAAGCGCTGGGGTTGCAGATGATCTCCGCGCCCGCGCGGGCCCGCTCGCCCGCCGGGGAGGAGGCGGACCACAGGTCTTCGCAAATCTCGGCGGAGACGCGGCCAAAGGGAAGCTTGAACACGAGGTCGCCTGCGGGCACACCGTTGATCTCGGTGACGCCCCCGGTCCAGGCGGTCCAGTTGCGGCCCTCGTAGAAAATGCTGTAGGTGGGCAGGTGACGCTTGAGCACGAGCCCCCGGATAATCTTGTCGCTCACCAGCGCGGCGGCGTTGTAGATCATGGCCCCGGAACGCACGGGCAGGCCGATGAACGCCGTGATGCCGTCGCACTCTTCGGCCAGCTCGGCCAGCGCCGCCCAACTGTAGCGGGTCACATCGGGCCAGAACACGCGGTCTTCCAGGCTGTAGCCGGAGATGGCCAGTTCGGGGGTGACCAGCAGGTGCACGCTTTGCTTGCGCGCGGCCCGCAGCACCGCGCGGAGCCGCTCCGTGTTGCCGGCAAAATCGCCGACCTTCACCGACACGGAGGCAACGCCAATTTTTACAAGTCGCATCGTCAGGGACTCCACGTCCGGTCCGCCCTCGGGCGGCCGGCCGTCAGGCGAGTTCGGGATTGGTCATCATCCGGTCCTTCATCCCGCCCAGTTCTTCGGACAGAAGCACGCGGTATATTTCCGGGTTGCGCAGGCGCTTAAACTCTTCGGGCAGCGCCGCAACGGCATCGAGCGCGCGGCGGCGCACCCGCTCCACCGGCTCGCCCGGCGCCAGACGGACACCGTCGGCAAAGACAGGCTTCAGCAGGGCCTCGGCCCGGACCGCGCCCTCAATCTGCGCGGGCCGGTGGGGCTGCTTTTGGGAACGCCCGGCAATGACGCCCGATTCCGGCCAGGGGCTGCCCTCGCTGCACAGCATGTCGCCCAAGGGGCGGTCATCGGCGTCGAAATAGCGGACGATCTGCTTGCGCCCGGGGTCGGTGGCCTTCTCGGCGTTTGAAGAGAGCTTCATACGGGGCTGCCAGCCCTGCGCGCCCTGTATGGCGGTCAGCTTGTAGACGCCGCCGAGTGCGGGCGCGTCGTGCGCCGTGATCAACTGCGTGCCCACGCCCCAGGCGTTGATGCGCGCCTCCTGGCGTTTCAGGTCGGCGATAAGGTCCTCGTTAAGGTCGTTCGAGGCGACAATCAGCGGGTCCTCCAGGCCGGCATCGACCATCATGCGGTGCGCAATCTTGCTCAATTTGGCGAGGTCGCCCGAATCGAGCCGGATTGCCGCGCGGACGTTGATCCCGCGTTCGCGCATTTCCTGAAACACGCGAATGGCATTGGGCACACCGCTGCGGATGGTGTCGTAGGTGTCGACCAGCAGGATGCACCGGTCGGGATACTGCCGCGCGAAGGCACGGAAGGCCTCAAGCTCGCTCGGAAAGCTCATCACCCAACTGTGGGCGTGCGTGCCCGACACGGGAATGCCGTAGGTCTTGCCCGCCAGCACATTGGAGGTGGAGGAGCAGCCGCCGATGTAGGCGGCGCGCGAACCGGTCACGCCGCCGTCGGGCCCGTGGGCCCGGCGCAGGCCGAATTCCATCACCGGCTCGCCGTTGGCGGCGAGGCAGATGCGCGCGGCCTTGGCGGCGATGAGCGTGGAAAAGTTCATAAGGTTAAGCAGGGCGGTTTCGATTAACTGGGCCTCCAGGATCGAGCCCTCCACCTGCACCGCCGGTTCGAAGGGAAAGATGACCGTGCCCTCGGGCACGGCGCGCACGGTGCAACGGGGCCGAAAGGCGCTCAGGTAATCGAGAAACGCCCGGTCGAACACGCCCAGCGAGTCGAGATAGGCGATGTCGCCCCCGTCGAATTGCAGGTGTTCGAGATAATCGAGAAAGAGGCCCAGCCCGACGCTGGGCGCAAAGCCCGTGTGCGGCGGCAGGGCCCGGAAAAAGTAATCGAAGCTGACGCGCAGGTCGGTGCGCCCCTCGCGCCACTGCCCTGCCATCATGGTCAGCTCGTAGAAGTCGGTCAGCAGCGCCAGGCCCTCGCGCCGAAACCAGGGAGAATCGGGGGCGTTCATGACAGGTTCACACTGCGCACAAACTGGACACCGGCCCTGCGCAGTTCCTCCAGGGCAACCCTGCCCGCCTCCTCGTTCACGGCGTGGACGGCGTCCTCGATCAGCACCACGCTGAAACCGGCCTTGACCGCGTCCAGCGTGGAATGGTACACGCAGTACTCGGTGGCCAGTCCGGCAAGGAACACCTGCGTCACGCCGCGGCGGTGCAGCCATTCCACCAGTCCGGGCACCGAAAACGCGCTGTACTGCTCCGTATGGGCATCGGTGCCCTTCTCGATAAAGCAGGCATCAAGCGGCACGCGCAGGTCGCCGCGAAACTCGGCGCCGGGTGTGTCCTGAATGCAGTGCGGCGGCCAGCTTCCGTCCCGATACTCCGGGGCACTGCTGAAACTGCAATGGTCCTCGGGATGCCAGTCGCGCGAGAAAACGATATGCTCAAACTTGCCGATGGCCCGGTTAATTGGTGTAACCACGGTTTCGCCCTGCGGCACCGCCAAGGCGCCGCCCCCGCAAAAATCATTTTGCACGTCCACCACAATCAGGGCGTCCGTGTCCTCTATCCGCATGCTGGCTTCTCCAACTAACCCACTTTATTCAAATACTTTACAATTTTATCATGGTCGAACGCCAATGCCGGCAGCGCATCCAGGGGGAACCAGCCCGCCTCGGCCGCATCATCGCCGCCTGCGACGGTCGCATCTGGCGGCGCCTCGCCCCAGTAGGCCACGGAGATGCTTCTGCCCCGCGGGTCGCGGCCCGGGTCGCCGAATGTGTGCAGTTGGCGCAATTCCAGCCCGGTCAGGCCTGTTTCCTCGGCCAGTTCCCGGGCCACCGCCTCCTCCAGCGGCTCATCGATTTCCACAAAGCCGCCCGGCAGGGCCCACGCGCCCAGGAAAGGCGGACGTGCCCGCCGGATGAGCAGCACATGGCGCTTTCCTTCCCGGAGGGAAAGAATCACGGCGTCCACCGTCACCATCGGACGGGGATAATCGTAGGTGTAGGCACCCTTTTCGGCCATGGGTTGGTCCTCCGCGCAATGGCAAAGAATTGCCTCTTGCGTGTTGCTTGGACAATGGCATCCGACGACGCTATTCCACAGGCACCAGAATTGCCTCCACGGCATCGTGCAACTCATTCGCCAGCGCAAACTTGTCTTCGGCCACGATGGGGTCCGGCGCGAAGCGCACGACAAGGTCGTGCCAGGGCAGCGCCAAGAGGCCCAGAAAATACCGGTAGAAGGGCCCCCGGTCGCCCCACAGGGCCTTTTCCTCGTCGGAGAGCCCCCCCACCATTTTGGCCCGTTCCGCATCGGGACCATAGACGACCGCCTTGGAGGCCGGTGGCCAGCCCGGCGGGGTGGTGTAGGTCACGCTCGCATAGTGTACGGGAAAGCCAATCATGGCGGCGGGCTCGAGCATGCCGGCGCGAAAACGGCGGACAAAACGGCCCGGCGAAATGTCGCCTTCGGGCGCGATGACGATGCTCTGTCCGTTGCGCAGTTCTCCGATGATGCGCGCGTTCAGGTCGACCGTTTCCGATTTCTTTTGGCTGACCCAGAGCGGGTCCAGTCCAGCTATCAACCGGCCCAGCACCGGCTGGCCCTTGATGTACATGGCAATCGGACAGGTCATGTCGAAGATCGCATTGATGGCAAAGGCTTCCATGCCGGTTATATGGTTGGTCACCAGAAAGAAGGGCTGCGGGGGCAGGTCACCGCGCGCCGCCACCCGTGTCCCCATGATTGCCAGCATGCCCCGGCACCACAACCGCGACAGGCGCTTGCGGCTGTTTCTCAGGTCGCGCGGGGATACCAGCCCAAGGGGAGCCAGCACCAGGTTCATCAGCCAGCACCACAGGGTCCACAGCGGCAGGGCCAGCAGACGCAGGGCCGCGCGCAGGGGATACCACAATGGAAATCCGGGAAAGACCCATTTGCATAGATGCTTCAGTGGAGGCAGTTCGTTCATGCCACAATGCTCCATTGCTCTGTCCGTCGCTTCAACGCGGGATGTCCGCCCGGTGTTTTCTATTTTTCCGCGCCGGTAGTCTTGCGCAAGTCCTGCACCGCCGTGGCGAAACCCTCCAGCCTGTTGTCCTGGAGCGTGTTATCCCCCGTGTCGGCGCCCACGCGCAGGCCGATTCGGTTGGCCGGGCCGCGGGTCTCGCGAATCTCGTTGCGGACCAGCGTGTTGCCCGCCGTGACGCCCTGGATGTCCACGGCCACGCCGTCCTCACCGCCGCTGTCAATGATGCGGTTGTGCTCGATCAGGTTGCCCTTGGCGGTGTAGCCCTCGCCGCGCTCGGGACGGAACAGCAGCCCCGTCTTGCCGCTGCGCAGAATCTCGTTGTCGCGGACGATGTTTTCGTCGTCGCGGTGGCCGATGGAAACGCCGCAGTCGGAATTGTCGGCGATGAAGTTCTTTTCGGCCAACCCGTATTTGGTCCCCCAGCAGAAGAACAGCCCGATGGAGTTGTGCTCCAGAAAGTTGTTTCGGATCACGGCCCGTTGCGAGCCCGAGCCCGGATGCAGGCCCAGCCCGGCGTTGTCGTGGCTGTGGCAGTTCTCCACCGACACGTCATGGCAGATCTGCCAACTGATACCGTCGCCGTTGTAGTTGTACGCATCCACGCCGCTGATGCGCACGCGGCTGCAATCCTGCAGCCAGATGCACCCGGCGTAATTGCCGTCCAAGTTGCCGTTGTTTGCGCGGTTCCCGTCGAGCATGAGGTCTTCAATGGCGAAGTCCGCCGTCTCCTCGGCGGTGATCATGGGAAACAGCGTGGACACCGTCGGCTTCATTTCTTTCCAATAGTTCATGCGCGGCGCCTTGTCCAGCTTGAACCGTTTGCCGCTGCGCGCGATCAGCGTGTGCTTGGACACGTCGCGCCCGCCATTGTTTGGATTCTTGGTGATGAGCACCACCCCGTCGCCCACGCGGAACCCGTCGGGATTCTCCAGCGTGAGTTCCTGGTCATACCAGTCCGAATCCTCGGCCAGCGTCGTCTCCACGGAGGCTTCCTTGACCAGTTTGCTGTCCCAGCCGCAGCCCAGCAGCCGAATGCCCGACTGAATCCGCACGGCATTGCGCAGCCGGTATTCGCCCGGCAGGATTTTCACCGTGCCGCCGCCCAGTCGCACGACATAATCGACCGCCGCCTGAATCGCCCGGTCCGTCGTGCCGACAAGGTCGGCATCCTTTGGCCCCACCGTCACGACGAGGCGCTCGTCCCACACCGGCTCAACGGCCGAATCGCCCGACGTCGCCCGGGGCCGCGTGACCTTCGGCGTGTCGCCGCCCCAGGCCGCCGCGGTCCAAGCGGCGGCCAATCCCGCACCCGTATTGCGCAGCCAGTCCCGACGCGAAAGATCCATACGTAGCGCCCCTTCTTGATTGCCGTCAGTATAAAGCTTGCCGTCGCCATCCCACGTCATATGGGAAATGGGCCCGTCGTTGACAAATCGTGAACACTCCGCCTTTCGAAGTTTCATCGGTATTCGTCATTGAGCTGCCAATAACCTCGTGGAGAATGATCTCGGATGACGCCATCAAGCTTTAGCCGATCACGAGCCCAGTGTGCCTGGTGCTTCCATTTCAGTTGATGATGGTCATCGGGCTCCATGTCTCCAGGCAGAAGTCTTCCTTGGAGCTTCTTCTCCATGAGATTCACCACATCGACACACTTCGCTGATCCCCCGAGCTCTCGTAGTGCTTCAATCAGCTTCTCCGCAAGTACAGACTGTGGCGTTTGCTCCCTTTGAGAACGCATTCCTTTTGCCATGGTCAATGACCCTCCGTGATTGTTGAGGTTGACAAGCTTAAGCTGACAATTAATCAGAATACTCGGGTCACTATACGAAAACAAAGGACGATGTCATTCAGCCTCGCAGGCGTTAATAAATCTGAGCAGGAGAAGTTACGGATGGTGGGATGCATGCAGCTTCGACGAGTTCCATTGTCCACCCCTACAGCACCGCCGTCACCGTGTTGCTCGGCGCGCTTTCGCCGGCCTTGTTGACGGCCACGACGCGGTACTCCCACTCCCTGCCGCGCTCCTGCGCGGACAGCGTCGCCTTGCAGTCGAGCGACAGCGCCGCGGTCAGCCAGGCCCCGTCGGGGCGCAGCCGCCGCTCCACCTTGTACGCCGCCACCGCGCCGCCGTCGGGAGGCGCTTTCCAGAAAAGCGTGAGCCAGTCCTCCCCCTGTTCGGGCGCCTTGAGGCTAAGGGGTTGCCCCGGCGGCGTCAACGCCGACGCCTCTGTGGCCGCGGCGCGCCCGCCCCAGCCGAGCAGCTTCAACTTCGCGTCGTCGCCCTCCGCCACAAGCTCCGCGTAGCGCAGCTCCTGTTTGAGGGCGGCTTTGAGCGCCTTGAACTTCCCCTTCTTCGCCGCAACGGCGCCCAGTGCCGCCGCTTTCGCTGCCCGGGCCGCCTCCGTTGCGGCGATGAACTCGGCTAGCAGGGCGCTCAACGCCGCCGGTGCGAGCGGGGGCGCCGGAAAGAGCGCCCCGTTTTCGGCCAGACCGTGCGCCACGACCTGGCCGAGCAACCGTATGTTCGCCTCCGACCTTGGAAACTGTGCCATGTCCGCATCTCCTTGTAATATAAAGGCTTAACCGGAGGCATTTGAAGCCCGGACCAAGCCTTACGTGCCCTGTTCCGGCCAAAACCGCGTCTGCAACAGCCGAAAACAAGACTGTATCGTTATGATGCAAGCTTAATCTGTTACGATTCAAGCTTAATCCATAATGATGCAACTTTTCAACGGTATACATAAAGCTTAATTTGTATTAAATTAAGCTTTATTTGTTACGAAGTAAATTTCATCCAGAGTGATGCAAAATTAATCCGTAATAGATTAAGCTTTATTTTGTATGATGAAAGCTTAATCTGCAACGATGCAGGCTTGGAATTGGGCAAACAAGGCCGGGTTTGTCGCAACACGGAGAGGGAATCCGTCATTATGGACTGCGGCGGCAACGACGCCGCAGTCCATAGAAGGCGTGCCCGCTACCCCTATTCGATGCTGAAGGCGATGTCTTTCGCGGCGTTGTCGAAATCGAGCCAGAGCGTGCGGCTCTTTTTGTCCCACTGCGTTGCCACGGGCACGGACGGGTCCGTGGTGACGGTCTTCGGTTCTTCCTTGAACAAGATGCGCATCCGGGCGCGGGTGCCTTCGGGGCCGCGGGTGGTGAATTTGCGGGCGGCTTTTTCGGCCCGCCGCTCGTCGCGCACGCGGGTGGACGCCGCGGCCACCTTGTCGTTCATGCCCTGCCTGCGCGCCCAGGCGATGTCGAAGAGCAGCACTCGCTCGCCGGGCTTCAACTCCTTCTCCGTCACGACGGGCAGCATCGGATCGAAGAGGTCGACAAACTGTCCCTTGATGGTGAGCGGTTCGTCGGAGACCGACTCTTCCATGACCGAGGCGATGACATAGGGTCCGCGCTGCAGCTTGAGGTAGTTCTGCGTCTTGAGTTTTTCACCGCATTTCTTCAGCAGGCCCGCCACGGCGTCGCGCACCGTCTGCGCGCCGTCGGGATTCTTCTGGAGGACGCTGGGACGGTCGGCGATGACGCGCACCCAGCCCTTGCCCACCGCTTCGGGTTTGGCCTTGGCCGCGTCGGTGACGCCGAGGCGTTTGAGCAGGTCGTCGGAGGCCGTGGCGTCGTTCTTGCCCTGGTCGTTCCACCATTCGCGGACGTGGTGATAGGGGTCGGAATTGTCGTCGACGAAGAGCAGGCAGCCGCCCGCGCGCACCCACGTGTTCAACTGCTCGTGATACTCCGGCTGGAGCGGTTTCTGGCCCTCGTAGCTGAGCAGGGCGACGCGGCAGGTGGCCAGCGTGTTCGCCTGCGGCAGGTTTTCCATCTGCACCACTTCGAGCGGCACGCCCGTCTTCACGAAGGGCAGCGCGAGTCCGTAGAACTGGCCGAGGCCGCCGTCGCTCTGCTTCGGCGCGGCGCGCTGGAACATCAGCGAATCGGAGACGATGACGCCGATGCCGCGGGTGCCGCAGTCATAGGACACGACCGGCTGGTCCATGTCGTTGAGCGCGTTGATGACCGCGAGCAGCTGCGTGGCGTATTCGGCGGGGATGCCCTCCTTCGCGTTTGACTTGCTGTCGAGATCCACCTTGGGGTATGTGCCCTGGAAGATGCGGCCTGGCCAGGGCATGACCTCGTAGCGGAAGACCTCGGGCCAGAACAGCGACGCGATGACGGTGCACTCGTAATTGCGCTTGTAGTTGTTCCAACTGTAGTTCGGGTTGTCCTCGATGGGATCGGCGAGGAACCACACCTTGCGGCCGGTCGGCCGCACCATGCCGAGCATCTGGCCGTACTCAAGGTAGGCCGTCTCAAAGGTGCGCTCGGCCAGTTTTCCCTGGTAGCAGTTGCGCGTGCGCGCCGTGCCGGTCCACACCTGCGCGATGTAGCCGTCCATCTCCTTGATGTCCATCAGGTGCGACTCGGGACTGACAATGCCCCACTGTGAATAGTTGATGAGCGAGTGCGTGGGGACGTGGCACTCGATTTGTTTGCCCTGCGCCGCGGCGCGCTCCTTCACATGCTTGGACACCTCGCGCAGCGCCTTGAAGTACAGCTCATACTTGAGCCGGCTGGCGCGGTACTGCGCCTCGGGCGTCGAATCGGGCTCCTGCCAGGGCTCGCCGTAATAGTCCTGCCACGCCTGCTTGAACGCCGCGCTCCACCCGGCACGCGTCCAGAACTCGGGCTCCTCGAAGAAGATGGCCTGCGCGCCCGCGTCCACGGCCGGCTCCATGTACTTCTTGAGGAATTCGATATAGCCGTCGGTGGGGACATTGTAGCCGATGTTCTCGCCGTGCAGGATCAGCTTGCCGCTTTTCTCGGTCTGGACCTCGTCCTTCTTGAAGCCGTCCGGCCCCACGTAATAGGCCTGGTAGCCGCCCCAGGCGATGCCCGTCATCATGCCGACGGTGTAGCCCTTTTCGCGCCAGGACTGGGCGCGCGCGGCGAAGTCAGTGCCGACGCCGTAGACCATCGCCATGTCGGAGCCGATGTCCAGCTTGGTGCTGTATCCGCCGCCCTCCTGAAAGGAGGTGCGGTCCGGTCCCGGCTGGGCAATATCCGCGGCACGAACGGGAAACGCGGCGAAGGCCAGCACGGCGGCGGTCAGCGAAAGCATTGTCTTCATGGCGGCACTCTTTCCGGGGAGGTTGCGGCGAAGCATTTACGCCCAACACGGGCCGCGCTACTCTAAACTAGCGGCCCATGCGGCGGCAAGAACGCCCACCGGGAGAGCAATGGCGCGGGAATGCCCTTCCGCTCAGCTTTCGGCCAGCGGGTCGTGGCGGTCAATCTCGTGCTTCTTGAGCCGGTACTGCAGGGTCTTGTAGGTGAGCCCCAGCAGTTCGGCCGCCTCCTTGAGGCGTCCGCCGGAACGTTCGAGCGCTTGGCGGATAAGTTCCTGCTCCAGGTCCTCCAGCACGATGCCGCCGGGCGGCAGCATGAAATCGCCGGTCTGCGGCTCGATAATCCGCAGTTTTGAGGGAAGGTCTTCGACCATCAACCGATCCCCAGGGGCAAGGATGAAGGCCTGCTCCAGCGTGTTCTCCAGTTCGCGCACGTTGCCCGGCCAGCGGTAGCGGCGGAAGGCATCCAGCGCGTCGGGACCGACGACGGGCGGGGTAATGCCCAGTTTCTTGCCCAGCTTCTCGCTGAAATGGGCGACGAGCAGCGGCAGGTCCACCATGCGCTCGCGCAGCGGGGGCAGTTCGATGGACAGCACTTCGAGGCGGTAGTACAGGTCGGCGCGGAACTCGCCGTTCTCGACGCGCTTCTTCAGGTTGCGGTTGGTGGCGACAATGGCGCGCACATCCACCTGGCGCGTCTTGCTGGCGCCGACGCGCTCAATGACGCCGTCCTGCAGCACGCGCAGCAGTTTGGCCTGGCTTTCGAGGCGCATGTCGCCAATCTCGTCAAGGAAGAGCGTGCCGCCGTGGGCCAGTTCAAACTTGCCGGGTCGGCTCACGTCGGCGCCGGTGAAGGCGCCCTTTTCATGACCGAACAGTTCCGACTCAACCAGGTTGTCCGGGATGGCGGCGCAGTTGACGACCACAAAGGGCTTGCTGCGGCGCGGCCCGGCAAAGTGGATGTGCCGGGCGATAAGTTCCTTGCCCGTACCCGACTCGCCGAGAATGAGCACGGTGCTGTTCACATGGATGGCGCGGCGCGTGCGCTCGAATACCTGGCGCATGGGCTCGCTCTGGCCGACAATGTTGCCCAGCGCCACCGAGTCGGTGACCAGTTCGCGCAGTTGCCTGTTCTGGCGGCGCAGTTCGGAGCGTTCGCCCGTGCGGCCGAGCACCAGCAGCAGTTCGTCCTTGTCGAAGGGCTTCTCCAGATAATCCGCCGCGCCCTCCTTCATCGCCGTCACGGCGGTCTTGATGGTGGCGTGGGCGGTCATCATGACGATTTCCAGCTCGGGCCGCAGCCGCCGCGCCTGGCGCAACAGTTCAAGTCCGTCCATGCCCGGCATCTTGAGGTCGGTCAGCAGGATATCGGCGTCCTCCTCCTCCAGCGCGGCCAGTGCGTCCTCCGCCGAAGGGCAGCCGCGGGGCTCGTAGCCCGACTGGGTAAGAATGTCGCAAATGATCTCCCGCTGCACGCGGTCATCTTCTGTAATAAGCACACGAAACGCCATAGATTCCAGTCCTGTCCTTGTCTGCGTCCTGCCGGACGCACTTCCGGCGGCCTATTGTAACACGCACGCAGAAACGTTCCGACAAAGATAATATGGAGACAAGCGATGATGTGCGAGGCTGAATTGGGTAGACCGGCTTCTCCGACGCCGGACTCCTTGGGGGGCTGGACGAGATGGCGTGTCACCGATTAGTCCCCAGTCACCCCCCGGGCCTTGTACCTGGGAGACATCCCGGTAACGGTGCCGGGTTGCCGCCCTGGCCCAGTCCGGGGCTGGAAGACCCGGACTACCGGGAGGGCCGCGCCAAAGGGCTGTGTCTTCTGATAGACTTATGGGACTTGCTCGGTTGGCTTTTCCAATTTCCGGAGACTTTTTATGAATCGCCCCTTCCCGATGCTCTTGGCGCTTGCGCTTGCGGTGCTGCTGTGCGGTGTCTGTACTGCCGGCCCCGCGAAGGTACCGAAGGATGACGGCTCCGGCATGCTGATGCGGGCACCCGCGGGCGACCGCTATGCGGAACGAAATGTGCAGGGCGAAACGGTTTTGCCCAACGGCCGCATCATCACGCCGACGGGCAGCCTGTTCCGGGTGGAACCCCATCCCTACGGCCTAACACTCAGTCCCGACGGCCGCTGGCTCATCGCGGCCTGCACCGCCGGTCCCCAGTTGTCCATTATCGACCTGGCCAACCCGGACGCGCCGGTGCAGGCGACGCTGGGCAACGGCAACGAGAAAGGCATCCTTGACGCGGTGTTCATGGGCCTGGGCGTTGCGCGCGGGTCGGACGTGGTGTATGTGGCGGGCGGCAGCGACTACAGCATCATGGCCTTCGACCTGGCCTCGCACGCACGGCTCTTCCGCGTTTCCTGCGACCATGAAAGCGACGGAAAACGCTTTCAGAACGGGTATGTGGGTGACCTGCGTCTCTCACCGGACGGCACCCTGCTCTATGCGGTGGACCAGTCTAACTTCCGGATGCTGGTGCTGGATATTTCCCGGCAGAAGGTCATCAATTCCATCGAGGTGGGGCGCTATCCCTTCGGCATCGCGCTGTCGCCCGACGGGCGGCGCGCCTATGTGGCCAATGTGGGCATGTTTGAGTATGCCAAGATCCTGAAAAAGAAGGGCGGCGCGGCCAAACTGCATTACCCGCCCTACGGAGTACCCTCGAAAGAGGCCAGGAAGGGCGTCGACCTCAAAGTGGACGACAATGACGAGGACGAGGCGCATGTGCCCGGCCTCGGCGATCCAAACGACATCCGCGCGATGTCGGTATGGACCGTGGACATTTCGGTCTGCGGCCGGGAGGCGGTGATTGGCAAGGCCAAGACGGGCCATCTGGTGGGTGAGAAGCTGGAAGACTTCCCGGCCGTGGGCGGAAGCAGCCCCAATTCGCTGGTGGCCACCGAAAAGCACGTGTACGTGTCAAACGGCAGCAATGACAGCATCACCGTGGTCAACGCCCGGACGGGGTGGCGCCAAAAGGACATCAGCCTGGAATTCTGTCCCGCCGCAAGCCGCCTGCGGGGCATGATCCCCTTCGGCCTGGCGCTCTCGCCGGACCAGCAGACGCTGTACGTTGCCGAGGCTGGCGTGAATGCCGTGGGCGTGGTCCGGGTGAAGGACGGCAAGGTGCTGGGCCATATCCCGACCGCCTGGTTCCCGAGCAAACTGGCGGTATCACCCGACGGCAAACGGCTGTATGTGGCCTGCGCAAAGGGTCTGGGCTCCGGCCCGAATGACGGTCCCAACCATTTGCCCGGCGACCCGACCAATATCGGCGCGCTCATGCGCGGCTACGTGAACATCATTGAACTGCCGGGAACCCAGGCGGAACTGGACACGCTGACGGCAAAAACCGTGGCCAACAATGTTGATCTGTACCCGCGCGCGCAGGACGCGCGCGCCGAGGGCCATCCGGTGCCGCCCGCACCAGGCACCTGGAAGAGTCCCATAAAGCACGTCATTTATGTCACCAAGGAAAACCGCACCTATGACGAGGTTTTTGGCGCACTGCCCGGCGGGCGCGGCGACGCCAATGTGTGCCGCCTCGGCAAGCCCATCGACGTGTCCAACAAGGACAACAGCCGGACGGTCAAAAATGTGGTGCTCATGCCCAACCACCTTGCACTGGCAAAACGTTTCGCCGTCAGCGACAATTTCTACTGCGACTCGGACCACTCGGTGGACGGTCACCGCTGGCTGGTGGGCGTGTATCCGAACGAGTTCATGGAATGCCGCATCGGCGAAAACGCCAAAGGTGACGGCCCGGGAAACCATGCCTTCATCGAGTCTTCCGGCGCGGTTTATCCGGAGGATTACAACGAGGGTGGCGCCATTTGGGAGCATTTCGACCGCAACCGCATCCATTTCCGGAACTACGGACTGGGTTTCGAGTTCAAGCCGCAGGATGAAAAGCAGAGCTACCACGACACGGGCATCCGGCTGATCATCAACTATCCCATGCCCAAACCACTCTTCGACAACACGTCGCGGCAGTATGCCACGTTTAACACGAACATCCCCGACCAGTTTCGCATCGACCAGTTCGAGCGCGAATTCCGCGAGCGCTGGCTGTCGGGAAAAGAACCCTTCCCGGAAGTGGTCACGATTATGCTGCCCAATGACCACGGCGCCGGGGAACGGCCCGAGGCGGGCTATCCTTTCTGGGGTTCCTACATGAGCGACAACGACCTTGCGCTGGGCCGCTTTGTGGAACTGATCAGCCACAGCCCCTACTGGAAGGACACCGCCATTTTCGTCACCGAGGATGACGCGCAAGGCTACCGCGACTCGGTTGACGCGCACCGTTCCATCTGCATGGTGATCGCCCCCCATGCCCGGCGCGACTACATCTCGCACCGGCACACCAGCATGTCCAGCATCCTGAAGACCATGTTCTTGATCTTGGGCATACCGGCGCTGAACCAGTACGACGGCTTCGCCAGCGACCTCGCCGACATGTTCACGCAAACGCCGGAAAACTTGGAGCCCTACAACGCGCTGGCCGTGAATCCGGAAATATTTGACCCGCAGCAGGCGCTGAACCCGTTCGACACCAAGTTTAACTGGAAAGCCGTCACAGGCAACGAGCCAGCCGATGACCAGACCTATCTTGAAAAGGACCCCTACGGTCAAAACGGTCCGGCGGGTCATACCCCCCGATGACGAGCCTAAAGATGCTTTTTGCGCATTTTTCTCAGAAATGCCAGGAATCCACTCCAAAAAAGGTGACATCGAACCCAAGACGACTAAGGGAATACTACATATTGTCCAACTTCCCCTTTCGTGTTATAATCCGCGTTCAGTAAACAGGAAATATACTAATGGAAATTATTCGCAAGACGACGTCCCGTTGCCATGTGTGCGCCAAACAAGTGGAAGGTGCGGTGGTCGTTTCCGAAGGGAAAGCCTATCTTCGCCGTGAATGCCCGGAGCACGGCGAATTCCAGCTTCTTCTGTCTGAACATGGAAAAGAATACGCAGATCTGGACCGTTTCTACACCGAGGTGCATGAAACGTCGTCTCTGGGACGCACGATGCACACTTGGGTCTTTGCAACCATGGACTGCCAGCAAAAGTGCCCCTTCTGCTGCACCGACTGCAGCGACGAAAAACGAAGCGACTCCCCTTGGGAAGAGCTGACCTGGGAGGATCTCCAGGCGGTTCTCAAGGACTTCAAGCGGGGCAAAATATCCTTTGGCGGCGGTGAACCCACGCTACATCCGAACGTGCTCGACTTTTTCCGCGAAGCCGACCGGATGGGCATTGCGGCGCAACTGGCGACCAATGGCCTCTTTCTGGCCTCCAAAGACTACTGCCAGAAACTGAAGGACAACAAGGTCAAGGAAGTCCGCATTTCCCTGGAATCCATCGACCCGAAGGACGCAGTGAAGCTTGGGCTGGACCCCTACGTGGAGCCCAAACTCAAGGCCATCCAGAACCTGTGCGATATAGGGGGTATAGGGATTACCCTTTCGCCCACCATCTGCAGGGGCGTCAACGAGGAGCAGATTTACCACATCATCGAATACGCGAAGGACAAGCCCGCCATCCAGGCTTTTTCGATGCAGGGTTTCGCCTGGACCGGCTGCGGCATCGGTCTGCCCAAGGACATGATGATGACGCCCGATGAGATGATGGACGTGATCCACCGCCATTACTGCAGTTGCGACCGCAGCGAGGTGTTTGCACTTCAGAAGCTTGCGTTTGCCTGGCTCAACATCATCGGGTTCAAGTCCTGCCTCAAGAGCGAGTTCATGATTTTCGTGCGGGACGCCGGCCGCCTGCGGCCCATCACCGAATTCATCAACCTGCGCCGCCTCGACACCATGCTG
This sequence comes from Candidatus Hydrogenedentota bacterium, assembly GCA_903893795.1. Classification (GTDB taxonomy): domain Bacteria; phylum Hydrogenedentota; class Hydrogenedentia; order Hydrogenedentales; family CAITNO01; genus CAITNO01. Next base: position 10,256 of record CAITNO010000148.1, on the reverse strand, counting down.
AACTGGTGGCGGCGGGTGCTGCCGAAACAGCGCTGGCTGCGCGGCCTGTTCCTGATTCCGGTGCTGATCGGCGGCATGAGCCTGAAAACGCTTCCCCTGGCCCCCATGTTTATCAAACTGGCCTGGGCCAATCTGACGAAGCTCTCCGTGCAGGACTATCCGGCGCGCCTGCTCTCGGTGGGGCTGAACACCAACTGCTCCTCGCTGAATGCAGACCACACCGTGAATGCACACTGCGTGAGCGGTTGCATATTCAAGCGTGACGGCGTGCTTCATTTGACCAACACCTCCACCGAACTCTTGAAAAATCTGGAAAACAAGTGCTAGCTGGGTTTTCGCCGGGCAATTCTTTTCACATTTGGACGAATGAATCAGGGCACGGGGGTGGTGTCGATGGAGGATGCTCTTCTTGAACGTCTGCATCCTGATTCCGACCCTGGGTGAAGCGAAAGAATTCATCTCGGCTTCGCAGATGAGGCAGAACGGCGCCGCGAGTTTTGCTCACGAGTCCCGCGGGGTGCGGGTGGCGCTCCATATCTGCGGAATGGGTGTGGACAATGCCCGCAGGCAGACGGAGATCGTCCTGGATCAGGGAACGGACTGCCTGATATTGGCGGGCTACTGCGGCGGCCTTCAGAAAAACTTGCGCCTGGGGGATGTGGTCATCGACACGCAGGACCCTGACCCTGATTTCACCGGCGCGGTCATGCGCATCGCCGGGGCGCGAAAGCTCGTGGTTCATCAGAGCGCAATCTTCACCTCCCCCAGACTGCTGGCCACGCCTGCGGAGAAAATGCGGGCAGGCGTTCAAACCGGTGCGCTGGCGGTGGACATGGAGGGGAGCGGGGTTCTGGAATGCTGCCGCGCAAGAAAGCTGCCATTCCGCTCCTTTCGCACCGTCAGCGACAACGTCACGCAGCGCCTGCCCGGCGCGCTGAAACACATCACACTGGACGGCAAAGCCCCATTGCGATTCTGGTGCGCGCTCGCATGCCGCTTCTGGGAATGGCCCGACGTTTGCCGCATGTTACTGACGGGTAAACTTGCGACAAAGAACTTGGCAACGGTTCTAGTCGACTGGGTGAATGAACTCATGGAAAATGAGACTCCGCGGCAGGTGCAGGCAGGGCCGTGATCAGGTCAGCAACACAGCCAAGTCGCCTCTGCGGAGTTTGGACCAAGGCCAGGGCTTCTGAATACCGGAGAATTGGAAATCCCCTTTGACCAAAGGGCTGGGTTCGGATACTATTTAGCCTACTCTCAAGGCAGACACGATGGCACAACGGTTCAAGAACCAAACAGCGTTCGTCACGGGCGCTTCATCGGGCATCGGCGCGGCGCTTGCCTGCGCGCTTGCCCGCGAAGGCGCATCTGTGGGACTGGCCGCGCGGCGCCTTGACAAGCTGGAGGAGGTCCGCCGGAGAATAGAAGACGCGGGCGGCAGGGCGCTGGCCGTGGCCTGCGATGTGACCGATGCCGAAAGCATAAAACGGGCGGTGGACCTGGTGGCCGAAACTTTTGGCGGCATAGACATTGCCGTGGCCAATGCGGGCATCGTCATCACGGAAGACTTTGAGTATCTTGACACTGCCGATTTTCGCCGCATGTTTGACACCAATTTCTTTGGCGTGATTGACACCATTTACGCGGCATTGCCCTATTTGAAAAAGTCACACGGACGCCTCGGAATCATTTCAAGCATCATGGGCCAAATCGCCGCTCCCATGGACACGGCATACTGCGCGACCAAGTTCGCCCTGGGCGGCCTTGCGGGCAGTTTGTACTACGAACTCCCCAAAGGGATTTCCGTCACGGTTATCCTGCCCCTTTTGGTGGAAAGTGAAATATGCCACAGTGACCGGAGCGCCCTGGGACCGGACAGCAAGGAACGGACCCCCACCTTCCTGGTCACGCCGGCGGACCGGGCGGCGCGGGGCATGGTTCGCGCACTGTACAAACGGCGCTTTGAGGCGGTGGTGCCGGCCTATGGCGGGCTGATTGCCTTTTCGAGCCGCCATTTCCCCTTTCTCTTTCGCCAACTGGTCATGGCCTGGCGGCGCCTTCAGCCGCCTCCGGGACGATGACTTGAACGGCTGCGTTTGCGTGTTTGACCGACGAAAATGGGACAATGCGCCATTGCCTTGTCTTTGTTGCGCTATAATGGGCTGAAGCCATCGTTCAGACCCCAGGAGACGGTTCAATGCAGTTAATCCGCAAGACCAAGTCGCGCTGCCCCCAGTGCATCAAGGAAGTTGACGGCGAAGTCGTGGTGGCCGATGACGGAAAGGCATACATCCACCGTGAATGCCCCGAGCACGGCCCCTACGACTATTTGCTGTCCGTGCACGGGGAGGACTATGCAGACCTTGACCGTTTCTTCACCGAGGTGTACGAAACGTCGTCGCCGGGCCGGAGATTTCACTCGTGGATTATGGCGACGATGAAATGCCAGCAGCGCTGCCCTTACTGCACGACAGACTGCGCCAATGACAAGGAGGAGATCGCCTGGGAGGAAATGAGCTGGGACGACATCCTGGAGATAATGAAGACTATCGGCAAGGGAAAGTTCTCCTTTTCGGGGGGCGAACCAACCCTCCACCCCAAGATGTTCGAGTTTTTCCGTGAGGCGGATCGCCGGGGCATCCTCGCCCAGCTCGCCACGAACGGCCTGATGATGACCTCGAAGGAATACTGCCAGAAGCTCAAAGACAACAAGATCAAAGAGGTGCGCCTGTCCCTGGAGTCGATCACAGAGGAGGATGTGGCCTCGCTGGGACTGGACGCCTATGTGAAGCCCAAGCTCAAGGCCATTGAAAACCTGTGCGAAGTGGGCATTCCCATCACGCTTTCGCCCACCATTTTCAGGGGCGTCAATGAGCAGCAGTTGTATCATATTCTTGAATACGCGAAGGACAAGCCAGCCATACACGCATTTTCCGCGGAAGGCTTTTCCTGGAACGGTTCCGGCATCCGCATGCCCCCCGAAATGATGATCGCCCCCGATGAATTGATGGACATCCTCCACCCCCACTACTGCAAGTGTGACCGGCGCGACCAGTTTGCCTTTCAGAAGATGATGTTCGCGATTCTCAATGTGGTCGGCTTTGAACTGTGCCTCAAGACGGAGTTCATGGTGTTCCTGCGCCGCCCCGAGGGTTTGAAACCCTTCATCGAATACATCAACATTCGCCGGGTCGGCAAAATGCTCGACTGGTGGCGCCGCATCATTCCCAGGCAGCGGTGGATTCGGGCGCTGCTGCTGTTGCCGGTGCTGGCCAGCGGTGTTACCCTCAAGACCTTTCCGCTCGCGCCCATGCTCCTGCGCCTGCTCTGGGCAAACCGCGGGAACCTGGATGTCAGCCAGTATCCTTCCGAATTGATGGTCGTGGCGTTCAATACCAACTGCTCAACGCTGAACGCGGACAGCATCGTGGTGCCGCACTGCGTGACCCGTTTCATCTACAAGCGCGATGGCGCGATTGTAAGCGAAGACGCCACGGACGGGTTGCTGGGAAAGGAAGAGAGGAATTTCGCGTCAGGCGTTTGGCAGCAAATGCTGGCCAACAAATGGCAGGGCCCCGATGCGAACAAGGACCAATGACAATAACCTTTGTGCCCGCATGAAATAAGCTTTAACAGGAGATGCAGTATTGAAAACCGTCCGCAAGACCACATCGCGCTGCCACAAGTGCGCCAAGGAAGTCGAAGGGGCAATCGTAATTTCCGAGGGCAGGGCCTATATCCACCGGGAATGCCCCGAGCACGGCGTGTATCAGTACCTTTTGTCCGAGCACGGCGAGGACTATGCGGATCTTGACCGCTTCTATGCCGAAGTCTATGAGACCGCCTCTCCGGGCCGCAAGATGCACACCTGGATCACCTCAACCACCCAGTGCCAGCAGAAGTGCCCCTATTGCACCACCGATTGCGCCAGGGACGAGGACGAGATCCTGTGGGAGGACATGAACTGGGACGACCTGCAGGAGGTGCTGCATACCTTTGAGCGCGGCAAACTCTCCTTTTCGGGCGGGGAGCCGACGCTGCATCCAAACATGCTCGAATTCTTCCGTGAGGCCGAGAAACGGGGCGTGTCGGTTCAACTCGCGACCAACGGCCTGAAAATGGCGTCGAAGGAGTACTGCCAGAAACTAAAGGACAGCCACGTGAAGGAGGTGCGTCTGTCCCTGGAGTCGGTGACAAAGCCCGACGCCGCAAAGCTCGGTCTGGAAATGCACGTCGAAACCAAGCTTCAGGCCATCCAGAACCTCTGCGACGCCGGCATCTCGGTGCTGCTCTCCCCCACCATTTTCAAGGGCGTCAACGAGGAGCAGCTTTACCACATCATCGAGTATGCGAAGGACAAGCCCGGCATCCACGCGCTCTCCGTGGAGGGCTTTTCATGGAATGGGTCGGGCGTTCGCATGCCCGCCGAGATGATGATCGCGCCGGACGAGATGATGGACACCATCTTCCGCCACTACTGCAAGGGCAGACGCTGCGATCTATTTGCCATTCAAAAACTGGCTTACGCGATTATGAACGTTGCCGGGTTTGACCTGTGTTTGAAGAGTGAATTTATGGTCTTCCTCCGCAGGGCTGGCAATCTTCATCCCCTGACGGATTTCATCCATGCCGGCCGCCTGGGCTGGATGCTGGATCTGTGGCGCAAAGTCATACCCAAACAGCGCTGGATACGCGGACTGTTGCTGCTGCCGGTCCTGGCGAGCGGCGTCACCTTTAGAACACTGCCCCTGCTACCCGTGCTACTGCGCCTGGTATTGGCAAACCGCAAGAAGCTGGATGTGCATCTTTATCCGTCCGAACTGCTCGTGGTGGCGCTCAACACGAACTGTTCGACGCTCAATGCGGACAGTATCGTCATCCCCCACTGCATCAGCAGTTTCATTTTCAAGCGCGACGGCGTGGTGATTCACCAGGAGGGCGTTGCTCCCGTGCTGCTGGACAAGGAGGAGGAGAACTGCCGTTCAGGCTTCTGGCAGCGGATGCAGGATCACAAGTGGCAGGGCCCCGAGAGTTGCAAGAAGGACTGACAGCGGGATAAAAATCAGTGGTCTTTGCCGAGGGCGCCTATCAGTGAACGGTAAGTGAACAGGGGCAGATAGGCGGGCAGAGCCAGCCGCTGGGGATGGTCGCGGATGATTCGGGCAATGCGGTTCGGATTGAGGAAGAAACGCCGGGCGGCCTCCCGCTGGTATCCGAATAAGACCTCGTCGGGCAGGTCCGTAAGGTTCACCCGCACCGTTGTCGAGTTGGCCATGCTGAAATCGATATTCTGCAACTTTTCGGGATGGTCTTTTTTCACCATGTCATAGAGGGGTGTGCCGGGATAGGGGGTGACGATAAAGAACGATGCTGTGTGAAAATCGGCCGCGCAGGCCGTGTCGATGGTCTTGCGCAGTTCTTCCTCGGTCTCCGTGGGAAACCCGAGCATGCAGCATGCGGAGATGAAGATGCGGCGGTCCGCCACCATCTTGCAGTTCTCCAGGAAGCGCGGGATGTTCAGGTTCTTCTGGGTATACTTCTGTATCCGCGGAGAACCGGATTCCAGGGCGAACATCAGCATGAACAGCCCCGCATCGGCCATGGCGTCAATCACTTCGCGGGTGAGAAGGTCGCCGCGCACCCCGTTGGGCAGAGCCCACTTGAACTTGAGATTGCGGCTGTTGAGCAGTTCGCAGAACTCAATCACGTGCCGCCCATGATAATTGAAGGTGTCGTCGAGCATCTCAAAATCGCTGACGCCGTACTTCTTGTTCAGAAAGGTCATTTCCTCGACGATACGCTCGGGCGAATGGGAGCGTATCCGCTTCCCGAAGATGTTGTGGCACCAGATGCAGTGGAACGGACAACCGCGCGAGGTCACCAGCGCCGCATAGCGGCGGTAGAGCATGGGAACGATCGTCTGTTTGTGCCAGTAGGCAGGCAAATCGATCAGGTCATAGGCGGGCATGGGAAGCGTGTCGAGGTCCTCAACGAAAAGGGGCTCTCCCGGATTTTGTACAACCGTCCCGTCCTTTTCACGCCAGACGAGGCCCGGTATTGCGTCGAGTTTGCCATCCCCCTCGTATTTCGCCCGAAGGAGAAGTTCAAAGGGGCGCTCGCCTTCACCGGAAACGGCAACGTCCGCGTCAAAGCCATCGAGCGCCAGTTCACCGGCGGCCGAAACATGGGGACCACCCAAAACGATAAAGGCGTTGGGAAGGGCGGCGCGCATTTTTGACGTCATCTCCGGAAGGAGACAGGCCGTGGTCGTCAGGACGGACAGTCCTATGATATCTGCACCGAACTCAGCGGCCTGGCGGGCTATTTCCTCGGCCGTGAAGTTTTCGAGCCGCTGGTTGACAACCCGTATTTCCAGAGGGAATTTCTGGCGTAGATAGGCGGCCAGGGCCAGCACACCCATCGGGGGGACAACCCAGAAATTCGAGAACGTGCGCAGACCGACGTTGACCAAGAATAACCGTAAGGATTTCATGGGAAAAACTATACCACATGACGGCGTTCTTGTGAAAAAAACGCCCCCTTGATCCGGTCCCGTGCGGAAGGAGTGCCTGGTAGGAAACGTAGGGCGGTGAAAGGCACACTTCAGGCGTTGCAGCCTGTTTGAGTGCCTTACTGCGGACCGTCTTTCCCCGGCATCCGGGCATCGTTTCCGACGACCCGATCTACGATGTATTTCGGCCGCGCCCTGACCTCCTCATAGATGCGGAGGAGATATTCGCCCATGATCCCAATGCCCAGAAGATTCACCCCCAGGAAGAAGAGGACAATCACCAACAGGTTTGCCGAGGGGGAAAACACCGCCCCCCAAAGAAGTTTGCGCATTACGGCGAAAACCACCAACAAGCCGGAGGGTACTATCACGAGCATTCCAACGAAGCGAAAGGCAAAGAGCGGCACGCTGGAGAAGGAGAAAATGGCATTCATGGCAAGCTGCACCAACCCCATCAGGCGAACGCGGCTCCTTCGGTCGTATCGGGCGCGCCGACGCACGCTGACACCCACCTGGCTGAATCCAATCCATGCGCGAAGCCCCGGCAGGTAGAGAGGACGCTCGGTCATGCGGCACAGGCAATCGACCACGCGCCGGTCCATCAGTCCAAAATTACCCGCATCGAGGGGCATGTCCACCCGTGCCATCCAGTTCAGCATCCGGTAAAAAAGCCAGAAGAACAGCCGCAGGACGGCGTTCTCCTCGCGCGAGGTGCGGATGGCGTACACCACCTCGTAACCCTCGCTCCACTTCTCGATGAATCCCCGGAATGCGGCCGGGTCATCCTGCATGTCCCCGTCCATGACAATGACAACATCGCCGCGCGCGTGTTCAATGCAGGCCGACAAAGCTGCGGGATGCCCGAAATTGCGGGCTAGGTGAATAATACGAATCTGGTCCGGATGGCGGGCCGCCCACGCATCCAGTTTCTCCGCACTGCCGTCGTGGCTGCCATCGTCGCAGAGCACCATCTCAAAGGGACAGGGCAGCGCAAGTCCGGCGAGCGCCTCGTGGACCTCGCTGACAAACGCATCGATGACCCCGACCTCGTTGTAAATGGGCGCCAGCACCGAAACCAGCGAATTGGATTTGAGTTCATGATTCATAAACGGCCTTTCCCGTAAAGCCTCGCCTAGCATATCATATTGACTGCCACCGGGCGACTCCGCGTCCGTCCGGCGATTGACCGCCGTGCCCGGGGGCTGATAGAGTGAACGGCCGGGCACGCCCGGCGTGGAACGGTCGTTCGTCCACAGGTCATGTCCGGAAACGAGGATGGAGAGGCGGCATATGAGTCATTTTGGCGTGCTTGACTGGATCATACTGATCACCTATTTTTGCCTGCTGGCCGCCATGGGGCCAATCTTCGCGCGGGTTAACAAGTCCACGGAGACTTTCTTCGTGGGCAACCGCACCTTCCCCGCGTGGCTGCTGGGGTTGGCCATGTTTGCCACCTCCATCAGTTCGATGACGGTGATGGCCTATCCGGCCGACGCCTACAAGACGGCCTATCTGCGGCTGCTGCCCGCGTTCATGCTGCCGATTGGCATCTACGTCGCGTCGAAGGTGTTCCTCCCCTTCTTCCGCAAGGCCCGGGTCACCTCGGCGTTTGAATACCTGGAGAGCCGCTTCGGGCCGGGTGTGCGGATGTACGCCGCCCTCGCCTTTCTGTTTGGACAGGTGCTGCGCATCGCCACCATCCTGTACCTCATCTCCATGCTCTTCCAGCAGATGACCGGCGCGACTCCGTACATGTGCATCCTCATCGGCGGCGTGGTCATCGCCATCTACACCGTCAGCGGCGGCATCAAGGCAATCGTTTGGACGCAGTTCTTCCAGACCTTCCTGCTCTGGCTCGGCGCGTTTCTGTGCATCTACACGGTTGTGCGCGGCATCAACGGGGGCGTTCCGGAGGTCTTCCGCACGGCCTGGGCCGACGGCAAGTTCCAACTGGGCGATTTGAACGCGGCCACCGGCAAGATTGAGCCGTCGCCATGGTTTTCGATCCAGATGAAATCGATCGTATTGGTCATGGTCGCCGGACTCTTCAACTGGCTGTACGAATACAGCAGCAACCAGAACGTCATCCAGAAATACGTGTCGGCCAAGAATCCAAAAGAGGCGCTCAGGGCCATCTGGATTTGCTGTTTCTGCAGCGTGCCCACCTGGGCCTTCTTCATGTTCCTGGGCACGGCGCTCTACGTCTTCTTCAAGCAGCATCCGGACCCGATAGCCATGGATATTCTAAAGGGGGCAAACGGCCACAAGGCGGAGGAGATTCTGCCCTTCTTCTGCGTGAACCACCTGCCCACCGGCGTCGCGGGGCTCGTGATCACCGGCGTGTTCGCCGCGGCCATGTCGGCCTCCTCCTCCAGTGTGAACTCGATATCCGCCGTCACCATCACGGACATCTACCGCAGGCACATGGTGAAGAACGGCACGGACAAGCATTACGTTTGGGCGGCGCGCGTGGTTTCCGGTGTCAGCGCCCTGCTGATGATGGGCGGCGCGGCGCTCTTTCTGGAAATGAACACGCTCACGCTTCAGGACCTGGGGACAAAAATGGCCGCCATCGTCGCGGGCGGTCTCTTTGGCCTCTATGCGCTCGGATTCCTGACCAAACGCGGCGACGGCTGGTCCGTGCTTGCGGGCATTGTGGGCACCACCTTCTTCAGCGTCTATATCACGGCGGTGGAAATGAAGATCGTCACCGTCGCAAAGTTCACGGCCCTCGGCGTTTCGGAGTCCCTGGCGAAAGTGCTGGCCAATCCCTTCCACACCTACTACACCGGCGTGGTGGGCAACATCGTCATGTTTGTGGTGGCCTACCTGGTGGCCACCCTCTTCCAGAGGCAGCAGCGCGACCTGACCAACCTAACCGTTTGGACCGGCGCGGGCACACCCGAAGAAGGCTGAGAACAGGCGGAAGCGCATCATGAGCAACGAACACCCCATCATCCCGGCCGACCACGCCCCAAACCGCCGCTACTCCATCGGCGAGGTCAGCGATATGCTGAAGGTGCCCCAGCACCTGTTGCGGCAGTGGGAGGAGCGTTTCAGCCAGTTGCGCCCCAAGCGCACCAATACAAACCGCCGCTACTACCTGCGCGAGGATATCGACATCATCCTGCGCATCAAGACACTGCTCCACAGCGAGCACATGAAGGTAAAAGGCGCGCGCAAACGGCTCACCTATGAAATCGTGACCGAAGGCAAACCGGCATACCGCCTGGAGCACCGCGAACTGCTCGACCGGGTCGCCGCCGAAGCCCAAAGCATCCTCACCATTCTCGGTTCGGACCCCGAAACGGACAACTTCGTGACAGAACCGGAACCGGACAATATCGAGCCCTTCCAGGCCCGGAGCATCAAGTTCCGAAAGTAGGTCCGGGGACGACCGCTCTTGGTCCCGGACGAGGGCACACAACACATGCCTCCCGTCTTGGCCCCGGAGGAGGGCACACAACATACGCTTCCCGTCTTGGCCCCGGAGGGGCCACACAAAAATAGCCACGGGTGGAGCGAAGCGGAACCCGTGGTTAACAGGGGGGAAAGCCCCCGTCCCCGTAGGGGGCAAACAGGCCTGCCCAAAGACTGAACCCCAGAAGAGGCTCGCAGCCGTACCGCAGGCGTCCCGCCTCCCATGAGAAGGCCAAGTCAAATTGTCGGTCGGACGTGGCCGACCGGCGTATCTTGGTCCCTTTTCCAAGGCATGAACCGGGCTCCCATACGCACTTTGTTC
>CAITNO010000147.1 GCA_903893795.1 Candidatus Hydrogenedentota bacterium | reverse complement strand
CGCCACCACCACCGCCGCCGCCGCCGCCGCCGCCGCCCGCGCCGCCGCCACCACCGCCGCCGCCGGGTCCGGCGGCAAGCAGGGCCGAATTTGCGTCAACGCTGAAATTGGGTGCGGTGCCCGCCGAGCCGCCTGTGCCTGCCTGACCGGCCGTGGCGTTGGTTGCCGGCGCGGTGCCCGCACCGCCTGCGGAACCATTGCCGCCCGCGTTGCCGCGCATGAATGACTGCCCGAAATTGACGCTTAATACCGTTCCGCCAGCGCCCGCAGTGGCGGCGGCAGTGCCACCCGTGCCCGCCAGGGAGGAACCGGCACCGGCAGTTCCGCCGGTTGTGCCGCCCGCACCGCCCACGCCGCCTGCACTGGGATCATTGCCGTAGCCCGGCTGGCCTGTCTGTCCAGGAATGGAAGCCGCCAACCCCGCATTGCCGCCATTTCCCGCCTGGCCCGCCTGACCGCCTGTGCCCACTGTGCCCGCCGTGCCCGGCATGGGGTCGGTGCCGCCGGTGCCGCCGCCGGTGGCATTGCCGCCAACGCCGCCCGCGCCGCCGGTGCCGCCAATGCCGCCCACACCGCCAATGCCGCCGGTGCCGCCACTGGCGCCGGTGCCGCCAATACCGCCCGCGCCACCGCCGCCCTTCCCTGCGGACACGTCAAAACTGACACCAACGCTCATGTCGCCTGAAGCCGACATGGCCAGCGGTCGCGTGCCCACGACCGTCGCGGTCGCGCCCTCGGCGATGGTCACGTTGGCAAAGTCGAACACGGCCACACCGTCCACCACGCGCCCTTGATAAAGGTAGCTGACCGGCGTGGCATTCACCAGGAAGGTCGGCGGCGTGGCGCCCGTGTCTATTTGGATAGACTCGCCCGTTTTTACCACGACATCGCTGAGCGTACCGTCGCTCCCATAGATGTCGGAAAGGCTGGCCATGGCCGTTCCCATGGTCAAACACAGGGCTGACAAAAGAAGAGCGGCCCTGAAAAGGCCGCTTCCGGAGAATCCCGTGGATGACTTGCCGCCCGGCACGCCGGACATGTTTTTCGTGAGTGTCATGATGTTAGTTTCCCTTAACTCGGATGATTTCTGCCAGTCTGCTCTCACAATGAAAAATAGTAAGGCACGAAATGCAAACACGTCAAATTCATCCGTTTGTAAACGAATTGGTTCTACAAGATACGCGTCTGCCTCGCGCCATTATATGACACTTTTATTTATTTCACAACCCCCAGCGCCAAGAAACCGGCCAAAGGTTGAGAGATATTACTGTTAAGTACAAAATTTGTGCCAGAAATAGTCCCGAGTTCGATGACTGGGCGCATAAATAAACAGTCACAAGCTTTTCTAGCCGCTCAGTTTTTGCCACATTTGCGCTATTTTGCCGATGCCGCCACGAGCCCGTCGGCAACGTCCACTGAGACGGTCCAGTCTTTGGGGGCGTTGAGCTTGTAAACAATAGCCTTGCCGTCCCGTTTCCAGTCTAGGGACACGGTGTCCCCCCCGGCGGGCACGGCACCCCTGCACCATTGGAGCGGCACATCGGCAAAATAGACCTCCACGGACTTTTTGACTGGGTCGACGCTGCGCAGGCCGAGCACGTCGCGCTGGAGTGTCAGCGCCTCGTGTGAGGCAAATCCGTGGTCCAGGCTGGCATCATCCTTGACGTTTTCCCAGAGTGTACCGGTGCGGTCGGCCATGTACTTCAGATAGCCGATGGACTCGTTCATAATCTGGGCGCTGCGCCGGTCGTTGGAGAGCAGTTCCATGCGTAGCATGTTGCCGATGAATGAGTTTGCGGGATAGACCTCGGGGTGAACCCTGTTCTTCACGCGGTCGGGGCCAAACTCATCGGCCAGGATGTGCCAGAGTTCGGGGTCGGACTCTTTGGCGGCCACATCGAAATAGAAGGCATAATACTGGCAGACCTCGGTGGTCTTGCCGCTCAGTTCCAGTTTCCCGTCCTTGCGCACGGCGTTGTCGCAGTAGAAGGGCGGTGTCTTGAGCGACTGTTCACGCACAGTGCCGCGAATTTGCATGGCCTTTTCACGCAGGTCGTCCATGCCGTACAACCGTCCCGCCGTGTCGAGCACCCCGGCGTAGAGCATGTTGCTGGGGTAGTTCACGTCCTGCACCAGTTCATTGGCCTTGGACCATTCAACAAAGACCCAACTCGGCAGTTTCTCCAGCAATCCGTCGCTGTTCTCATATTTTTTGAAAAAGTCGAGCAGCGCCAGCACCTTCGGCTTGAGCGCATCGACCAGTTCCTGGTCGCCGCTGCGGTCGCTGTACTCGCCCAACTGCATGACGAACCACATGGCCCAGTTTGGAATGTACACGCCGTCATAGTGGTCCGAGGGATAGCACATGGGCAGCATGCCGTCGGGGAGATGGGCAAATTTCTTGGGCAGCAGGAAGTTCTCGAACATGTTCTTCTCGACCCGTGTGTCGCCCGACAGGCACATTGCGCTGCGCGCCGTGAAGAAGGAGTCGCAGAGCCAGCCCGCGCGCTCGCGGTGCGGGCAGTCCATGAACACGTCGGCCGCGTTTTGCGCAAAGGTGCTGCGCGCCGCCTCGAAAAGCGCATTCAGGCGCGTATCGGACGCCTCAAAGGTTGCGCGCTTCGTGTCCGGATTCTCATAGAGGCGCAGCGAGACGTTGCGGATTTCGCAGCCGCCCTTCTGGGCGATAAACTTCACGGCGCGCATGGTGTTCGGCTCGAGGCCTTCCAGCGTGTAGTCGCCCGGTTCGAGGTCATAGGTGAGCGCGTTCACACAGCCGAGGCGCTTCCAGTCCACATCGTCCTTGGTGAAGGTCTCATCGAAGGTGGCATAGAGCCGTACCGGCGCGGTGCAGCGCACGTTGAAGCGCAGGAATCCGGTGCGGTTGGCGCCAAAATCGACCATGCCAAACTCGCCGGACTTCAGCACGACCAGTTCGGACGCCGAGAGGGCCTTTGCCGCCTTCTCATATTTGTCCGTCTTCAGCCGTTGAAGGTCGGCGGACACCACCAGTTCCAGGTCCTTCTCGGGATAGCCCTTGAGCTTTTCACTGATTTCGACGAGCGACCGGTCTTTCCATTCCCTGGCTGGCTCTGTTGGCACCATGGTGCCGGTGGCCACCAGTTGTTTGGCGTAGAGCATGGGGAATTCGGGCTGCGCCACACGGCGCGGCAGCAGGGCCTTTGCCTCCACGGCGGCCAGCGGGGCGGCGTCTATCTTCACGCCAAGGTCGGCGCGCCAGGCGTTTGAGCCGGCATTCAGGCGGTAGACTTCGATAAAGGGCCGCTGGAAACTGTAGCGCTGGACTTTTTGAACCCGTTCAGTGATGACCCGTGCCTCGAAGGGCGCGCCTTCGCCCAGCGTTGAAGCCAGCGTCTTGCCGCCGGAAACGACCTCGGCCTGCACGAAGGCCGGTTGGTCGAGCAGATAGTAGGAATTGGCATTGTAGCCCGCCACTTCCAGCGCCACCACGTTCTTTCCGTCCTTCAGCCTGCCGCCCAGGTCCCATTCATCGACACGATAAAACCCGTGGGGACCGCGCGCGGGACCGTGGCCCACAAATTCACCGTTGAGGAAACACCGGTAAATGGTGGAAGCCGTCACGCGCAGCGTGGCCTTCCCGTCCTTGGGCTGGTCAAACCCGGCGCGCACACCGACAAACAGGTTCATTTCCGTCTCACGTCCCTGCACCCAGCAGGGCTTGGCTGACTGAAACTGCGGCGCGGGGTCGGCGGCAAGGTTTGGGACGAGACCAAGAATCAGTGCAAGGGCCATTGTGGCGGACATGGGGAAACCTCCGTTTGCGGGCGCGAACCCGGCTATGGTTCCAGCCAGTATAGCAGGGCAACCGAAAAGGTTGGAATCATTTTCCTGCGGTCGCCATGGCCTCAAACCCGCACCGTCATTGCGAGCGAAGCGCGGCAATCTCGTTCTCGCAATGGCCCGGACCTTGTGCTGTTGTTACAAGAGATTGCTTCGTTTCACTCGCAATGACGGGGTGAGATATGCGGGCTAGCCCCTTTCATACACGCGCACGTAATCGACGATAAAATCGGCCGGGAAGACAGTCGTCGCGTCCGGATTGCCCCCCATGCCGCCCACGCCCAGGGTAAGGATCACGTTCATGACCACGTCCGGTATGTGCCGTCCGTGCATGAAGCGCGTGAACAGCGGCTGCGGCACTTCCCAGTTGTCGAGATACCACACCACTTTTTCCGGCGTCCATTCCAGCGCGAAGGTGTGGAATCCGGCGTCGAAGGAAGGCCCCGAGGGCATGACATGCCCTATCCACTGCGAGGTGTTCACCAGCGGGTCCTTGTCCTTCCAGTGCAGCGTCATCTGCGCCGCGCCGTTGTCTTCTGCCACGATTTCAAAGACATCCACCTCTTCCGCCTTCTCGCCGTACAGCCAGAAAGCCGCATTGAAGCCCTGGTCTTTGGGGGCGCGGAAGCGGCATTCAAACCAGCCGTATTTGAAGGGCTGCGCCGAGTAGAGCATGGCCGTGCTGTAATCGAAGTCTTTGTAGTAGGGGGTAAACGCGCCGTTTGCATCCCAGTCAAAGCAGAAGCCGGTGACCGGCGCATGCCGTGCCGTCAGCCGCACGGCCCCGTCCGCGAAGGACAGATTGGCCCCGTCGGTGTTGAAGGCAATGTCGCTGCACCGGCCCCAGGGAAACCCCGTCATCCATAGGGAGCTGTTCAGCGCGGGCCCGTCAAATTCATCGTCAAACACCAGTTTCCAGCCCGGTTTTTTGACGGGATTGGGCGGTCCGGGTGCGGGTGGTTTGGAACAGCCGGAAATGCACAAAAGAAAGAGCAATGCTGCAATGCAGGATGCGAACGGGAATAGCGTGTGCTTCGACATGGTGCGCTCCTCAGAACTTTAGTATACCCGCTTCGGATTCTGCCTGCGACCCTGGGCGTTGTTGGGGAGCGCAGGGGAAGATTGGGACCCATGAGACCAATGGGACCGATGGGGGTTTGGGGTGGACGTCAGCAACTCTATCCTCTGGCAGCGCACTTGTTGTAAAGTTATGGGCGGTACAGTAGCACACACACAGGAGAGCGGTGATGACAAATGTATTTGCGGCGCGGACAAAGACTCTTGGATTCGTGACCTTAACGTTGACCATTCTGGCCGTCGCAGCCCTATGGGCAGCGATTCCGGCGCAGGCGGCGGATGACGTCAAGGCCACGCCGGTCCAGACCGGCACGGGCCACCATTTCGCCTGCACAGACTATTCGGGGAACAAGGTGTTCCTTGTCGGCACCGACGGCAAGGTGGAGTGGGAGTACAAGACGGGCACCTGTGACGACCTGTGGGTGCTGCCCAACGGCAATTTGCTGTTCAACACGGGGCATGGCGCGCTGGAGGTGGACCGGGACAAGAAGACCGTCTTTTCCTACGAGTCCCCCAGCGAGGTGTACGCCTGCCAGCGGTTGGCCAACGGCAACACGTTTATCGGCGAATGCACGGCGGCCCGGCTGATCGAGGTGGAGCCCTCGGGCAAGATTGCTTTTGAACTGCCCATACCGCCCCCGGACCCCAAGTACGCCGGCCATGCCTACATCCGCAATGCCCGCAAACTCACCAACGGCAACTACCTCGTCTGCTTCTACAGCCAGGAAGTCGTGCGCGAGCTTGACTCGAAGGGCGGCGTGGTGGCAGAGATCCCCGCCGTCGGCGGACCGCACAGCGCCGCGCGCCTGCCCAACGGCAACACCATCGTTGCCTGCGGCGACCTGAAGAAGGAAGCCAGGGTCTTTGAAGTCGACAAGACCGGAAAAACGGTCTGGCAGATCACGCATGACGAACTGCCCGGTATTTCGCTCAAGTTCATGACCGGATTTCAACGCCTGCCCAACGGCAACACCGTCCTGAGCAACTGGGTCGGCCATGGCGAATTCGGCAAAGCCCCGGGCATCATCGAAGTCACCCCCGACAAGAAGGTGGTCTGGACCTTCCAGGACGACGCCACCATGAAGACTGTCTCCAGCGTCCTGATGCTCGATGTGCCCGGCGACCCGCTCAAAGGCGATGTCATTCACTAAGGGAGCATGTCAAACGTTCATGTTTCCGATAAGAATGCGCTCAAAAGAACAGCCCCCTCTTCGCCCCGTCATTCCCGTGAAAACGGGAATCCAGAGTGTCGAAGTGGGGGCCTGATGCATGCGCCTGGATTCCCGTTTTCACGGGAATGACGGGGTAGGCGAGAGTGCAGCTCGTCCGGAAAGGAGCGTCATGGAACCGACATCGAAGAATCGTTACTGGTTCTACGCGAAACGCTACGGCTATGGTTGGGGACTTCCCGCCACGTGGGAAGGGTGGGTGGTGTTTGTCGGCTACCTGGCCGCGGTCTTTGGCGGGCTCGACGTCTATCCCCCCGACAGGGCCATGGGCCAGTACGTGGCCTATCTCACCGTGCTCTCCCTTTTGCTGATGATTGTCTGCTATGCCAAGGGCGAACCGGCCCGGTGGCGCTGGGGCGACAGGCCGGAAACGGCCGGCGGGATGCCGGCGCTCCCAGTGAAACCGAACCGGGCTGGCTTGTTTCTCATGCACCTGTTCATCGGGCCGGTCATACTGGGCATTGCCATCTTCTTCCGCGTGTATCCCCCGGCGGAGATCAACCACAGCTACGGTTACCGCACCGCAAGCTCCATGTGCAGCCAGGCGGCCTGGGACGAGGCGCAGGTGTACAGCGCCAACATCATGATCGTCGCGGGAGTGGTGGTGGTGCTTTACCAGGTGCTCAGCAGCGCGCTCATGCGGCCAGGCCTTTCGCTGGCCACGTCGGTCATCCTCCTGCTGCTGGCCATTTTCGCCGTGCTACCTATCACCGAGGCGCATCTGAAAAACAGCTTCGATGCGCAGGGAAAGAGGATCGACTTTCGGGCTCCTTGAAACTGGACGGCATCATCCCTCTTCTCTGCGTTCTTTGCGCTCTTTTTGGTTGGCATTCCTCTTTTCAGTGAACCGCAAAGATCTGGGTGCAAGCGGCGGCCGCAACCAAAACACAGGAAAGGGCTGAACCACGGAATTTACGGAATTTCACGGAAACGGACATAAGAGAATTTGACATGGATGAACAGGATTAACAGGATGGGCCAAAGGTGTGAAGTTGCTCCACTTCTCTGCGCCCCTGTTTTCATTCCGTGCCGTTCCGTGTTTTCCGTGGTTAAAGAATTCTCTTTCTCATCTTCGGCGGCACCGCGCGAAGTCAGAATTCTTTCTCCATGGTCAGCACTTCGAAGGGCAGCGTCGGCCAGGGCTCCTGTTTCACTTTCCGGTAACCCAGCCTTTCGTAGTAGGCGTGCAGTCCGGTGAGGCGGGCGTTGCAGGTGAGTTGGGCGCGCTGCGCGCCCAGCGCTCGCAGTTTCGTTTCCGCGTAGGCGAAGAGCATGTCCCCGTAACTCCGACCCCGGCAGGCAGGCAACACCGCCAGTTTGCTGACATGACCCAATTGTGGGTCGTCGCGGTCCAGGGTGTGCCAAATGCTTCCCACCGGTTCATCGCCGTGATACAGCAACGCCATGTGCTGCCCCTTCTCCAGCGAGTTCAGCACGGCGGCCTCATCCGTAAAGGCCACATAGCGCGGGTATTCGCTTTCCGCAATCCCCTGCATCTCGGCCTGTTCGCGAAAGGACTCCCGAATGATGCGCACCATGACCGGCACGTCGGCGATGCCCGCCTCCCGTATGTCTGAGACGGAGTCCATGGTCATGCGGCTTTCGCGACAGACCCCGGACGCACCGGCGCTGCCGCGGATGCGGAAGCCGTTGCGGGACTGTTTTCCGCGAGGAACTTCTCCAGTTCCGCAAGATAGCCGGGTTTGAACAGCGCCGTGAAATGGTCCGCCTCGGGAATGACCACCTCCCGAATCTTCGCCATCACCGCGCACATCTGGTCCACCAGCGGTTTCAGGGGATCCCGCCCGCCAACGAGCGAAAGGGCGGGCAGCGCGTTGTTCTTGAGCGCGGTTTCATCGACGCGCAGAGCGTCCACGCTTTGCAGCATCGCGGCGAGAGCCTTTGGGTCATTGCGCAGGGACATCATGGCCGAAACCATTCTTATCCGCATGGGCCCCACCGGTTTGCCCACGGGCTGCAGGCGCTCCAGCAGCGGTCCATAGCCTTCCCCCCGGCCGATGGAATCGCCGAGCGCGTGCATGAACGCCAAATCCTTGTCGGGGGTGGAAGACCAGCCGGAGGCACAGGGCGCCACGGAAAGGAGCCGGTCGGGGTGCATGGCTGCCAATTTCGTGACGATAAATCCGCCCATCGAATAGCCGACCACATGGGCTTTGCTGATCTTCAGGTGGTCCATCAGCCGGACGATATCCTCCACCGGTTCGGTTCCGTATTGGGCTGCGTCATGGGGTTTGCCGCTGAGGCCATGGCCGCGCAAATCCAGCGCCACGACGTGGTACTTCTTTGAAAGGGCGGCAAAGATGCCCGACCGCACCCAGTTCAGCCCAAGGTCCACCGACAGCCCATGCACCAGAATCACCGGCGTTCCCGCACCCGCCTCAGCGTAGTGAATCCGCACGCCGTTGGAGTCGAAATAGGCGCCGGGAAGATTTGCGTGCGTGTACGCGTAAACAATGTGGCCGACATAGGCGGAAGCGCCCGCCAGCGACAGAATGATTATCGCGGCCACACTGATCAGTATGCGTTTCTTCATGGAACCTCCGGGGGGCTATTGCCACCTGCCTGCCCGCCTCACCGGGTAATCCGGTAAGGATAATCGTTTGACGCAGGCGGATTCCATGAGGTGAACGTTTGAAGCGGAGTTCCCCCCGCGATTAGGATGGGTGAGGCGGGACGGACCATCGACCGCAGCCAAAGGAGTCACAACTCCCGCGCAGGAAGCAGACAATGGCAGACAGGAATGTCTGCCCCACTTTTGGACTGGAGGTCGTCATGCGAATCGGGTTCAACATGCTGCTGTGGACACCCTTTGTGACGGAGGAGCATTTCCCCCTGTTCGAGAAACTCAAGGCCACCGGCTATGACGGGGTGGAGATCCCCCTGTTCAGCGGTGAGCCCGCCCATTACGTGCAGATGGCGCGCGCGCTTGCGGACAACGGCTTGGCTTGCACAACCGTGACAGTCATTCCGGACCAGGCGCACAATCCTATCAGCCCGGACCCAGGCGAACGCGAAGGGGCCCTGTCTTATTTGAAATGGGCAGTGGACTGCTCCGCCGCGCTGGGAGCCGAGGTGCTGTGCGGGCCCTACTATCAGCCGCTGGGCGTGTTCACCGGAAAGGGGCCGACGGAGGCGGAGAAGGACCGGGCGGCGGAAGTGCACCGGGTTGTCGCCGATATCGCGCAGGATGCCGGGGTGCTGCTGGCCATTGAGGCGCTGAACCGTTTCGAGTGCTATTTCCTCAACACGCTGGGTGACGCGGTGGACCATGTGCGCCGTGTCGGGCACCCCAATTTCAAGGCCATGTACGACACCTTTCACGGCAACATCGAGGAGCGCGACCCGGTTGGCTGCATCAGCGACCATGCGGACGCGCTCGGCCATTTCCATGTGTCCGCGACTGACCGTGGCACACCGGGCCGCGACCACGTGGCGTGGGCGAAAACGTTCAGCGCGCTAAAGGAGGGCGGCTACGACGGCTGGCTGACCATCGAGGCCTTTGGCCGCGCCCTGCCCGACCTCGCCGCGACCACCTGTGTCTGGCGAGACCTGTCGGGCAGCCCGGAGGAGGTGTACGAGGAGGGGTATCGGCTTATCGCTGACGGCTGGGCGGCGGCATAATCGGAACGGGCAGCGCGCGCCTCGAAACCCATTCGGTGGCGGTTGCCAAATATAGCGGGGACGAGGCAGGCGGGGCGCCTGCGGGACGAATACCGCGTTCCAGTTCTTTGCCAGCCATGAGGCTGTCAGGCTCTCAGGCTTTGCGACGGAATATGCAACGGCCTGATCAACGCCGCTGCTGCGTCTTGAGCCCTGCCATCACCACATCCCATCCGTGCAGCGCGTCGGACGGCAAGGGATGTGCCGCATTGAATGCTTCCAGTGCCTGTTGCGGCTCGATGGTGTTTACGCTTTCGTCCATATCGCCGTTGGGTGATTTGACAGCGTCGATGCTCAACCCAAGGTGTTTCGCGAAGAAACGATATACTGCCTGCCGCTTGGACGGACCGTAATCATGCCCTTCATCCGCAAGGTGTGCGTTCTCGACGTCGCTTTCACGCCCAAACAGGGAGTAGACCCGTTGCAGATAGGGATACTCCAGCCGGGGCGCACTGCGCGTCCAGTCGGACCCGTCCGACACCACCAGCAAGGGTCGCGGCGCGGCCAGCGCCGCGATTTCTGCGTTGTTCGTGGCATACCCCGCGCCGCGATGAATGGGCATGCCGATTTCACAGGCGCAACCGCCGTAGCACCAGGAAGACACCATGACCACGGGCGCGGCGACGCTGACACGGTCGTCGACGGCGGTGCACAGGAAAGTCTGGGTGCCGCCGCCGGACGCGCCCGTCATGCCCACCCGTGAAGGGTCGGCGTCGGGCTGGGAGAGCAGGAAGTCGAGCGCGCGCATGCTGTTCCAAAGCTGCATCGTCAGGGCGTTGGGGTTGTTGTGCGGCACCTGCCTGCTTTCGCCGCGCCCGACCATGTCGTAGGAAAAGGCAATGGCGCCCATGCGCGCGAAGGTGGCCCCCAGATGCTGCACGGAAGGCTCAAAACGTCCCAAAGTGAAATGTCCGTGCGGCAGCAGCACCACCGGCCGTATTGCGCTCCCCTCGGGCGCGGAGGGGCGATACAGGTTTCCCGCGATGAAAAAACCGGGGATGCTTTCGAAGTACACGTTTTCAACGATATACCCCTTTTCCTCGCGGCGGCTGTGCGTCACCGCATTTAGCGGCGTCCGCGCGGGCAGGGGGTCCAGTCCGGCGCCGTGCAGGATGCCGGCCCGAATCGTTGCGGCCCGGTCCCGCCATGCGGGAAGGTCGCGGGCGTGCAGGGCCACCCGGCCCAGGTTAATGTCGCCGCGTTCATAAGTGACCTCCAGCGCATACGTCAAGAGGCCGGAAAGGGCTGTCAGCGAAAGGGCGACTACTGATGCCGCCGCCATTTTCCACGGTCGTGCCATGCCTTTGCGCCAGGTCCGTATCCCCGTCACGGCGCAGGTGGCCGCCATCCCCGCCATTCCGGCCAGCAGCAGCGGAACCAGCGAAATGTTCAAACCAATGCCGTAGGCGAGCAGTTCGGCGTGCCTGAATGTGGAAATGACCAGCACCGCCAGTGCGCCCGCTGAAACCAGCAGGCACAGGGCGGCGACTCTTGTGAAGAACCCGGTTTTCATCAATAGGGCCAAACCTTTCTGATGGGGACCGTCTGCCAGTGCCTGGTCTCCAGCCGCATATGGCTAAACCCGACATCGGGATCATTGAAGCAAGCGTAAATCCAGCAGCATCGCCACAGACGCAAGCATCTTCTTGCCGGACATGGGGGTCGACAGGCCCCTCAGACTGCAATCCAGCGCAAGGCGCCAAAAAACGCCAGCCGTTCCCAGCCGCTAAGCACTCCGGCAAAACGCTTCCCGCACCGCTCTGGAAAAAGCTTCATCGCGCGCGCTCCCTGTTCGCGCGATCATCATCAATGAGCAGGACTTGATAGCGCGACGGAGCTTCGGTCCAATTTGGTTGCGGCTATGCTGCTCCAAGTTCCACGCGGTTCAAGAAATGAGATTACCACAAAGATCGCAAAGAACGCATAGAGAAGCAAAGGATGGGAATCAGGGGTAATTTCCAAACTCACGGACGGCGTCAAACATGGCCACCACGTTCCCCACCGGAGTCTCTCCCAGGATGGTGTCGTGGCTGGCGCCGCAGATGTAGCCGCCGCCGGGTTTCATGATTTCGAGCACTTCGCGGGTGGACTGGCGCACCGTTTCGGGCGTGCCGTCGATCAGCACGTGGTGCGAGTCGATGGCGCCGTTGAACACGAGCCGGTCGCCGAAATCGCGCTTGAGTTCGGCGATGTCCATGCCGCGGCAGGACAACTGCACGGCGTGGATGGCGTCAATGCCGGCGTCGATGAACAGCGGAATCAGTTCACGTACGCCGCCGCAGCAGTGCATCATGACGCCGAGTCCGTAATCGTGGCCCAACTTCGCGAGCCGTCTCAGGTGCGGCTGGATGAACTGGTCGAAGAGCGCCGCCCCGAGCAGCGGCCCGGTCTGGCTGCCGAAATCGTTGCCGATGAAAAACAGGTCAATGGCTCCGTCGGCCGCCTGAAAAACCCGCTCGCTCGACGCCGCATAGTAGTCAACCAGATGGGTGAACAGCGCATCCACCGCGTCGGGGTCCTCATACATGCGGAGCATGAGGTCCTCCATGCCGAACAGGTCAATGGCGTCGTGCCAGAAAGGCGACCAGTCGCCGCCGAGGATGGCGTATTCGCCTTTCCAGGCCAGCGCGATCTCGCGTATTGCGCTGGCATCCACCCAGTCGGCGCTGGGCCAGGGATAGGCATGAATCTCGTCCAGGGTGGCCCCGGTCAGCGGGTGGGTGATGGGCTGCCCGTAGCCCAGCCCCTCGCGTTCAACGCCGAACACGGTCCGGTACACCGCCCCGGCATGCTGCAGCGCAAAGTCCGGCCCGCGGTAGCCCGCATGGACCCGGCGAAAATCATCGCCGAATAACCCCCGCAGCGGTTCATCGTCCAGCCCCAATTCCGCCTTCGCCTTCGCCCAGAATTCCTCCGACGCGCCGCACCAGACGGGCACCCGGTCCGGTTCCTGGTGGGCAAAGGCGGTCAATACGCGTTCCCGTGAGTTTAGTCGCAATGAAAGATCTCCTCCAGGTCGGCCCACCACTCGCCTTCCTTCGCGTTGGCAATGGGCACTTGCATCGGTTTGCACACCGCCCACCACTCCTGCGTGGTCGGGTCGGCGGCCATCTTCGCCATGTCACCGTCAAAGTCCGTGCCGGTGTATTCGAGATAGCTGAACAGGTAAAACGCGCCGTCGGGGAACTGGCGCAGATAAATGGAATAGTTCTGGATGTTGCAGTCCTTGATCATCCTGAGCACGGCCGGCCACACCGCGGCGTGTTCCCGCTTGTAGTCCTCCACCCGGTCCGGGTGCAGCCCGATGATCCAGCCGTAGCGTTGCATGCTCCTGGTCTCCTTGTTCGCGGTTCTTGGCCGTATTGAAAAATAGACAACTATAGAGTAGCGTAACCGGAAACGGGGCTCAACATGAATCTCTACGTTCCTCTGCGCCTCTGCGTTTCTTTTTTCTCATCGCAGAGACGCGGAGGACGCAGAGCTGCGCAGAGGGGGAGGGGATTAACCAAAGGCGCAGGGGCTCCGTCATTCCCGCGAAGGCGGGAATCCAGCGCGCCGCAAGGCGTGCCTTGGATGGCATGGAATCCCGCCTTCGCGGGAATGACGGGTGTGTGGGGGCGTCAACAACGTTCGCGTATTTGTGGATCGTACCGGGACAACTTATACTGGACATCAGCCCGACCAACCGAATAGGGAATGGCCATGCCCAGGGCATTCGAACAGGACGGTTTCATAAACGTAATCATGCAGAGCGGTGTGGAAATACGCTTTCCCATTGCGGGAAATCCCCGTCTTTCTCAAGGCAGCGCGCAACAGCTTAACAGAATTGAAGTTTCCCCCTTTGGGCTTCATTGGCCCGATTTGGATGAAGACCTTTCCCTCCGGGGATTGCTGGCGGGCGACTACGGGCAAAATGCGAAGTAGATTACTTCCGGCTTGTTTCCCGAGTGTTGGACCTAAAGAACATCCTCCAACAGGCGCGTGATTTGAACAGCATGCTCAGCAATTGCGCTTGCTGCCGAATGTTCAAGATTATGGCCGTGGCATTTCCACCAACCCGATTCCTCACCAGTCAGATGGCGTATGAGCGCGCCCTTCTGTTCGGGAAGATGTTCAACACCACGTTCGGGAGCAATGACGACTCCACATCCAGGCATGGGACATTTAAGCATCGTGAAAATCCTTGTTAGTTGAAAGAGGGTTTGCCTGCGTTTTCGATCAATGCTACCCCCATGGACTTGTCGGCGAAGATCTGCACGGAAAATCCCGCCTTGTTTCGGTGGATAAGGTATTCACTGCCGTGCTCGTCCCGTTCAGCAGTCATCTTTCCAAGATTATAGTTGTCTATAAACTGCTGCGCGAATGACCTAAAATCTAGAGCACCAGCATTGAATATCCGATCAACAACATCGCTTTGGAATGCGTATCCTATTAACGGGTCTCCTGCAAACATCATCGCAGAAGGAGCGCTTGATGCGCCGCCTCCATTGAGCATAACCATTCCAGGGTTCGACTCGTCATACCCGACATTCTCCTTTCCGAGGAGTTTCTTCATGATATTGATAGCGTCTGACTTGTTCATGCCAAGATAAATCCCTTTGACTTTGAACTTCGCCATTCTTGAGAATTTGATATTGAGTTTCTGTTCGACCTCGGTTACAGAGACACTTGCGCCTTTTGAGTCTGTCAAGCGTTGTGAGGTGTCTTTAGCCATTCCCGCCGTTTGATCACTCTGCTCATCGTCATTTGTATAGGACGGAGCAAAAAGAGCGAACGCCATGACAAAAGTCAAAGCCAGACTTGCGGGGATCGCAATGAACGTTCGTGTGCCCTGGCGCAAGAACAAATAAAGCGGAAAGACACAATAATAGACAAGCGCAGCGCCAACAACCCAAAGAATTGTCCTATTGCGAGGCGTGCGCCGCTTACGTGCGTCCACAAGAAGATACACAATGCATACAACCATCAAGAGGAGGCTCCATCTCCAACTGATGATCTCAAATCGAGCCAAAATTCCCGTAGCCGCGGCAACAAGAAAACAACACCATCCAAACATCGTAAGCATTTTCGATTTGACCGGTGGGGACTCCTCTCGGCCAGCAGAGACAGGAGATGTCTCTACGGGGATTGACGGTTCCACGGCAATGGCGTCGGGCGAGCTTTGAACCAGAATTGTCGCCCCACATTTTGCGCAACGGCCTTTCGCGCCCGCATACTCGTCGGGTATGTCCAAAGCATTCCCGCAACTCCCGCATTCCTGATGAATCATCGTTCTCTCCCTCTGTGAGCCCGATCAAGGCTAAGCGCCTAGAACCTGTTTCTAACGGTTCCTGACGCTCTCCTCTTGGCAAATTATTGGTCATCCGCCGACAGGCATATCAAGCGAGGCTCGTTGCCCCGCTGACACCCATATCCTACGCACACTACGCCTCATCCCCCGGGGACTTTTCATGATTCGCTTCACCGCAGGGGAAACGCCACGCGCCTCCTTAACGAAAGGATTCTATAGAGCATACCGCATTTTGTCAAGCGCGCAAACCGTGGGGGGGAGGGGAATGGATTCCCGTTTCCACGGGAATGACGGCCGGAGTGTGACGCCATGCCATTCCCTTTTATCCCTGTTTTTGCCCTTTCGCGCCTTTGCGTCCCATACCGCGATCCAGCATCTTTCTTGCTCAAAAAGCCACCACCACGAATTCTGTTTCTATCTGATCGCCCTTGCAGTGGAAGAGGCGGTAACCCTTTTCCGTGGTCTTGTCGTGGTTGCCGCGGGTGCCTGCGCAGCAGGCGGTGGTGGTGAAGAGGATACCGTCGCGGCGTTCTTCCTGGTTGCCGTGGAAATGTCCGGCGGCGGCCAGGCGCAGGGCGTGCCCCTGGAACAGGGCCAGCACCTCTTCGGCATTCTTCACGCGATAAGACTTGGAGTGCGGGTTGAGCGGATGATGCAGGAACAGCGCGATGGGCGTGGCGGCGTCGATGGTAGCCACTTCCTTCTTGAGCCAGTCGAGCCGGTCGGACGCGATGGTCACGTCGGAGCCAAGACCCTCTGTGGAGTTCAGCCCCAGCAACACCCAGCCGCCGTGTTCTTTGCGCCAGTTTGCCGGGCCGAAGACTTCCTCATAGGCCGACACGCCGCCCTTGTTGGTGTCGTGGTTGCCGGGAATGACGTAATGGGGTTTGTTCAGCCGGTCCAGACCTGTCTTGGCCAGCGCGAGCTCTTCCGCTTTGGCGGTGGTGGTCAGGTCGCCCAGCACGGCGATGAAATCCAGGTCATCCCGCGCGTTCAATGCGTCCACCATCTTCACCAGGGCCTTGCCGTTTTCGTCTACCTGCAGGTGCAGGTCGTTCATGGCGGCAAAGGAAAACGCCGCTGGCGCAGCCATGCCGCGTCCGGCCGCCATGCATCCCAGCGCCGTGCCTGTGACGGCCAAGAACTCCCGCCGGCCGATGCGCGCCGTCATTTCGCGAAGACCTCGTCCAGGTTCAGTTCAGTGATGGTGCCAAAGGCTTTTAGCGCGTCAAGCTTGATGCGGTTCTTGTCGCCCACGATGGAAATCAGCTTGGGCCGGTCCGCGATGTTGTCCTTCTGGAAGGCGATCACGGTGTCGATGTTGCCGGCCTTTTGGAGGGCCTCAAACCATGCGGGACGCGGATCTTCCACAATGCCGCGGCGCTCCCAGCCCAGCACCGTCTCCAGCACTTCGCGGAAACCGATCTTGCCGGTGCGGTAACTGTTCAGCAGCGATTCGCGGGCGGTGGCGTAGCGTTCTTCCGCGCGGGGCATGCGGTCGAGCAGTTCGATGAAGCCGCCCACCGCGTCCACGGTCTTGTCGGCCTGCGTCTGGATGATGCCCATCATCACGTTCTGGTCGCCCTTGCGGTAGCCGGGCGTGTAGCGCGCGGCGGCCACATAGGCCAGCGCCCGCGCCTCGCGCAGCTCCTGAAACACGATGCCGGCCATGCCGTCGGCGAAGTAGCTGTTGTAAAGCTGCACCTGCGGGCTGATGCGCGGGTCATAGGGCGCGCCGCCGAAATCGATCTCCACGTGGGCCTGCGCGGCCTCTTTCTGGATGAAGAAGACCTCGTTCGCGCCGGGGGCCGCCAGGCTGAGCTGCCTGTACGGCGGGGGATCGTCGAGCAGTCCGTGGATCGGGTGGCTGACGCGGACAATGTCGCGCACCTTGGCAGCGTCCAGCGTGCCGGTGTAGCACACATTCTGCCTGCTGCTCACCATGCCGCGGATGACCTGCTGCAGTTCGGCGGCGGTCAGCGCATTCACCCGCTCCGTGGAAGGCATGCGCAGGTAATAGGCGTCCTTGCCATAGCGGTGGCGCTCCACGAGCGCCTTGGTCATCGTGTCCTGCTCCTTGCGCGAGTCGATGCGCTGCTGCAGGATGATCGCCTTGAGCTGGTCGAGCGCCTCGGGCGCGACCGTGGGCTTCCACAGCAGTTCCATGAGCAGCGCCACGGACTTCTCAAAATTCTCGTCCAGACCGGTCAGTTCAAAGACGGTCTCGTGGTCCGATGCGGCGACGTTGAACGTGGTGCCAAGCTTGTACCATTCGCGCTGCAGGTCGTCGGAGGACAGTCGTTCCGTGCCCGCAATTTGCACGAGCCGCACGGCGATGGCGGCCAGTTCGTTTTCGCGCGTGCCCGACGCGGCCCGCAGCGAGAAGGTGAACAGGTCGTTGATCGGGTTCCTGTTCACATAGAAGCTGATGCCGCGTCCGTCCTCTTTCTTTTCATAGTCGCGTCCGGCGCGGATGTACACCGGCTCCATGGGCGGGCAGGGGATGTCGAGCGCCTCATGGGCGAACCCGGACATGCGCGTCGGGTCGATGGTGATCTTCGGCAGCACCGGCTTTTCCACGTGCCGCACCGGGCGCTCGGCGTCATCGCGGTATCCGGCGATGTAGCCCGCGCCGAAATACTGGTTGGCCACGCGGACAACGTCTTCACGGGTGACGGCCTCCATCCGCTTGACCCGGTCGACGGCGTGCTCCCAGGGCTCAAAGGCGATCCAGGCGCTGCGCATCCGGTCCACCCGGCTGTCATCCGATTCCAGCCCGGTTTTTTCCATGCGCTTGAAATCGTTGACGATGGCGGGAATCAGCCAGTCGTCAAACTCGCCCTTCTTGATGTGCTCAATCTGCTCGATGAGCAGTTTCTCCACCTCTTCCTTGCTCTGGCCCGGCTTGGGTATGCCGTACAGGTACTGGGTGCCGTAGTCGTTCATCTGCAGCGGGTAGGCGCCCGCCCGGGTGACGCGCTGCTGCTGGTTCAGGTTGAGGTTGATGAGACCGGCCGTGGCGTTGTCGAGCAGCATGTCCACCATGGTCAGCGCTTCCGAATCGGGGGAGAGCCGGGGCACGGTGCGGAACGCCAGCAAGACCATCTCCTCACCCTGGAACTGCACGCGCACCTCCTCGCGGGCCGCCGGCGCCGGGTCGTCCCAAGTGGGCCGCTTGGGCAGTTCGCGCGGCTCCCAGCCGGAGAAGTATTGGTCAATCAATGCGATGGCCTCATCGGGGTTGATGTCGCCCGAAATGAACACGGCAAAATTGTTCGGCACGTACCAGGTCTCATAGAACTTGTGCAGGTTCTTGAGGGATGGATTCTTAAGGTCCTCGACGGACCCGAGGGTGGGCTTCTGGCCGTAGGGATGAATTTTGAAAAGTTTGGCATCGACCGCCAGTTGCAGGGCCCGATCCTTGTTGTCGAGCGCTCGGTTCATCTCCTCGTACACCGTCTCCAATTCGGTCTGGAACAGGCGGAAGATGGGATGCGCAAAGCGGTCGGACTCAATGAAGGCCCAGGGACGGAGCCGGTTTGCCGGGAGGTCGACCTGGTAAACAACCTCCTCGTGCCAGGTGTGCGCGTTGAACATGCGCGAACCCATGGACTTGTAGATTCGGTCCAGTTCGTTGGGCACGGCAAACTTGGCCGCGTCTTCCGATGCCTGGTTGATTTGGAGGTAGAGTTCCTTGCGCTTTTCCGGGTCGGTGGCGCGGAAATGTTCCTCGTAAAGGGCTTCAACCTTGTCGAGGCAGGGCTTTTCCTGGGCAAAGTCGATGGTGCCCAGCCGTTCTGAACCCTTGAAGAGCAGGTGTTCCATGTAATGCGCCAGCCCGGTCGAGTCCACCGGGTCGTACTTGCTGCCCGTGCGCACGGCCATTTCCGCAAAGAAGCGGGGGGTGTCGTGGTTTTCAGACAGGTACACTTCCAGCCCGTTCTTGAGTCGGTACATGTGCACGCCCATGGGGTCGCCAGGCAGCGGCCCCGAAAGTTTTTCCCATTCACCATGTGCCGCGCCCGAGAGCAACGTGGCGGCGGCGGCTGCGGCAAAGGCAAACCCGGTGGCGGGATGTCTGTTTGAAGTGGTCATAAATAAACCTCCGTGTGCGTAATGACGTCCGCATTCATTGTAATGGAAAAACATGGCGGTTTTATAGGGAATTCCTGAACGGGTTCAGGGGCGCTGTTGCACGGATTCGCGACTCAGGCGCCCGCGCCTGGTGCTTCCGTGGTGGCTTCCGAGGTGGCGTGGATGGTCCGGCAGCGGGGGCACATAACCTTGTCATTCTTGAATTCGGGCGGGAGTTTGAGCTTGGCGCCGCAACCGCACGTGATGAAGCGGAATCCGTTGAGTTGCCGTACCCAGTCGCCGGTCTGGCGCATGCGCGCGGTCTGTTCGGTGGAAAGTTGTCCCGCCCGGGGCGCGGCCATCTGCACGGCTGCCGCACCGGCGGCCGCCATGGGACTTGCCGCCAGCCCTGCGGCGGCCGACATCTGCGGCGCCGACGCGGCCGCATGGGGGGGGATAATGTTCCCTGTTGCGGTCTGTGCCAGCGCTGAGGCGGGCATGGCCGCCCGGCCATTGCCGTCCGCCCGTTCCCAAGATTGGGCATAATCAGCGTAAGAGGCGCCGCCCGCCATGCCGCGCAGGATACGGATGCGCTCTTCCGTGGGAGGATGGGTGCTGCTCCAGGAGGTCAGGGACTGGGCGCCGGCCAATGGGTTGACGATGTACATGGGCGCAATCACTTTGTTCGCCGCGGCGGACAACTGCGACTCGCCCGCGATAATCTCCAGCGCCGAGGCCAGTCCTTCGGGATAGCGGGTGAACACCGCCGAGCCCGCGTCGGCCAGGTATTCGCGCCGCCGTGAGCAGGCGTAATAGATAAGTTGCGCGATGAGCGGAGCGACAATGGCCAGCACGAGCGCCACAACCATGATCAGCACCGCACCGCCGCCCTCCCGCCGATCGTCGGACCGGTAGCGGGTGCCGGTGCCGCCATAAAAGACGCCGCGCGCGAATCCCTCGGCAATCAGCACGATGGTGCCCGCCATGATGCCCATCATGGTCATGAACAGCACGTCGCGGTTGACAATATGGCTGATTTCGTGGCCGATAACACCCTGCAACTGGTCGCGGTTCAGCTTGCCCAGCAGCCCCGCCGTCACCGCCACGGAGGCGTTTTCCGGGTCGCGCCCCGCCGCAAAGGCGTTCAGGCCCATGTCCTCGATCAGGTGGATCTTGGGCGGTTTGGGCAGTCCTGCGGCAATGCTCATTTCCTCGACCACATTGAAGAGTTGCGGGGCGTCTTTCTTTTCCAGTTCGCGCGCGCCGCTGGCCGCCATAAGAATGGTATCGCCCTGGAAGTAGGCGGCAATGGCCTGAACCATCCAGATCAGAAAGGCAACGCCCATGCCAATCAGCCCGCCGGGTGGCAGCAGCACTTCATACTTCTGGCCGTTGACGTAGGCCCAGAAGCCCTTGGCGGGATAGATGGCAAAGCCTATCGAGAAGCCCAGCACCAGCAACAGCGCGAGCATCACGAATACCAGCACCGTTGACCGGCGCTTGTTGGCGCGAATCAGTTCAAACATGGCCGGCTCAGGAGAAGCTCACCTTCGGCACGGCGCGTTCTCCGGCGTCCTCGATCTCGAAGAACTCCGACTTGGCAAAGTTAAACATGCCCGCCACGATGTTGCCGGGGAACATTTCCACCTTGTTGTTGAACTGCATTGCAGCGTCATTGTAGGCCTGCCGGGCAAAGCCGATCCGGTTTTCCGTGGAGGCCAGTTCCTCCTGCAGGGAGAGGAAGTTCTGGTTGGCCTTGAGGTCGGGATACTGCTCCGCCGTGGCAAAGAAACCCGACAGTGCCCGGGTCAACCCCCCCTCTGCCTGGGCCTGGTTGGCCACGCCGCTCGCACCCTGCGCAAGGTTGCGCGCGCTCGTGACGGCTTCGAGCGTTTCCCGCTCGTGGGTCATGTAGCCCTTGGCCGTTTCCACCAGATTCGGGATTAGGTCGTGGCGGCGTTTGAGCTGCACATCAATCTGCGACCATGCGTTTTTCACCGCATTGCGCAGGCGCACCAGTCCGTTGTACGCGCCCACGGCCCACAGAATGAAAAGCACCCCAAATCCGACAATGACAAGCAATAGAATCAGGCTTACGCTCACGGTTTCTCTCCTTCCGCCGCCGCGCCGAACATGTCGCGCAGCCATTCGAACACCGGATCATCCGCCGCCACGCCTTCCTGGCGCAGCACGGTGAAAAGTTCTCCCTCGTCAAACCACAGGCCGTGCCCGAAGCGGCAGGCGTCGATGACCACCGGCAACCTCCCGCCCGTGACATCCTTCTTCATGGGCCGTCGGCAAATGGGGCAGGGGCGC
This sequence comes from Candidatus Hydrogenedentota bacterium, assembly GCA_903893795.1. Lineage (GTDB taxonomy): Bacteria > Hydrogenedentota > Hydrogenedentia > Hydrogenedentales > CAITNO01 > CAITNO01. Next base: position 25,810 of record CAITNO010000147.1, on the reverse strand, counting down.
CGCTTTTCACCCCGGGCCCGTGCGGGATCGCCCGCGTCGAGAAACGCGAGTGTCTTGGTCGTGTCGGCGAAGAGCAGGGCAAGCTCCCCCGCGTCGAGCCACAGGCCGCGGCATGCCGGACAGCAGTCCAGTTCCACGCCGTTGTGCTCAACCACGATCATCGCCTCTTTGCATGCCGGACAGTTCATGCGACTATTATATCCCCACGGTCATTGTTCAACGAAACAAGCAATGCGTCTTTGCGCATCCCCGACCTTCTGCGGCGATGATTCGCAGCAGATGGCCGGCTGCGATCACATGGGACAGCCACCCTCGGCTTCTTGCTTATAACGAATCCTCAAGGCGCGACAGGCGACAGGACCTGTCTTACATTTTAGCGGATACACTTGAGTCAGGGTTTCTTCGCCTCGTCAGGCGGGAATAGGACATTCAGGCTTTTCCACAATTCGGCGTGTTTTTCGGCGTTGAGCGTGCCGCCCACCAGCAGGGAAGCGATATAGGTGTCGTCTTTGGCAAACATGGAGTAGTTGATCACCGCCTTGCGCGGCGGCGCGCCGCCCGGCGCCGGGTTGGCCGTGTAGGCCAGCACGCGGTCATGGCCCTCCTCCCAGCAGAAAACGGGTATCAGCTCTTCGGCGTCGGAATTGGGGCGCAGGCGCATCGCCTCCCGCTTGAAACCATTGCCGTGCCGGGCCACGCAGGCGCGGAAGAAACTCTCCCGAGCCTTGTCCATCACGGCCGTCTCGCCGGACCACATGGCCACAAACTCATACAGTTTGGCGTCCCGGAAGCCGTAATCGACCGTGCAGGTCACTCCGAGAAACGGGTCTTTGTCGTAGGATTCAAGCAGTCCGCCCGGTTTTGCCGGTTCCACCTTTTTCTCCAACTGCGCCGGGTCGCTGTAGGCCGCGTCCGGGTGGGCCTTGGTAAAATCGGCAAAGGGCACGCCCCACACCGCGCCGCCCACCACTCTTTCCAGGCCCGAGGTGGGGGGGGGTGGGCTGCGGACCGGCCAGCGCGGCGGCGGAAAGCAGGAACAGCACAAGTCCGGACAGGATATGGTTTCGCATGTCGCGTCAACTCCTTGGTTTGACGGCAATAATACCATGCTGGAAGGTGTTTGTTCTTGAGGAATTGCGGATAGGCGGGTTTGTTGCTAAAATGGGGTATTGGAGAGTCGCATACATATGATGACGCAAATTGAGCAATTGGTGCGCACGGTGGAGAATAAAGAGGCCGGCTGGGTCGCGCGCCGCGATGCGGCCGAACTGCTGGGCAAGGCGGCCCAAAGCGCCGTTTCAGCGCTGACCGCACTGCGCAATGACACCGATATGGACGTGCAACTGCAGGTGGAACGTTCGCTGGAGGGTCTTTATGCGCTTGCACTGCCCGGTTCGGCCCGCAAGGGTGAATTCACCCTGCGGGACCTTGCCATGGCCTGCGAAAGAAGACCCGTTCGCACCATCGAACCGCACAATGACGGCTATCTCGTTACTGTCCGCCTCGACGAGGCGCGCATGCAGCGCGTGCACCTGATGCCCTACGAGTCCCGCGACGGACTGCGGATCATACGCGTCTTTGCCGTGTGCCGTCCGGCCACGGCGGAGGCCATGGCCTGGGTGCTCCGCTCCAACGGCAGACTCACCCACGGCGCCTTCGCCATTCTTTCCGCCAAGGACGGTTCGGAACAGATCGTGCTGCTCAACAACCTTGACCGGCAGGATGCCACGCCGGACGCGGTCAAGATGTCCGTCAAGCAGATTGCCTTTTTCAGCGACCGGTTGGAGCGGCGTTTTGGCCAGGCCGAAGAACGCTGAACGCTCCGGAGGCCCCCATGCGCATTGCCGATGTGGAACGTGAAATCCCGCAGGGCGGGGAAATCCCTTTCGGTCCGGGCGGACAGTACGCCGGTGCCCGTCTTGCCGGGGCAAACCTGGCTGGATTGCGTCTTTCCGGGGCGGATTTCAGCGGCGCGGACCTGCAGGGGGCCGACCTCTCGGGTGCCTGCCTGGACCATGCGTGCCTGCGCGGCGTCAACCTGTCCGGTGCCAATCTCTCGCTGGTCGTTCTGGGCGGGGCGGACATTTCGGGCGCCTGCCTGCGCGATGCCAACCTGCGCCAGGCCAATCTCGTGGGAACCCGTGCGGACAACGCCGATTTCAGCGGGGCCGACCTTTTCTATTCCAGGCCGGGAAACGGTTCTTTTCAGAACGCGGTTTTTCGCGGGGCAAACATCGCTCGGGCCATCTTTCGCCGCTCCGACCTGCGCGGCACTGATTTCTCCGGCGCGACCGGTCAGGCCAACTTTGAGGATGTCCTGCGATGAGCGCGCCGCGCCTTTTGGTGGCCCAGTTCGTCACCGACACCCATGAAGCGAACTGCTGGCTCGCCGCCTGCGCCGACACGCGGCAGGCCATCATCATTGACGTTCCCACCGACGACCCGCGCGTGTTCCAATACCTGGACGCCCACGGGTTGCGTCTGACCGCCGTATTCATCACCCATGCGCATTACGACCATGTGGACGGCCTGGAGGCTCTGCTGGCCAGGCATCCCGTGCCCGTCTATGCCGCCGCGCCCCTGCCGGGCGGCATCGCCACCGTTGTCGTGAAGGCTGGACATGAAATAACGCTGGGTGCGGCGAAGGGGCGCGTGGTGGAAACACCCGGCCACACGCCCGAGTCAATCAGCCTTGTCCTGCCCGGCGCGGTGTTCACCGGCGATGCCCTCTTTTGCGGATCCATCGGCGGCACCACGAACGACCGTGACAAACAGCTCGAAATAAATACTGTTCGGGAACAGCTCTTCTCGCTGCCCGATGACTGGCTCATCTGCACCGGTCACGGCCCGTCCAGCACCATCGGCGTCGAAAAAGAATTCAATCCATTCTTCAATCCGCCCGGAAAGTAGAAGCCATTAAGGACTCAAAAGAGCGCCGTCATTGCGAGCAAAGCGAAGCAATCTCTTGGCACTGTGATCCGATGCGTGGGATACCGTTTCAAAAGATTGCTTCGCTTCGCTCGCAACGACGATATTTGTGTACGCTAAGGAAGGAAATCCCAGCCCCATGAAGTTCAACATCTCCCGCCGCCAATTCTTGACAACTGCGGCTTTGGCGCCCTTCGCGGTGGCTACTTCATGCAAAACGGCAGCGCAAACGCAGGGTGCGAAGGGCGGTCCCGGGCGCTTCTTCTTCACCTCGCAGGGCAAAACGGCCATGATGAACGCCGACGGCACCGGCCTGCGCTGGTTCGCCTTTGATGTGCCCAACCAGGCCACCTGGCAGCCCTGCGGCTTTTTCAGCGACGGGCACCGGGTGCTGTTTTTGAGCATGGAACCGCGCCTCGACGGGCCGGGCAAGCCCTTCGACCAGTACTACCACAAGACGCACTGCCATATCTGGGTGCATGACCTTGACAGCGGTTCGCTGACCGAGGTCGCCACAAAAGACCGCATGGCGCCCTTTTACACGCCACAGTTGCTGCTCAACGACCACCGCATCCTCATGCAGGTGGTGCGCAACGGGGCCGGACAGATTTTCAGCATGAACCTCGACGGTTCCGACGCGAAAGAGTTCACCCGCGCCGAAGAGGGCATGCCCTACGGGCTCAATCTCAGCCCCGACGGCCGCCGCGTGGCCTACCATCTCGCCAGTCCGCAGGGCTACCAAATCTGGGTCAGTGACATCGACGGGGGCAACCGCTCAAAAATTGTCGGCGACCCCGAACACCTCTATTTCTGTCCCTGCTGGTCCCCCGACGGCCAGTGGCTCATCTTTCAGGACTGTCTTTACCACCAGGACCCCGGTCACGACTGGTCTGACCTGTATCTCAGCCGTCCCGACGGCTCGGAACAGCGCCTGCTGACCAAGGACCAGGCCCTCTGGTTTGCCGCCACCTACGGTCCGGCCGACAACCATGGCAACGGTTCAAATGTGCCCGTGTGGTCGCGCGACGGCAGGGTGTTGTGCTCGCACCGCCTGCCCGGCGCGAAAACAGCCTGGGAATTCCAGCCTCAACGGCCCGACACGGACCACTTCAACCGCGATTTCAAGCCTGAATTCGCCAAAGGCGGCACGGAAATCTGCAAAATCGACCCCAAAGATGGCGCGGTCACGAAAATCACCCAACCCGGCGAAGGGGTCTGGGATTTCCGACAAAGCGACTCCTCCGACGGCAAACAGATCATCTTTTGCCGCGCAAAGAGCGGCGGCAACCCGTCCATCTGGGTCATGAATGCCGATGGCACCGGCCAGCGCGAACTCAGCAAAGGCTTGGACAACCGCGGCGCCGATCATCCCCGCTGGGTGCCGATGCAGTAGGGTGCCGTGAAGTGGCGCGAAGCGCCACGGAACGCACCGTCCCGCGCACCCGGTCATCGCCAAAACAGGCGCGTTCCGTGGCGTTTGCCCGTACACCAGACTTGGTGCGTTTCTTGGCGCTTCGCGCCACTTCACGCACCCTACCGCACAACTGTGCTATCTCGGCGCGATGGCGTCTATCTCCGCCAGTTCCTCGGCGTCGAAGTGCAGGTGCTCCAACGCTGCGACGCATTCGGTGATTTGCGCCGGGGTGCGCGCGCCGATGAGCGCGCTGGTGACGCGCGGGTCGCGCAGGGTCCATGCAATGGCCATCTGCGCCAGGGACTGTTCCCGACGCAGGGCAATCCCGTTCAGCCGTCGCGCCTGGTCCACCTTTTCCGGCGTTATCTGATGTGTTTGCAGGAACCCGTCGGGATCGGCGGCGCGCGACTGTTCGGGGATCGGATTGGCCGGGTCGAGGTACTTGTCGGAGAGCAGCCCCTGGGCCAGGGGTGAAAACACAATCACCCCGGTTCCGTATGCTGCCGTGTGCTGGAGCAGGTCGGCCTCAATCCAGCGGTCGAAAATGCTGTAGCGGGGCTGATGCAGCGTGAGCGGCGTCCAGTCGCGGCGCTGGACCAGTTCGGAGGCTTTCACAAAGGACACACCCCGGTAGTTGCTGACGCCCGCGTAGAGCGCCTTTCCCTGCCGCACAATCTGGTCAAGCGCGCCAATGGTTTCCTCCAGCGGGGTGTCCGGGTCGGGACGGTGCGAGTAGAAGACGTCCACATAGTCCAGCTCCATCCGTTTCAGCGACTGGTCCAGACTGGAAACCAGATACTTCTTGCTGCCCCACTCGCCGTAGGGACCGGGCCACATGTGGTAGCCCGCCTTGGTGGAGATGACCAGTTCATCGCGGTGACCGGCGAAATCCTGCTGGAGAATCTGGCCAAAGCGCGACTCGGCGGCGCCCGGCTCGGGGCCGTAGTTGTTGGCCAGGTCAAAATGGGTGATGCCCAGATCAAAGGCGGTGCGCAGCATGGCGCGGCAGTTGTCATGGTCGGCCCGTGTGCCGAAATTGTGCCAGAGTCCCAGCGACACGGCGGGGAGTTGCAGTCCGCTGCGGCCGCAGCGGCGGTATGTCATATTGTCATAGCGTTTTGAATTGAAGGACATGGTCTGGTACTCCTTGTTCGCGGCGGCGCTGCGCCGGTGTCCTATGGTATCATCCCGCCGCATACGGGCACATGTGGGACAGCCGCCCCCGGCTGTCGGGATCTAACAGATGCCCAGGGGTGACAGGCGAGGGCGCCTGTTCTACATTTTTTTTGGAGCGTTATGAACATTCACATTATTGAGGGCGCGCCGGGTTGCGCCTTTGCACGGGAAAACGGGGCCGTGGCGGTGATTGTGGACGCGCTCCGCGCCAGCGCCACGGCGGCGGCCCTGCTGGAGGCGGGCGCACGGGAGATTCTTGCGGTGCGCGAGGTGGAGGAGGCCTTTGCCGCGCGGGCCGACTGGCCCGATGCGCTGCTTTATGGCGAGCGCGGCGGTCTACCCCCGGAGGGTTTCGACTACGGCAACAGCCCCGCCGAAGCGGGGTTTGCCTCCGGCAGGCGGGTCATATTCACCACGACGACGGGCGCTGGCAGACTGGTGGAGGCTTGGGGTGCGGAGGCCGTGCTGATGGGAGCGCCGACCAATGCCACGGCGGCCATGGGCATCGCGTTGGACCGGGCCGAAGCAGCCGGAACAGACATCGTCATCGTGCCCGCCGGGCTGATGGGCGATCCTCATTTCGATGCCCAGGAGGACTGGGTGGCCGCGGTGGCCCTCGGCCGCTGCGCACTGGAGGCGGCGCTGGTTCGCGGCCTGCGGGCGCACATCGGCGAAGGACAAGGAATGTATAGTCAGTGGTTGCCGAGAATTTTCGCGGAAGGGATAGAGGCGCTTTTCGAAAGCGCGCCGCACGCTGAAAAGCTCCGCGCCATCCACAAAGAGTCCGACATCCGGTTGTGCGCGCAGTTGGACACGGTGTCCGCTGTGCCCGTTGGCCTGACTCGGCATGCCCTGGGGGTGGTCCTGCGACGGGCTTAAAGAGGCACGATTGCCCTGTTCTCCGGGTTGCACCACCCGAAAAGGGTGTGCTAAAGTGCCATCGTCAAGGCCAACGGGAGTTCTTCCAAGGCATGTATGGGCTGAAAAGTACGCTACGATACGGGCTGGTGTTGTTTTTTGCCGCCGTCATCGCAATCAGTCAGGGCTGCGCTCATGAGCGCGGACCTTGGCCCTCAGACCAGGAGCGGTCGCCCAAAGCGGCGAACCGCAAAATTCCGCCCAATCTGCCCTCCATTTCCCCGGTCAATCCCAAGAATATGTACGTGACCTCCACTTTCGGTTCCAAGAGCAGGGGGCATATCCACAAAGGGATTGACATGGTCACCGCCAAGGGCACTCCGGTGCGCGTTGCGGCCAACGGCAAAGTAACTTTTGCCGGACGGGACGGCAATTACGGCAACGTGATGATCGTTGACCATGAAAACGGCATGTCCACCTACTACGCCCATTTGGACAAAGAATTCGCCAAAGAGGGCCAAGTGGTCAAGCGCGGCGAGATTATCGGCGCCGTGGGCAGCACCGGCAATGCCAGCACCCCCCATTTGCACTACGAAGTTCGAAAGAACCAGCAGCCGGTCAACCCCCAAGCCTACCTGCCTTAAGCGCCGTAACGAAGTGGTTTTCCTTTCCCACTATACGGGGTTTATTTCCTTTTTTCACATGACATTGTCTATGGTTTTTCCATAAAATCAATTGTTCCAAGTTTATTTGCAACTGTTCAGTATGCTTACCAAAAGAATGTGTTGAATGCACCCCCCCTCAAAACAATAAAATCTTGCCGTAAACCCAAGTGCGCGGTCTCGGGGTCCTTTTGGGTCTAGTGGTCCGCGCATCAAGTCAAAGTTAAGTTTATTCTACACAGGCGCGATGCGCGCGCCTTCGGCAAACCACTGCGAGAATCGGGGTATCCATGAACACAACCGTGCTCAATACGTACCAGGGACTGGTCACCGCCGCCAAGGCGCGGCTCACCGAGGCCTATCCGGAGAACATAACCCGGATACAGGTGGGGTCGGCGACGTGCGAAAACGCGGCGGGCGCTCAGGAAGTTTGGCAGGAGTTCGAGAAGAGCATCCGCACCAGCGGACGCAAGGATATTGTGCTGCACATGACCGGCTGCACCGGACGCTGCAGCCGCGAGCCCATAGTGGGCATCTTCGTCCCCGGCAAAATGCCGGTGAAATACCAGCAGGTGGACCGGGACAAGGCCCACGAGATCTTCATGCACCATGTGCTGGGCGGCGAACTGATGGGCGAGCAGGTCCTTGACCGCCCCACCAGCGCGCCCGATTACCAGGTGCTGGTGTGCGATGCGCAGCATTGCGGCTGCTGCGTCAACGGCAGCACGGTCAAGACCTTCCGCGAACAGCTCGCCATCGCCGGTCTCGATGCCGCGAAGGTGCAGATCATCTCCACGGGCTGCCTGGGATTCTGTTCCATGCGCCGCGAGGCGAACACCACCAGCGTGCTGGTTCGGCCTGATTCCATCGTTTACAACGTCAAGACCGTGGACGATGTGACCCGCATCATCGGCGAGCACCTCAAAGACGGGCGGGTCGTTCAGGATCTGGTCAGCAACGAGGCCTCCATCAACGAGGGTTTCTTCGACCTCTACGGCGACGTGGTCTTCTTCAACCGCCAGAAGCGCATTGCCCTGCGCAATGCCGGCGTCATCAATCCCGAGAGCCTGGACGAATACATTCAGTACAGCGGATTCAAGGCTTTGGGCGACGTGCTGGCCAAGGGCGACCCCGACTGGGTGATCGACCAGGTGACCCATGCCCAGCTCCGGGGACGCGGCGGCGGCGGATTCCCCACGGGGCTCAAGTGGAAGCTGACGCGTCAGAACGTCAAGAAGGAATGCTACATCCTCTGCAATGCAGACGAGGGCGACCCGGGCGCGTTCATGGACCGCAGCATGCTCGAATCCGACCCGTTCAGCGTGATTGAGGGCATGATCATCGGCGGTTACGCGGTTGCCGCGACGCGCGGCTTCTTCTACGTGCGCGCCGAATACCCTCTGGCCATCCGGCGCATTGAGCACGCCATCGCCGAATGCCGCAAGAACGGCTTGCTTGGCAAGAACATCCTCGGTTCGGGCTACAGCCTGGATCTGGAGATACGGCTTGGCGCGGGCGCCTTTGTCTGCGGCGAGGAGACGGCGCTGATTCACTCCATCGAGGGTGAGCGCGGCCAGCCGCGCATCCGGCCCCCGTTCCCGGCCGAGAGCGGCCTGTGGGGCAAGCCCACGGTGATCAACAACGTTGAAACGTTTGCAAACATCCCGGCCCTGCTGGTGTTTGGCGCGGACTGGTTCCGCAAAGTGGGCACGGAAAAGAGCGGGGGCACCAAAGTGTTTGCGCTGGCCGGCAAGATCAGCCACACCGGCCTGGTCGAGGTGGCCATGGGCACCACGATCCGCGAGGTGGTCAACAACATCGGCGGCGGCGTGCCCAAGGGCAAGGCGCTCAAGGGCGTGCAGACCGGCGGTCCGGCGGGCGGCATCATTCCCGCCGAATTTCTGGACACGCCGATCGACTTCGACACGCTGGGCAAGATGGGCTCCATCATGGGCAGCGGCGGCATGATCGTCCTCGACGAGGACGACTGCATGGTCGATGTGGCCAAGTTCTTCATCACCTTCTGCCAGGACGAGTCGTGCGGAAAATGCACGCCGTGCCGCGAGGGCACGAAGCGGATGCTGGAGATCCTGGAGCGCATCACGGCGGGCAAGGGCGAGGCGGACGACATCGAGAAGCTGGAACGCCTGGCGATGCTGGTGAAGAACGCGTCCCTGTGCGGACTGGGCAAGGCGGCGCCGAATCCCGTGCTGAGCACGATTCGGCATTTCCGCGCCGAGTACGAGGCGCACATCCACGACAAGACCTGCACCTCGCGCAAGTGCAAGGCGCTGATCAGTTACGAGGTTGATGCGGAGAAGTGCGTCGGCTGCACCATGTGCGCGCGCAACTGCCCGGCAGACTGCATCACCGGCGTGCGCAAGGAACCCCACAAGATCGACAAGGGCAAGTGCATCAAATGCGGCCGCTGCTTCGACGTGTGCCGCTTCGACGCGGTGAACCGGCTGTAGTCCCCCCGGGGCGGCGGCGGACGGCTTGAGAGCGACATACCGGCAGGGCCGGAAGACAAAGGTGACTTATGAGCGAGCAGCAAACGGTAAATCTGACCATCGACGGCGTCAAGGTGGTTGCGGCAAAGGGCGCGACGATCATGGAGGCCGCCGAAAAATCGTTGGGAGTCAAAATCCCGCGTCTTTGCTACCACCCGAAACTGAGCATGCAGGGTTCATGCCGTGTGTGCATCGTGGAGGTGAAGGGTGCCAACGGCTACGTGACCGCGTGCAGCGCCAAGTGCGCCGAGGGCATGGAGGTGCAGACCAACAGTCCGGCGATCCGCCAGGCGCGGCGCGACATCGTGGAACTGCTGCTGGACAACCATCCGCGCGCCTGCCTAACCTGCGATCGCGATGGCAACTGCGAGCTGCAGAACCTGGCGTACACCCTGGGCGTGCGCGAACACCTGTTCTCCGGCGAGCGCAAGCGCTTTCCGATTGAGAACTCGAGCGCGTCCGTCGTGCGCAACCCGGAGAAGTGCATTCTCTGCGGCCGCTGCGTGCGGGTCTGCGCCGAGGTGCAGGGCATCGAGAACCTGAGCCAGCATTCGCGGGGCTTCAAGACCTTCGTCTCGCCGGCCTTCGACGCAAACATGGACGACTCGGTCTGCATCCAGTGCGGCCAGTGCGTCAACGCGTGCCCGACGGCGGCCTTCATCGGCAAGAGCTATACCGAAAACGTGTGGCAGGCGCTGGCCGACCCGACCAAGCACGTGGTCGTCCACACGGCCCCGGCCATCCGCGCGACCATCGGCGAGGGCTTCGGCATGAAGCCGGGCACCCCGGCGGCGGGCAAGATGGTCACGGCGCTGCGGCGCCTGGGCTTTGACAAGGTGTTCGACACCAACTTCACCGCCGACCTGACGATTATCGAGGAGGCCACGGAGTTTCTTGGCCGTCTGCAGAAGGGCGAGCGCCTGCCCTTGCTGACAAGCTGCTCCCCCGGCTGGGTGAACTTCCTGGAGCGATTCTATCCGGAGCTTATTCCGAACGCCTCCTCCTGCAAATCGCCCATGTCGATGATGTCCGCGCTGATCAAGACGTATTACGCCGAAAAGGCAGGCATTGACCCGAAGGACATTTTCGTGGTGTCCGTGATGCCGTGCACGGCCAAGAAATTTGAGTCGCGCCGCCCCGAACTGACCATGCCCGACGGCACGCCGGCGACGGATGCGGTCATCATGACGCGCGAACTCATCTATATGATCAAGAGCTATGGCATCAATATGGCCGCGCTCGACGACGGGGAGTTCGATTCGCCGATGGGCGACTCCACCGGTGCGGCGGACATTTTCGGCACCACCGGCGGCGTGCTCGAGGCGGCGCTGCGCATGGCAGTCGAAGTGGTCACCGGTGCGCCGCCCGCAAACATGGAGTTTGTCGAGGTGCGCGCCGTGGAAGGCCTCCGCGTTCGCGAACTGAAAGTCAATGATGATTTGACGCTGCGCGTCGGCATCTCGAACGGACTGAACAACGCAAAGAAACTGCTCGACAAGGTCGTCAAGGGCGAGGAGCAGTTCCACATCATCGAAATCATGGCCTGCCCCGGCGGCTGCATCGGCGGTGGCGGCCAGCCCTATCCGCCTGCGGGCTACACCATTCTCGACCCGAAACTGCTTGCCAGGCGGGCAGCCGCGCTGTACGCCATTGATGTGCAGAAGGAACTGCGCAGTTCCAACCACAATCCGGCCATCAAGGCCATTTATGCCAACTACCTGGGCGAGCCGGGTGGCGAAAAGGCCCACCACCTGCTGCACACGCACTATGCCCCCAGACTGCCGAGAGGAATACGCTGATGAGCACAGCCACCAAAAACACTGACAACCGTGAAGAAGTGCGGGCCGTTGCCGAAGCGGCACTGACGCCCGAAATCGTCGCATTCATTGCTGATTGTGTCAAGGGTGACCATGTGCAGAGCCAGCTTATCCGAGTGCTGCACAAGGTTCAGGGTCACTACGGCTACCTGGGCCCCGACCAGATGGATGCGGTGGCGCAGCTCCTGCAGGTGCCGACGTCACGTGTGACCGGCGTGGCCACCTTCTACCATTTCTTCCGCCTGGAACCGCGCGGAAAGTACATGATCAGCGTGTGCCTGGGCACGGCCTGCTATGTCAAGGGCGCCGAGCGCATCGCCGACCGGCTGCAGGAGGAATTGGGCGTTCATTTTGGCGAGACGACCAAGGACAAGCTGTTCTCGCTGGAGGCCACGCGCTGCCTGGGCACCTGCGGACTGGCACCGGTGGTTATGATTGAGGAGAAGGTCTATGGCGGTGTGGAGCCTGACCAGATCCCCGGGATCATTGGCAAGTACACCAAAATGGCGCAGGAAGAGAAGAAGGCCTGACCGCGCCGCGCAAAGACAAAACACGTGCCGCCGCCGGACCCGTACCGGCGGCGGTTTACTTTGGACTTCGGTGGCAACGACACCGCTCGGGCTTTCCGGGAAGGCTTTCGTTTTGGCCGACGCGACGTTGTTGTCACAACAGTCCAAAGAAGGGCGATCTACTTCGGCGTTTCGTTCACATCGGGAGGAGGGGCCTTCTCGGGTTGTGTTGCCTGTGGCACGCGGATATCGGTGGGTTCTGCTTCCCGATCCGGATTGGCATTGTATACGCGCACAAAGAGCCCCGTCTCATCCTTCAAGACATCATAGTAGCGTCTGAGTTTCGGGAAGGTGGTGTCCACGACGCGCGCGACCTCAGCCTCCGTCTTTCCCGCAAGCAGTGACGGCCCCTGTGTCTCCAACGCGCTCATGGCCTCTTCAAAGTCCGAGTACAAGTCGTCTGAACGCCAAGAGACATGGACCTCCGTCTTGGGAAGTAACAGGTATACTATCGTGCCGACACCCGCGGCGGCCAGTCCCACAAAAACTAAAAAACAGATCACGTGGAAAATGTAGCGCAGCCTGCTCCAGAGGAAACTCAGGACCGCCTGATCCTTGCCGGTGCACTGACGCTTGGTCGGCGAGTGCTTGCCCGTCATCAGCAAGAACAGCACCCAGGCAAGAATTCCCACGAGAATGGCAACGGACGTTGCGCCTTGGCCGGAATACAAGTGGCGCTTCACATACGAGGAAGCGCCAACCGTCACCTGAAAGTCATTCTCCATTTGGTCAGGTTCAACCGTCGCCGACAGCTTAGTCAGTGTGCAGTTGGGCCACATCAGGGACTGCAAAGGCGGCATCTTGAAGATCATTCCGGAGTACTTACCATAGAATTCGGGAAACACGGGTTCAGTGGAGTCCTCCGCCTTCGGGAGATTCCGGCTGATCCAATCCGGATGTGCAGGGGTCGATCCCGGCGCTAGTGTGGAGTCCTCCTCCTTCGGAAGAAACCGGCTGAATGTGTCACTGAAGTCGCAAACCATGCCGGGAACGCTAGCCGTACCGTCTGCGATTATGTACAGTTCAAGATAGAGCGCCGAGTCCGCCAGCGCGGTCAGGCGCATTGGATAGACGGGTGTCTTGGCCGGGAAGGTAATCATAAGCGGATGCGGGCGGCTCAGCCCCTGCCCTTCCCGGTGCAGTTTTGCGGCGACAAAGTGCCAGTGTTCTTTGGCATATTCATTGGCGATGTTGACCCCATACTGCCCTGGGAGTTCCTCATAGCCGTTGGCGATCAGCCACTGGTTGAGGGCCTGGGCGTTGATGGCCGCCAGCACAGACACTTCATAGTTCCCGACGGTGGAGGCATCCTCCACATCGACACCTGGCACGGCGACGGCCGTGGACGAATTTCCGCCGTGATGGCCCGCATTCGGGACCATAATTGAGAAAAGTACCATTGCCAACAATAGGATTATCAAGATGTTTCTTAAGAAAGAGGGTCTTGTGGCGGCAAAGAACAAGAAGGCAGCGGCGACACCCACAACCAATAGCATTGGAAGGAAACTGACAAGAGCCCTGATAGAGACTTCCGCTATCTGGAAGTGGGTAATGTCCACCCAATGTTGTTGGGAGAGAATGGCGGTTATCGCCGGCGATGCCTTGTCCAGCGCGGTCGGTTCCGAGGGGATGGGCACAATCCAAGCAAAGTCGGTGCCATCGCCCTTGAGCGTCGAATCGATGAGCAGCCGCTCAACGCCGTCCTTGTAGGAGATTACCGCCTGCTGCATGGGGATTTCAGGCGGTTTCTGTGTGGCATATTGTGAACGCGCATGAAAGTAGCCGCCATCTGCCGCGGCGAGTGTGGAGTACGAGAGCAGTAAAGCAAGTCCCACAAGACCCCTGACGCACATGTCCTGAACCTCCTTGTTGCCAGCAAGTATAGAGATACGGCAGTGCTTCTTCAATCGTCGCGGAATACATCGCCGCGGAATACATGCGAAACGTGTTGTTGAACGGTCGCGGAAGGGCTGCACAACAATAGCCACGGGTGGAGCGAAGCGAAACCCGTGGTCAACGGAACAAAATGGAACCGTCCCCGAAGGGGGCGAACCACTGAGGGCCATCCGCTGACACCTTGTTTGCCCCCTCCGGGGACAATGGGATAAGACCCAATTTTCCACGGGTTCCGCTTCGCTCCACCCGTGGCTACTATTGTTTGCCCCCTTGCGGGGGCCGGATGAAAGAACGGAAGAAACAACTTCTCCCGCGGAGACGAACAATTTGGGGGCAAGGGGAACTGCCCGTCCTGGACCTTGGGCTATAATGTCCGAGGCCTGCAATGAAACGAAAGGAGCCGGACATGAGCATTTCCCGTCGTGGGTTTTTGGGGGCGGCCGCGCTGGCGGCCGGGGGAACGGTGTTCGCCCAGGCGGTACCGGAAAAGAAGCTGCGCATCTGCATCATCGGAGACACCAAGCTGGGCGGGTACGGCCATGACCAGCATCTTGCGTGGGAGTTGCGCGATGATGTGGAGATTGTGGGGCTCAGCGATCCGGACGAGGGCGGACGGGTCAAACGCGCCGCGGAATGCCATGCGCAGCGGACCTATGCCGACTACCGCGACATGCTGGAAAAGGAGCGGCCCGACCTGGTGACGGTGGCTCCGCGCTGCACGATACACCACAAGGAGTACGTGCTGGCGGCGGCCGCCTGCGGCGCGCACGGATTCATTGAGAAGCCGCTGGCGACGGAGCTCGCCGAGGCCGACGAGATGATTGCGGCGGTGGAGGCGAAGAAGCTCAAGTGGGCCATTGCCTTCAACTGGCACCGGACGGCGGAGGTGCTGCACGCCATCAAGATGGTACGTGAGGGACTGGTCGGACAGGTCATGGAACTGCGCGCGCGGGGCAAGGAGGATCACCGCTCCGGGGGCGAGGACATGGTGGTGCTCGGCGCCCATCTCTTTGACCTGATGCGCTGCTTTTCCGGCGTTCCGCGCTGGTGCCAGGCCACGGCGCTGGCCAACGGCAGGCCGGCCACGCGGGAGGACATTCACGAGGCCACGGAACCGCTCGGTCCCATCATTGGCGACACCATTCAGGCCGTGTTCGGTTTTGACAACGGCGTTACCGGGAGCTATAGCACCGTCAAGAACAGCGGCGAGAAAGGCAACCGCTGGGGGATTGATGTGTACGGCACCACCGGGGTCGTCAGCATCCGCATGGAAGGCGCGCCTTTTGTTCCGCTGATTCGCGTGCTGCGCGGCCCGGCCTGGCTGCCCGACGCGGAAAAGGGCATTGGCTGGGAACCGCTGCCGAATGCGCCCGTCACCACCATTGTCCATCCCTCCGCGGACCGTTACGCCCCCATCACCGGCGACCTGATCGCCGCCATCCGCGAAGGTCGCGCGCCCGCCGCAAGCCTGCAGGAAGGCCGCGCATCGCTCGAAATGGTTTCGGCCGTGTTCGCCTCGCACATCAGCGGCAAACGTGTAACGCTGCCGCTGGAGGAGCGTCAGCATCCGTTGCGGGCGTGATGGATCTGTGTCCCCCGTATTCCAAGGCCGGACACAGGCGCCTGCGTTACGCGGAAGAGCGGGGCGATGCAAGACCCACATCCCCCTAAATCCCCCTTCGAAGGGGGACTTAAGGCAGGCCGTCGGCCGGGTCCTTGGTTCACATGACAGCAGGCACGATTCTCAGGCTTGTACCCGAACAAGATGATATAGCACGCAGGTCCCAAGTATTCCTTCGAAGGGGACTTAAGACATGCCGTCATGAATCAGGATGCAGGTCAGACTTGTTGTGTCCTGCTCTTCCGTCGCGACCATCGTGCGACACATGATTTTCTTCCCCTGCGCGGGGCATAATGGGCGCATGAATTCCATGGGCATGACCACCGGGAGAATACTGTTTCGCGCGAGCCTTACGGTGCTGGCGGTGTTCCTGCTTGGCATGGCGGTCCTGTGGATTCTGGGGGTGGAAAGCATCTACCAGCACCCAACACCCTTTTATGCTCTCTATCTGCCCGCATTCTCCACGCCGCTGGTGCCGCTTCTGGTGCTTTGGGCAAGCGCGCTGGCCTCCCTCCTTGTCAGGCGCCGGACCGGGCTGCGTCCCGCGCAGCTTGGCCGGGGTGCGGTGGTTATGCTCGCGCTCGGGCTGGGAGGATTGGCCGCGCTGGCCGCGGTGCAGATGGGGACTGCACCCGGTGGCGCAGCGCCGTGGTTGATCGCCACGTTGCGCGAATACTGCTGGCACCTCGGCCCGCTGGTGGTGTTCTTTGGCTTTCTGGCCGTGCTGGCACGGTCGTCCGTTCCGGCCGCGCTGGCGGGCTTCGGTCTCGAACCGGACACGGCGGAGACACGGCGGGTGGTGGCGGCGACGGCGGTGTTCCTGTTCTTCTTTGCCTGCACGGTGGCCATGCTGCGCCATGGATTGCAGGGGATTTCGCAGGCCTACGAACGCGCGGCCTATGAGTACGTGGGCGATATCGGCAAGACAGGCACGATTCATGACCTCTTTGCCCGTTATGCGCAGGTGCGGCCCTACCTGTCCATGCACGCCAAGGTGCATCCACCCGGGCCGATCGCATTGCTGTGGGTGATGTCGTGGGTCGTCACCTCCGACCCTTTGGCCCTTTCGCTGGCCACGGCGCTGTTGGGAACGGTTGGCGTGTTTCCGCTGTATGGCTGGCTGCGGTCTTGTTTTGGCGCGCGCACCGCGCTGGCGGGGATACTGGTGTATGCGCTGGTTCCCTCGGTAGTGCTGTTCACGGCCACCAGCGCGGACATTCTATTCACGCCGTTCACGTTGACGGCCCTGTGGGGATTTGAGCGGTCATTGCGCGGGGGGCGCTCATGGCATGCGTTCGCGGGCGGTGTTGCTTACGCACTGGCGACGCTGCTGTCCTTTTCACTCGTGGGGGTGGGAGTCTATTTCGCCTTGGCGGGGCTCTTTGCCTTGACGCGTCCGGAGTCGCGCGGGGCCGTGGTGCGCACCGCCGTGGTGATGCTGGCCGCGTTTCTGGCCGTGCACGGGCTGGTTCGGTTCTGGTCGGGTTTTGATTATTTCGCCGCCCTGCGCGCGGCGAAAGCGCAGTTCGACCTGGATCAGTACAACCTTGACCAGTTCACACCGCGCTATCCCGGCTGGACCTTCCGTCTGTTCTTCAATCCGGCAACCTGGTTCTACTTCGCGGGCATACCCGTGTCGCTGCTGTTCCTGCGCCGGGTAATTATGCTGAGGCGCGCGGAAGGGGAGGAAGAAAGAGTCGCCGGACCTGGGCCGCGGGCGACCCTTGCGGCCTTTGCGCTGGCGGCCGTGGTGTTGAATTTCCTCTATCTTGCCCGGGGCGAGGGGGAACGGTCGGCGCTGTACCTGTTTCCGTTCCTGATTGGTCCGGCGGCCGTGGCGGTGGCGGGGATGTGCGGAAAGGCGCGGTCGGCGGAGCCGCTGTGGGGTATGCTGGGCTTCCTGGCCTTCCAGTGCTGGGTGACCGAGCTGTACTTCTACACCTACTGGTAGCCGTCGTGGCCCCGGCAAGAATTACTTGAGCAGCTTGCGGCCTTCGGTGGACTTGATGCCGGAGATGACGCGGGCAAAGCCCTCCTCGTTGGCGCAGGCGGAAATGGCCTCCTCGCGGGTGACGAGGCCCTTCTGGAAGAGTTCCACGGCGTACTGGTCAAAGCTGCGCATGTCGCTGTCCACTTCGATGATGCCGTAGAGCTTGTCGAGGTCGCCGTCCAGGATGGCATCGCGCACGATGGGCTTTCCGCCGAGCAGAATTTCCACCGCCGGGATGCGGCCGCCGCCGATCCGCTTGAGCAGGCGCTGGCACACCACGCCCTGGAGCGTGTAGGCGATTTCCTGGCGAATCAGGTCGCGCTCGGTCTGCGGGAAGTAACTGATCATGCGGTTTACGGTGTCCACGGCCGTCGTGGTATGCAGCGTGCTGAACACGAGGTGGCCCGTTTCGGCGGCGCTCAGGCCCGCGCGAATGGTCTCGATGTCACGCATTTCGCCCACGAGAATCACGTCCGGGTCTTCGCGCAGCGCGCCGCGCAGGGCGTTGGCAAAGGAGTGCGTGTCGCGCCCCACCTGCCGCTGCGAGATGATGCTGCTCTTGTCGGTGTACACGTATTCGATGGGGTCCTCGACCGTGATGATGTGGCAGCGCCTGCGCTCGTTGATGTAATCAATCATGGCGGCGAGCGTGGTGGACTTGCCCGAGCCGGTCACACCGCAAACGAGGAAGAGGCCGCGGTGCTTATAGCACACTGCGGCAACCACATCGGGTATGTTCAGCGCCGTGAACGGCAATGGCGCTTCGGGGATCAGGCGGATGGCCAACCCCATGGCGCCCTGCTTGACATAGCCGCTGCAGCGCAGGTAGCCCACGCCCACGGCGTGGTACTGGAAGCTCGATTCCCGCTCCGTTTCCAGCAGGCGGATTTCGCTCGGACCGCCGAGCTGGAAAATGAACTTGTGCATGTCCTCGGCGGTGAGGGCGGGGCAGTGCTCCAGCGCCTGAAGTTCGTTGTCCACCCGGATGAAGGGCTTGTTGCCTGCGCGCAGATGGAGATCGGACGCCTTGCAGCGTTTCATCTCCTCGATGAGCACGTTGATGTTGAAGTCCGAATCGGTGTAGGACTCCACCGCCAGCTCCCAGGTTTGAGAGCGCAGCGAATGCTTGCAGTAATGCTCAACGAGCGCGTCGACGGGCAGCAGCGCCGGAAGCTGGCGCCATTCGAAGGGGGGCAGGGTAATCTTTATGAGCCCCTCCTCGTACTTGATGCGGCCGTTCACGCGCGTGGAGGTAAGGGCCTTGTCCAGTTCCTCCTGCGGAACGGCGTTTTTGGCCATGAGGATGATCCGCATCATGTCGATGCGGTTCGACATGTCCGCGCCCTTCGCGATAATGGAACAGTACTCGCAGTTGAACTTGACCTCCGCGGGAAGTCCCGTGGCGCGAATCACCTCCGTGAGGCCGGTGCGGAAGACGTCCAAAAGGGTGCTGGTGGTCTGGCTTCCAATGAACATGATAGGTACATTCCGTGCGAAATCGCGATTTCAGCCCTACCCGATTTGCCGCCGAAGACCGGCGCGGGATCACACAAAAGGATCCTAATCCTAGCACGGCCATATTGCGCAAGTCAAAGCGCGGCGCGGGGTTGTAACTGCAATACGGCCCGTTTTTCCCCATTTATCGAATTGCAGAGTTTTCGTTGTCCTGTCCCCTGTTTCCCCCCAGGCCGCGATGGACCGGTGCGCGCGCTTGAGCGTGGCGGACCTCACCCGTAGACCATCGGCGGAACCACGCCGAGCAGGCGCAGATAGACCGACAGCGCGCCGCGGTGGTGGGCCGTATGATCGTTTTGGGCGAAGATGACAACCGAGCGCGGCGCGC
This sequence comes from Candidatus Hydrogenedentota bacterium, assembly GCA_903893795.1. Classification (GTDB taxonomy): domain Bacteria; phylum Hydrogenedentota; class Hydrogenedentia; order Hydrogenedentales; family CAITNO01; genus CAITNO01. Next base: position 6,526 of record CAITNO010000147.1, on the reverse strand, counting down.
CCTCCGGGGCAATGGGGTTGGCGGGCATGGGCACATCGAGTTTGCCGTTGCTCAGTGTTTCCAGGAAGGCGATGAAATCGTCGTAGGCGGCGTTGATCCTGCGCGTTGCCTCGTTCCAGGTGATATCCGCGCGGTTATCCGCCTCCATCTTTTCGAAGTCCATGTCGAATCCGCCGCCGAAGGCGCCCTTGGCAAACCAGCGAATCGTCTGGGCGACATGGTTGACCTGCTGCGCCGCGGTCATCATGCCCGGCGCGGGGACGAACCCGCCTTTGTCCGGCGGGTACGCCTGGAGAATATGCGTCAGACACCTGCGCTCCTGGCGCACAATTGCGGCCGCTTCCTGTCCTGTCATGGTCCAAAACCCTCCTTACGATAATGTCCGAACAAGGTCCGAAAGTGGGGTGCGTGAAGTCTTGCAAAGCAAGGCGCAACGCACCAACCCAACACCTATCATATCACCGGGGTTTGGATGACAGCCAAAGCCGGTGCGCTCGGCTTCGGTGCGGGCTCCCTACTTCAGCAGCCGCGCGTCGGCCCAGTCGGCGTGGTCGCCGCCGATGCTGTCGCCGCCGTCGTCGACGACCAGGCGCAGCTCTTTTGCGTTCGTCAGGTCGATCTCGACGCGCTTGGCCGCGTCGCCGCGCAGCATCCGGCCCGACTCCCAGCGCTTCTGCCCGTCCACGAGCACCGTGAAGCCCATGGAGCCGTTGGTGGCCATGTCAGGCCCAGCCCAGGCCTGGAACGCGCGGTATTTGCCGTCCAGGTTGTAGACGATCTCGCCGTTGGCGTGGGTGCCGAGGCCGCGGCGGAAATGCTTTCCGCCGATCATAATCTCCTTGTCCCACACGCTGCGGTTCTTCTTGAGTTCGCCGAAGCCCTGCTTGACGGAGACGGGATCGAGGGTGTCGAGGAAGACACCGTCGATCTTCTCCACCGTCGCGGTCTTGTGCACTTCTTTTCCCGCAGTGGAGGCGGACTGTGGTTCAAGCAAGGAGACGCCGTCCAGTGAAATCCATTCGGGCGAGGGCAAGGCGTTGGACGTATCGGGTGTGCCTTTGCCGGGCTTGTCGGCCAGCAGCCAGACCGATACGCTGGCGTTGGGGTCCTGCGTGCTGGCGCGCAGCGAAACCTTGCCACCATCTTCGGGCAGCACGCCTTCGAGGAATTGCCAGCATTCGGGCGCGGCGGCACCCGTGGCGGTGAAACCGGCATCGGAACGGATGGCGCGGAGCGGGATGTCCTTGCCGTTGACTTGGAGCGTGCCCGAGGCTTCGGGGACGGTTTTGCCTTCGAATAGGATCAGCACACGTGTGCGCGCTGAAGAGCCGGCAGGCTCGGCGCTTCCAGTGAAGGCACCTTTGAACTGGAAGTCGGCCTCCAGTTCCAAGGCTTTTCCGGAGGCGGGTGCGAGGGAGGTGTGGTCGGCGCCGTAGGGTTGCGGTACTTCATCGAAGACGACACTGCTCAAGGATATGCCGGGCTTGGTAAGCGTGTTGGCAAGAACTGTGTTCACAGCGTTTGCCGAATTGGGAAGACCCTGCGGCGCATCGCCGGTGGCGAAGGACAGCACGACCGTTTCATAGGGCGCAAGGGGCACGTCCAGGGTCTGCCCGGTATACAGTGCATCGCCGTAGACGCGCGGCTCGGGGTAGAGGCTGACGGCATGCACAGGACCCTTTACGGCGAGGTCTATTTTCACAGGATAGCTCTGTGCTGCGATCCATGGATTGCGCAGCAGCACCAGGCCCCTGTCGGCGGCCCAATGCGCATAGCCATAGGGTTCGTGTGGCATGGGTGCGGTGAAGGACAGCCAGGGGGTGCCGTTATTGAGCCAGGTCGCGGGGCGCAGCGGCAGTGTGTTCGGCGCGGTCAGCAATTCCGCGTTGGCGCGGGACCATTTGATAAGCCCGGCGAGCATGGCCCAGCGGTTGTCGTCCATGTATTTTGGGTTCACATAGAGCGGCACAAAGGCATGGCCGCGCAGGATGGTGGTGACGGCGTCGTTCATGAATGGCTCGTCGCTCTGGTGGATGACGCCGAGAATCTCCTGCGCCGGGATGGGCGAGGGCAGCCGGTCGGCCCCCTGCAGGTTGAAGTAGTCGCGACCGGTCGTGTAGCTCTCGCGATAGACCGGGCAGGGGACGCGGCCGTGGGGCGAGTCGTCGCCGAAGCAGCCAATGACCGAGTTGACGTGGAACAGCCACCACGGGCTGGCGTAGGCGCTGTAGGTGGCTTCGAGCCAGGCCTCGGGACTGCCTTCGCGCATCGCGTCAAAGGCCTTGCACGCGCCTTCCGCGGTGGCGTCCGACGTCCAGTTGCCTGCCATGTAATCGGCGCCGCCGGGGTTGAGCCCGTCGAGCTTTATCTGGCCCAGGTGGTATTGCTTCGCGATGCCGCCGATGGAGGACGCATACTTGGCCTGGTACTTCTCACCCGCAAGGCTGAGCAGGCGCACCGTGGTGCCCGGCACCTCGAAACTTTCATAGCCGTGGTCCATCGCCCATTGCGGGTCCACCGCGGGCGGATAGCACGACGACGGGGAGCACCACAGGCCCAGGCGGCTGCCCATGGCCTCGGCACCCGCCTGAATCTTGGTGAACCCGTCGGGGAACAGTTTCTTGTCGATGTCCCAGACGCCCATCGGGTCGGACCAGCCCATGTCGATGGTGAACGAGTCGAGCCCCACGCCCTGTTTCTTGTACAGGTTGTCCTCGAACTGCTTCATCAGGCCAAGAATGTCGGCCTCGGTGAAGGGCACCGGCGAGGTCCACCAGGAGTTGTAGTTGAAATGCAGCCCCTTCGGCGCGGGTCGGTGCGCCTCGATGTAACGGTGAAAGGCGAGCACTTCCTGCCCGGCCTCGGCAGGACCGTACACGGCCTTGCGGCTTTCATACCAGGCATCAGAAGGGATTCCGCAAAGGGGTTTTGAAGCCAGTATGACCGAGCCGCCTCCGACGCGCGTTGACGCGACGGGGAACTCGACGCCCAGGAAGAAACCTTTAATGAACACCGGGTAGCTCTGCGGCGGCTGGGGCCGGAACTTCTGCACGGGCGTGGCATCAAGCGTGTCAAAGATGAGCTCCTCCAGTTTGACGGGTGCCGGGATGCCCGCCGCACGCAGCCGTAGTCCCTTTCGAAGCACCTGTTCCTGCGGCGACCAGGCCAGGTCCAGTTCCGCCTCCAATACACCACCGGCCGGGAGTTGTATCGGGTCATAGACGACCTTGAGTGAATCGCCCTTGGCCAGGTCGCCTGTCACCGACTTGGGGGACAGGCTGCCCAAAGGGTCGGTCACGCCCGCCAGCCGCAGGGCGGGACAGGCCAGCGAAACCGCCAGCGATTCATCGCCGCAATGCAGGATGACCGCGGTGGGGGTGGTTTCCAGCCGGGCATCCGCCCCGGCAAACAGCACAAGCGCCGACAACAAAGCCGCCATACCCATGACAAGACCTCCACTGGTAAGGCCTCATGGTAGCACAGCAGGGCCAAGAACCCTCCAACCACCCAGCGCCGGGATTTGGAGTGCGGCGGCAACGCCGCCGCTTTGGCTGTGTTCAGCGCCCATCATTCTACTGCCCCTCGCACTCTGCATGGAACCCGCAGGTCTTGTCAGCGCTTTGTCTGGCCTCTCTTGAGGTGTCCAAGTCGCTCTTGATACTCCAGCCAAAGCGGCGTCGCTGTCGCCGCACTCTATAGTGCGTTCCGCCGCGTGTAATCATTATGACGTTAGATTGTGCCCTGGCCCTTGAGCCATTCGATGAAATCCTTCACCTGGGCGCGGAGGAGTTCGAGCGATTCCTTCTTGGCGTCGTCGTACACCTGCCTACACTGTTCCTGCCAGGCGGCGGTCTTGGCCTTGTCTTCCACCTCGACCGATGCGGCCAGGTTGCGCAGTTTGGCGCCGAGGACCTCCAGCGAATTCGACGTGCCCGTGGGGTTTACCGGTTCCTGTTTTCCCTTGGTTTCCGGTTTGGGCTTAGGGGGCATATTCGCCGTGAGCATGGGGTCATAAAACAGGCCATAGTGCATCCTGGGCGCCTTGCGGGTCTGGCGAATCACCTCGCCGACCTTGGCCGCCACCCCCCGGCAGTCATAGTCCTGTATGCTTATTCGGGCAGGCTCGCCGCCGAGCTGCAGGCAGTCCTGCGTGCCGACAAATTCGACGGCCACACTCTTCACCGGGTCCATCAGGTCAACCACCAGCGGAAACTGCTTTTCCTCGCGCTTGGGCTGCTGGGTCTTCGGATCGAAGCCGGTGAATATGACCCGGGGCACAAGCACCCTGTCCAGCGTCACGTTCTGCTTGGACATGGTTAGTCCGACCCTGCCCAGTTCGTCCGAGATGAGCTGGAGCGCCTCCTCCTCGGAGACAAAGACCGGCGGCGTGACCATGACGCACCCCACCACGCCGCGCCCTTCGCCGTGCTCAAAGACGGGCGCAACTTTCTCCGCCTTTCCGCCTTTTGGATTACCGCCACCGTTGCATCCCGAAGCGATCAGGATGGACAGCGCGGCCGTCACCTGCGTCGACTTCCTCCACGCCGACGGCGTGTGGCGGCGGAGCAGTTCGGGGTCCCGCGCCACTTCGGGACGGGTGGGATAGACCGGGCGGCGCTGACGCCGCACGGGCCGAACTCGCGGTATCAACATTGTTTATCCTCCCTGGTCGGGGCGGTTTGGAGCATAACCATACAATAGACCGGACGGCAGGAGTTGTCAACAGCGGCGGGGAGCGTCGTTGCAAGCATTAGAGGAACGGATGATGGCCAAGATGGACGGAACAGATCAGGGAAATGGCCAACGTTTTCTACCGCGGGCGCTGCGTGAGCCATTATTGTGTGTGACCAAGGACATGGGTAGTCGCTTCGTCCGGATATCCCAACGGGGTAATACGTTTTCTTGTTAGAATATCCGTAACTATAGTATTGTCAAGTAGTTGCCATTCTAGTATTTTTTCGCACGGGTATACCAAAGCCCTGCGAAAGTATACCAATATAGCGGGTGTTGGTATACTCGGATTTGATCGGATTTTCTTGCGTCCCCGCGCGCAACCTGACACCCTTCGCCAACTGCGGCCGCTAACATTACCCGTGCATCCTCAGCAGTGCTTCCAGTCCAGTCCGAATTACCCAGAAAATTCGCTCTGTAAATTCACTTTTTGGTTCCCGAAAAAATTCACCAGGGGAGTCCCAAATAAAGAAACCTCTCCCCCGGGAACGAAAAAAAGATCAAGAAACTGACCCGACGAAGCTGATGCCTTCTGAAAAAGCACGTTGATTTTAACGCTAGTCACGATTCGCTTTCGTAAGTCTCGTCAGGAAAGCCGCGTAGGGTGCCATGATAGCATGCTTTGCCGGCCCGAAGAGCCCAATCTCTAGATGTGATGTTGGCAGTCGTGGATCGAGAGAATACGGGTTAATGTTTGCCGAGAAAATACCACAATTCTGTTCGTCAACAAGAATACCTTTTGCGTGGAGGCCTGTGCACGTGGTGATTTCCATGCCTGCGTCCTGAAGCTCCGCGGTGGATGGGTCTGGCCAACTGTCGCCAAACTCATGGTCCTTCCGCACAAGAATACGAACACGCACTCCCCTTCCCATAGCCTGGAGAAGAGCATCATGCAAAGTAGGCAATTCGCGTGTATCATAGAACGACAGGGCCACCAGCGTTACCTTCCGTCGCGCTTCTTGTACATACTCAATAAGAGCCTCGCTGAGTGATGCGTTGTTGGGAGGCAAGTTCGCGCAGATCAGAAGCCCATTGCCTACCTCTTGGCGAAGCAGATTCACATCCAACGGACTTCCTACATCTTCAGTGATGGAAACATCACCATCAACCATATGCTGGCGTATTTGGCATCCCTCCCACAACCCGTTGAATAGGGCCTCTAGGCAGGAAACCGTCTTCGGATCTTCTATATATAATCCCGCTTCAAGGGAGTAACCTTCTCCTCCGCCAAGGCTGTTCGGAGATAGATTTGCAGAGGATATGATTGCAGACTGGCCATCTGCGAGAATAACCTTGGCATGAGGGAAAGCCTTCGTACCTCTACACATGACCCCTTTTCCCACCAGAGCTCGGAGGTTGCGTACATGTCGCGGCACACAACATTTGAGGCGGTCCAATTGCTGCCACTTGCGCACCTTGTACTGGGGAGAATGACTTTTCCGCTCTCGAATTTCGGTCAATATGCGGCATATGCCCTGTGCTTGACTCATCACACGTAGAACGACCCGGCTGTCCTCACACATCGGGGAGATTAAGCACACGCTCTGCTTCGCACCATCAATCATGCTCAGCAGTTTCTCGGTAATGGCAGCCCTTTCATAATCGTTCACCAGTAATGCACTCGTTGCTGTTGTTACATGGGATTGTGCTGGAATGTAAACGCCGGTCGAGAAGTGAAGCACCCTTTGTGGCGGTCGGGAGCGCGCACCCTTGGTAATCTCTGTCTGTTTCGTGGCATTGGGCCGCGAATGGACACGGGAGCAAACAAGGAGTGTTTCGAGACATGGAACAATGG